>CAILQW010000043.1 GCA_903836515.1 Candidatus Omnitrophota bacterium | reverse complement strand
GATGAATGCTTCAACAGCGACGAGCAAAGCAGAGCTTCGCTTAAAAACAGAAGGTGTTATGAGTGTTCTGAAGAAAGACAAGAGCAGAATTTCATCATTCTTCGACGGGAAGTTAAACTAAATTATGTTACTTACTATATCAGGAGCCGGATCTTTTAAAGCGTGTTTATGAAGATATTCTCTACCGGGATATTGTGGCCAGGTATGGGATCAAGCAGGTGAAGCCTTTGCGGGGGCTGGGACTTTATTTGTTAAGCAATGTTGGCACCACATTTTCTTACAATAATTTGAAGAAGGTGTTGGATGTCGGGAGCATGAATACAATCAAAAGCTATGCGGATTTTCTTGAGAATAGTTATTTGATCTTTCTTGTCAGGAAGTTTTCATATTCGCTGAAAGAGCAGTTGGCGTCTTTAAAGAAGGTTTATTGTGTTGATAATGGCCTTGCCGAGTCTGTGGCGTTTCAGTTCTCGAAGAATAAGGGGAAGTTTCTTGAGAATCTTGTTTTTCTGGAGCTTAGAAGGAAGTTCTCGGAGATCTATTACTATAAGACGGCCAATGGTCTGGAGGTTGATTTTCTGACTAAATCCGGACGTAAGGACATGACTCTTATTCAGGTGGCTGATAACCTTGATAATGAAAAGACCCGGCAGCGGGAGGTCAATGCTTTGTTAAAAGCAATGGATGAGCTTAAATTGAAGGCTTCGGTTATTCTGACTGAAGATACTGAAGAGGAGATCTCGCAGGCGGGGAAGGTTATTGTGGTTAAGCCGGTTTACAAGTGGCTTTTGGAGTCCCCGGCTTCTTTGGAATAGGGCGAAGTTCAGTTGATAGGGGTTGTTCCCGTGCGAGCACTATTAATGATCAAACACTGACGGCAAACACCAGCAACGGCGTCAAGACATCGCATCATTTGAAGGCCGTTGGTTTAGATGAACAGGTTCACGTTCCCCTGTTCCGCATTCTGAAGGTACATGGCGACCCCGCCTTCTTCCACGCCGTCGATGAGTTCTTCCTTCTTGATGCCCATCAGGTCCATGGACATGGTGCAGGCCACGAGTCGTATTCCTGATTGACGCGCGGCGGCGATGAGTTCCGGCAGGGAAGAGACATGCTTGTGTTTCATGATGGCCTTGATCATCCATGTGCCCGCACCCGCCATATGCATCTGGGACAGAGAGAGTTTGTCCGCGCCCCGGGGCATCATCCAGCCGAACATGTGTTCGATCAGATTTTTACGGACCGGGACATGTTCCGATCGGCGCAGGGCATTAAGTCCCCAGAAGGTGAAGAAGAGGGTCACGCGGCTTCCCATGGCCGCGGCGCCATTGGCGATGATAAAGGCGGCCATGAGTTTGTCGAAGTCACTGCTGAAAACAACAATGGTTTTGGCCTTTTGCCCTTCTGGGGGCGTATGGACAGCACAGTGGTCTTGCTTGACGATGACGGCCGTGATGCGGTTGCCGTTCATCCTTAGGTCACAGAGCTCATGGCCGGTGCTCTGGCACCAGGCGCGCACATCGCTGGAAAAGCCTGGGTCTGCCGCGGTGATCTCGAGTTTTTCTCCTGGCGCGGCCAGGTCTATGGCTTGTTTCATCCGCAGGATCGGGCCGGGGCACTGAAGCCCGCACGCGTCGATGGTATGGATGACACCGGGGATTTCTTTAATGGCGTGATCCACGGGGACTGCGCCCGTAGCGTCTTTTAATTTTACCGGTGCGTTGTTAAGTTTACGTCCAAGCCCTTGCTGGGCTTCATAGGTCACATAGCCGCCGGAAAGGTTGCGGCAATTGAAACCATGCTGGGCGAGGATGCGGCAGGCGAGGTAGCCTCTTAACCCGACCTTGCAATAGACCAGCAGTTCCTTGCTTTTAGGGAGTTCCTGCCATCTTGCCCGCAAATCGTCGACGGGGATATTCATGGCGCCGGAAATTTTTCCGAGCTGGGCTTCTTCGATGGTGCGCACATCCAGGATCTCCTGTTCAGGCTGGGGATGGAGCATATCGTCCACATGGCAGACGCGGCATGTTCCGTCCAGCACGTTGGACGCGCTAAAGCCAAGATAATTCACCGGGTCCTTGGCCGATCCGTAAGGCGGCGCATAACAGAGTTCCATGTCTTTTAAGTCGTTCACCGTGAGGCCGGCGCGCAGGGCTACGGCGAGGACGTCGATGCGTTTGTCCACCCCTTGGGCTCCGACAGCCTGGGCCCCGAGGATCCGACCGGTTATCGGGTCGAAGAGAAGTTTCATGTGAAGCGGTGTCGCACCGGGATAATAGCCGGCGTGGTCGCCGGGGTGGATGTAGATCTTTTCCAGGGGGAGGCCGCGGCGTTTAAGCTGTTTTTCATTCGCACCGGTCATGCCTGCGGCCAGGCCGAAGACTTTGCAGATGGCGGTGCCTTGGGTGGCTGTATAGGATGATTTTTTTCCGAAAATCACATCCGCCGCGATACGTCCCTGCCGGTTGGCAGGTCCTGCCAGCGGGACGCAGGCTTTAAGGCCCGTGATAAAGTCCTGCACTTCGATCGCATCGCCCACCGCGTAAATGAGGGGATCGTTTGTCCGCAGGGAGCTGTCCACCACAATGCCGCCGCGTTCGCCGATCTGGAGCCCGGCTTCTTTGGCCAGAGAGTTTTCTGGTTTCACGCCCACCGCAAGGATCGCCAGGTCGCAGGGCATGGATTCACCGGTGCTCAGTTCCAGGTAAAGTTTGCCGTCGTGTTCTGAAAAACCTTTGACCGCGGTCCCCAGGCGCAGGTCGACCCCGCGCAGGAGGATTTCCTGGTGGAGGAAGGCCGCCATTTCCGGGTCAAGCGGTTCCATGACCTGATCTTTCAATTCCACCAGCGTCACCTCAATGTTCCGTTCCCGCAAAGCTTCCGCCATTTCAAGGCCGATGTAGCCCCCGCCGATGACAACAGCTTGCCGGATAGGGCCCAGGTCTAGCATCTTTTTAATGCGGTCCATGTCCGCCATATTTCGCAGGGTGCAGATCTTGGCGGATGCCATGCCGGGTAAAGGCGGTCGGAGCGGTTCCGCACCTGGGCTGAGGATCAGGGCATCATAAGGTTCCTTGCGTTCTGTACCGGTGATGAGATCCCGGGTGAGGAGGTGTTTATGGCTGCGGTCGATCTTGATGACGTCGGTGTTGATGCGGACGTCGATATTAAACCGGGCGCGCATAGACTCCGGGGTCTGGATCAAAAGCCGGTCACGGTCCTGGATCACGCCTCCGATGTGGTAGGGAAGGCCGCAGTTGGCAAAGGAAATGTAAGGGCCCCGTTCAAAGAGGATGATCTCGGCGTCCTCGGATAATCTTCTGGCACGCGCAGCAGCCGAAGCGCCTCCGGCCACACCGCCAACAATTAAAAGTCTCATGCGGGACCTCCCTTGGAACATGTTTTGGAAATACAGGCCAGGATTTTAAGTACTTCCCGCTGTTTGATGTGGTAATAACGGAAATTGCGCACCGCTTTTGATTCGACCACCCCGGCCTTTTTGAGGATGCCCAGGTGTTTGGAAATGACCGCCTGCGGCAATCCAAGCTCCCGGGCCAGTGCAAGCACGGAATGTTTATCCTGTGCCAGCGCCTGGATCAGGTTCAGGCGCACGGGATGGGCAAGGGAACGGAGCACTTTTCCCGCTTTTTGGACGGCATGGACGTTGAGATTGGCAGTGGGCATGATTATAATATACTACTATTGGCATATTCCAGTCAAGGGATACTTCATGCCTGGGGTATGATCCTGGTGATGATGGGGGCAGGCTTGGTTTAAGCTGGCGTCAGTCTGATGACACAGGCCTGCAGGATGGTTTTTTCTTATATATATGGCATACTTGTGCCTGTTGGATTTGGCTCCCAACGATATGACAAGGCGTGTTCATCGGTCTTAGGGTTCATAGATGTTCCTATGGATAATATATTCGAAAGAGGGTGGTATGCGTGATAATTTTTTAAGACGAATCATGGCGGGTGTGACCCTGATATCGTTTATGGCCCTGAATGTGCTGCCATTGTATGCCCAGGCCATTCCTTCCGGTTTTACCATGACAGCGCCGGGCTATAATCCGGCGATACTCAAAGGCATTCAGATTTATCTTCAAAGCCCTCTCAAGATGGATTTTATCCTCGACCCTGCGGATTCCGGATTGCAGGGTGACGCTTTGAAGAAAGAATCGAACAAGTTGATCAAATATTTCCTGGCGTCGCTCACCACGCCGGAGGATGAGATGTGGGTCAACCTTTCGCCGTTGGAACCGGACCGTATCATCCCCAGGAAGTTTGGTGAGACGGAAATGGGGCGGGATTTGCTGTCACTGGATTATCTGCTGAAACAGACGGCAAGCGCCTTGACTGATCCGGAAAAACCTTTGGGTACCAAATTTTGGGACAAGGTTTACGCCCAGGCGTATGCGCAGTTCGGGGTAACGGATGTGCCGGTGGATATGATCAACAAGGTATGGATCACCCCTGAAGATGCCACTGTCTATGAGAATGGCGACAAGGCTTTTGTGGTTGGAACAAAGTTGAAGGTCATGCTTGAGGCGGATTATTTGGCCATGCAGAACGGCGCTTCGGCGCCAGCTGACCATGCATCCGTTACTGATCTTTCCGATCAGCTGATGCGCGAGGTCATTATTCCTGTGCTTGAGCAGGAGGTGAATGAAGGGCGTTCCTTTGCGCCATTGCGTCAGATCTATTATTCCATGATCCTGGCAACATGGTTCAAGCGTAATCTCAGGGAAAGTCTCCTGGGTAAGGTGTATGTGGACCAGAACAAGACACCCGGTGTGGATATTGCAGATAAAGAGGAGAAGACCAGGATCTATCATCAATACCTTGAGGCGTTCAAGCAAGGGGCGTATAACTTTATTAAGGAACAGTATGATCCCGTAAGCCGGGAGACTGTTCCCAGGAAATATTTCTCCGGTGGTCTTTCAGGAATTAAGAATGCCGGGCTGAAAGTTCTGAAGAATTCGGATGATGCTCAGATTCTTGGGAAACTTTTTCGTATGCTGACGGTGTTAACGCTGATGACGGTGTCGGTAACACTGGAAAGCGTTGCGGCGCCAAGGCCAGGGACTCAGCGTGATCCTTTGCTGACACAGGTTTCAAGCGTCTATGGCTGGGGTAAGGCCACGGAAGATTCACTCCGGCAGTTTCGTTCCAGGGTCGGGCCTGGTTTTGAGGGGAAGACTCTTCAGGAGAAAGTTATCGCGCTGGCGTATTTTATCAAATCTGCCCGATCGCTGGGCGTCACATATGATATGGCGCTGGTCAGGAATTATGATTTGATACTGCAAGGAGGAAGCCTTGATCGCATTGTGGTTACCAAAAGAGCTATTTGTCTTGGTTTTAGCAGGTTGTTTACGTTCCTGATGGGGCAGTCAGCGGATATTGTGGAGGTTATGGATGTGGGCTCACGGCAATGGACGCATGCCATGAATATCATTCATGTGGGTGGAGGAAAGGTTCAATGGCTTGACCTTTCAACGAATACCCAGGACGGGTTTATTATGACCCGGCCCTTTGTTTTGGATGAGTATTACAAGAAGGTATCAGAAGAAGGGATTTATTCTTTACAAAAACGGCTTCCTTTTGATAATCAGAACTTTCGGACACGGGAGGATTTGAACAAGAAGTATTCTGTGATCAAATTTGGGCAGGGCGGTCTTTCGTATAACCGGGAGTTTTTTTATAATAGATATTCCTTGGATAAATCAACGATGGAAGAAGTTTTTAAAGCAGGAAATGTGTTATTTTCACAAGCCAAATATGCGGAAGCGATTGTGAAATATACAGAAGGCGCGACCCGTGCGGCCGCTCTGCGGGCGTTGCTGTCGCGGGATATTGTTGTATATCGGTATGTTATAAAAGATATTGATGGTTTCATTGCATATTGCCGGAGCAAGGAGCAGATAGCGAAAAAGAATATTCAAGCCGCAGAGCATAATCAAAATCTTGGTAAAAGTAATTCTTCAGGTTCAGGAAATACGTATACTTTTATTATTCAACCTGAAGATAAGCAGAGTGCAAGTGTATTCTTTGCCGGGATTAAAACTGTTAATTCTTTGATGACCTCCGGGGTTAATGCAGCAAATGGGAAGTGGTATGCTGCATCCCGGAACTGCTTTCAACAAGTGCTTCAGATGATAGCAAGATTGAAAACTTCAAGTTTTGCGAAGAAGTATCCTGATGTTATTGAAAAAGCTCGCTTGCCGTTGATGGCGAAAGCTGCTGAGTATAATCTTGACCAGCTCAAGCAAATAGATAAGGCAGAGCGTGTGGGTGGTATTGATCTTAATGCCCGGAATTTGAAGATACAAAGTATCGGTAAAAAAGCTGATATGTCATATTCTTATCAATTGGACAGCCTGGGCCATATCGCCGGCCTTACGCCGGTTATCATGAGCATGCGCCCGGTGGCTGATGTGGCGGCTCTGTTGGGCATCAAGTAATATTTCATCGACAAACCCGCAATCGCTCCTATAATGGCGCTGTTCCGCTGCCGGTGCGGCAGGGAGGGCGTTATGAAAAAATCTTCCTTTCTTCCCATGTATCTCGATGAGGTGTCGGCTCGGGGGTGGTCGGAGCTCGACGTTATTATCATCAGCGGCGATGCCTATGTGGATCATCCTTCCTATGGTACAGCCCTGATCGGGCGTCTTTTGGAGAGCAAAGGTTATCGTGTGGGTATTATTGCTCAGCCCGATTGGCGGTCTCTTGATGATTTCACGCGCCTGGGTCGTCCACGTTTGTGTGTTTGCGTGAGCGCGGGCAACGTGGATTCCATGGTCGCGCATTACACGGCCAACAAGCGCCGGCGTTACGGGGATGATTTCGCGCCCGGCGGCAAGGACGGCCTGCGGCCTGATCGCGCCGCGATTGTTTACGCCAACCGCGCGCGTGCCGCGTTCAAGGGCCTGCCGGTGATTTTGGGCGGGGTCGAGGCGAGCATGCGGCGCCTGGCGCATTACGATTATTGGGATGATGCGGTGCGCCGTTCGGTCCTGATCGATGCCAAGGCGGACATGATCATTTACGGGATGGGTGAGAAGCCCGTTACCGAAGTCATGGCACGCCTGGCGCAGGGCGAGGCCATGGCGTCGATCCGGGATGTGCGCGGCACGGTGGTGCGGGTGAAACCCGCGGAAATTCCGGCCGGCACCGTTTATCTTCCTTCGTTTGAGGAGGTCAGCGCTGACCCGGAGGCGTTTAACACGGCGTTTCGCCTGGCGTATGCCCAGATGTCGCCATCCGAGAGCAAAGCGTTGGTCCAGCCGCATGCCGACCAATGGGTGTTGCAGCTGCCGCCGGCGTTGCCATTGACGCCTCAAGAGCTTGATGCCGGGTATGATCTTCCGTATGCACGTGCCTGGCATCCGTCGTATGAAGCCCTGGGCGGCGTGAAAGGCCTGGAAACGGTGCGCTGGTCCATCACGGCCCTGCGTGGATGTCCCGGAGAATGCAGTTTTTGCGGCATCACGTTTCATCAGGGGAGGATCGTGCAGAGCCGCAGCCCTGCGTCTATTTTACGGGAAGCCGAGCGCCTGGCGCATGACCCGGCCTTTCGGGGTACGATCCAGGATGTGGGCGGCCCGACCGCCAATTTATACGGCGCCAGGTGTGCTAACTGGGATAAAGGAAGAGCTTGCCATGACAAGCAGTGCCTGATGCCGTCCAAATGCCCGTCGCTTAAACTGGGGTGCGGGCAGGCGCTGTCGCTGTATGAAGCGATACGCCGTGTGCCGGGCGTCAAGCACATGTTCGTGCAGAGCGGCTTGCGCTATGATCTGCTGCTTGATCCGGAGGCTGGGGAATATTTTAAAACCCTGTGCCGGTATCATGTGAGCGGCCAGATGAAAGTGGCGCCGGAACATACTTCCGATACCGTTCTGGCGTATATGAACAAACCGCCCTATGCCCGTTACGAGGCTTTTGTCCGGCTTTTTAAGAAGATCAACGCAGGCCTCGCGAAGCGGCAGTATCTGGTGAATTATTTTGTGAGCGCTCATCCTGGCGCGCGCCTGGAAGACGCGCTGGATTGCGCGACAACGCTTTTGTCTCACGGAATGCACCCGGAACAGGTGCAGGACTTTTTACCTTTGCCCATGACCGTTGCCGCGTGCATGTACCATACGGGCAGGCACCCTCTGACCGGTCAAAGCGTGTATGTTCCAAAACAGGAAGCGGAGCGCGCCATGCAGCGCGCGCTCGTACAGTCCCGGAATCCGGGCAGTGCGCCCTTGATCGACAAGGCCCTGCGCCTTCTGGGGAAACAGGATATGAAGCGGTATTTCAAACAGAGAGGCAGCAGGCATGATCACGGTTAACAACGTAACGCTGCAGTTCGGCCAGCGGAAACTTTTTTCCGGCGTCAATATTGTTTTTTCACAAGGTAATTGTTACGGGCTCATCGGGGCCAATGGTTCGGGGAAGTCCACGTTCCTCAAGATCCTTTCCGGCGAAATAGATTCGACGGAAGGCAGTGTGGCGGTTACCCCGGGCAAGCGCGTGTCGGTCCTGCGGCAGGACCAGTTCGCGTTCGATGAGTACCCGGTGTTGACAACGGTCATCATGGGGCATAAGAAGCTTTACGATGTCATGATGGAAAAAGACGCGATCTACGCCAGGCCGGATTTTTCCGACGCGGACGGGATGCGTGTTTCCGAACTGGAAGCCGAATTTGCGGAAATGAACGGCTGGGACGCCGAATCCGACGCCGGAAAACTTCTGGCGGAACTTGGCATCCCAACGGCAGCACATGGCCAGCAGATGAAACAGCTTGAAGGCGGCGATAAGGTGCGCGTGCTTCTGGCGCAGGCGCTTTTCGGGAATCCTGACATCCTGTTGCTGGATGAGCCGACCAACCATCTTGATGTGGAAACGTGCATGTGGTTGGAGGATTTCCTGTCCAGGTTCGAGAATACGGCCATTGTGGTTTCGCATGATCGCCATTTCCTTGACAATGTTTGCACGCATATCGCTGATATTGATTTCGGAAAGGTGAAGATCTACTCCGGGAATTACACGTTCTGGTCGGAATCAAGCCGCCTGGCCGCCAAACAGCGCAGCGAGGCGAACAAGAAGATCGAGGACCGGCGCAAGGAGCTTCAGGATTTCATTGCGCGCTTCAGTTCGAACCTGTCGAAATCCCGTCAGGCTACCAGCCGCAAGAAGGTCCTGGAGAAGCTTACGATTGAAGATATCGAGCCCTCGTCACGGAAGTATCCGTATGTTCATTTTGAACAGGAGCGCGAGGCCGGCAATGATCTTCTGGATGTCGTTGATCTGTCCAAATCGGTGGAAGGGCAGGTCATGTTCAGGAAATTGTCTTTGACGATCCAGAAAGGCGACAAGGTTGCGTTGGTGGGTTCGCATGACCTGATCAAGACAACGCTGTTCCAGGTGCTCATGGGGGAGCTCCCGCCGGATAGCGGGACTTTTAAATGGGGGTTTTCGACCAAGCGCGCATATTTCCCTAAAGATAACGCGGAATATTTCAAGTCCGACCTGAGCATCGTTGACTGGCTGCGCCAGTATTCGGAAGAGAAATCCGAGATCTTTATCCGCGGGTTTCTGGGCAAAATGCTTTTCACGGGTGAGGAATCCCAGAAGCCCGCCAGGGTGCTCTCGGGCGGCGAGAAAGTGCGCTGCATGCTCTCGCGCATGATGCTCATGAAGCCCAATGTCGTCATCCTCGACGAGCCAACCAATCACCTGGACCTGGAATCGATCACCGCTCTCAACGACGGGCTCAGGCGCTTCAAGGGTACGATCCTTTTTTCGTCGCATGACCATGAGCTGGTCCAGACCGTGGCCAACCGGATCATCGAGATCACGCCCAGGGGCATGATCGACCGTACGGGCACGACCTTTGATGATTATTTGTCCGACGAGCGTGTCAAAACCCAGCGGGCGGAGTTTGCCAGGGCATAAGTAATACTTGAAAGTATTACTGCCGGGTGTTATGCTGTTCTTCGGTCAGGGATATCGCTGTTCAGATGAGACATGCAGGCGTCAAGGAGTGGCCTTATGATGACCAGGGAATTCAAGCTTACCTCAAAGAGTCAGGTTACGATCCCCGACATGATCAAGGAAGCCCTCGGTATTGGCGCCGGGGATTCGATCGTCTTTGATGTCCGGAAGGATGTTGTCCGCATTTTGCCATCCCGTCGCCATGCGGTGGATATCATGACGCTCTCCAGGAAGTACAGGACGGTGCCTCCCAGGCCGGTATCTGTTGAGGCTATGGATGAGGTGATCCGTAAAGGCTGGGGCAAGGCGGCGGTGGCGTCATGATCGCGGTTGACACCAATCTCCTTGTCAGGTTCCTGACCAAAGACGATAAGGAACAAGGGATCAAGGTTGAACATTTGTTCCGTCAGCATGCGGGTGAGGGGGATATATTTGTCGCCACGCTTGTGATCCTCGAAATGAATTGGGTGTTGACCAGCCTTTATGCATGGAAACCTGTGCGTTTTTATGACGCGGTTGCAGATATCCTCGCATGCCCTTCTTTTACGATCGAGAATGATGTTAAAGTCCGCGATGCCGTCACAGCATGCCGTGCCAGCAGTAAACTGGATTTCAGCGACGCCCTCATCGGCTATGCGGGCGCTCACCGGGGATTGATAACCTATACGTTTGACAAGAAACTACGCGGACTTCCGATCTTTCATGTCTTATAAATCTTTTCTTTTAGTACTGTTTTTAGTAATAGTTCCGCCTTCTGCCCACGCCGCGGATATTACGACGGGGCTGGTGGGGTACTGGCAGCTGGATGAAACAAGCGGCACAACGGCACGAGATGCGTCGGGCAGGGGGAATCCGGGGACATTGGTGCATAATCCGGCATGGGCCAGCGGCAAGTTCGGCGGGGCGGTCAGTTTTAACGGGACGTATCAATAGGTGGCTTTGCCGGAAACAGGCGCCCTTCCGACGGTTGGTAATGGAAGTTTTACGCTCGCCGCGTGGGCTAAAATAAACGGGAGTGATGATTATCATAACATTTTAAGGCGAGATAATGGATTGAATCAAGGCAGTGAAAATCGGCGATATATAATCATGTGGACCCAGCGTACGACCGGGCATGCTGCTTTCTTGGTAGATGATGGTGCTGCCGCCTACTCGTCTGCGGGTGTTGTTAGCCGGACTGATAATAATTGGCATCATTTCGTGGGTGTTTATGATGCCGTTAACAGAAAAATGTATCTTTATGTTGATGGAGGGCTGGAAGCCGGGCCTTCGACTATTCCGGCGACACAGTTTAACACAACCAGAGAACCGTGGGTTATTGGGGCTGTATCGCCTGTATATAGTGTTGCTCAATTCTTCCTTGGTTCCATCGATGATGTCCGCATCTATAACCGCGCTTTGACCCAGACGGACATCACCGCGCTCTACCATAACGGCGGCCCGACCACCATCAAGAACGCGCACATCAGCCGCGGCGTGATCAAATAATATTCCCCGCCCGTTTTGCCCAAGCCCAGGATCGGATTTCATATATGATGGGTTTGCATGTCTTGCGATTTTTCGCCCTCAAGGCCCGGAATGGCGGAGCACGAAAATTATTTTCTTGACAAATAATTTATTTGTTGCATACTTGAGCCTGAGCAAATTGGTGAAGTGATCTTTTAGACCGCAGGGCAGGAGTTCCTACCGTAGTGGTTTTTTGTTGGATCCGCCAGCATTTGCTCAAATTCAATAACAAGGAGAAGGTTTCATGGTCAAAGGAAAAGTGAAGTGGTTCGACGACAAAAAAGGGTTTGGCTTTATTACACCGGAGTCTGGCAAGGATGTCTTCGTGCATCACAGCGAGATCCAGGGTGAAGGCCACAGAACGCTGAGCGACGGCCAGGCGGTCGAGTTTGAGATCGCGCAGGGCCCCAAAGGCGAGCAGGCCAAGAACGTCGTGAAGCTGTAATAGCTTTGAAAGTTCTGTAGGAAAGCCCTTCAGCTGAAAAGTTGAAGGGCTTTTTTACATCTTCCTTGCGGCATAGCCATTTCCCCATGGTATACTGAATCCAATACTTAGTTGAGTCCCCAATACATTCATGAAAAAATTTCCAGACCATCAACGCACGCAACAGGGCAGCCGCGGCCCGCGGCATGCCGCGTCCCGTCAGGGTTCCCCGATACGTCACGCGCCAGCACGGCCGCCCATGGACGAGGCGGAGCGCCTTTTCTTTGCCGGCACCCCCGTTGATCCTGCCCCGCGCATCCGCCTTGAGGATGGCAGCCGCGAGCTGACCATGCGGGCGATGGACCTGATTTGCCCTATCGGCATGGGCCAGCGGGGGCTGATCGTGGCGCCTCCCGGTTCCGGCAAGACGACTTTCCTGAAACATATTTGCCAGGCTGTGGCTGCGGCGTGCCCGGCGATGAAGCTTTATTGCCTTCTCATCGATGAACGCCCGGAAGAGGTCACGGATTTTCGCCGCAGCATTACCGCCGATGTCCGCGCTTCCTCCACTGACCAGGAATATGACCACCATGTGGCCACTGCGGACACCCTGATGCGCCAGGCCATCCGGGAAGCCGGGGCGGGTGCCAATGTGATGGTCCTCATTGATTCGCTCACACGCCTGGCGCGTGTCCATAACGCGGAATGCCGTAACGGCGGGCGCACGATATCGGGCGGCCTGGATGCGCGGGCGCTTGAAGTCCCGCGCCGCATTTTCGGGGCCGCGCGCAAGATCGAGAACGGCGGGTCGCTGTCGATCCTGGCGACCATTTTGGTCGAGACCGGCAGCCGCATGGACGAGGTTATTTTCGAGGAATTCAAGGGGACGGGCAACATGGAGGTCGTGCTCGCGCGCGAGATCTCCCAGCGCCGTATTTTCCCGGCGATCAATATTTCCAAAAGCGGCACGCGCCGCGAGGAACTCCTGCTTCCCCCGCCCGAACATCAGAAGATCCAGATGCTCCGCCGGGCCCTGGCTGACCTGAATCCGGCGGAAGCCATGCAGTCGTTGGTCGAACGCCTTTCCAAATTTCCCACCAATAAAGCCATGCTTGACCAGATCGGGGTCTGACATGGACACCCCGCTGCTGGGCCTTCTTGAAACAGCCTGGGAAAAGCGTGCGCCCTTGCGTGCCGTTACCAATGCCCTGCGCATTGTCAACGGGTACGGGGACGGCCTCGACGGCCTTGTCCTGGAACAGTATGACCGTCATTTTGTGGCCCAGGTCTTTGAGGAGCGCTGGCTGGAAGAGAAGGCAACGCTCACGCATTTTGTGCAAGGCCTGGGGGCGCTGTATTTTGTCATTAAGGACCGCACCAAGACGGCTTCTTCCCGGGCTGAAGACCTGACCACGCGTGTGTGGATCGAGGGGCTGTCCGCGACCATCGTCGAGGAGTACGGCGTAAAATTCAGCGTGGATATGAACGATACGCTCAACACGGGCCTTTTCCTGGATATGCGTGCCAACCGCCGGCGTGTGGCGGCGCTGGCCCAGGGGCGGCGGGTCCTCAATCTTTTCGCCTATACCTGTGCCTTTGGCGTGCATTGCCGCAAGCAAGGCGCGGCGTCGGTTGTCAACGTGGATGTCAGCCGCAAGGTCCTCGACCGGGCACGGGTGAATTATGAACTTAACGGATTGATACCCGAGAAGAACGAATTTATCCGTGCGGATGCCGTTGAATACCTTGAGCGGGGCATCAAGAAGGACAACCGTTTCGACATGATCATCCTGGATCCGCCGTCTTTTGCGCGCTTTGAAGGGAAGATGTTCATTGTGAAGAAGGATCTGCCGCAGGCGGCGGCCATGTGTGTCAAACTGCTTGAACCCGACGGGGTCTTCTTTGTGGCCACCAATCACAGCGAGATGATCCATTCGCATCTGCAGAGCCTTGTCAAAACGGCTGCCAAGGGGCGTAAATTAAGCGACATTCAGTGCCTGGGGCAGGATGCCGATTTTGAAGGGACAGGCTTCATGGCCGAAAGCTGTTTGACCGCTGTATTGGCGCGGTTATGACATCCGGCCATGTTCGTGTGAAGGCATTATGGCGTTGATCAGTCTCCAGGAAATATCCCTCGCTTTTGGCGGGCCGAAACTTTTCGACAAGCTTTCCCTTCAGCTGGAATCCGGCGAACGTACGGCGCTGCTGGGGCGCAATGGTTCAGGCAAGAGCACGATGATGAAGGCCATGGCCCGCGTCATCGGGGTGGACAGCGGCCAGGTTGTTCATCAAAAAGGCGTGAGTGTGGCGTTTCTGGCGCAGGAAGTGCCGCGGGACCTTCAGGGAGACGTGTTTGATATTGTCGCTTCCGGCCTTGGGGCGCGTGCCACGCTCTTGAGCGATTATCATCATGTCAGCCAGCGCCTGCATACGGAACACACCCCCGAACTCATGGGCCGGCTGGACGCCCTGCAGGCCGAACTCGACCGCACCCACAGCTGGGAGCTTGATCATCAGATCGAAGAGGTCGCGGCCAGGATGAAGCTTGACATGTCAGTGGATTTTGCGTGCCTTTCCGGCGGGCAAAAAAGGCGTGTTCTCATGGCGCGGGCGCTTGTCCTGAAGCCCGACGTTCTTTTGCTCGATGAGCCCACCAATCATCTGGATATCGATTCGATCGAATGGCTCGAGGGCTTTCTCAGGAAATACCCCGGTACGGTCTTTTTTGTGACCCATGACCGCATGTTCATGGAGCATGTGGCCAACCGTATCATTGAACTGGATCGCGGGCATCTGATGAGCTGGTCATGCGATTACCGCACATTCCTGGAGCGTAAGGAATTGGCGCTGCGCATGGAAACCTCGTCCCAGGAGCGCTTCGACAAGAGGCTCGGTGAAGAAGAGGTATGGATCCGCCGCGGTGTGGAAGCCCGCCGGTGCCGTAACGAAGGCCGTGTCAAGGCGCTTGAGGAAATGCGGGCGGTGCGTCAGGCGCGGCGTTCACGGGAAGGCCAGGTCAAGTTTCGGCTCCAGGAAACAGATGCATCGGGGCATCTGGTCATCAAGGCTTCGCGCCTGGGCCAGACCTATGATGACCTTAGTCTGATCCGGGATTTTTCCGTCAATATCATGCGGGGCGACAAGATCGGCGTCATTGGACCCAATGGTTCGGGCAAGAGCACGCTGCTGCGAATCCTGATCGGGAAACAGGCCCCCTCCAAGGGCACCATCCGCCTGGGAACGGATCTTCAGATCGCTTATTTCGACCAGATGCGCGAGGCGATCGATGAGGAAAAGACCGTGATGGAGAACATCGCCGGCCTCAGTGATACGGTCCTCATCAACGGGAAGCCGCGCCATATCATTGGCTATCTTGAGGATTTTCTTTTTTCTCCTGACCGCGCCCGGACACCGGTCAAGGTCCTTTCCGGGGGGGAGCGCAACCGTCTGTTATTGGCCCGGCTTTTCACCCGCCCGGCCAATTTGCTCGTCATGGACGAGCCGACCAATGACCTGGACATGGAAACCCTTGAATTGCTTGAACAGCTTCTGGTGGCATATGACGGGACACTGATTTTGGTCAGCCATGACCGGGCATTTCTCAATAATGTCGTGACCTCGACCATTGTCCTTGAAGGCGGCGGTGAGGTGAATGAATATCCGGGCGGTTATGATGACTGGTTAAGCCAGCGTAAGGCGGCAGCCGCCGCGTCTGCACCGAAGAATGACCACCAGGACCTGCCGCGTCCGGCGGCGCCCGAGAAGCCCCGCACGGTGTCCAAGCTTTCCTTCAAGGACAGCCGTGAGCTGGAAAACAGCCCCAAAAAGATCGAAAAACTGGAAGCCGAACAGGCGGCTCTGTGTGCCCTGTTGGCTGATGTTGAATTTTACAAGAAAGATCCGCAGGAAATCGCCCGCGTCAAAGCCAGATCCGAAGCCTTGAGTTTCGAGATCCTGGAAGCTTATCACCGTTGGGAAGCCCTTGAAGCGCTCAAGGACGGCTGCGCCTGATCGAGCGGGGCTTTGCTTGCAATCCCGTTCATTTTGTGTAGAATACAGAAAATTCCTTACAGAAGAGGTTAGTGTGTCCAAAGTCGGTATTGCCCTGATCCAGACAACATGTTCAGGCACGTTGAAAAAAAATTTCGACAAGACCCTGGGATTGATGACGCTTGCGGCCAGGAAAGGCGCCAGGATCATCTGCACTCAGGAACTTTTCAAGTCGCCCTATTTTTGCCAGCACGAATCCTACGATCTTTTTAAGCTCGCGGAACCTGTGACCGAGAAATCTGCCACGGTACGGGAATTGTCCGCTTTTGCCAAAAAGCACAAGGTGGTGCTGGTGGCGTCTTTGTTCGAGAAGCGCGCCGACGGCGTTTACCACAATACGGCGGCGGTGATCGACGCGGATGGGAAATACCTGGGCAAGTACCGCAAGATGCATATTCCCGATGATCCCCAGTTTTACGAGAAGTTCTATTTTGCGCCGGGAGATCTTGGGTACAAGGTATTCCGGACGAAATATGCGGATATCGGCGTCCTCATCTGCTGGGATCAGTGGTATCCCGAGGCGGCGCGCGCCACCGCGCTCATGGGGGCCCAGATCATTTTTTATCCCACGGCCATCGGGTGGCTGCCTTCCGACAAGGCTGTGTATGGCGAACGTCAGTACGCGTCCTGGGAAACGATCCAACGTTCCCATGCCATTGCCAATGGCTGTTATGTGGCGGCCGCCAACCGGGTGGGTTTCGAACCAAACCCCGACGGAAAAGACGGCATCGAATTCTGGGGCCGCAGTTTTGTGGCCGATCCCTACGGCACGGTCCTTGACCGCGCGCCGCTGGACCGGGAAGAAGCCCTGGTGGTCCCTGTGGACCTTGATGTCATCGCGTCCAAGCGCGTGCAGTGGCCGTTCTTGCGCGACCGGCGCATTGACAGTTACGGCGACCTTCTCAAGCGTTATGTCGATGAATAAGGTATCGGTGCCTGATCTGGCTGCACGTGGTTTTCGTATGCCGGCCGAGTGGGAACCGCACCGGGGCACATGGCTTTCCTATCCCCATAATCCAAAAAGTTTTTTCACGGCTTTAAAGGGCGCCCAGGCGGGTTTCGCGGATATTGTTGCCGCTCTCGCCAAGGTTGAGGACGTGCATATCAATGTCAATGACATGCTGGCCGAGCGTGCCCTGGGCCGGCAGCTGGCCCGGCGCAAGGTGGGGGGGAATGTTTTCCTGCACCGTTTTCCGACGAATGATGCCTGGTGCCGCGATCACGGTGCGATCTTCCTCAAGCATGCGGGGACGGGGCGCGTGATTGCCACGGACTGGATTTTCAATGCCTGGGGCGGGAAGTATCCCTGCGCGAAGGATAACCGCATTGCCCGCAAGATGGCCGCGTTTTTGGGGATGGAGTGTTTTTCTTTTCCATGGGTCATGGAAGGCGGATCGATCGATGTCAACGGCGCCGGCATCCTCTTGACCACGGAAGCATGCCTCCTCAACAAGAACCGGAATCCTTCCTTGTCCAGAAAGCAGATCGAAAAATTACTCAGGTCTGGCTTTGGCGTCGAGAAGATCCTTTGGCTCAAGGACGGTGTTGCGGGGGATGATACCAACGGCCACATTGACGATATTGCCCGTTTTGCCGATGCCCGGACGATCATCACCGTGGTGGAGGACAATACGGCCGATGCCAATCACAGCATCCTGGCCGAAAATCTTGCGGCCTTGAAAAATTTCCGTGACCTGGAGGGCCGGCCGTTTCGCATTGTCACCCTGCCTATGCCCAGGCCGGTATATTATCGCAAGGACGAACGCCTGCCTGCCAGTTATGCGAATTTCTATATCGCCAACGGTATCGTTCTTCTTCCGGTCTTTAACTGCCCCCAGGACAAGGAGGCGATCCGTGTGTTGCGGGGTGTTTTCAAGACCAGGAAGATCGTGCCTGTTGACGCCAGTGCCATCATCGTCGGCCTGGGGACATGTCATTGCCTTTCCCAGCAGATCCCTGCGTAAGAAAGATTGTAAAAAAGTGGGAAGTGTCTAGAATTGAAGAAGGCGGCATGTTTGAAATAAGCGTCCCCTGGGGGAATCGAACCCTCATCCCAAGCTTCGGAGGCTTGTGCTTTATCCATTAAGCTAAGGGGACAGCGGCAGAAATATTAACACAATCCCGGTTTTCGGGATAGAGAATTTAACACAGCATCAAAAAGGAGTGCCCATGGCAAAAAATATTGTGCTTGCGGTGTGTGTTGTTTTCCTGGCGATGTCGGCAGGGCTTGTCGAGGCGGGTATCCAGCGCAAGGGGGCTAACGAGATACTTCATCAGCAGCGGGAAGCGCGGCATAACGCCATCATGGGTAAAAAAAGCGATGACGCCTCGACGCAGCAAGACAAGCCAGAAAACAAGAATGAAGATAAGAAGGAAGATAAAAAGGAAGATTGCACGGCATTGACCGGAGAAAAAAAGAAGGCGTGCGAAAAAGTTGCGGCCGTGGATAAAAAGACCGGCAACAACAAACATCAGGATAAACAAAAGCCCGCGGACTGCAGGAAGTTGACCGGAGAGAAAAAGAAGGCGTGTGAAAAATCCGCCGCCGCACAGGGTGAGTAGTGCTGTCAGACAATTATTAAATGGAGGTTTTTATGTCAGAAGAAAAAAAGGGAGCTGTAAAGAAGGGTTTCTTGGCGCGCCTGTTTGAGGCGCTGGATAAAAAGATGGAACAAAAAGCCTCAAGTTGCGGGTCATGCTGCTGCGGTCCGAAATCGGAAGCGCCGGGGAATAAGAAATGCTGCTGACATTCACCCGCTGGGTGACCTTCGGTATTTTACGTTTTGATCCGGCGTCACGGCTGGGGGAAACAGTCCAGTTTTTTCTTTACGATACGGTGAAGATCCTGGCGCTTCTGGCCGCGGTTATTTTTGTGATCGGCGTTGTGCGTACGTATGTGGATACCCGGCGCATGAAGCGCGTCATGGCGGCGCGCGGGATCACAGGGTATATGGCCGCCTCTCTTTTTGGGGCAGTCACCCCGTTCTGTTCGTGTTCATCGATCCCGATCTTTCTCGCTTTCTTGAAGGCAGGGGCGCCGCTGGGTGTTATGTTCGCGTTTTTGATCACCTCACCCTTGGTCAATGAATATGTGGTGGTGTTGATGGCCGCGTTTTTCGGCTGGAAGATCGCGGTGCTTTACACACTCAGCGGGATCATGATCGGTGTTTGTGCCGGCATGGTCCTGGCGCGGATGAACCTGGAAAGGTTTCTTGTGACGGATTTTATAGCGCCTGGCGCCGATGCGCCTGCGGTCGTTACGTTTACGGCTTTTAAAGGCCGGCTTCTTTTTGCCTGGGGCGAAGTGACCGAGATCCTGGCCAAGATCTGGCTGTGGGTGCTGGCCGGTGTGGCCCTGGGAGCGGTGATCCACAATTATGTGCCTCAGACGGCGATCGAAGCGGTCATTCATTCCACGGGCGTCTGGTCCGTGCCGCTGGCGGTTCTTATCGGTGTGCCGATGTACGGCAGCTGTGCGGCCATTGTGCCGATCGCTGTGGCGCTTTTTCAAAAGGGTGTGCCTTTGGGCACAGCGCTGGCCTTCATGATGGCGATCTCGGCCCTCAGCCTGCCGGAAGCCGTCATGCTTCGCCGGGCGATGACGCTCAGGCTTATCATGGTTTTCTTTGGTGTGACAACGGCGGGGATTATTCTCACCGGATATCTTTTTAATGTGTTGCAGGGGTGGTTCATCTAGGATGCCTTGTCGGACTCAAGGGGGGATTGATGCGTAAATGGATCATGATCGGGATCGCGTTCGTTGCCGCTGTCCCATCGGTATCTGCCGCACCGGCGTACGGCACCAGGATGCCGCAGCAGAAGCAGGTTTTCTGGGGCCTTCAGTATTACGCCATCCTGGACAGGGACCTTAACAAGGATAACGGCGATATGACCAGCCGTCAGGGGCATGTCCTTCTTTCTTATGGCGTGACTGATTGGCTCAGCCTGGATCTCAAGGCCAGTACGGGTACTATTGAACATGTGGACGGCAACGGGGACAAGATCAAATACAATACGCCCGTCTGGGGCGGCGGGTACGGCTTTCGCGCGAGGGTTTACCAGAATGGCCCATTAAAAGTAGTCGGCGGGTTCCAGCATATCAGTATCCATCCTAAAACCGTCAAGGGCGGCGGGGTGAAACACAATGCCATCCTGGATGACTGGCAGGGGTCGGCGCTCGTCTCCTGGGATCTGCGCCAATTAACACCTTATACCGGCGTCCGTTACGGGACTACGGATTATCTGCACCGCTTGAACAACGATGCGGATCGTGTTTATATGGATGAGCGGCGGCGTTTTGATGCGGTCGTTGGCGCTGACATCCCGCTGTCTTCCAACGTATGGCTTAACCTCGAATGGGCCGGCGGGGCCGGGGAGGCGCTCGCCGCGAGTGTCAATTTTCATTTTTGATCCCGATGGGGCGTGAGGCTGGCGCTCCTTTTTCTTAACCGAATGAAATTTTTATTTGCAAAGAATGTGATTTGGTGTTAGATTTTCATCTATCTTTTCCGGTTCCGTTAAGGTCTTTTTCATTTCATCCTGTTCTCGACGGAAAAAAGGGGATCGTTTTTCCCCTGGCATGGCGCATTGTCCTTGGTAAAAAATTTTTGAAATTTTTCAGGGACCGGAGAAATTTTTGGATAAAATAGGATTCAGGATGCCGCAGGGGATTTCGGCGGCATCTTATCCGGCGACATGTGTCAGTTTCTTTATTAGTTTTTCCGCCAACAAATGGAAAGAAGGATCAAGGAGAAATGAAAAATACCGCGCATGCCGTTGCCAGCGTCCCGGTCAATCTGGATGATGTGGTTCTTGACGCCGAAGGGCTGGTCAATGAAAAACAATTCCAGTCGTTGACCATCGGCGCCCGAATTCCCAAGGATTATTTTGTGACAAGCGGCGTGGGTGAATGCGACATTACGGTCCACGCCGGTTCCTTCCACCTCGCTTTACGCGATGCCGGGATCGAACGTTATAACATCATGACCTATTCGTCGATCATGCCGGGTATTGCGCGGCAGATCCCCAAGCCCAAAGACCTGGTTCATGGGTGTGTGCTGGAGACTATCATGGCCTGCGCGAGCATGGAAAAAGGCGTGCGTGCCACGGCGGGCATCATTTACGGCTGGCTTTACAACCGCAAGACCCGCCAACGTTACGGCGGGTTGGTCTGTGAGTATAACGGATCCCTGACGGCCCAGGAAGCGGGGGACCAGCTGCATGCGAGCCTCCAGACACTTTACAAGAACGGGTTTGAGGAAGAGTACGAGCTGCGCGATGAAAAGCTGACCACCCAGAGCTTTATCCCGAAAAAGAAATACGGGACGGCCCTGGTGGCGATCTGTTTCTCGAATTATATCTATCCTGTATTGAGCGTCCGTTAACCGCACATGACCGGGCCACAGCTTTTTCATATCCGCGGGACATGATCTTCCGCGGATTTTGATTTTTTAAGGGATGAACGGGGCGCACCCCTGTCTAACAAGGAGACATGAAGCGATGAAAAAGAAGGATCTTTTGAAGAATGTTGTCAAGCATGTGGACATCAAGTCGTTTGACGCAACAAAGATCGTTGACGCGATGCGCGACATGTCCTTTACGTCCCGCGATGCGGCGCGCGCCGCGGATATCCTGGTCAAGATGATCAACGAGAAGAATTCTGCCAATATCCTGACCCTTGCGGGGAGCACATCGGCCGGCGGGTGCATGCAGGTGTACGTCGATATGGTCAAGTGCGGCATGATCGATGCCATTGTGGCGACCGGCGCGGCCATTGTGGACATGGATTTCTTCGAGGCGTTGGGGTTCAAGCATTACAAGGCGGCCGGGAATGTGGATGACAAGGTCCTGCGGTCCCTTTACATCGACCGCATTTACGATACGTATATCGACGAGGTGAGCCTCCAGGCCTGCGACCGCACCATTGGCGAGATCGCCGACAGCCTCGAACCGCGCCCGTATTCCTCGCGGGAGTTCATTGCACAGATGGGCCAGTACCTGGTCAAGAACAGCAAAAAGAAGGATTCGCTGGTTCAGGTGGCGTATGAACATGGTGTGCCGATCTTCTGCCCTGCGTTCAGCGATTCATCGGCGGGTTTCGGCCTTGTGCTTCACCAGGTCAATCACCCCAAGGCGCACATGTCCATCGATTCGGTGAAGGATTTTTATGAACTGACCCGCATCAAGATGAAGTCGGCCACATCGGGGCTGTTTATGATCGGCGGGGGCGTCCCGAAGAATTTTGCGCAGGATACGGTGGTGTGCGCTGAAGTCCTGGGCGTGGAAGTGCCCATGCACAAGTATGCCGTGCAGATCACGGTGGCGGATGTTCGCGATGGGGCTTGCTCGAGCTCGACGCTCAAGGAAGCTGCTTCCTGGGGGAAGGTGGATACGGTGTTTGAGCAGATGGTGTATGCAGAGGCCACGAGCGTTCTTCCTCTTATTGTCAGCTATGCGTATCATAATTCCAACTGGAAGACCAGAAAGCCGCGCCAGTTTTCAAAAATTTACGAGAAATAAGAGGATCCTATGAACCGCAAGAATTATTCGGGGGATGTCACGGGGGCTGTGCTCGAGAACAATACGGATATCCTGATCGATTTCGACAAGCTCGCCAAGATCGGGCAAAGCCAGGAACCGGTTGTGCCGGTCGTGGTGCAGGATGCCGTGAGCAAAGAGGTCCTGATCCTGGCGTATGCCAACGAAAAGGCCTTGCGGCATACCCTGGCCTGCGGTATCGCCACCTTCTGGAGCACCTCGCGCCATGAGCTGTGGATCAAAGGTAAAACGTCCGGTGATGAACTTCAGATCGTTGAGGTCAGGGTCAATTGCGAACAGAATTCGCTCCTGTATCTGGTGACCATGAAGGGGAAGGGGTCTTGCCATGTGAAGGATGCGGCAGGGCAAACCCGTTTCGGGTGTTATTATCGCCGCATCAAGGGTGATCATTTGGAGTTCTACAGCTAAGCCTCTCCGCGCCTGAGGGCGCCTGCTGCTTTTCTTCACCGACTCAAGCGGTTGCATCCCACGACAGGTTAAATGACGCTTGATTTTTGCCGTGAATAAATGTAATATATCTCCAGGTTTTCCACTTTTTACAGGGAGAGTCTTGTGGGTCGTCCAGTTATCCTTTGTGTCGATGATGAGCCGGGTATCCTTCATAGCCTCGAGCGCTGCCTCGCGTTTGAGCATTATGATGTGCTGACAGCGTCCAGTGGCATGGAAGGGCTCAAGGCCCTGGAAGGCTGCGGCGGGCGTGTTGATCTGATCATCGTGGATCACCGGATGCCGCAGATGATGGGGGATGAGTTTCTCCATTGTGTCAAACAGCGCTACGGACGCATCCAGGCCATTATGATTTCGGGATATCTGGACATCAGCAGTATGTCGCGTGTGCTTAACGACGGCGAGATATTCCGCATTATTGAAAAACCCTGGGATAATCGCGAGCTGCTTGATGCCATCCGTATGGCGCTCCCGTCCCCGGCCTCCGGGGCCAGGTAGGTTCTTCCCAGGAGAGATGCCCGCGCAGTAAATCTTTAGCGAGCTGAGAGGATTGCGTTAATTAAAGCCCTCCCCCTTTGTGGGGAGGGACGGGGAGGGGGGCATAAATCTAGTCGAGAGTAACGTAGAATTCGTTATCAAAAAGTTACAAAAATAGTTGTGTGTGCGTCATTCTCGTCGGATAATATGATCATGGTCGACGGAAGAATGCTGACAGAT
>CAILQW010000042.1 GCA_903836515.1 Candidatus Omnitrophota bacterium | reverse complement strand
TCTATAAATTTATTGATAATCATAACCAAAATCCAAAAGTGTTCATTTGGAGTGCCCCGGTTGAGCGTATATTAGAAAAAATATCAAAAGTAAAGAAGTGTTAGGGACACTACACTAGTACAAACATTGAGATTTACAAGAATTTTTCATTTGCCCGATGGAGTAACATATTCACAAGCGACCCTGTCCTGGGCGCTCGGTAGAAAAGAAGTCTTTTCAGCGTCGACAAACTCCACTCTAATCGGCAACGTTGACCTCCATGGAATCATCTCCACGAAAAAGATTTAAAACCACTCAAGACTGGCATGATTTCATTCCTTCGTTGAGCAAGCGGATTTCTGGTCAGGATCTTCTTGATTTGCGAAAGGGCTGTTATCGTGATATCGAGAAGCTTAGACCACCACGCAATTGATCTTTCCTTCCTTGATATGACTCAGGAGCTTCTGAGGCCGGGCCTTTCGACGTTGGCTCCCGTGAAACCGCCGTCATCGTAAAGCTCACTGGAGGCCGTCCAGCCTTCATGTTGCTGATTTCCCCAGAGACATGTGATAAGATATGAGGCATCAGAGAGGGCATTGAGTTGATTTCTTTGCGACCGGTCAATATGCGGGTGATTTTGGGGCGGGCCATGAATTATGTGTTGGTCCCGTTTCTTTTTGCCATTTTTATCTCGTTCAAGGCCCTTGTGAACAAGGATTGTGCGGCCTTTGACATGAGTGATGACGCCAACCACACCTTCGTGCACATGATGGTGGTCAAGGAGGCGCTCACCAGCGGGCAGATGCCGCTGATCAATCTTTTCCATAATTTTGGCACGCCGCTCATCGGCGATGTCTTGACCTATCCTTTCTCACCCCTGGCATGGACGTACTGGTTTTTCCCTTCTGCCGATGCCATGCTGATCAACCGTTTCCTGGCCGCGTTTGTGACCGTGGCTTTGCTGAGTGCCTGGTTTCACCGCCGCATGAACAGGCCTTTGGCCAGTGCCTGTGCGCTGATGGTCGTGTTGACGCCGGCTTTTTTGTGGTGCATGGCGCATCATCATTATCAGCTGACCATGGCCTGGTTTGCGTGGGGGCTGATGGTGCAGGAAGACTGGACGGCGCGCCGGCGCTGGGGTGATTTTGCCCGCTTGTGCGTATTATTCATGCTGGCCTTCCTGAGCGTGAGCATGAACCTTATGGCCATCATGGTTTTGTTCTTGATCGCCAACCAGATTTTTTTGTTGAAAGGACGTTGCGATACCCGTTTCTGGCTTTTCTTGGCCACCATTGTATCCGGGATGCTGTTGATCATGCCTGATATTATCTATCTGGCGGACGCGGCCACGCGCAGTGCACGGTCAGGGGCGCATTATTCGCTCTTTGGCGGGGGCGCTGTGCTGGGGCATGTGTTTTGGCCCTGTCTGGGGCTTGGCCTCGCCGGGGCGTGGGTGGCCTGGCGCCGGCATGGCCGCCGGACCGAGGCCTGGCGTGTGGTTGTGTTGGGGCCGGCCCTCATCGTTGGGGTCATGGGTGTCATGAAATTCCCGTTGATATGGGACGCCTTGCCTTTCTTTCATTCAACCGATCTGACACGTTTCTACTGGATGGCCAGTGTCTTTGTGATGCTGGGGGCCGGGCTTTTTCTATCGTGGGTTATGGCAAGACCGGGGATGTGGGGGCGGATCACGGCGGTTGTTATTGTTTCTGCGATCCTGGCCATGGCCGGGACTTTTGCCGCGCGCAGGATCCTGGGGTATTACGATCTTCATACCTGCCGGCTTAATGATTCCCATTATTTCAGTTATAAAGGGTCGGACCTTTTCCTCAGGCCTTTTGCGGGGGCGATGGCCCCATATGCACGCGTGGCTTCGGACTGGATATCGTCCGACGGCCTTGACATCAGGGTTCAGCGGGATCACGTGCTGGGCAGTGCGGGGCGCAGTGCGGTCATGGTTCATGCGCCCTTCCGGGATTATTTGCTGGCCCAGGATCTGATCGAGATAGAACAACCCTTGGGGACGTATCATTTCAAGGCCCCCTGGGATGCGGACAAGCTGGCGTCCTTGGGGATCCGTTATGTCATGGGGCCAAGGCTCGACACGGCGGCCATGGCGCGGGGATGGAAGCTTTTGGTGTACGGGGAAGGCGTGCTGTATCTTTACGAAAATCCTTTACCGGTCGGACTGGTTTATCTCAAGGATACCGCCGGGGTCCGGACACCGTTAACGGGAAATCATCTTGTGTTGCGGGGGGGCATGATCCGGGCAGAACTGCCTGATATCAAGAGTTCTGAAGAATGTGTGGCCACGTTCATCCATATCCCCGGATGGATCGCCTGGGTCGACGGTGTCGAACGGAAGATCGTTGCCGGCCCTGACCGGCTGATGCGCGTGCCTGTTTTACCCGGGGATCATGAACTTGTGATGCGGTTCCGGCCCTTTAGGTGGTACCACTTTGCCGGAGGGGTGCTTGCGGCCATGCTGGTGCCGGGTGCGGCCTTGTGGTTCCGCCGCCGTTATCCGGGTGTGATCTTTAACACTTAAGAGGTTGACGCACCGGAGGCCTTGCGGTACCAGGCGATAGTTTTCTTTAAACCTTCTTCCAGTCCCACTCCCGTCTTAAACCCAAGGATTTGCTGCGCTTTGGAAACATCAACCTCCCGGCGGGGAATGGTCGACGGTTTGGAGGGGTCGTATACGATGCGGGCGTCCGTGCGACGGCAGATCTTGAGGATCAGCGCCAGGATTTCTTTCACGCTATGGGTTTCTCCCGATCCGATATTGAAGGTGTCATAGCGGTTAATCTTTTCCATGGCACGCATCATGGCCTGGACCATGTCATCGATGTAGATCAGGTCGCGCACATCGTTGCCTGTGCCCCAGACCTCGACAGGGTCGTTCCCTTCAATGACCTTGCGCACCAACGCGGGCAAAACATGCGAGCGCTCGGGGTCGAATTTGTCACCGGGGCCGTAGATGTTCGTGGGGCGCAGGACGATGGTGGTCATGGGCGGGGATAATTTCTCACCATAGGTCCGGCACAGCACTTCCGTATACCGCTTCATCCATCCCACACAAAAATATTTTTCAAACGGTTCCCCGTCCATCACCTCGATCTCGGTGAACGGGTGGTCGTCGCCCGAGGGATAGGCGGTGGAACTTCCCAGCCACAGGAATTTATGCACATGCGCCCCGTAGGCGGCGTTCAACAGCAGGGCGTTCATCACGATGTTGGGAGTTACATGCGTCAGCGGGGATGCGGTGATGACCGCTGCGCCCGAGGTGGCGGCGGCGCAATGGAACACGAGTTCGGCCTGGTCGACGGCGTTGCGGCAGTCTTCGGCCCGGGTGAGATCGGCTTGCAGGTAGGTGACCGCAGGGTGTTGAAAAACAGGCGCCACGGTGTGGTAGGTCCCGATGATGCGGGCGTCCGTGCGCACCAGGCGCTCGATCAAGTGTGTGCCCACAAACCCGGCGGCACCGGTTACGAGGATTTTTTTGTTACGGAAGAAGGACACGGGTTTAGCCTTGGGGGTTGGGGGCGGCCATACTCTTTGAAAAGCATGGCCAGTTCATAGCAGGTATTGCGCAAGGGCTGCATTTTCCTTGTACCGCCGATGCGTTTGGGTTCATCCGCCGGGATCTCGGCAATACTTTTTCCGGCGCGCAGGGCGCGCAGGAGAATCTGTGAGCCCCAGGCGACTGTCGATGTGTTCACGTCCAGTTCCTTAAGCAGGTGTCGGCGGTAGGCGCGGTACATCACCAGGGAGTCTGTCACGCGGGCGTGAAAGAGCGTATTGACCAGCCAGGTGAAGGTGCGGTTGCCCGGGGCACTCAGGATGTCATCGTCGTCGCTTCTGGCGCCGTCCAGATACCGTGAGGCGATGACAATGTCATGGCCTTCGACAATCTTTTTGATGAGGCACGGGATGGCGTCGGGTTTGGAATTGCCGTCAGGACTGAAACAGATCACGATGTCATGGGAGGCCCTGGCCATCCCTTCCAGGAAAGCATCGCCGAAACCGGGCCTGGACTGCCTGAAAACCCCGTAGCCGGCATGTTGCGCCCATTCAAACGTCCCATCCGTTGACCCGCCGTCCACCACAATGACCTCATCGATCCATCCGGCGGGTATCTGCGGCATGACCGCTTTCATCCCGTCGATCTCATTGAGGGTAAAGACAAGGAGCGTTGTTAGCGGCCGTGGGACAGGGGCAAGATCCGGGGTGTTCATGGGCATGGGCTTTCTTCAAGGATCCTGCGCCGCAGGGGTGTTTTTGTCATGGCTTCGATGTGGGCACGGGTGTGCGCGCTGAATTTTTGTTCGATCATGGCCAGGTATGCCGGACGGCTGTGGTAACGGACAAAGGCTTCGTCGCGGAAGCGCAGGATCTGTGCGGCTGTCAGGTTGTCGCCGGCCATCGGGACGCAGTCATAGCCGTAAAGGGAATATTCTTTCCATGTCCTGGGACCTGCTTTGTCGAAGAGATCCGTTCCAGGGTAAGGGAAGACCGGGTACATGTTCACATATTCGAAATTATGTTTCACCAGGAACGCATAGGTGTTGTCCATGCTCTGGTGTGTTTCTCCGGGAAGGCCGAACACCACATCGGCGCAGATGAAAATGCCTGCCTCACGCGTGCTCTCGATGATCTTTGCGGCATTGACGGCCACCGTGCCCTTGCGGGTGTTTTTCAAGAGTTCCGCGGAAGCGGTTTCGAATCCGTAGGAGATCCAGCGCAGACCGGCCTTGCGCAGGCGTTGGAGGATGCGCGGGGTGACCGTGTCGACCCGGGCGTAGGCCCAGAGGTTAAGATCATAGCCTTTGGGTTCCAGGCGGTCGCAGAAAGTATCCATGCGCGCTTCATTGGCCACGAACAGTTCATCCATGATCTTGATGTTGCGGACCTTGTGACGCTCGACCAGGATGGAAATTTCGTTGATCACATGATCCATGCCGCGGAAACGCTGGGTCCGTTTGCCAAAGAGGTTGTTGATGGAACAAAAATTGCACTGGAAGGGACACCCAAAGCTTGTCCAGATGACGGCGTAGGGTGTGCGCCGGGTCAGGTCGTCGAAACAATGCCAGTTGTGGGCCCGGTAGCGGCGCGGGTCCATGAGGTCCCAGTCGACGGAGGGCAATGTGTCCAGGTTATCGCGCAGGGGGGCATCCGGGGATGCCTGGCAGGCGCCCTGGGCATCAATCCAGGAAAGGTCGGGGATGGTATGGGGGTTTTCTTTTTTTTGCAGGGCGTTAAAAAGCGCGGGGATGGTGTCCCAGCCTTCGTGGCGTACCACGAAATCCGCTCCTGTTTCCCGCAAGGTCCGCTCGGGCAGTACCGTCGGATGCGGGCCCCAGACGAAAGAGGCAGTGTTGTCCTTGTTGGGCAGGTATTGTGCAAAAAAAGCGTTCACGCCGTCCATGGCCATGGTTGAGGAAGCCGGATTGGCACCTGTGGCGATGATGCCCAGCAGGCGCGGTTTCTTTTCCTTGAGGATATGGACAAGGTCCTGGATGGTGATATTGAGGACATCGGATTCAATGGTTTCAACGCGCAAACCTTTTGATCTGATGTACTGGGCCAGAAGGCCCTGCTGGATATTGGGAGCGACGGCTGAGAAATCGCTGGCGGTGGCGCCATACAGCTTGTTTTTGGCATTGATGGTCGCAAGGATGATCAGCTCGTGCATGGCTATAATTTATCATGCGCCGTATTTAAGGCAAGATTTTTGTAGGACTTGTTGAAGGTCCGGGCAGGCTTTTACAGGATAATCGCACGGCGAGGCGTCGTTTTATTTTTGTTCGAGGGTTCTGAGGTCGAAGCGGAGGCGGCGCAGCTGGGGGGCGGTCAACGCGATGAGGGCGGCGATCCCCAGCGTGAGCACGCCGCCTGCGGCAACACACGGCACCGTGCCGATCCAGGCGGCGGCCATGCCGCTTTCCCAGGCACCCAATTCATTCGACGAGCAAATAAAAAGCCAGTTGGTGGCCGCAATACGCCCGCGCAGGTGGTCGGGCGATAACAGCCTGACCATGGAGCGGCGGATGACCATGCTGATCCCGTCAAAAACGCCGGTAAGGAAGAGAAAGCCTGCTGACAGCCAGAAGTCCCTGGATAAGGCGAACAGGATGATCGACACGCCAAAGCCTGCAACCGTCAGCAAAAGGTTTCGTCCCGCATGTGCGATCGGCGGGCGTTTGGTGGCAAGCAGGGTGATGACCACGGCGCCCAAAGACGGGGCTGCGTTTAAAAGCCCAAGGCCTTTGGCGCCCACATGCAGGATATCATCCGCATAAACCGGCAGAAGGGCGATCGCCCCCCCAAACAGGACAGCTAAAAGATCCAGCGCCATGGCGGATAACAAGGGCTGGTTTTTCCATACAAAACGCCAGCCCGTCAGGATGCTCTCCCATAAAGGTTCTTTTGTTTCCGGCATGGGCTGGGCCTTGGGCGCGATGCAGGCCGTAAAACCCCACGAAAGGATGAAACTGGCGGCAATCAGAAGGTAGGATCCTGTCGCGCCCCAGGCATCGAAGATAAAGCCGATGGCGGCCGGCCCGATCACAGAGCAACTGATAAAGGTGCTGCTGATCCAGGATGCCGCGTTCACGGTCAGGGGTTTGGGCACGACCTGGGCTTCGAAGGCTGTATTGGCCGGGTCAGCGAATCCGCGGGCGATGCCTGTCAGAAAGATCACGGCATAGAGCCCGAAAAGCGATTGCGCGGTGTTTTCCAATGACAAGAAAGCGAGCGTGCACGCGCAGACAAACGATGCCCCGCGGGTGATGAGAAGTATCCGCCGGCGGTTAAAGTGGTCTGCCACATAGCCGCCTACGAGCACCAGCGAAAGTGTCGGGATAGCCTCGATCAGGCCGAGCCAGCCGAGTGCCATGACACTGTGGGTGAGCCTGTAGATCTGAAAGCCGATCACCACAGCCAGGGCACGGCTTGCCAGTGAAAAGAAAGCGACCGACCCGATGAAAAGCCGGATGTCAGGCACTTTGAGGGCTTCGGCAAAGCCGGGATGTTGGGGGTTGGGGTTCATATAAGTTCATGATTATAATGCAAAATCCTCCGCCAGCCATATTTTTGTGCCGCGGGAGAATATTTTTCATGGATCAAGAGAGGATTTATTTTGTCGGATGGCCCGGGTTCTGTTAAAATCCATGCGTCGTTTTATCAGCAAAGGAAAATCCCATGCGGATACTTATTGTCGAAGATGAAGAGAAAATATCCGAATTCCTCCGGGACGGATTGCAGGAAGAAGGGTTTGCCGTCGACATGGCTTTAGACGGGGAAGAAGGGTATTACCTGGCGACCACCAATGACTATGACCTTCTCATCCTTGATCTGATGATCCCCAAGACTGACGGTGTGGCGCTTTGCCGTAAATTGCGTGATGAGGGATCGCGCGTGCCTGTCATCATGCTGACCGCCAAGATGGGCGTCAAGAACAAGGTCGCCGGGCTGGATGCGGGGGCGGATGACTACCTGACAAAACCCTTTGCCTTCGAGGAATTGCTGGCCCGTATCCGCGCTCAGCTGCGCAAGAAAGACAATCTTGCCACCAACGTGCTGGCGGTGGGCGATCTTTCCCTGGATCTGCAGACGCATGAGATCAGGCGCGCGGGCAAAGAGATATCCCTGACGACGCGCGAGATCGCCTTGCTGGAGTACCTGATGCGCAACCCTGGCCGCGTCCTTTCCCGGGCCATGATCATCGAGCACGTCTGGGATATCAATTACAAGACCGACACCAATGTCATTGATGTTTTCATCAATCACCTGCGCAAGAAAATAGACAAAGACCATCCCCGCAAACTTATTTCGACGCTCCACGGCAGGGGCTACATGATCAAGGCCGGAGCATGATCTTCCGTTCGATCCGTTTCAAGATCATCCTGTGGAATGCCGCGCTCTTGACGCTGGCCCTCGTCATTTGCGGCACCGTGGCGTACAAGTCGATGAAGTGGAATCTTTATCGCAACCTCGACGATCTCTTGACGTCCCGCGCCGTGGGTATCAGTGAATCCATTGAAACGTATTGGGAAATGGAAAAGCAGGCGGCCTTCGAGCAGGGGGTTCGTCCCAATACGTTCAGCAAGATCAACAATATCAATTTCACCAAGATCGCCCGCCATTGGGTGGAAGCCGAATCCAACAAGCCCGAGTTGTTGAATATCATCGTCCAGATCTTCGATAACCATGGAGAACTGCTTGTTTCGTCCACCGATTTTTCACGATGGCCGGGCATTGCCGCGCTCCCGCCGCAGCACGCGGAGCAAAAGAACGGCTATTTTAAAGACATCAGTATCAAGATCAACAACGGCCCGGGGATGGAGGTGCGGTCGTTCGTCATTCCTGTCCAGGAAAACCGCAGGACGGCCTATACGATACGCCTGATCACGCCTTTATCGGACGTGAACACCCATCTTCTTCAGCTGCGCATCATCCTTTTTTGCATTTTGCCGCTCATTATTATCTTGACCGGGATCGTCGGAGTTTTTTTGGCCCGGATATCTTTTTATCCCGTTGACCAGATGATCACGGCGATCAACCGGATCACCTCGAAAAATCTGCGTTCCCACATTGATGTGCCTCCGACGCGCGACGAGATCCAGCGCCTGGCTGAAACGTTCAATGCCATGCTCGACCGCATTGATTCCGATTTTCTGGCCCAGCAGCGATTCCTCCAGGACATATCCCACGAGATCAAGACCCCGCTGACCATCATGCGGGGCAGCATGGATGTTGCGCTCAAAAAGCCGAGGCCTGGCGAGCGTTATGAAAAAATCCTTCAGGACAGCCTGGAGCAGATCGCCCGGATCACCAGCATTGTGGAAACCCTCCTGGTCCTGGCGTGGTTTGACAATCATGAAGTCACCCTGCAGATCAAGCCCTTTGTCCTTAACGATCTGGCCAAACGGATCATCGATGAGATCAGGGTTCTGGCGGATGCCAAAAACATCCGCATGGACTGCCTTGAGACCGGTCCTGT
>CAILQW010000041.1 GCA_903836515.1 Candidatus Omnitrophota bacterium | reverse complement strand
TGATCGGCAACATGAAAGCTCGCTTCCCGTCAAAGATGTATTCGTTTATCCGCTCACCAAATCCTTCCGGAACGTCCTTTGCTCTGTCGTGTGACGGACGTCTTTACCGAATCTTTACCTTTGGACGAAGATCAAAAACAATGGGCCAAGCGACAACTCATTGAAGATACCATTGTTATGCTGCATGCTCAACCCATGATAAAACCCTAATGTACCGAACGGGCGAAGAAGTGGCGGGCCTGGGCGACGTCGCGGGCGATCTGGGCGATGAGGGTTTCTTTGTCCGCAAAGACCTTGTCGTCGCGGAGTTTTTTGAGGAATTCCACCAGGACTTCACGGCCATAGATGTTGCCGCGGTAATCGAGCAGGTAAAGTTCTCGGACCACCGGCGCATCCTTACCCTTAAACGTGGGTCTGCGACCGATATAACAGAGGCCGTTCAACGTTCTCCCGTCCCAGGAGGCCCGCACAAGATAAATGCCGTCCGGCAGGCTGACCACAGGCTCTTCCCTGAAGTTGGCCGTCGGATAACCAAGGGTGCGTCCGCGCGCATCGCCGGTCTCAACTTTGCCGAGAAAAGCATACGGCCGCCCCAGGAAACGTTTCACACCAGCGAGGTTTCCGGCGGCTATGAGGGCCCTGATGGCAGTGGACTTGATGTCCTTGCCGGTATCCTTTATGATATCGATCTGCTCGACATCAAACCCCAGAGACTCCCCCATGGAACGCAAGAGCGCCACAGACCCCTTGCGGCCGCGGCCGAAATGAAAATCGCGACCGATAATGATCTTCTTCACCCCCATCCGGCCAACCAGAAATCTCGTAACAAATGTTTCGGGAAGCTGGGAGGAAAAACGACGGTTGAAGCCAATGACCACGGCAACATCCACCCCCAGGGCGGCCATGGTTTGCAGGCGGTGTTCCAGGGTCATGATGCAGGGCGAGGCCTGGCAGGCATGCAGGATGGCGCAAGGATGCGGATGGAACGTCACCACCGCCGACAACACCCCCATCCGGCGAGCCCCGGCCACCGCCCGGGCAATGACCCGCTGATGCCCGCGGTGAACACCGTCGAACACGCCGATGGCGGCCACCGAGGCTTTCAGTTCAGGCGGAAGGGTGCCATGGATGAATATGCGTCGCATTGACATCGTCGAGTTTTACCGCGTCATTGATGGTGAATGGGCCGACCCTGGTACGGCGGATATCGGTGATACAGGCTCCGCACCCCAGATCCTCGCCAACATCCTCGGCGATCTGACGGACATAGGTCCCCTTGGAGCAATCCAGATGGAAACGGACGAAAGGCGGCGCGAATTCGATCAGGTCCAAGGTATCCACCCGGATCTGGCGCGGTTCGCGCTTGACCTCGATCCCCTTGCGGGCAAGTTTATACAGGCGTTGCCCCTCGTGTTTTACCGCCGAGACCATGGGCGGGATCTGGCCGATCAGGCCCGTGAATTTTTTAAACGATGCCTCGACCATCGGCTGGGTCACCGCTTCGAAAGGACGCTCGAGCAAGACTTCTCCCTGGATATCCGCACTGCGCGTCTTGACGCCCAGCTTGAGGGTTGCGCCATAGCCTTTATCAAACCCAACGAATTTGTCGAACAACCGTGTTGACGGCCCGACGAGAATAACGAGCACACCCGTTGCCAGGGGATCGAGCGTCCCGGCATGCCCCACGCGTTTGTTCCTGATTTTCCGGCGGATGATCGCCACCACATCGTGCGACGTCATGCCCGAAGGCTTATCTACCACAATGATCCCGTCCATAGCAATATCAACCTCAAATGCAGATTTATATGATCCTGGCGATCGCGGCAAGGACCTGCGTCTTTGCCTGCGCCAAAGGTTTATCCAGAAAACCGCCGCTCGCATTCTTGTGCCCGCCGCCGTTAAACCCCGAAGCCAGCTGCGCCACATCCACGGTGCCGCGACTGCGGAAATTCAGGCGTGTCTTTCTTTTTTCCTGCTCGGTGATGATCATGACCACGTCCAGCCCCTTGACCGCGCGCAAGAACCCGAAGACCTTATCCTTCACATCCAGGCCATCGGAGAATACCGCCGCCTGTCGAAGGGAAATGCGCAGGCAGGCCACCCGGTTATCCAGATGCAACGTTAGCGTATTCATCAGGCGCAGGAAGGCCTTGAGGTCTTTCTCCGGCATGGTCTCGTAGACCTGACGGTACAGCCCGCTCACCGAAAGGTCGAATTTCATCAGTTCGGCGATCACCGTGTGCGTTTGCGCGCTGGTGCAGTCAAAACCAAAAGAGCCCGTGTCGGTTAAAATGCCCAGATAAAGAAGCTCGGCCATGTCGCGCGTCAATGGCTGGCCGGAAGCCTTCAGGAGGCCATAAACGATCTCCGACGTCGAAGAACTGTCCAGCTTGACCAGGTTCTGATCGCCAAAAGCGGTGTTGGTCACATGATGGTCAATGTTGATCACCTTGACACCCGGCCCCATGAGGCGCGCCGGCTTGCCGGTACGTTCCTTATCGCCGCAATCAAGCACAATGGCTACGTCGGGCACGAATTTTATCTTGTCATCATAAGTTTCATAATAACGCACCTGCGGCACAAATTTCAGCCACGCGGGGCATGGCCCGTCGTTAATAAGGCGGACTTTCTTGCCAAGCGCGCGTAAAAAAAGCGTCACAGCCAGAGCCGACCCGAGAGCATCAGGGTCAGGGTTGACATGCATGGTCACCAGGAACGTGCGGTGAGCCTTGATCGTGTGGAGAATGGCGCGGGGCATGGGTTAAGCGTCCCCGGCTGCGGTTGGCTGTCCTTCGGCCGTTGCTTCTTCGCCCGAAGGTGTTGCCTGACGCGCGCGACCAGCTTCGAGCTCGTTGAACAACTGGGTCATGTGGACACCTTGCGCGATGGTATTATCATAAACAAATTTCACTTCAGGCACATGCCTCAAGGTGATCCGCTGTCCGAGCAAACGCCGCACCATGCCCCGGGCTGAATCAAGCCCGCCCTGCACCCGGCGTATGGCATCCGGATCGTCGGACAAGACACTGAAGCCCACATGCGCCCAGCTCAAGTCCTTGCTGACATCAACATAGGTGATGGTCACCCCGGTCACACGCGGGTCGCGGATCTCGCCGAGCAACATCATCTGGCTGATCTCACGCTTGATAAACTGATTGATCCTGTCCATGCGTTCCATAAAAGTCTCCTCTCCCGTATCTGACGGGCTATCCGCTAGAATGTCCACAAGCATACCAGAAGTCATACACCTTGGGAAGCGTCAAATCACGGGCATGAGGAAATGATCATCGCGGATCCGATGACGCAGGTGTGATCGTCAAGAGGACTGGCTTGAAACCGGCAAACGAAGGCAAAAGGAGATCTTCATTGCCGACAACTTCCTCTGCGGATGCCGCCGGGCTCCGGTCAACGGCCACGTCCATACCGCTGGCATCAATACCGCCATAGTTCTTGTCGACAAGGCTTGCCTGATCCGTCGTTCCTTTCCTGCGAAGCCTGTACACATGCCTTTCCCACGGCTGGAGCACCCATGTCCCCCTGCCAACCATGTCCCTGAAAGCGGCAGGAGCCGCCTGCGGATCAAGAATATCGACAAATTCCATATTATCCTTGTCGTCCTCGGTAAGATAATCCCACTGATAATGCTGATTGATCCAGGGAAGCGTCTTTTCCGTACCGCTGTGATTCACGACAACAAGGCCAACCTCATAAGAACCGTCCTCATTCTGAATGCGGCGCTGATCAACCAAAACCCCTTCGGGAAGATCACGCTGATCACCAACCAAAGCCGGCCGCATTGTTCCGTTACACCATAATTTATCTGCCATCAAAGAAAATAAATTCTTATAAAATGATGTGAGTTCAGGGTATTCCCGCCACGTATCTTCTGCATCGGGTTGATTCAGTGCATCGGGCTTACCGTTGGTCTCGGCATGACGCCCCGTTTCAAACCCCTCATTGATCAGCGTGCCCCCGGAGAAATAGGCCATCAGCGCCGCATTGGCGGCCTTGGTACGTGCTATAAAACTTTTTAATACGCGCTCACTCAGCAATGCCTTAATATCATCTGGATAATCATTAAAATGCTCCTTCAAAAAATCCTCAATCTCAGGGATGTCAGCATTAAGATAAAGATCTTGATCGTTTTCTCTTACATATCCTTTCTCGATCAAAGACCTCACAATACTACCTCCCCTCAATGGCGCAGCCTCCGTAACAGCCAGCCAGCTGAAAGCCGTTGTTTCACGTATCTCATCAATGGTCCTTTTCCCACGAATATCATCATGATTTTCGAGAAACTTTATAATACCCTGCATGTAAAAATCAGCCCCCTCAGACAACAACGAACCAAACATTCCGGAACTACGACGCAAAGATACAAAATGCTCCAAAGAAAGATGTTTGGCATAAACAAAATCAATCCCCAGCTTCAAAGCATATTCTTCATTCTCATACATTTCTGCAATAAAAACAGAATCCGGATACTTTTTTTTCATTTCTCCAAAAAGATCCCTCCAAAAATCATCATGCATTTCGCCATGCTTTAATTCCCCCCAACTATTATTGAATCGGCCTGCCAAAGCCAGATGGAACATGTCAAAACGAATACCTCCACCGTTCGTCAACTGCATAATACGATCAATTAACGCCTTAATATATGCCTGAGTTTCCGGCTTGGAAAAGTCAAAAGCCACCGTGTCCAGCCATGCCGCATAATAAGGATCCTTTTGATGCGCATAAATCCAGGATTTTCCCTTTTTATCTTTATGCCGAAAGAAAAACCTGACAAATTCACTCTCCTGAAGATTCTTCCGGATCCCCCTGAAATAACTGCTCAAATTGGCGATCTCCGCTTCTGGTATTCTGCCTTCTTCAACCCGTATGAACCGCTCCGGATGTTCCTTCATCAATTTGCCCATGACGCCGGCATGATTGGTCACAAGATCAACACACACTTTTATCCCATACTTGGCCGCACGTTTGACAAGCCCTTCAAAAGCCGCCTCGCCACCCAGGCTTGCCGCCACCGTATAATCATCGAGGCTATACGCGGAGGCCAGGCGCTGCTTTTGCCCAAAGATCTTAGCGGCCCATCCCTGATAATATCGGCTAAACTTGGATCGCTCCCATATGCCCATGGTCCACAACTCATTGATCCCCTTGTCTGCCAACCCTTGAAGGTATTCCTCCGTGATTTTGTCAAAACACTTCGTAGGCCCGGCATGCCACAAATATATAACGGGGGCGTGCGTAAGCTTGACCGGCGCCACTTCCGCCGCCAGATCAACAACAGCCACGTCGGGAACTGCCGGCAATGGACCTGACACCACCGAAAAAACACCCGGTGTTAACATGCCAAAATCATTTACCCCGCCGGAAAAATACTTGCGCGGCAAAAGTTCGCCGGACACGGCATCCTTCTCTTCGCGGATGAGATTGACAGCACCTTTCTTATACGCGTCCACATACGTATCATAAATCTTGCGCGGTTCCGCCTTGTCGGCGATAGCAACGCCCGCGAGCCTTGCCTTGTCCAGATAAGACCGGCGCCAGGGCGCGGCCCCTTTTTTCTGACGGTACCATTTGGCCAGGATCAGGGCCTGGAATATCTGCCGTAACCGGGCAAAGCGGGCGCCTTCATTAACCTCCCGCTCGATCACGGGCACAATGACCTCGCGCATCACCTGAACAACAGCCTCCTGCCCCGCATTCAGGGCATGACTTCCCTCTGCCTGCGCGCGCGCCAGATAATCCTGTTCAAGCATGACCTTGAGGCGCGCCTCAACAACCACCCCGCTCAAGCCCTTCTCAACAACCCGCGCCCGCGCCGGAACGATCCACACCTTGTGAAAATCATTTGCCAACTTCTCCGCATTCACATCAGGGCCCGCAAGAGCGCGCAACCGCGCCCAAAACACACGGCCACTGGCGCTGTCAGGATGCAATAACGATGCCGTGAACTGTTTAAGGATATAATCCTGGGCCAAAAGATCGCGCCCCAGCTCGGTCATCCCCAGGGTTTTTGTGACAATGCGGTCGGATTCATACGGAGAGAGATTAACCCAGAATTCTTTTTCAGGAACAGTCAAGCCTGTCAGGAAATACCGCGCCTGCCGCTCGACATTTTCCCGCAGGTCAACCTCCGGCGTTTGCCCCTTGTCGAGCATGAACAAAAGCTTGCGCGGCTGTTGCGGGTCGATCCGCAGTCCCTTGACCAGCGCCGGCGTATAGACACCACCCGTCACAACCAGGGTGCCCGGCGACGGAAGATCTCTCAACGCCTGCGCCTCAGCCAAGATCGGTGTCAGTAAAAACACGACCGCCGTCAGTAAAGAACAAACGGCCTTGAAAGGAAATTTATGATGAAATAAAGGCACCATCACGCGCTCCGTTTACATCGTAGAAATATCCATCCCCGTCGATTATCGCACCAGCGCCGCCACGGACACCGGCACGATCTTCCCGATGCGCGGCTCAAAACCGCTCACGTCCAACTGCGCCCAAGGCTGGGCCGATACCGGTAACGGCACACCGTGGCTATCACGGCAGATCCTGAAATCCATGGTCGCTGTATCAAGGGTGACACCACCGGGCGATGCCGCGGCGTCGGCCGACGTGCCCGCCAACGCATCGCCAGCAGACTTTCCAGTCTTTGGGGCGATCTCGTCACCAAACGCCTCACTGATGGCCGCCACCAGATCCGCCAGCTGGCCCTTGTTGATCAGCGGTAACGTGCCGTTCAATAATCCCGCTACAAGATCAGGACGGGACATACGGCTTTGATTCTCAGCAAAAAGCCTATCCCACAGGGGCCGGTATTTCTCTGTATAATAAACCCGGAAATCCCACAACCCGGCCTTCTTCAGCCTTGACACGGTATCCGCATCCAGCTCACTTTCCAATAAATTAAAATTAACCAACGCGCCGAGAAAAGGCATGATCTTCTTTTCTCTCATGTCTTCATCAAGAACAACCCGCGTGTAATCGATATGCGTAGCGTAAAAAATCTTATCCAAACGGCTGGCAAGAGTATCCTGTGTTACAGGCGCCGCAGCCGATTCTTCCGGTATCAATTGCCCAACGGCAGCGATCAGGCTTTGTGCCTGCTGAGGGACGGCAAGATAGCCTCCGTCACGTGCCGCATCACTCCTCGATAGAAAGATATAATCCTCGCCGTCGCTGTGTCGGTAAAGCACCGACAACATCCCCTGGCGCAGGTCAGCCTTGCGCACCCGGCCTTCACCAACCATGGTCGTCAGCAGACGGGCCATTTGCTGTTCCTGGGGACTGCCCTGGGCCAAAACAGCCAGCGCCAATTGTGCGGCCGGCGACGCCCTGCGTACCGGCTCACGCCGCGCCATCCAGTTGTCCGGAGCACGATGGGAATCCTTGATCCATTGCTTCAGACGCGGCACAACACCCGTAAGATAATCCCTTGTCTGCCGGTAAGACCAATTCGTGCTCAACGAAGTGCCCGGCACATTATGCTGACTTTTGATGCCCACAGCCCCGGATTCACCGTCAACGACATCCGCATAGTTAACCACCGTGGTATTGGCCATGGTGTTCATCAAGACCTTGTTCATGATCTCCGCGATATTGTCCTCTGTCAACTCCTCCGTAACCCCCAGCTCGCGTAAAATCTGAGCCAGCACCTTTTTACTGTTAGTCGAAAGGTTGCTGTCCCAAAGCCTTGTCGACGGATTGTCGTGGGAGGCAAGAAAAGCCATTTGGCTGGGCAACAAATTAGCCGGATGGTACGGATCACCGTTGAACCGGTTTCTCCAGGAAGGCTCCAGCGACATGTACTGCAATACACTCATGCCTGGCAAAGGCAACTTGCGGAAGAACGCATCCGTCCGGGGTGTGCCTTCGCCGAGATTCTCGGCTATAAACACATCCGTCAGATCGACCTCGGGGAAAATCTTCGCCAATCTTTCAAAGATAAGATACGGATCCAGGCCATCGTGAACATCTCTTAAAAAATATCCCTCATGGGACGGCTTGTCCCTGGGGATAACAAAAGGATCCGCATACCCAAAGACATAGTCCAGCCGAAACCGCGCCCCGGGCGCCAAACGAAGGGCGTAAACGAATCGTTTAACATAAAAGTTGATCCCTTCTGCCTTGCTCAAATCCGGCGGCACATGCCCAAAGATGTCATTGCGTACGCCGGTACGCAGCGAAAACGTCCTTTTTTCTTTATCATAAATGAAAACATCCGGATTCCCCCAGCAATCCGCGCTGTTAAACCGCGGATATATATTCAAATCTTCGATAATCGGGACATGATGTTCTTGCGCAAAAGTATTCAGGGCCTCCACCTGCTGACGTACAAGGAACTGAAAGAAATGGAAGAACCCGATCTCCTGACGGTTCTCCGCTTCAAACGCTTTCACACCAGAGGCATTAATATTGGCCAGTTCATCCGGCCAGCGCGTCAAGGCCTGCTCAAATACAGGTCTGATCTTTTGCCAATTTTCATCTCCCAGGATGGACTGCAAATCACCCAACTTATCCAAAGATACTTTCAGCTGAACTTCATTCAACTTGAGGGAATCAGCCATATCCAGATAGATCAGTTTTTCTGAAATATATTTCCAGATATCAGTAACACCCTCAACCTCCAGTCCCGCATGCTCAACCGAATACTGGTCAACGAGCCCCAGCCAGCCGTATTGGCTATACTTCCGGCTCAATACCTGAAACAAAGAATACGATCGCAACCAGTCCATACGCATGTCCACGCCGTCAACCGTGATAATGCCGTCGGTATTGTCTTTGACGAATGTGTCAAACGCCTGCTGAAAAGGCGCCACCGGCTGACCGTTCGTCGGCCATACCCCGGTCTCTTGCGCCTTCAGAAAATTTGCATACGCCTGACGGGCCAGTTGTTCCTTGTATCCCAGCCGATCAAAGGCAATCCGCAAAGAATGAATATCGTTAGGAACAATGGTATCGTGTTGTTCCTGGGTTATAAACCCTTGCGCGACCATGTCTTGCGGGCTAAGTAAGTTTCCGTTGAGCCCAAAGAGCCCATCACCATAATAAGGATCGCCGTTATTATTCGTCCCCAGCAACGGTTCGCGCAACCAGCCGGCACCTGCTCTTTCCAACGACTCGATGAGTTCCCGCGCCTCCGGCCCAAGATCGCCAACCCCGTAATCCCGCTGACCCGTCAATGCTACTGAGGGCAATGACGCAACCGGAACAAAAAGCACAGTCCCAGGCGCCTGCGCCTCAACGGCCGCCGCCGTCGCCTCGTTCGTCATCGCCTTCGCCCCCGGCATCATCCTCGCCACCGACGCCGAAGATTTTCTTTTTTCGGAGTTATCCGTCTTCGGCGCCTCCGCAAAATCCACCGCCACCGATGCGCTCGCATCAGACCGTTGCGCAACACGCCCCGCCCAATCCTTTTTTTCGTCCGTTGTTGCCTGTCTCAAATTCTTTTCAGACAATCCCTTGGCCCCGCCCGACACGTATTTCCGGGGCACCGACGCGCGGCTCTGCGGATCAACCTCATCTTTGATGTAGTTATAAACCCCGGCCCTGAAGGCAGCCAGATACTGGTCATACAATTTCTGCCGGATGCCGGGATCATCGACCTGTATCCCTGCGGCCTTGTTACGATCGACATAGATCTTGCCGAGCACGCTGTCGCGCAGGGTTTTCTTGTACCATACAGCCAGGATCATGGAATTGTAGATCTGGCGCAGAGTGGCAAAATTTTTGCCGGCATTGACTTCCTTTTCGATCGCGGGGATCAGGATTTCGCGCATGACCTGCTTGGCGAGCTCATCTTCCGGACGGGTCACAGACCCGTCCCTACCCACGCCGGCAACCTGCGCCGATTTATAATCTGATTCGAGCATGACTTTCAGGTGCTGTTCGACCACAAAGACCCTGTTGCCCTTCTCGTAGACAACCGCCTTGTCGGGCATGATCCAGACCTTGTTGAAGGTATCCAGCGGCAGGTCGGTCACCCCGAACTGTTCGTTCGCCTGACTGTAAACCCTCTGCCAGAACGCCTGGCCCAGGTCATCTTCCGGATAGAATAATGATGCCGACAACTGCTTGAGGATATAGTCCTGCGCCAGCATATCGCGGCCCATGTCCGTCTGGCCAAGGCCTTCGCCGGTGATGCGGTTTTTTTCATACGGCGACAGGTTCACCCACTGCTCTTTTTCAGGAACAGTCAGGGACGCCATGAAATATTTGACTAATTTCTCGGATTCCTGACGAAACGCATCACTGTCAAATGCAAGGCCGGAATCGCCCTTATCGATGATAAAACTGAACTGAAAAGGATTGTCAGGATGGACCTCCATGCCGATAGCCAGAGGAGGCAAATATGCCGGGGTAGGATGAACCATCGTGCCAGGCGTCGGCAAATTCAAGGCCGCCAGGCCGTTAGCCCGCGCTAATCCCACAGGCAAAGCTGTATTAAGGGTAAAAAAGATCAGGATAATCGTGCTGATAACGCGAGGAAAAAACTTCCAGCCAAGACAATAAAGAACACCTGTCATATATTTTCCTGTGAAATTAGCATAATCATCAATTTGATCTGAATGGCAGTAAATATAACATATTGTTACAAAATATCAAGAAACAGAATCATAGGGATGTATTGGTGATGACGGAGGTGGGTTAATTGTCAAACTGGCTTTCTCTCAAGCACCGGCGAACACATGAACCTCTGTCTCCAGCCGCTTGCCCAGCAAGTCTTCCTGGACAGCCAAATCATAATGCGACTGAAGATTGACCCAGAACTGTGCGGATATGCCAAAATACTTCCCCAGGCGTAAGGCCGTATCGGCCGTTACCGCACGGACACAATGAACGATCTCATTAATACGCCGGGGCGGAACATGAATATCCTGCGCCAAACGGTACTGACTTATGCCCATGGGCTTCAGAAAATCTTCCATCAGGACTTCACCGGGGTGTATGGGTTGTAATTTCTTGTTTTTCATGAACTTGCTCCTATTCTTTAATGGTAATCGACAATCTCAACATGATGCGCATGCCCATCACGCCAAACAAAACATATTCGCCACTGATCATTGATCCGTATGCTGTATTGCCCGGCACGCTTCCCGGACAAAGCCTCAAGCCTGTTACCCGGCGGTATACGCAGGGCATTCAATGCAACGACAGCATCAAGCATCCAAAGTTTTCGCAATGCCGTCCGCTGAACATCAAATGGGATCCTGCGCGAGCATTCACGCAGGAAAAGCTGTTCAGTGTCTTCACAGTCAAATGAATGAATCATGCCCAAACCATAACATGTGGCGTTAATAATGTCAAACGTTATGCCTATGCAGCAATCGGCAACCCCCTACTTCACGCCAGACGCCTGAACACCCATAAATGATGCCAGGCTATCCAATGAATGAATGCCGATAATGACGGGCGTGACGCCGGAAGCGTTTTGCAAGCGCGCCAGCGTGGCGGGGTCCATGTTGAATTTGATTCCCTCGCCGCTGTTTGTTGTAACCATGTCGATTTTGGATGGATTAAGATCGATACCACCGGTCGCCTTTACCGTTTCAGATCGATCTGAATTCGATTTTCCAGATGGGACATGGCTACGTCCCCGGCAGGAGCCGAGGATTCCGCCATGTCCTTCTGATGGGACATGGCTACGTCCCCGGCAGGAGCCGAGGATTCCGCCATGTCCTTCTGATGGGACATGGCTACATAATCACTCTCCAGCATGACCTTTAATTTGCCCTCGGTCACAAAGGCGGCGTCCTGGTGCTCGTAAACCGTGGCTTTTTCGGGGATTAATTAACCGTGAAGCAACCCCGGAGGTTGACCGGCTGTCAACCTCCGGGGTTGAGGCGGTCCCTGACCAGATTCACAGGCCCAAGCCGTACACATTCTTATCCCCTATCTGCGATCCAAACAAGCGTGTATGTCCGCCACAGCATAAAAAGGAACATTCATTAATGTGTACATCTTCCCGGCGATCGTTTTTACCTGATCAACACGCCAGGGCGCACCGGAAATCCGCACAGCCATGTCATGAGAACAGGCATCCATAAATGCATGCAGTGACCGCAATCGCCCGGATTCGCCGGATTTTACCTCGATCGGAATGATCCTGCCCGCATGCTGGATCACATAATCAACCTGGGCATTGGACTGTTTCTTCTCCCGCACCCAAAAAGCTGTCCTGTCAGCAATCCCTGTATGGATAGCGGCCAATTCCTGCCCCACCACATGTTCGGCCACAACGCCGCGATAAAGGGCATTGAGATCATGCGCATGAATAAATTCTTTCTGGACACCGGCAAAGAAATTCAACATACCTGTGTCGAGCACATGCAAGCGCGGAGACTTTTTCCTGTCAATAACCATCGGCAGGCCTACCGCTGTGGTCGGATACATCAATGTCGCCAGCATGGCTTTTTCGATCATGCGCAGAGCCTCTCCCATTTCACGGGAACCGTAATGTGTATCTCCAAACTTTGAGAAAACAATACGTTGCCCGGCATGCAAGAAAGCATTTTCGATGGCCGTCTGCATCGGGATCACCAGCGATTTCCTGGAAGCATATTTGGCGGCATCATCGATGTAGGCCCGCAAGAGACGCTCATACACACCATTAACACGGACAATATCCCTTGTCAGAGCATATTGACTGACCGCTTCAGGCATACCGCCCACCAGCGTATATTGCATAAACAGCTTCATCAGGCGCTCATGCGCATAATCAGGAATACCTTTATCCTGCAACACCCCCAGCAATTGATCCTCCCGACAAGCCCCCAGGAATTCCTTGAACGTCGCTGGTTTCAAAAAAAGATACTCCACACGGCCAACTGGAAAATGCAGGTCAACATCCATGGCTGACTCAAGCAAAGACCCCGCGGCAACCACATGCCACTGCGGTGCACATTCATGAAAATAGCGCATCCACCCCACAGCTTTGGGCGAACACTGTATTTCATCAATAAAGATCAATACAGATGCCTGGGAACGCGCGACATTCTTGAACAAAAACATACCCCCCGCAAGATCCTCAAAACTTTGCGCACCATCAAAAAGAGCCCGTTCCTCGGGTAGCTCAAGATTGAAATAAAGAAACACATCAAAATTCTTCGCGAAATGCCGTACTGCCGTGGTCTTTCCCACCTGACGTGCCCCGCGCAATACAAGCGCCTTGCGATCCTTGCGCTGTGACCACTGCTTTAAAAGGATTTCTATATTTCTTTTAAACATATCTTTCCCCTGATACCGTCATAGAGTAAGCCATGACTGAATACGATAATAGCACAAAGTCAGCCATATAACACGCAAATTATGTCATTAAGTCAGCCATGAAAGGCTTTTAACAAAAAAGAATTGATCCCCACTATTTGGAAACACCCATAAACTGCTGAAGGCTATCGAGGGATTGAATGCCAACAATGACCGGGGTGACGCCGGAAGCGTTTTGCAATTGCTGAAGCATCCCAGGATCACAAAGAAACTTAACTTTCTCATCACCGTTCTTTACTGCAATGCCAATTCCTGAAGTATTGAGATCAATTCCCCCCTTCTGAGACTTACTAACCAAATCACTTGAAGCTTGCAGGGTGTTCAGATCAGCTCTTTCTACCTCCGAAATATGTTCTTAAAGATAACCATATATAATTGGTCAGGAACAAAGCGAGCTGGGGGCAGGGCTGCGGACAGAGTGCGGGAGCGGATCCGTTATGGTGCGGCTGTGATCTTGTGCATCACCGCCTGCCGCTGGGTGCGTGATATATTGAATGCCACCAGCACTTCTTCAGTCTTTGCCCGGGGAAGCTCCTGCAGGAGCGCGGCCAGGCGTTCGTCGCGGCCGCCGCGGCATTGAATCAGGCGCTGGCGGTCAGTGGCGGCATAAGGGACATACCGCACGGCATCCCACAAGACCAAAAGGTCAAGCGCCGGTGCAGGATCCTGGGCATCCAGGATACGGCCAAGCTCCAGGAAGTAGCGGACAGGCGTGATTGTCGTTAAAGCCCCTGCGGCTACGGCATCATTCAGGGCCTGTTCGGTCAGCGCATCGAGTTGAAAACCAAACCGTGCCGCATACCGCGCCGCGCGCAGGATACGGGTGGGGTCATCCCTGAAACTTTCCATGTGCATGACACGGACCAGCCTGGCCTCAAGGTCGCCCAGACCTTCCAGGTCATCCCGCACAACACCCCGGTCATCCGCGTTAAGCCCGGCCGCCAGGGCATTGATCGTAAAATCACGGCGCAGCAGGTCATCCGCGATGGATCCCGGCACCACATCGGGCAAAGCCCCCGGCCGCGCATACGATTCACGGCGCGCGGAAGCGATATCAAGCGACATCCCGTCTTTGAAAAGCAAGGATGCGGTCCTGAACTTCTCATGCACGCGCAACGAGGCCCCCAGCTTCTTGGCCAGGCGCCTGGCAAACACCGGGGCATCCCCCTCGATAACAATATCGACATCAGTAACCGCCGCCTTCAGCAAAAGGTCGCGGACGACACCGCCCACGATAAAGGCACGCACACCCGCCGCATCTGCCTCGGTGCCGGTACGATGCAGGATCTCCTGGATCCCGGGTGATAGTAATAAAAAATCAAGTCGTTTCAAGAAGACCTACCCTCTCGGATGAAATTGTTGATGGACAGCGCGCAGGCGTTCCCGGTCCACATGCGTGTAAATTTGTGTGGTGGCTATATCCGCATGCCCGAGCATTTCCTGGACGCTCCTTAGATCCGCGCCATGCTCCAGCAGGTGCGTGGCAAAGGTATGCCGCAGGGTATGCGGCTTGATATTTTTTTTGATGCCGGTGCGGCGGGCATAGGCTTTGATGATCTTCCACGCGCTCTGGCGCGACATCGGCTTGCCCAGGCGGCTAAGGAAAAGAGCATCCCCCGCCCGGCCTTTCTGAAGCTTGAGCCGGGCCTTCGCCGCGTATTTGGCAAGGGCTTCACAGGCCTTGCCCCCGACAGGGATCAGGCGTTCCTTGCTCCCTTTGCCGATACAGCGCACCAGGCCGGTCTCGATATTCACGCTCTCCAACTTAAGAGACACCAGTTCCGAGACGCGCAGACCCGAGGCATAAAAAAGCTCCAGCATCGCACGGTCGCGCACGCTCTGGGCGTCACGGCCCGAGGCGGCATTGATCATGGCCATGACCTCCGGCTGCGTCAGGACATCCGGGATACGCTTCCACTGGCGCGGGGTGTCCACAAGCCCTGTGGGATCTTCCCTGGCGAAAGACTCGCGCACCAGAAAACGGTGGAACATACGCACCGCGGCCAGGCTCCGGCAGATGGACGTCACCGCCAACTTCTTCTTTTTCTGGGCCATCATGTAATCTGAAATATGCTGATGCTTGAGCGCATCGGGCGAGGTGATGCCCGCCGTCTCCTTGAGGTACGCGCAATAAGCACTGAGGTCCCTGCCGTAGGCCATCAGGGTGTTCTTGGCCAGGCCGCGTTCAACGGAAATATAATTGAGAAATTCCGGGACCAACTCTTTCATCGGGTAAGCGCCCCGGCAACAGCATCGGGCTTGAATTTCCGGTAAATCTCGCGCTCGATCCCCCGGATGTCACCCGTGATCACATCGTAACGCCGCAGACCAGCCGGCTTGTCATAAGCCTGCACGACCTGCCCCAGACGTGCGCGCAGGGCCTGCGCCGCGTCTTTGGCGGTCCCGGTCAACAACGCTGTCATGCCCTCGACATGGGAAACGATCTCGTTGATAATATACTTTTCCCGCTTCTCGCCGCCTTCCGGCCGCCCCAGAATATCCCAAAGGTCCTTAAAATAAACCTTCACCATCGCATAATGGTTGCGGTAGCCCTGCGCCGGGGATTCCACCACTTTCTCATACTCCACCGGCTGAAGAACCGGGATGAATTCCTCGTCCTTGGACGGCCCCTTTTTCGTACGGGTGAATTTCTTGCGCAAGGACGCGCACCCGGTCAACGCGGTAACGCAAAAAACAGCCAGAAGCAACCCTGCCACGATCTTTTTCCCATCATATGATCTTATCATGCGGTCAACTCCTCGAATTCCTGTTCGTTGATGATCCTGACCCCCATCGCGCGGGCCTTGGCGAGTTTCGATCCGGCAGCTTCACCAGCCACAACATAGGCCGTCGCTTGCGTCACGGACAGACCAACCTCTCCCCCCAGTGCCCGGACCCTTGCCCCGGCCTCACGGCGGGTATGCCGCACTAGCTCTCCGGTAAAAAGAAAAATCATGCCGGCCAGTTTCCCTGCCCCCGGCACCTGCGGCTCTTGCATGTTCACCCCCGCCGCCTTGAGCGCGGCGATCAGCCGGCGGGTCACATCCTTGGAAAAATACGCAACCACCGCCGAGGCGCTGACATCTCCCATCTCGGGCACCGCGCATATATCCTCCACACCGGCACGGGCCAGCGCATCCATGCCGCCGAAATGGCGGGCCAGCGTCTGAGAAGCTTTGGCCCCGATGTTGGCAATGCCCAGGCCAAAAATAAGGCGCGACAGAGGATTGCCCCGGCTTTTGTCCACCGCGGCCAGGAGTTTGCCGGCTTTCTTGGCACCAAAAAGATCAAGCTCCAGCAGCGCGTCTTCCTTTAACGTGTAAAGATCGGCCACGGAACGCACCAGCCCCTTTTCCAACAGCTGGGCCACAACCGCCTCCCCCATGCCATCGATATCCATGGCGTCACGTGAGGCAAAATGCACCAGGCGCCGCTCCAGCTGGCGGGGACATTCGGGGTTGACACAGCGGTGCAAAACGCCCGCGGCTTCCTGGCCGGCCAGGGCCGTCACAACAAAATCCTCCCGGCACACCGGACAATCCGTGGGAACTTTCCTGACAGACGCCCGATCCTGGCTGCGGGAAAGAACCTTGACGATCTTGGGAATAACATCCCCGGCCCGTTCAATAAGAACGCGGTCGCCCCGGGCCACACCCAGCCGTTCAATCTCGTCAAAATTATGAAGCGTGGCACGCGCGATGGTCACACCGCCGCAAAAAACAGGCTCAAGTTCCGCCACCGGCGTCAGGACCCCCGTACGTCCGACCTGGACCACAATGTCGCGAACCACGGTCGTCGCCTGGTAGGCCGCAAATTTAAATGCCACAGCCCAGCGCGGGCTTTTCATCGTTTCGCCCAGCATCCGCTGGTCGTCAAAACGGTCCACCTTGAGGACAACCCCGTCAACCTCATAGGGCAGGCCATCACGCATCGACGCAAATGCCGCACAGGCGGCAAGGACTTCGTCAGCCCCGCGGCAGAGGCGTGTATGAGGATTGACCGCAAAACCCCACCCGCGGGCCTGTTCAAGAAAATCGGAATGCCGTTCCATGCCCTGCGCGCCCTCAATCCGGCCGCAGGAATGGAGAAAAAAACGCAAATGCCGCCCCGCGGCTTCAACCGGATCCAGAAGTTTCAAGGCACCGCCTGCCGCGTTACGGGGATTGACAAACGCCTCTTCACCGAGGTTTTGACGGACGGCATTGAGCTTCTCGAAATCCGCCCTGTCCATGTACACTTCACCGCGCACATCCACATGCCGGGGAGCGCCCGGACGCAGTTTAAGGGGAACTGAACGCAGGGTGCGTATATTGTGCGTGACATCCTCGCCTGTCACCCCGTCCCCGCGCGTGGCGCCGCAGATGAGAACACCGTGTTCATAGGTCAACGCCGCGCTCACACCGTCGATCTTGAGTTCCGCGACAAAATCCACATCTTCACGCCCCAGCCCCTTGTAAACGCGGCCCAGCCAGGCACGAAGCTCTTCAGGAGCATAGGTATTATCCAACGATAGCATCCGGCCCTCATGCCGGAGAGTACGGGCCCCTGAAGGCACCTTCGCCCCCACACGCCGGGTGGGCGAATCAGCCGTCACAAACTCGGGCCAGGCCGCCTCGAGCGCCGCCAGCGCCTGCATCAGTGCGTCGTACTCCTGGTCCGCGATCAGGGGCGCATTAAGGACATAATAGCTGTGATCATGCGCCGTGATCTCCTCACGCAGGGTGCGGATCTTTTCACACGCTTCATTTTTATCCATACCTTCGGGAAATCTCACATGGGAGGATATGTCTTGAAGGGGCCGCGGCGCAGGATTGGACATAGGACCTCATGGACGCAGGCGCAGATGAAGCCGGGTGACCTGCCCGGGTCGAAAAAGAAGACTAAAAATGGTCGGGAGGGGGGGGGTTGAACCCCCGACCTCAACGTCCCGAACGTTGCGCGCTAGCCAGCTGCGCTACCCCCCGATATATCTCAAGACTAAAGAAGGCGTAATTCTAACATCGCCCCATGACTTCGTCAATTATATCTTTGTCCGCCGGAAAGTCCGGCCTTAAACTTCCTTGATCCCGAAGCCGATCTCGGCCTCGACTACAAGGTCGTCCCCTACAAAGCATTTGCAGTCCAGAAAACCGGCTTTGGCCAGAAGTTTCATGGTCTTCACTTCAATGCGGAGCTGATCCCCCGGCACCACGACCTTGTGGAACTTCGCGGTCGTCTTGGCCAGATAATAGATCAGGTTCTTGCCCTGCATCCCCTTGGAATAATAGAAATAAATACACCCGGCCTGGGCCATGGCCTCGACCATGAGTACCCCGGGCATCACTTTCTCCGCCGGGAAATGCCCCTGGAAATGAGCCTCGTTGACCGACACATTCTTGATCGCCACAAGCTTTTCGTTAGGGATCAGCTCAATGACCCGGTCGATCATCAAGAACGGAAAACGATGCGGGATGACTTTCTGAATTTCCTGGATGTCCAATTCCATATGACCCCTCTTGATTAGTTCATGTTTAGCGCCCTGTGTTTTCGCCGCGCCAAGCGCCGGGTGCCTTTCCGCCTGGAACGAGGGGCTCACAAGCCCCGAGAGAAGCCGGAAGGGTGGCGCGATAAGGCAGGCGAACAATCGGATGCGCTAAACGTGTAATCTTGATTGTTGCAGGCCTTAGGACGCCACTGCTTTCAAGATATATTTCGCGAGCAGATCCGTCTCGATGTTGACCTCGTCGCCGGCTTTCTTGGCACCGATAGCCGTGACCTTGAGCGTATGCGGGATAAAATACACCGCAAACCAGTCCCTGCGAACCTCCCCCACCGTGAGGCTGATGCCGTCAAGCGCCACAGACCCCTTGGGCACGATATAACGCATCAGATCCCGCCCGGCAGCAATACGGTACTCGACATAATTGGGCAGGGTCCGGACAGCACGGATACAGCCCACACCATCCACATGCCCTGTCACAAAATGTCCGCCCAGACGCGCATCGGCTTTCATCGCGCGCTCCAGGTTAAGCTTCGTCCCCGGCACAACATGCCGCAAGGTCGTCGCCTCAAGCGTCTCTTTCATGAGGTCAAAATAACAACAGCCACCCTTAAGCGCCGTCACCGTCAGGCAGACGCCGTCGTTGGCAATGCTGTCACCCACCCTGAGATCGTCAAACGCCCCGGGACGCTTCACGGCAAGCGTCAACAAATTCTCGGTTTTCTGGAGGGACCTGACGGTCCCGAGCGCTTCAATGATGCCTGTGAACATGATCTGCCTCAATAAAAATGTCCTGCCCGATACGCGTCACCTCATGGATCTCAAAACCGCGCCGGCCCAGCCATATCCCCAGATCGACCCCGGCCACGGCATCCGCAGGGGCCGCGCGCATAAGCCGCGGCGCGATGTAGGCGTGGATCCGGTCCACCAGCCCCTCCTTGAGGGCCGCGTTCACCAGCGTCGGACCACCTTCTATTAAGATACGGATAAGTCCATTTTTTGCAAGCGCTTTAAAAAGAGCCTTGAGATCCACCTTCCCGGCCCTGGCCCCGCAGACCATGACACAAGCGCCCCGCGCGCGGAAAGCCGACACCCGCACATCCGGCGCACGCCGGGTTACAGCCGCAATAACCTGCCCCGGCCGGGTGCCCTTGAGGAGCCTGGCCCCGGGCGGCGTCCTCAACGTCGAATCCACAATGACCTTCACCAGGGATTTACCCGGCGCATCGAGCCGGGGATCATCAGCAAGGACCGTATCAACCCCGACCACAATGGCGTCGAAATCATTTCGGCGGAGCCGGGCCCTCAAGCGTGTGGCGCCCGCTGTGATCCATTTGACCCTGCCCGAACGCGTCCCCGCCTTGCCGTCGATGGTCTGGGCGATCTTGGCGGTCACATGGGGCATCTTCGCCGTGACATATTTGATGAACGCGGCGTTCATGCGGCCGGCTTCCGGCGCGCAAACACCTGTGACCACAAGAACCCCGTTCTTCCGTAATTTTTTAAGGGATACGCCATTGGTCCGCGGGTCAGGGTCCTGCATGGCCACAACAACTTTGCCGATACCCGCCTTGAGCACCGCATCCACACAGGGCGGTGTCCGGCCCCAATGTGCACACGGCTCAAGGGTGACGTACATCACCGCCCCCCTGGCCTTATCGCCCGCCTGCTTCAGGGCATCCACCTCGGCATGGTCCCCGCCGCAATGCTTGTGCCAGCCCTCGGCCACCACACGGCCCTTCTTGACGATCACACAACCGACCATGGGATTAGGCGATGTGCGGCCCTCTGCCCGCCTGGCCAGGGCAAGCGCCCGGTGCATGAACCTCTCGTCGGCTGTCACGGCTGCCTCCCGGCGCGCCGCTTCAAGGCCTCAACCCAGTGATACGGGACATAAGCTTTCCCGATGAACGTGTTTGTTTTGGACGCGCCGTGCGCATCAGATCCGCCTGTCACCACAAGGTCATGCGCCGCGGCCATGGCCAGATAACGGTTCACGGTTTCCATCAGGCAGTTGGGATAATACGCTTCAAGCCCGCCCAACCCGGCTTTGACCAGCGCCGGGATCAGGTCATCCCGCTGCGTCAGGACCGGATGCGCCATGACGGCCACCCCGCCGGAATCACGGATAAGTTTCACGGCCTCAAAGGGCGTTTGCCTGAGTTTCGGAAAATACGCGCACGCCCCTTCGGCCAGATAACGCGTAAAGGCCTGCTCGAGCGACCGGACATGGCCGCGTTCCAGCAAAAGTTTGGCCAGATGCAGGCGCCCGACAGAATCGGAATGCGTCAACCCCGCCACATCTTCCTGGCTGATATCCGTGATGCCCAGCTCTCCGAGGCGGGCGATCATTTTCCTCATCCGTGCCATACGCCCTTCCTGCATCTCTTTCAGACGCAGTGCCAGCGGCCCGGAAGCGTTGTCAAAACAATAACCCAGAATATGGATATCCTTCCCGTTGAAATCCGATGACAATTCAACGCCGGCGATCACCTCCAGCCCGTGCGGCGCAGCCGCGGTACGGGTGTCCGGAAGAGCGGCAACGGTATCGTGGTCCGCGATGGCAATGCAGGCCAAACCGGCGCGCATCGCTTCATCGACCACTTCGGCCGGCGACGCGGTACTGTCGGAATAAAACGTATGGATATGCAGGTCGGCGAAACGGTCGCTCATGACGCAGGCCCGGGGGGCGCGATCTCTCTCTTGTGGACCTTGTCGAGGATGCCGTTGACAAACTTGCCGGAATCGTGGTCTCCATACTTCTTGGCAAGGTCAACCGCCTCGTTGATGGCAACCTTGGGAGGGATATCCGCGGCGAACTTCAATTCATAAAGACCGATGCGCAGGACATTGCGGTCAATGACAGCCATGCGGCTGAGCTGCCAGTTGGCAGCGTACTCGCCCAGCTTCCCGTCGATCTCGGGCATATGTGCATGGATGCCTTCCACAAGCCTGGCGGCGAAATCACGCACATCCTGGGGATGATCCGGCTCCTGCTGCCAGAACGCGGGCAGCGCTTCGGAAGGCTCACGGCCTGTCATTTCCATCTGGTAAAGGATCTTGAGGGCGGATTCCCTGGCTACACTTCGTTTACGCATCAGCACCCTCTCAAATAGTCTTGAGCGTCCGGACCATGTCCAGCGCGGCCCGGGCGGCCGCAGCCCCCTTGTTGTCACGGTCGCCTTCCCTGGCGCGTTCCTGGCAGTGCTTGAGGGTATCGGCCGCGAGGATCTCGAAAATAACAGGCTTGCCGGTGGACAGCGCCACCTCCATGATGCCGCGCGCCGCCGCCTGAGCCACCAGTTCATAATGAAATGTTTCTCCCCGGACCACCGCGCCCAGGCAGATCACGGCCTGGATATTCTTGCGGCGGGCGAGCTTCAGGGCCGTAAGCGGCGCCTCGAAAGCGCCGGGTACCCGGACAACCTGGATCTCGCATTCACACACCCCGTGGCGCGAAAACTCGTCGACACACGCCTTGAGAAGGCTTTCGGTGATGGACGCGTGGAATTCACCGGCCACCACCGCAAACCTGGGCTTTCCTGCACACGATGTGTGAACAACTTTGCCCTTCATATTACAGCCAGTGCCCCAGTTTCTGCTTTTTAGCTTCCAGATACTTCTTATTCTTCTCGTTGTGAGGGATCTTTAACGGCACACGCTCGACCACACCCAGCCCGTACCCTTCCAGCCCGACGATCTTGCGCGGGTTGTTGGTCAACAAGCGGATCTGCTTCAAGCCAAGATCGACCATGATCTGCGCCCCGATGCCGTAATCGCGCAAATCGGCCGCAAAACCCAGCGCCTCGTTAGCCTCGACGGTATCCATGCCGCTATCCTGAAGGCTGTAGGCCTTGAGCTTGTTGACAAGCCCGATGCCGCGGCCTTCCTGGCGCATATAAAGCAGAACGCCGGCCCCCTCGTTGGCGATACGCTTCATGGACTCTTCCAGCTGGCCGTTGCAATCGCAGCGCAGGGACCCGAACACATCCCCTGTCAGGCATTCGGACTGCACCCGCACCAGAACCGGGGTCGTATCATCGACCTTCCCCATCACCAGGGCCACATGCTGAAAATTGTCGATCGTCGAGGAATAAACGATCATCCTAAAATTGCCGAACGTCGTAGGAAGATCTCCCTCGGCCTCGCGCGCAATGAACTTTTCGTTCTTGCGGCGGTATTCGATCAGGCTGTCGATCGTGCAGATCTTCAGGTTATGTTTTTTGGAAAATTCAATGAGGTCGTTGGTGCGGGCCATGGTGCCGTCGTCATTCATGATCTCGCAAATGACACCCGCCGGATAAAGGCCGGCCATGCGTGTGAGATCAACCGAGGCCTCGGTATGCCCGGCGCGGACCAGCACCCCGCCCTTTTTGGCACGCAGAGGAAAAAGATGTCCCGGCGTGATCAGGTCTTTGGGCGAAGAATTGGGATCGATGAGAAGCTTTACCGTAAAGGCACGGTCTGCGGTGGAGATCCCGGTCGTGACGCCGTGCGCCGCGTCAACGGAGATCGCCCAGCCGGTGTTGCAGGGCTGATGAAGATCGCTCGTGGCGTCCTTCATCGGGTAAAGGCCCAGGGCATCCAGCCGTTCAGGCATCATGGGCACGCAAATAAGCCCGCGCGCATGCCTGGCCATGAAATTGATGATCTCGGGCGTGACGAATTCTGCGGCCACCAGAACATCGCCTTCGTTTTCGCGGCCTTCGTCGTCCATGACGATGACCATGCGGCCCTGACGAAGTTCTTCGAGGATCTCGGGGATAGGATGGAACATAAAGAATTGTCCTTTGTCAAATGACCAAAAAACCGCCTACCCGGCGGTGTTAGTGTGTCATATTATTCTAATTATAAAACCCTGTCAAGCCGTTTATCCGGCCTTTAAAACCCCGGGCAGCTCATGGTGCCCCTTTAACGCGGGCACCTGACGTGTGGGGGATATCGCTCACATTGAAATAACCATGACGCAGCCGGGGGAACCTGGCCTTAAGGCGCTGGATGACGGCCGCTATCCCCAGCAGCTTTTCCTGCGGATCAACCTGCATGCACCGGAAATAATGGCGGGGATCATAATTCAGGTTCCGCCACTGGATCATGTCAACCTTACAGGTACGCACCAGATCGACCAGAGCCTTGAACTCCCCGGCCCTGTCGGTAAAGCCCGGCATGACCAGATAATTAAGAGATACGAATTTCTTGTGGCGCTTGGCCATGGCGATCGAGCGGCACACATCCGCGAAAGCATACCCCCGGGGCGCGTAATAACGCTCGTAAAACGCCTCCTGAGCGCTGTTCAAGCTGACACGAATGCTGTCCAACCCCGCGACGCACAACGCCTCCATCGCGGCACTCAGGCTGGCATTGGTGTTCATGTGAATAATGCCCCGTGCTGTCCTGCGGCGGATGATCCCGATGGCTTGACGGATAACAGGCGCCGCCAGGAGCGGCTCCCCCTCACAGCCCTGGCCAAAACTGACGATCGGCCGCCGCGCCGCCTTAATATGGGTCAACGCCACCTCAGCCACTTCCTCGGCCGTCGGGGCGAATGTCAGGCGCTGTTGTGTGGAAGGACAGGAACCTTTAGGCTGGAATGAGATACAGCCCAGACAGCGGGCATTGCAACGGGGTGAGGTGGGCAGCGGGCATTCATGCCGCCCCAGGAAAAAGTTGATCGCGTTAGGGCAGTAATTGGTTTGTGCGCAATGTGCCAGATGCCGGATCAGACGATTGGCCGTGTGCTTGAACGGCGCCATGCCGCGGTCGAGTGCGGCATGATCGAGGCAGGAAAGATCATGCACCTGGCGCCGATCCACCCGCACCGCTGGCACATAATAAATACCGCGATGGCAAGCGACCGGGGCATAAGAATATAATGGCAGCAATCCGGCCCCTGGCGCCTCGACATACGCCGCGGTCCATGCCTGCGTATAACCCGGAGGAATAAACGCCGCCACAGCAAAGAAATCGTCAAGCGTCTCATAATCCCGGGTGCTGGTGTTAAAGGCAACCGGATGACGGTCAGGCAAAAAGAAAAGGCGGCTTCCCTTGGGAAGGGGGATCATCTCATCCAGGCTCAAGGCCGCAATCCATCGGTCCGCCTGGCCGCACACGGCATAACCCGGCAGATCGTAGATCTTTTGAGCCTTGTCGGCGACAAGAAGGGTTGGTTCCCTATAAGGCCGGTTCATGGCCTGCCCTGCCCGGCTTGATCTTTACCGGACATCCTCACCGTCCCCATCAAGGTGATCTCTTCCCGATCATGGTACAACTGCCTCAAGGATAACGCCTGGCAATACGGCCAAAGCCCTTTGGTCCCATCGCGGATCTCTGCCAGCAAAGCAACCGGATCTCTCCGGCCAAGCTTGAGGTTCACGATAAAATGACGGCACCATTTGTTCTCCAGCCATTGGCGTAAAAGTCCAAGGATAATTTCCGGCGCCTCAAGGACATCGCATAAAAGCCAATCCACCGGATCAAGCGCCTCAGGCCGGTACTTCAAGGCGTCAGCCTTAAGGTGCACCATTTTAGGATGCGATTTCACCGGCTCGCGCAAAGGGCCGTTATCAATGGCAATGACCGAAGCCCCGCGTTTAAGCGCGCTCAGGCTCCAGCCTCCGGGGGCCGCCCCCAGGTCAATGACACGATCCCCTTCCTTAGGCGTACACTCAAAAATATGAAAAGCCTCTTCCAGCTTGAGATACGAACGCGACGGAGACTGGGGGTCCATCTTCATGCGTTGCTGCCCCTGGGACATGGCCTTAAAAGAAACCCGGGCTTTATTGAAATCCGTGACAACAACAAAAAAACCTCCGGCGAACGCAGGTCCCTGCGGGATCCCTTCCTGCGCCGACCGGGCCATGCGGGACATTTTCTTGCGCAAGGCCTCAAGCCAGCGTTCCTTGAGCGACTGGGTATAACGGCCCAGTTTTTCATCACCAAAGGATAAAAACGCATACGGCCACGACCCGTCGATCCTCCCCGTGCCCAGATGCGCTGTAAAAAGATCGACCAGCGCCCGCACAAAACCATTCACGGACTCAGCATGAATATCCTGAGGGTTCTGAAGAATGTCGCAAGCAAAACAAAGGCCGCCCGCCTGCTGGGTAAGGAACGCCGGATCACCGTCGGCCATAACCCACCCTGTGCCATGCCCCTCTGACTTAAGGCCGCAACCGGCGATCTCGCGGGCCAGTACTTTTTCGAAACCTTCCTTGCTGGTGAGAAATATTTTCACTGCGGGAAAACTCCATGATCGAACGATTTTGACATACTTGTCAGTATTTGTTTAGCGCCCTGTGTTTTCGCCGCGCCAAGTGCCGGGTGCCTTTCCGCCTGGAACGAGGGGGTTTACCCCCGAGAGAAGCCGGAAGGGTGGCGCGATAAGGCAGGCGAAAAATCGGATGCGCTAAACTTGTATATTACAAAGTAACAGTTTTAACCGCACCAGGGAACTTTTTTTCTGCCGGACTTGTAATTCCGATTTTCGCCCCTTAAAATACCCCCATGCGCCCTGCATCACACTTTATCCGGCGGCTGATCGCCGCCCGTCAAACGCTTGCCACCGCCGAATCCTGTACCGGCGGGCTGATCGCCCATACCCTGACCAACATCCCCGGTGCATCCGTATGGTTCAAGGGCGGTGTTGTGGCCTACGCGGACACCGCAAAATCTGCGCTCCTGAAAGTGGCCCCTGCCCTGATCCGCCGCCACGGTGCTGTCAGCGCCCCCGTGGCCAAAGCCATGGCGCAGGGCATACGCCGCAGCCTGGATGCCACCTTCGCGGTGGCCACGACCGGCATTGCCGGCCCTTCCGGCGGGACACCTGAAAAACCTGTGGGGCTTGTCTTCATCGCGGCCGCTTCACCCCGTCGTACCATTGTCAGAAAATTTCTCTTCAAGGGCACGCGCTCCCAGATCAAACGCCAGACCCTGGCCATGGCCATGGCCCTGCTGAAGGACGCATGCGTCAACGGGAAGAAAATGCATCGGGATACGGATACCAACCAGTGTTCATTAAGATCCCGGAAGCCCAAGGAAGGCCGCCAGGTTCACGTCGGGCTCAACAGCCATGATGACCGGCACAAACCCGGACGCTGATTCAAACCGTGCGACCTGGGCCGGGTCAAAGTTAAAGGCAACCCCGGCCCCATCACCCTGTGCCTCAAGGTTCCCCGGCGCGGATGTCAGGTCAATACCGCCGGTCCCGGGGTCCTGGGAATCGCCTGTGGCAGGGCCTGATACCGGCAGGGTCACGGTGAACATGGTCCCCTGGTCCGGCTTGCTTTCAACCGCGATCGTACCGCCGTGCGCCTCGACCAATTTCTTGGCAACATACGTCCCAATGCCGTGGCCATTTTTCTTGCCCGACGTATACCCCTCCGCCCAAATAAATTGCAACTGCTTCAACGACATGCCTTTACCTGTATCAGAGATGCACACAACAACAGCTTTAGCATCCGGAGATAAACGGGCATCGATCGTTATTTTTTCTTCCCGGGCCCTTGGCTCCAGCGCCTCCACAGCGTTTTTAAACAAATTAAGAAAAACTTCCCGTAATCGTAATGGATCTGCGACGATCCATATCTCCTCGGATCCCGACGGCGAATAAATCCCTATCCCGTCTACAAAAGACGGTTCAAAACTACGGGGCACTTCAGCTAACAGCGTTACTATATTCATCCGCTCCAGTTTCAGATTATCATCGAACAAACGATCAAAATAGGTCCTTAACACCTGTAACGCTTTTACAACCGTTAAAAAACGTTGCTTGTCTTGATCTAATAAACACACAAGCTTATCAATGTTCAGTAAACAATCTTTCTGAAATGCCAGGAAAATCTGACCTTTCTGCACATAATCAGATTCGCCGGTCAGCTGGTCACCCAAAGGCTTAATCAACCCATTGACTAATGCAGTCCACCATAGGCTATCCCAATCTTGAGCAAAGCCATCTATTGTTGTCGCACCAAGCGATTCTTCCACGTCTAAGCTTTGGAGGAGTACATTATTCATCAAAGGGCCGGATTCATGTTGAAAAATACGCCACGTATCCGCCGCACGTGCTCCGATCTGGCGCAGGGCTGTCTGCGGATCATTCAACGCGGGGTTCTCGACTGTTGGCGCAATCTGCACACTGACTTTCTGCTGCCTGCCGGAAAGCTCCGCCGCATCAAGCTTATGGACTGTATCAAGCTGCTTTCCCATATCCTTAAACCCGAACCCGCCCGCGAAATACTTCCGCGGGATCGTCTCCCGTGTGAGGGGATCGTACTCCTCCCGGATATAGTTATAGGCGCCTTTCTTGAAGGCCGCCACATACCGGCCCCAGATCTTCTCCGCTTCCTGCGGATCGTCGATATTGACACCCGCTATCTTTTTGCGGTCAACATACACCCGGGACAACAGGCTGTCTTTGACCTTCTTCTTGTACCACGTGGCCAGGATCAGCGCATTGTAAACCTGACGCAAGGGGGCGAAATTCCTGCCTTCGTTCACTTCTTTTTCAAGGACGGGGATGATGACGTCGCGGATGACTTGTTTGGCGAGTTCCTGTCGGGCTGTCGCATCGTGATGTAGAGACGCAAGATTTTGCGTCTCTACAGCGGCGTTTTGCGCAACATAATCTGAATCCAGCATGACCTTCAGGGTCGACTTCACCACATACGCGCTATGCGTGGACGCGTTTTCATAAACAACAGCCTGGGCCGGCACGATCCATACCTTGTTGAACGTATCCACCGGGATATCAATGCTGCCGAATTTCTCCGCCGCAAGGGCGTAGATCTTCTGCCAGAACAGCTTCCCCGTTTCCCCCTCGGGATACATCAGGGTTGAGGTGATCTGCTTTAAGAGATAATCTTCCGCCACAAGGTCCCGCCCCATTTCCGTCTGTCCGAAGGCTTCCGGCACAATGCGGTCTTTTTCATACGGGGACAAGTTAACCCACAGGTCTTTTTCGGGAACGGTAAGCGCGGCGAGGAAATATTTGATCAGGTGAACCGAATCTTTTCGTAGAGACGCAAGATTTTGCGTCTCTACACCATGACCGGCATTCCCTGGATCCAGAATAAAATCAAACCGGAACGGATCTTTAATGTCCACCTTGAGACCCGTAAGGACAGGCGGATGAAAGGCAGGGCTGAGTGCGGCCATCTTCCCGGGCTCAGGCATCAGCTCCTGGGCATAGCCCGACGGCAGCAAACACTGCGTCATAAACGTCAGAAGGATAAATAATGCCATGACCCGGCGCATCTTGAAATCTCCAGAATATGAACAACAGGCATGAAAGAAGCCTTAAGTATGCCATTTATAACCCTGATCAGCAAAGAAATCCGTCTTTCCCCCTCGGGTAGGGGGAAAGACGGATTGAATCAACACCCCATGATCGTTCTATATCAGTCTCTGCCGCGCAATTTTGCCAACAGCTGAAGGATCTCCATATAAAGCCATACCAAGGTCACCATGAGCCCGAACGCGCCAAACCATTCCATATACTTCGGCGCACCCGATTGGGCCCCCTGTTCGATGAAATCGAAATCCAGTACAAGGTTAAGCGCCGCGATGCCCACCACGAACAGGCTAAACCCGATGCTCACCAGACTTGACCCCACCATGAACGGGACCGCAATATGAAAAAATCCCAGCACAAAAGAGACCAGATACACAAGCCCGATGGCCGCGGTCGCAACAAAAACACCCAGGCGGAATTTCTCGGTCACGCGGATGATCCCGGTCTTATAGGCCATCAGGAGGCAAAACAGCGTCCCGAAGGTCAGCGCCACGGCCTGCATCACAATGCCGGGGAATTTCAGTTCAAAGATCGCGGAAAGGCCGCCCAGAACAAGCCCCTCACACACGGCATAGGCCGGTGTGGTGAACCCCGCCCACTCCTTCTTGAAAATCGTGACAAGCGCCAGAACAAGCCCGAGAATGCCGCCGACCATCATGAAGGGCATAATCCGCGCCATGCTCCCGGATACCTGTGCCGCCACCGCGTCCATGCCCATGCCCGGAAGGATCTGGGGCATCGACGTGCTCCAGAGCCATACGGCAGCGCCTGTCAACAACGCCAGCAGGATCAGGGATTTATTGACCACGCCCTGAACCGTCATGACCTGCCCCGGCGCGAAACTTGCCGCCGACGCGAATACATCATCTTTCAATACCGGATTGGATGTCCTCATGCTATTACCTCCTGAACGTTGTTATAATTTATCCGGGCTTATGCGATCCCGATGATCTTAACGGCAATTTGCAAAACGATATTCGTATAAATCCCAGCCATGATATCATCCAGCATGATGCCTTTGGCCCCGCCCATGGCCTCAAATTTATCCGCGGGAAACGTCTTGAACATGTCAAAGGCCCGGAACAGGAAAAACCCTGTCACCATCACAGGCCAGGTCATCGGCAGGAATAAAAAAGATATCATAATACCCGCGGCTTCGTCAATGACAATACACCCTGGATCTTTCTTGCCCGACAGGGCCTCCACCCGTCCGGCGGTCATAAAACCCACAACCGTGAACAGGACCCCCACCGCGCAATAAAGCGGCAGCCAGCGGTGAACCAGGAACGCCACAACCAACGCCGCGGCACTGGCCAGACTGCCGGGTGCCACCGGGCAATCGCCGATATGGAAAAATGTCGCGCAGAAACGTGCCAGCCGATCGTTCATGCGGCACCTTCCTTGGGAAGGTTGCGAAAATATTCGCTCCCCGACCACAGGCTAAGGACAAGCGAGAAAATAACAAACAGGATGATGAGGCCCTTCCACTGGTACGACATCAGGCTGGCCCCCGTTGAAGCGACGGGCACAGACCAGAGCGTACGGTAAACAAGCGCCACAAGGATCGTGGCGATCTGGACAATGGTCTTGACCTTTCCTGTCTGCTCGGCCGGGATCACCTGCCCTTTGGTCATGCCATGCAGGCGCGACGCCGTGACCAGGATCTCGCGCAAGGCGATCACAATGACCATCCACAAGGGCGCCAGGCCTTCGAAAGCGAGGATAAAGAATGCAGAAAGGGTCAGGAACTTGTCCGCCACCGGGTCCATCAGCTTGCCGAAGGTCGTGACCAGCCCGTATTTCCGGGCGACATGACCGTCGAGCATGTCGGTCACAGCCGCGCCGATAAAAAACACCAGGGCCAAAAATGCGCCGGACGCACCCTGCTGCATGAAAATAATAAACACACATGTCATCACGAAACGGGACATGGTCAGCATGTTCGGGAGGTTCATACAGCGTCTCCTTGCAGGTCATAATCCATGGCGCCGGACACCCGGACCATGGTAAATTCTCCCACGCGCAAAGGCTTCTTCGCGCGGATATACACCACCCCGTCGACCTCGGGCGCATCGAACTCGCTCCGCCCGATATAACCGCCCTTCCCGCCCTCCACACGCTCCTCGACGATCACCTTGAGCGTTTGCCCGATGAGGCGGGCGTTCAGCCGTGCGGCGAGCCCCTGCTGGGCTTGCATGAGCGCATCATGGCGCCGGCGGGCTTCTGCGGGGGGAACCCTTCCCGGAAAATCATAGGCCGGCGTCCCTTCCTCGCGCGAATATGTAAAAACCCCCACGCGTTCAAAGGGGTTATCCTTAAGAAAGGACAACAGCTCCTCAAAATCCTTGCGCGTCTCTCCCGGGAACCCCGCGATAAAGGTGGTCCGCAGGGAAATGCCGGGCACGGCACGGCGTATCCTGGCGACCAGCTCCGCGATCGCCGCACGCGTCATCGGACGGTTCATCCGTGCCAGGACCCGGGCGCTCACATGCTGCAGCGGCATATCGAGGTAGCGGCAAATGCCCGGGTGGGCGGCCATCACCTCGAGCAATTCATCGGTGATATGCGCAGGATGGGCATACAGAAGCCTGATCCAGCCATCCTCTGCCGCCCGCGCGGCTTTCCCGAGCAGTTCCGCCAGCGCCCTGCGGCGGTAAATATCGAGGCCGTAGGCCGTCACATCCTGCCCGATGATATTGATCTCCCGGACCCCGCGCGCCTGAAGGCACGCAATATCTTCCAGCACCGCGTCCATCCTGCGCGAGACAAACTTCCCCTTGATGCGCGGGATCACGCAAAAACTGCAGGCATTATAACAGCTCTCGCATATTTTCACATACGCGTAATGGGCAGGCGTGAGCGACGCCGATGCCGGCGATGCGGAGGTAGACAAGGCCTGAACCCCCGTGAACACGTCCACCCCCTTCAACGCAGGGGCGAGCTCGGCCCCGTAACGCTGGGCGAGGCACCCGGCCACAATGATCTTTTTGATCTTCCCTTTGGCCTTGAGGTCGGTCAGCTCAAGGATGGTATCAATGGATTCCTTCTTGGCCGCCTCAATGAAAGCGCAGGTATTGACAACAACGGTATCCGCCTTGGCAATGGTTGTGCGCACACCGCCCTTGCGTTGAAGACCGGCAATGATGTTCTGGGAATCGACGGTATTGCGCGCGCAGCCAAGGCTGACGACGGCAAATGACGACGCACGGGGCTTAACAACGCCTTCGCGCAGGCGCCGGGTATGGAACGCATGAAGTCCAACGGCAGCAAGAGCCATTATTTTTCGACCGAGAGGCCTTCGGGGGTCACGATAACCTTCTTGGCCTTGAGGTCGCGCCTGGCAATTTTCCCGATGTTGCGTCCATTGACCTCAAACTCGAGGGCTCCGAGGTCTTTGGCGGAAATCTCGATCTTTTTCGCCGCTGACCAGCTCTCCGTCGTGCCTTTCTTGATGCGGCCCTGGAAAACAGTGTCATTGTCAGCCTTGACCGTGACCCATGTGGTTGTCTGGGCACGGACCGTGACCGCCGCGCGGCTCACCGGCGGAACCGGCTTTTCCTGGGGTTGATCCCCCTCCGCCGGCACAGCAGCTTTGGCCTCAACAGGCCTGGCTTGCGGCACTGAGGGCCTGGACGCCATCGGCGTCTTTTTAGGCTGTGCTTTCGGCCTGGATGCGGCATTCAAGGCGTGCTGAACGGCCACAGCCGTAACGATCTTGCGGATCAGCAAACCCGCCAAAAAAAGGCCGCCGGCAGCCAACACCACAACGAACAAGCCGACAAAAAACTTCTTTTTCTTCCTGAAGATCTCCGGGGCATGGAGCACCGCACGGTGCAGACGAACCCCATCGACGCGGTAGGGACCCGCCGCAGACACCCGCGGTTTTCTCAGCACAGAGACCTCGGCCACAGCCTGGGGATGATGCACGGGCACAAGCGCCATCACAGCCGCCACATCCAGACCAAGGTATTTGGCATAGATCTTGACGAAACTCTTGTAATAAAACCCTGTCAGGGAGCGCACCTTGTAGCCCTCTTCAATGGCCTTAAGCGCATCGAGGGGGATCTTCGTGGCCTCATGGACCACATCCAGGGCCATGCCCCGGCTCTCGCGTTCCTGTTTTAACAGGGCACCGGCATCACGGGGTGTATCCTTCATGCGGTTCCTTCCTCCGGTGGCACGGCACCGTCCGTTGAATTCCTGTGGTCCTCGAGCCATTTCTCGCGGTCAATGAGGATCTCCCGCGGTTTGCTGCCCACGTTAGGGCCGACAATCCCGGAGCGCTCCATCTGGTCGACAATGCGGCCTGCGCGCGAAAAGCCGAGGCTCAGCCGGCGCTGGAGCATGGATGCCGAGGCCTGCCCCGTTTCCATTACCACGCGCACCGCCTCGTCGAAGATCTCGTCCTTTTCCTCGGAACCTCCGGCCGCGGCTGCCGGGCGCGCGGTAACCGACGCGTCATACTGGGGTTTTTCCTGCCCGCGGATAAAATCCATGACCTTGTGGATCTCCTCGTCGGAAAGATAACTGCACTGCCCGCGCAAAGGCTTGGGATCGCCCGGACGAATAAAAAGCATGTCCCCCTTGCCCAACAGATCTTCGGCACCTTTCTCGTCGAGAATCGTGCGCGAATCGATCTGGGAAGCCACCTTGAAGGCAATGCGCGCCGGCAAATTGGCCTTGATGGTCCCGGTGATGACGTTGACCGAAGGGCGCTGGGTGGCGAGGATGAGGTGGATGCCGACCGCACGCGCCAGCTGGGCGAGGCGCGTGATCGCGCCCTCGATCACCTTGCCGGATGTCTGCATGAGGTCCGCGAACTCGTCGACGACCACCACGATGTAAGGCATCTCGAAACCCTTGGCATGATACGCCTTGATATTCTTGACCTGATGCTTCTGGAGGGTCTTGTACCGCGTCTCCATCTCCCCGATCACCCATCCCAGCGCTGCGGCCACTTTCTTGTGGTCGGTGATCGCCGGGCAGAGCATATGAGGGATGTCGTTATACTGGTTGAGCTCCACCATCTTGGGATCGATCATGATGAACTTCACCTCGTGCGGCGAAGCGTTATAAACAATGGACATGATGATGACATTCAGGCAGACGGACTTCCCCGCCCCCGTGGCCCCTGCCACCAGAAGATGCGGCATATCCGCCAGGTCCGCGATGATGGGTTTACCCGCGGTGTCTTTGCCCAGCGCAAGGGTGATCTTCGAGCGGGCATTGCGGATATCGCCCTGGATAAGCACATCCTTCAACACCACCGCCGCGGAAGCGCCATTGGGCACCTCGATGCCCACGCGGTTCTTGCCCGGAATGGGCGCCTGGATGCGTACCGACGAAGCCTGCATGGCCAGGGCAATATCATCCGCAAGGGAATTGATGCTCTGGACACGTACCCCCGGCGCAGGCTCCAGTTCGTAACGGGTGATAACCGGGCCGCGTTCGATGTCGGCCACACGCGCCATCACGCCAAAACTTGCCAGTGCCTGCTCGAGGGTCTTGGCGCCGTTAACGAGCGTTTCCTGGACATTCGATTCGGAAACCTGCGGCGGATCATTCAAAAGGTCAAAGGGCGGCAGCTGGTAATTGCCGATCACCAGCGGCTTGTCCGCACGCTCCGGGGAAGGCCCCTCGGTCTTCGTGGGCACGATCCTGATATTGGGCGGCTGGGGTTTGGGCGGCGGTACCGCAGCCTTTTCGGGAGGCGCCTCGGCAGCCTCGGGTTCCGGCCTGGCTTTCCGGCCCTTGGGCGGATTCTTTTCCGGCGGCGGCGCGGCCTCCGGGACAGCTTTATCGTCCTTGCGGGGCGGCTTTGCTTCGGCCTCGGAACGGCGCAGCGGCAAGGAAGGCCAGGCCCACAGCGGCGCTCCGTGGCGGAAATTTTCCCACATCCCGATAAGGGTACGCGTGATCCTGACAATGAGCGGCGACACAAGAAAGTCCGCGGTAATGACCAGGCACAGGCACGCCAACGCCAATAACACCACATACGCGCCGATACCACCCAGGTTTCTGGACAGGAAATCCGCAAAGACCATGCCGGTCAATCCCCCGCGCTCGAAACGGTGCGCCGCCAGGGGCGAACCGGTCAGGCTGAAAAGGCCGCTCATGACCGACACCAGGATGACAAGGCTCACCCCGCGCGCCAGGGTGAGGGGCGTTTCGCGCGAGGTAAAAATATTCCAGCTCCAGAAAAAAAGGAAAAGGACAAAAAGATAGGCGCTGTAACCGGCCAGGAAAAAAAAGCCTCCCGCCATATAGGCGCCGGTGATACGGATCAGGTTATGGGCGGGCTCGTTGGGATGCGCCGTGAACCAGATGAGGTCTTCGGGAACGTAGGACACCAGGCTGGCCAGAAGGATAACCGCCAGCGCAAGGATGATGATGCCCTTGATCTCGTTAAGGTGTTCCGTTCGCATGGGCCTGGGTATGAGATTGAAAGACTCCACCACGTGGAGCTTGAAAAGACCCGCTCCCGGCATATACCGGAAGCGGGGCCCCGGAACTTATTTCTTCTCGGCCTTCTTGCGGCTGAGATTATAACGGCCCATCTTGTCGATCTCCACGAGCAGGACGGGGAACGTGTCCCCCATCTTCACCAGCTCGTTGGGATCTTTCACGAACTTGTCGGAAAGTTCGGAAACATGCACCAGGCCGTCGCGGCCGGGCATGAACTCGCAGAACGCGCCGAAATTCATGATCTTGACGACCGTAGCCTCATAGATCTTGCCGACCTCGGGCATTTCAAGCATGGACTTCAAATAATTCATGACACAATCGAGTGCCGCCTGGTTGGGCGCGGAAATGAACGCCTTGCCTTCGTCATCGATATCGATCGACGTGGCGCCGGTGCTCTCGATGATCTTGCGAATGGTCTTGCCGCCGGGTCCGATGACCTCGCCGATCTTGTCCTGCGGGATCTGCAGAAGTTCGATGCGGGGCGCGAACTCGGAAAGCGTCTTTCTGGGCTCGGGGATCGCAGCGGTCATGGTATCCAGGATCTTCAGGCGGGCTTCACGGGCCTGGTCAATGGCCTGGCCAAGGAGCTCGACGGAGATATGGCGTATCTTCAGGTCAAGCTGCACCCCCGTGATGCCTTCCTTCGTGCCGGACACCTTGAAATCCATGTCGCCGAAATGGTCTTCCATGCCCTGGATGTCCGTGATAAGGACCGCGCGCTTTTCGTCGGAAATAAGGCCGACGGAAATGCCCGCCACAGGCGCCTTGAGCGGCACACCCGCGTCCATGAGCGCCAGCGTGCTCGCGCAGACAGTTGCCATGCTCGAAGAACCGTTCGATTCCAGGATCTCGGACACGATACGGATGGTATAGGGAAAATCTTCCGGTGAAGGGATCACGGCTTCAAGCGAGCGGTGCGCCAGCGCGCCATGGCCGATCTCGCGACGGCCGGGGCCGCGCACGGGCTTTGTTTCCCCGACGCTAAACGGAGGAAAATTGTAATGGAGCATGAAACGGCGGTACGTGACGCCATCAAGCGCCTCGATCAACTGTTCGTCGATCTTGGTGCCAAGCGTCACCGTGGCCAGGCTCTGCGTCTGCCCGCGGGTGAAAAGACCTGACCCGTGGGTACGTGCCAGGATGCCGGTTTCGGCGGACAAGGCACGGATCTCATTGAGGCCGCGGCCATCGGCGCGCAACTGGCGTTCGAACACATTCTGGCGCATCACGTCATACTGCATGATCTCGAAAACAGCCTTGACGTCATTCTCGGAAATATCCGCCTTGCCCTTCTTGAACTCTGCATAAACAGCCATATCCGCGACCAGCGTGGCGAAAAGATCGTTGAGCGCCTTTTCACGGGTCTTCTTGTCGACGGTGCCGCTCAAGATCTCCGACAAACGCGCCATGCCCATGCCCCTGACCTTGGCGACAAACGCAGGCGGGACAAGCTTGGTCTCCACCTGGGTCTTGGCCTTGCCGGCCGTTTTCTGAAGCTCGGACTGGATCACACGCACCGGCTGAAGCGCCTTATGCGCGAAAGCGAGCATTTCCTTGATCTTGGCTTCGGGAACTTCCTTGCTGTCGCCTTCGATCATGACAATGCCCTGCGCATCGCCAGCCACAACAAAATCAAGCGTGCTCACGGCACGCTGTTCATACGTCGGGTTGATGACGAACTGGCCTTCGACGAGCCCCACGCGCACCGCGCTGATAGGACCATCAAAAGGAATATCGGAAAGCATCAGGGCCGCTGAAGCGCCGTTGATCGCCAGGACATCCGGATCGTTTTCGTTATCGGCGCTGAGAACCGTCGCGATGACCTGAACCTCGTTAAAAAGTCCTTCGGGGAAAAGCGGACGGATCGGACGGTCGATCAAACGCGAGGTGAGGATCTCTTTCTCGGTCTGACGGCCTTCACGCTTGAAGAAACCGCCGGGGATCTTGCCTGCGGCATAGGTCTTCTCCTGATATTCAACGGTCAGCGGGAAGAAATCGATGCCTTCCCTCGGTTTTCCGGCAATACACACCGTCACCAGGACCGCGGTGCCGCCGCAGCTCACCAAAGCGGATCCGGAAGCCTGTTTTGCCAGTTTGCCAGTTTCAATGACCAGACGGTTCGTTCCGTAGTCAACTTCCACGCGGGGATAATTCATTGATATTTTCCTTGCTGTTATCCCGCGTTGTTTATGTTGACGCGGGGATTTCTACCGGCCGCCTGCCCTCAGGGCAGATCGCGCAGGCGTTCCACAACATCGTTGCAGCGCGTTACTTGCGCAAGCCCAATTTGGTGATGGTCTCTTCGTACCTGGGATGGTCCGTCTTCTTCAGGTAACTCAAAAGACGGCGGCGCTTGCCGATCATCAATAAAAGCCCACGGCGGGAATGGTGGTCTTTCTTGTGGCTCTTGAAGTGCTCGTTAAGGTGATTGATCCTCTCGGTCAAAAGGGCGACCTGCACCGCCGGAGAACCTGTATCCTTCGCATGGACCTTGAATGTACGCACGATCTCTGTTTTTTTATCTACCGCTAATTCCAACGAACCGCCTCCTGGTAACGATTGATCTCGACGCCCCGCTCCTGGGGCTGAATATTGAGCGACATTATACTATCGGGCCATAATGAAGTCAAGGCTTTGTTCCAGCCCTCACTTTTCTGTCTGCCGCAGCTCCATAACCCTGATTTTACCCGCGTCCGCCACCACCAAAAGCGGCCTTGTCCGGCCCGCTACGGCTTTTTCCAGGGCCGCGGCCAGTTCGGTCCGGGAAGACAACACCAGACGGCCGGAGGCGGGCGAACGCCTCACATCATCCACCACCTCGGCCATGGACGGACTGACCCCTGCCACACGGACCGCCACCGGCAGATCGGACACGGCCAGCGCCACTTCCCCGCCCGAAGCCCACGTGACGGCACACCCGCCCGACATCGCGACGGCGAAGATGCAGAGGGTTTTTAATGAAACAGGAATTGTCATTTGTTCAGGCTTCCACTATAATTATTTTCATGACCTATCAAACCCTCTTCATCCTGGTCTTGTGCGTGCTGTGCGGACTAACCGTATTTAACGGCATGACCAAGGGTGTCAAAAAAAGTTTTGAGGAAGATCCCGCCGAAGAAACCTACCACAGCCAGGGCGTCATTGAAAAACAGTCTGAAAAAACGCTCTCGATCCAGGAAAAGAACGAACGGATGATGGACAATCTCCGCTCACAGATGGACAAGGTCAAACGCTGACACCCCGCTTACGGCTGGACAGCCTTGTCGCGGCTGATCGCCACCTCGTCCCCGTCGACAAAATTCATGCTGGCACTGAAGGCACCGATTTGCCGGCCGGGCGACTCCATGGCTTTTGTGGTGGATGATACAAAGGCGCCGTTCTTCACCAGAACACCCGTAACCAGCACAACCACGACGGCGGTGCTAAGCAGGATATATTCAATGATATTTTGTCCGCGCCTGGAAAAATACATGCCCATCAACGGCCTCCTGATTGCAGTTTAAATATACCACAAGAGCTACCCTGTCGGTTCATGTTTAGCGCCCTGTGTTTTCGCCGCGCCAAGCGCCGGGTGCCTTTCCGCCTGGAACGAGGGGCGCACAAGCCCCGAGAGAAGCCGGAAGGGTGGCGCGATAAGGCAGGCGAAAAATCGGATGCGCTAAACGTGCATCCCTTTTGAATGACGGGCTCAAATATCCAGGCGGCGGGCGATGCTGTGGATCAAAGGAAGAGGGAAAAGTTCCCCGCGCAAAGCCTGCATCATCCCCCAGAAAGACAACACCGCAAAAAGGAAAAGCGCCGGCTTCATGAGGAACGGGAACACAATGCTGAGGATGAACACCGCCATCTCGCACAAAAAAAGCGCCAGGCCCTGCCTGCCGTGAAAACGGACAAACGGGCTCTCTCTTTTACGGACAAGCGGGACGATGCACAGGATAAAACAGTAGGCCACAAGGGCATACAGCCTGTCGTCATCGATCTGGGGCGGCCTGGGCGCAAGCCTGTCGTCAGACAAGCCGGAAGGCCCGGGGTCAGGCATGCGCCGCCGCCTCCACCTCGAGGATCGAGTTCATATCGCCGAACCCGTTGGATTCGCGGCGTTCATGGGCCGGGTCAGGCTGCCAGCGCCCGTCTACTACAAACTGGTAACGGTACAGCCCGGAAGGCAGCGCCAGGCGTGTGGACCAGACATCCCCGCGGCGCGTGAGGCGGCAGGACTCGTCAATGGCCCATTCGTTGAAACTGCCTGAAACGTACACCGACTGCGCCTCGGGCGCCAGGATGCTGAAGGTCGTGAGCATGGACTCCATCTCGCGTGTGACGGTCTCCTGCATGCGGCCGGAAAACGCCACGGTCGCCGCAGGCGCTTCGACCACCGCCGCGGCGGCAGGCAGACGCACACCGTCTTCCAGGGCGATCAGCTCCTTGGCGAGCGTGTAATAATCCTTGGCCCCGCGGCAATATTTGTCGTAGGCCATGACCGGCTTCCCTTCGACCGCCGATTCCTTGAGCTTGACATTGGTGTGCACGATCGTGGCAAAAAGCATATCGCCGAACTGGCGCTTGATCTTGTCGAGCATGGAAAAGGAATGGCGCAGGCGCGAATCGAACATGGTGATCAAGACGCGCGGGGTCACGGGGTGGTTCAGCCTGTCACGGATGAGGTTGATGATATCGATCAGATGCTCCACACCCTGCACGGAGAAACGGCTCATTTCCACGGGGATGATGATCTCGTGGCTGGCGCGGATGGAATTGACCGTCAGAAACCCCAGGCTCGGCGGGCAATCGATGATGATATAGTCGTAGGCATCCTTGACGGTGGCAATGCACTCGGAAAGCTTCATCTCGCGGCCGATCTCGTCGGCAAGTTCCTGCTCGAGGGTCCCGACGAGCACGTTGGAGGGGACAATATCGAAATTCTTGTCCACGCGCTGGACAATATCGCGCAGGGAAAGCTTGCGCGGGGTGATGCGCGAGATGACATTGTAGATGCTGTTTTTATCATCGCGGTTAAGGCCGAGGGTGGCGTGGGCCTGCGGGTCGAGGTCGATCAGGAGCGTCTTTTTGCCGTTTAAGGCCAGCGTCGACACCAAATTGATGGATGTCGTGGTCTTGCCGCAGCCGCCCTTCTGGTTCGCGATCGATATGATCTTCATGTTGGCCCCTCCGCCTGTCCTAGTTGGAAAAAGTGATATTGTCGACAAGAACCGTCCCCGCCGGGTCTTTCGCGTTCCACGCCTCTACCACGAACGCAATATCCTTGATGGACTTCCAGTCCGTCAGGTTCATCCGTTCGAAAGAGATCGAATAATCCTGCCACCGCCCGCCGATGCCTTCGAGATAATACGAGGCCTCTTCTTCCCGGGCATTCCTGACAACGACCTTGAGCATCCCGGGATTCCCGGCGAGACTTCGCAAGGACAGGTTCAGGCGGCTGTACTTCGCCACGTCCATATCCGGCACCGCGATCGTCAGGTTCTGCACCTGAGGATATTTCCCCCCGACGGAATACGTCAGGCGGATGGGCGAATTGTTGAGCGCGTAAATGACACGGCTCTTGAGCGCGTCCCGGCGCTGGGTGAGGAAGGCGGTGAGCCCGTAAACCACGCTCGTCAAAATGAACGCCGTGATGACGAGGTTGATCACCCGCCAGGCGTTGGGACGAACTTCAGGTTTTTTTGGTTCAACCACTTCCCGTTTGCCCAGGTAAACCTTGGCCAAATGGTCGTAGATCTCGTCACGGTTCATACTGCCAACAACTTCCGACGGAGAAAATATTTTTTATGGAAATATAAATGATTACATTTCAATGATATCAAATAAAAATCAAATTCAAAATAATATCTGAATTTTTTTTAACAACAAAAAAAAGAGCCCCGGAGATCCGGGGCTCTTTTTTGTACGTTAAGACGTGTTCGATTAGAACGCGACGCTGACGCTCGAGAGGAGCTGAGTCGCCGAATCCTTGTTCACGGCATCGAACGCTTTGCCAGGAGCGAAATAACCGGCGCTCACGCCGAACTTCACATCCTCGGTATAAGCATAGGTCAGGTCCAGGTCAAGTTCATTGCCCAGGTCCTTCTTGCCATTTTCAACCACAGCCTGCCCAGCAGCAGCATTCGGCTGGTTGATCGGAGAAACACTGGAGGCCTTCTGGGCCTTGCTCACATTATACCAGCTCAACTTCGCTGTCAGGTCCTGGATCGGGGCCAATTCAAACGCGGCTTCGATCAGGCTCTGGTTGGTCGCGGAAAACAGGCTGTCATAGATGCGGCCCGTGTTCTGGTTCTCATACAGCGGATTGAAGGCCTTACCCTTGTTATCCGCACCGTTCTTGTCGCCGGAAAGATACGTATAACCAGCAGACAGGACCGGCTTCAGATCCTTCAGCACAGGAAGGGCATAGTTCACCTTACCCTGGGCACCATACGCGCTGACCTTAACTTCACCAGGCTTTTCGACCCGATCAAGCGTCAACCCGGCATCGCCGAACTCATACGCACCTTCCAGCTGGACATTCAAGCCCTCGATGGGATTGGTGCTCACGCGCAAGCCAGGAACAAACAGATCGCGGGTCTTGGTTTCAAAACCACCCGAAGCCACATTCTGGATATTGCCCTTGTCGTTCTTCGCGAACGTGTAGGCCTCGATGACCGTGCTCATCTTGTCGCCCAGCTTGTAGCTCGCGTTGATACCGAAGAGATCGGTATCCGCGTTGTCGTTAGGTTGAAGATTTCCGTTATCCTTGATCTGTGACGCAAACAAATCAATGGTCAACGGGTCATAGGACAACACGGCCTTGATCGCGTCGAAGTTGCCGTTGCCAGCAAGATCCGTCGCCACCCCGCCCCAATAATTCTTGTTCGCGGAGTTATACCCGACCAGGAACTGGTTGCCATACGCGAGTGTCTGACGCCCGATCGTCACCGTGAGAGGAGAATAGAGCAGCTCCTTCATGGTCACATACGCGGCATCAACATACAACGTGTTGTTGGCACTGGCTGCGTTAGAATCAACGGCAGCGCCCTGCAAACCCCAGGCCCCTTCGTTGGTGAGCTTGACATTGGTGGACACATTGTCCGTCAGGTCAGCCGCAACGCCGAGGCTTGTGGTTGTCGCAACGATGTTCTGCGCGGTCAAGGCCCCAGCGCCGGCGCCAAGATCGAACCCCTTGCGGATCACAGACGTGGTGGCCAAGGAACCGCTGACCTTCACGTTCTGCACAGATGCGAACGCCGGAGCCGCCATCAGGGCGACGAGCGCGAGCATCATGGTGATTTTCTTAATCATGTGTTTCTCCTTAAGATTATTATAAAAAAGACAACTAGTTATATATGACTAGATTATGTACGATTGATCCCTATAAGCGATGCCCCCTGACCCAGATCCGTTAAAAAGCCTTAAAACCTCCACCCCCTTTCTTGGTCGGACTAGGAACATCTTAGGGTTTAAGATGCGGATATTCTGCCATACAGGCGCTGTAGTGTCAATAAAATTTAGAGGAATTTGAATTTGGGCGGGTCACAGACCCGCCCTTACATGATAAATAAATGGTGCCCCTGGGCCGACTCGAACGGCCGCCACAGCCTTAGGAGAGCCGTGCTCTATCCATTTGAGCTACAGGGGCAAAATACCTTATACCCCCCTCCCATGCCCTCCCCACAAGGGGGAGGGTTTTAATACGAAAAGGGGCTACCTATCAAAAAATTGAAATTATTTATTTACGCTGCAACAACATAACATTTAACACAATTATCAAAGAATAACGATCAGGGACAACATACGGCGCATTATTTCCCCCCCGCCACCTTGGCGGCGAGGCCTTGCTTGAATTCCGGAGGCGCATCATACCCGAGCTTTTCGGCTTTTTCAAGATAATACTGCGCATCCCGATATTCACCCGTGTTAGCCAGGATGATGGCCAGGTTCACCAACGCATCCTTGTAATCGGGATTCAGGGTCAGGGCATGTTTGAACGCCTCAACAGCCTTATCCGCATGCTCCAGGCGCGCCTGCACATTCCCCATATTAAAATACAGGACAGGGTTTTTGGATGCCGTAAGCTCACCCTTGGCATAATACTCGAGCGCCTGGTCCAGGCTTCCCTGGCTTTCCTTAATATAGCCCAGATCAAGGTACACATCAGGATCGGCCAACCCCTTGTCAATGGCGCTAAGATAAAGTTCTTCGGCCTTGGAAGGCATCCCCAGATGAAAATAGATCGCCCCCAGCCTGAAATACGCGGGCGAAAAATTCGGGAACTTGACGAGAATATTTTCATAGGCGCTGATCGCTTCAGGCAAACGCCCCTTATGCTCCGCATCGGATGCGGCCGCCAAAAGATCTTTAACCCCCGCAACCCCCGGCCTGGCTGAAGACACTCCGCCCGGCAGTTCAGGCTTGAAAAGAATGACCGTCAAAACCCCCAGGGCAAAGACAATCGTCCCCACCATAAACAGGTTGGCAATATAACTATGTTCTTTTATCTGGTCCATGGACATATCCACCCGGATCAATATTGCATGACAGAAAAAACCGGAAGGCCCCCGAGTTTCTTGCGCCCGTTCAGGAAGGAAAGTTCAATGACAAAACCCACGCCTTCGATCTTCGCCCCGGAACCGGCCACGAGCTTGATGGCCGCGGCGATCGTGCCGCCGGTGGCCAGAAGGTCGTCGACAATAACGACCTTGTCGCCTTTTTTAAGGGCGTCCGCATGGATCTCAAGGGAATCGGTGCCGTATTCCAGCGCATACATGACCGCGCGTGTCTTTGCCGGAAGCTTGCCTTTCTTGCGGACCGGTATAAAACCCGTGCCGAGCCTGTACGCCAGCGCGGTGCCGAAAATAAACCCGCGCGATTCAATGCCCACCACATATTTGATGTCTTTTTTCGCGAACGCCCTGGCCAGGCTGTCGACCGCGGCCTTAAGGGCGGCTTTATCCTTAAGGAGGGTCGTAATATCCTTGAAGAGGATGCCCTTTTTCGGAAAATCGGGAATGTCGCGGATGTAATCTTTTAAATTTAATTTTTTCATATTTTTATATCGGGCGACCTGGAACACGGGCGGGTCTTGGACCCGCCCCTACACACTAATGAATAGTGGTGGTTGTCTTACCTTTAATGTATTTGGCTTCCAAAAGAACCTTAACTGGGAGTTTTGCCAGGCCAAGGGTCATCTGGTAAAGATTTTCAACGCCCAGCCGCGCCATATCCACGATGGGCTGTTCAAACGTGCACAGGTTGGTACGCCCGCACGCATGGAGATTATTGTCAAAACCAATGACAGAAAGATCCTCCGGGACCACCATCCCCAGGGCGCGCGCTGTATCCAAAACTTCCAGGGCCATCACATCGCTCGCCGCAAAAAGCGCGGTCGGACGCTCGTTTTTGGCCATATCTTTAAGAAAAGCCAAAGCCGCTGTGCGGGCAGGGGTGCGTAAAAACCCCCCTTTCCTCACCAATCTTTTTTCGCGTGGGATACCCGCGGCCTCAAGCGCATCGTAATATCCGGCCAGACGGTCCTGCCCGGCCTGGGTGTCCAGGTCGCCGGCGATATGCGCGATCCTGCGATGCCCCTGGGCGATGAGATGCCCGGTGGCCTGGCACGCTGCCTTGCGATTATTGATGGCAATGCAGTTAAAGGGTTCGTCCGTGGGGTTGTTCAAAACAACCGCGGGCAGGCACGCGCCGATCGCGCGCCGGACCACAGCCCAGTCACGGTCAATGTCCGCAAAAAGCACCCCGTCGACCGCGTCGGGGCTCAACAGGTCTCCCGACAGCCAGGCGGCATGGTCATCGCGCTCGGTCAAATGGATAAGGATATCGGCGTCCAGGCGGCTGGCGGCGAAAGAAGCCCCTTTAAGAACTTCCCCGGCGTAAAAAGCCCCGGCCATATCCCCGAAACGCGGGATGATCAGGACAAAAAGAGGTTTGCGGCCTTTACGCGGTGGTCTTGTCGGAGTTTTCATCACGTTTGGAATAATCCTGGTTGTCCGCGATCTGGCGCAGGCGCTTGATGATGGCACCCTCAAGCTGGCGGACACGCTCGCGGGAAACACCCATGACGTCCGCGATCTCCGCGAGGGTCCTGGGTTCTCCATCGTCGAGGCCGAAACGCAAGGTGATGATCTGGCGCTCCCGTTCGGGGAGCTCCTTTAAAATATCGCGGGCGCGTTCCTTGTTGAGGAAGACTTCCATCTGCTCATCGGGCGCGGCAAGGGTCTCATCCTCGATCAGGTCCTTGACCTGGCCGTCGCCATCCTCGCCGATGGGCGCGTCCAGGCTCAACATGCGGGCCACGGCGCCTTCAAGCTCCTTGACCTTGTCCACGGACAACTGCATGCGCTTGGCCACCTCGCCGGTCTGCGGCTTGCGCCCAAGCTTGTGGGTGAGCGCTTCCACGGCCTTGCGGTGCCTGACGATCTCCTCGTTCATGTAAACGGGAACACGGATCATCTTGCCCTGGTCGATGATGGCACGGGAGATCCCCTGCTTGATCCACCAGGCCGCATAGGTTGAAAAGCGGTAGCCTTTTTCCGGATCGAACTTCTCCACGGAACGCATCAGGCCGATATTGCCTTCTTCAATGAGATCGCTTAAAGGAATGCCGAGATTGACGTAACGCTTGGCCAGGCTGATAACCAGGCGGAGGTTGGCGCAGATCATCTTCTCGCGCGCCTCCTTGTCGCCCTTCTGGACGGCGCGGGCAAGCGTGACTTCCTCCTCGGGCGTGAGGAGGGCGATCGGACGGACATCTTTGAGATACGCGCGGATTGAGTCCATATCTCCTTGCTATATTACAGATGAATACCGGGGGCTCCGGCCCCTGCGCCGAAGCACCCCGGTATTTTACATCAATTTCCTACTTTTTAACTTTTTTTGTTACTTTCTTTGCGGGCTTGCCGGAAGACCTGTCTTCCACCGCGGCCTGGGCCGCTGCAAGACGCGCGATCGGAACGCGGTACGGTGAGCAGGAAACATAGTTCATCCCCGCCCTAACGCAGAACTTGACGCTCTGCGCTTCGCCGCCGTGTTCGCCGCAGATACCGATCTTGATATCCTTGCGGGTGGAACGGCCGCGCTCGATGCCGTATTTGACGAGCATGCCCACGCCGCTCTGATCAAGGCTCTGGAAAGGATCATCCTTGAAGATCGCCTTGCCGCCCTCTTTTTCCGCCGCGACATAAACCGGGAGAAAACGCCCGGCGTCATCACGCGAAAGGCCGAGGGTCATCTGGGTCAGGTCATTGGTACCGAAGGAGAAAAACTCCGCAACCTCGGCGAGCTCATTGGCCAAAAGCGCCGCGCGCGGGATCTCGATCATGGTGCCGACCATGTATTTCACTTTGGATTTCGCATCCTTGATCAGTTTGTCCGCTACCCCGCGGGCCTGGTCAACTAAAATCGACAGCTCTTTCTTGTCGATGGTCAGCGGGATCATGATCTCCGGCAGGACCTTCACGCCTTCCTTGCCCGCCTTGATCGCGGCTTCAATGATGGCGCGCACCTGCATATCCAGGATCTCCGGATACGTGATGCACAAGCGGCAGCCGCGATGCCCCAGCATCGGGTTGGACTCATGGAGCTGTTCGCAGCGGTGCTTGATCTTCTCCGGGCTGATGCCGGTGACCTTCGAGAGCTTCTCGACACCCGCGTCATCCTTGGGCGTGAACTCGTGGAGCGGCGGATCGATCAGACGGATCGTGACCGGATAGCCGTCCATGGCCTTGAAAATGCCATAGAAGTCTTCGCGCTGGATCGGCAGGAGCTTCGCGAGCGCGGCCTTGCGGGCCTCAAGAGAATCAGCCACGATCATCTCCTGGATGGCCAGGCGCCTTTCCTCGGTGTCGAAGAACATGTGCTCGGTACGGCACAAGCCGATACCTTCAGCGCCCATCTCGATGGCCTTCCTGGCATCATACGGCGTGTCGGCGTTGGTGCGCACCTTGACGGTACGGATCGCATCCGCCCACTTCAAGATCGTGTTATAAGCTTCCGGAAGGACCGGGTCCTTGAGGGCCAGGTCGCCCGTGTACACTTCACCAGCGGATCCATCGAGGGTAAGAAAGTCGCCCTGCTTGATGACCTTGCCGCCGACGGTCATTTCCTTGGCATCGTAATTGATGTTGAGCGCTTCGCAGCCCACAACACAGCACTTGCCCCAGCCGCGCGCGACGACCGCCGCGTGAGAAGTCTTGCCGCCGGTAGCTGTCAGAATACCCTTGGCCGCGTGCATGCCGCCCACATCTTCGGGAGAGGTTTCCTTGCGGACCAGAATGACCTTGGCGCCATTCCTGGCCATCTCTTCAGCCTCGGCCGCCGTGAACACCACTTGGCCCGCCGCCGCACCCGGAACCGCGTTGATGCCGGAGGCGATCTTCAGGGCCTTAAGCTCCTGGACGCTGACTTTGGTGCCGTCGATGACCGGATAAAACAAGCGCTCGATATCATCCGAAGTCAGACGGCAGACCGCCTGCTCGCGGGTGATCACAGGCTTGACCGCAAGTTCGGCCCACTTCCCGGGAAGATAGCCCTTCTTGACGAGATCATTGGCCTGCGCCTTGGAAAGCAAAGGCTTGGTCGCATGATCGAGCGCGATCTGGAACGCGGCCGCCGGAGAACGCTTGCCGGTGCGGCACTGAAGCATGTAAAGCTTCTCGTCTTCGATGGTGAACTCGAGGTCCTGCATTTCCTTATAATACGTTTCAAGGATCGCGCGCACGGCCAGAAGCTGGTCATACGGCTTGGGCATCTGGTCCTTGAGCGTCTCGAGCTTGAGGGGCGTGCGGATACCCGCGACAACGTCCTCGCCCTGCGCGTTGATCAGGTAATCCCCGTAGAACACGTTTTCGCCGGTATTCGGGTCGCGCGTGAAGCACACACCCGTGCCGGAATTGTCGCCCTTGTTGCCGAACACCATCTGCACGACATTGACCGCGGTCCCCTTGAGATCCGTGATCTTCTCGACGCGGCGATAGGTAACGGCCTTCTCGGCTTCCCAGCTGTTGAAGACGGCCATGACAGCGCCCCAGAGCTGTTTATAGGGATCCTGCGGAAAATCTTCGCCCTTGTTCTGCTTGTAGAACGCCTTGAACTGACCGCAAAGCTCCTTCAACTTCTCGGCGGGGATCTCGGGGTCGTTCTTGATGCCCAGGTCATGCTTCATCTTGTGGAGCATGTCTTCCATGGGCTGTTTCGACAAACCCATGGCCGTGGCGGAGAACATCTGGATGAAACGGCGGTAGGAATCGTAGGCGAAACGGGCATTGCCGGTCTTAAGCGCCAAACCCTCGACGCTCTTGTCGTTCAGGCCCAGGTTCAAAATGGTCTCGAGCATGCCGGGCATGGAACGCGCCGCGCCGGAACGGACCGACACCAGGAGCGGATCGCTGGAATCGCCCAGTTTCTTGCCCGTGTTCTTCTCGAGCTTCTTGACCGCGTCGAGCACTTCGCTCGCGAGTGTCTTGGGGAGCTTGCGCCCGAGCTTGTAATACTCTTCGCAGGTCTGGATCGTGATCGTGAAACCCGCCGGGACCGGTATGCCGATAGAAGTCATCTCCATGAGCCCGATACCCTTGCCGCCAAGCACCTGCTTGCTCAGCTCAGCGCCCTTGGCTTCCGCCTTGCCGGCGCCGTAGGAATAAACATGTTTTGTTGCCATCTGTCCTGCTCCTTCTTTTTTATTTTATCGGGCGACCCACCGGGCCGCCCCTACACCAACGACGCATATACGGCCAACGCATGTACGGGCGGGTCTAAGACCCGCCCCTACACACCATGGGATTTTTCACACCATGGGATTTTTCACACCATGGGATTTTTCACACCATGGGATTTTTCACATCATGACATTCCCCATCATCACGCCAAACGATCGCGCAAATAATTTTTTAGATTATCAACAGGAACGCGGGCCTGCTGCATGGTGTCGCGCTCACGCACGGTCACCTGCCGGTCCTCCAGGGACTGCACGTCGACCGTCACGCAAAAGGGCGTGCCGATCTCGTCCTGACGGCGGTAAAGCTTGCCGATCGCGCCGGTGTCATCGTACACGCAATTCCAATCCTTCTTCAAATCGGTCTTGATCGACTTGGCCAGCGTCACAAGATCCGCATTCTTCTTGAGCAACGGGAAAATCGCAACCTTGACAGGTGCCAGTGCCGGATGGAACTTCATGACCACGCGCGTGCCGTCGTTGACCTGCTCCTCGTGATAGGCATCGGTCAAAAAGGCGAGCGTGCCGCGGTCACAGCCGCCCGACGGTTCGATCACGTAAGGATAAAACTTTTCATGCGTCACCGGGTCATCGTACATGAGGTTCTTGCCCGAAAACTGCGCGTGCTGTTTCAAATCATAATCCGTGCGGTTGGCCACCCCTTCAAGTTCCGACCAGCCAAAGGGAAACAAATACTCGACATCCGTGCACCCGGCCGCGTAATGCGCCAGCTCGTCCTTGCCGTGTTCACGCAGGCGCAGATTGGCTTTAGTCAGGCCCAGATCGAGGTACCACTGGAGGCGCGTGTCGATCCAGTGGCGGTAGCGTTCCTCCGCTTCCCCAGGACGGCAGAAATACTCGATCTCCATCTGCTCGAACTCGCGGGTGCGGAAGGTGAAATTGCCGGGAGTGATCTCGTTACGGAAAGATTTGCCGATCTGGCCGATGCCAAAAGGAAGCTTGCGGTGGGTCGCATCCAGGACATTGGCGAAGTTGACGAAAATGCCCTGTGCCGTTTCCGGGCGCATATAAACCACGGAACTGGAATCTTCCATGGCGCCCAGGGCGGTCCTCAGCATAAGGTTAAACGCGCGCGCTTCGGTGAAGGACGTGCCGCCGCAATCCGGGCATTTGCCTTCCTTGAGATGATCGGCGCGCAGGCGTTTGCCACAGGTGGTATTTTTACAATCAACCAGCATGTCCGCGAAATTCGCGGTATGGCCGGAGGCTTCCCAGGTCTTGGGGTGCATGAGGATGGCCGCGTCGAGGCCGACCATGTCGTCACGCCCCTGGATCATGGCTTTCCACCAGGCGTTCTTGACATTGCGCTTGAGCTCCGCGCCCATCGGGCCGTAATCCCAGGCACCGTTCAAACCGCCGTAGATCTCGGAAGAGGGAAATATAAAACCGCGTCGTTTGCAGAGGGCAACGACCTTGTCCATCAATTCAGGCTTGTTCATAATTCCGAGTATTGTAACAAAGAGGTCTTAAATTGCAAGGGAGTTATCAAAAATGCGTTTCCTCGAAATGACACGTGCTTGCTTAATGAAAAGTATGCTCTGGCGCGGGGAACTTGCCTGAAATGACTTCTTCCTTATACTGGCGGACGGCATTAAGGATCAGGCCGGAGGCATCCGCGTATTTCTTCACGAACCGCGGGACCTTGCGGTCATTCAAGCCCAGCATGTCATGCAGGACCAGGACCTGGCCGTCGCAAAATTTGCCGGCGCCGATGCCGATGGTCGGGACTTTCAATGCGCCTGTGATCTCCCGGGCGAGCCCTTCAGGCACACATTCCAGGACGACCGCAAAGCATCCGGCCGCTGCCATCGCCCTGGCTTGCTCCAGGATAGCCGCCGCCGATGCCGCATCGCGGCCCTGGACCTTGAAATCGACCGCAGTCTGCGGCGTCAACCCCGCATGCCCCATCACCTCGATCCCGTCAGCCCGCAACAACCGGATCACCGCTTCAATCCCGGCAAACCATTCGACCTTGACCGCGGCACAGCCCGCCTCGATCAAACGCCGGGCATGGCGCACCGCGTCCGCGCCTTCCGGCTGATACGCCTCAAACGGCATGTCCGCCACAACCGGCACCTGACCCGCCCCGCGGCAGACCGCCCTGGCGTGATGCATCATTTCATCCATGCCGATCTGGGTTGTGGCATCAAGACCCAAAACAACGTTGGCCAGGGAATCTCCCACCAGGATCATGTCCACCCCCGCACGCGCCACGAGTACGGCCGTGGGATAGTCATAGGCGGTGAGCATGACGGTCTTGTGAAAATTGACTTTATTAAATATTGCCTTATTCATACCTTGTTCTCGTCCGAAATTGAAGCAACTTTCCAACAGCATCCTGTCAGGCAACCTCAAGAGCGACATCTTTCGCAGAAGCCTTATGAAACGAAATTCTGACTGTATGTCCTAATGCCCGCGCAAGTTGCGCTAATGTGTCAATGGTAAGATTATTATTTTCACCTGTTTCAATTCTGGAAACAACTTGTTGGGACACTCCCAGACGATGTGCCAATGTTTTTTGATTGATATGACTTTTCTTTCTTATTTCAGCAATCTTTTGTGTTAAAAGGACTTTAGCGTATTCACTCTGAAAGCCCCGGCGGAACTCAGGGGGCATTGCTTGTTCGTTCAACAAGTGATCGGCTTTTCTTATAGAAACATTTGCCATAAGAGGCTCCTTCTTATTCATCAATTTCTTTAATATTCTTTAATGCTTCGACCTCTTTCTTTCGCTTAATGCACAGCAGAAGGTCATTGGCCGGGATCTTGTCTGTTTTCTTTCTGATTACATGAAGTAGAATTGCCGAATCCCCAAAAAAGAAAAAAGAAAAAACACGATGACTTTGCGGTCGTAATTCATAAATGCCGTCTCCTAAATAATCAGCTATCGGCCGATGAAGAGCATGCCCGCATTCCTTCAGGATTTTCAGATACGCCCTGACTTTCATGTCTTCTTTTTGAGAAAGCTCTTTTAACGCTTGCTCCACAGGACTGCGTCCTTGATTATCAATAAAGAAATAAATATGTTTTAACATTCACTACTCTTCCAACAAGATAATACAGCATGTATGTTGTATTTACAAATTATTTCTTCACTCCGTTGAGTTCAAGCATTCAGGTACCTGTCGATCTCCTGCGCGGCGCGCGCGCCGGCCAAAATCACATCCGTCATGGCCATTTCGGGCTCCACCACCCCGCCCGCCGCAAAAACACCGGGAATGGCTGTGGCCGCGGTCTCGGGTTTGGTGCGCAGGCTCTTGTCAGGATTGAACTCAAGGCCCGGAATATCGCGCAGAAAAAGTGTGTCGGCCTCCCAGCCTCCGGCGGTGATGAGGGTATCCGCCTCGAGGGTGAACTCACCGGCCTCGTCTTCGACCATGACCATGCGGCCCTGGGTATCCATGCGGTAATCCAGGTAGCGGCAGACCAGCCCGTTGACACAGCCGTCCGGCCCGGCCAGCACCCGGACAGGTTTGGTGAACGCCTTCAACTGAACCCCTTCTTCAACCGCGTGACGAACGAACATGGGGCTGGCCTGGACATGGGTTTCTGTGCCGCGGATAACGACCGTGACCTGGCGCCCGGCGCGGACAGCCGTGCGTGCCGCGGCAAACGCCGGCCCGATCTCACCCACCACCAGCACCTTACGCCCCAGCCACAGCTCGGGATTTTCGCCCCTCCAGTTGACCGACTTCAAGAAATCATCCGCCGTGATCACGCCGCCGACCCCTTCACCGGGAATGTCCAGCGGCTGTGCCGAACTCACGCCTGTGGCGACAAGCACCGCACCAAAACCCTGCTCGAGCAATTCGGAGGGAAGCGCCATGCGGCCGAATAAAAAATCTGTCACGAAACTGATCCCCGCGCCCTGATAACGCCGCAGGATGCCATGCAGGGCCCTGGGGGGAAGCTGAAACGGGCCGCAACGATAGGAGAGCGTCCCGCCCGGGAAAGGCGCGGATTCAAACACGCTCACGCGATGCCCTGCGCGCGCCAGCGCCCATGCCGCGGAAAGGCCCGTGGGGCCTGAACCGATCACCGCCGCCCTGGGCTTGCCCGATGAAGGCACGGGGATATCCCTGGGCCGGACATTGTCACCCAGAAAACGCTCGATGGCACGCAGGCTGATCCGCGCACCATGACGATTCTGACACAGGGTTTCCTCGAAAATCTCCGGGCAGACGCGGCCCGTAACCTCAGGCATGGGGTTGGTCGTCAACAAAAGATCCAGAGCCCTGGGCATATCCCCTTTGACCACCAGGCGAAGCACGGCCAGATGATCCGTCCCCAGCGGGCAGGGGCGTCCCTTGAGGGCGCGTTCACGTTCGAGGTAGATCTTCGCCCCCTCGGCCGCTTCCGCGCGGCTTAAGCCCAGAACAACTTCTTTAAACGAGCGAACACGCCCTGTCGGGGCGAGGACGCGAGTTCTTTCTTCCGGCATGCCACATACTCCCGTGTACTGGTAACAACACGCACCGCTTCCTTGATGTCGAACGCCTGGGCATCGACGAAAATCCCCTCGACGGCCGGGAAATACCGGCGGCCGCCCATAAAAAAAGAATGATCCTGGTAAAACGCCTGGTACGTATCCAGAAACCCCATGAGATTGACGACCACAGGAATGCCTTTGGCCGCAGCCGCGACCCGCACGGCGGCCAGGGTGCCCGGCGCCACATCCGCGTAAACGCAGGCCACCTGCTCCGCGGCCATCACTTTCCCAAAGGGGATCATGACATCGCCTTTGCGGTCGTGCATCCCGTCCTGGTACATCACATGGAATTGATGGCAATTGAGCCGAAGCTGGCTTTCGAAAAGCGATGTCTTGCGCGAGGCAAAGCCCGAGATACCGATCACCTTGTTGCCCGCCTGTTTGAGCGCGCGCGCCGGCATGAGAAGAGCCGCCACCGCGATCCCCTCGCCCACGCAGACAATGGTTCCCTTTTTTTCAACGGCAAGCGGCATGCCGTAAGGCCCCGCCACACGGTGGATGGTGTCATTGATCCGCAAGGCCGCCATGCGGCGGGTCAGGGCGTCGTTCTCTTCAAAGATGATGGACAGGCATTTGCGCCGCCAGTCGACCTCAAAAATATTGTAAGGCATGGGCCGGGACGCAGGATCCAGCATGATGGCCACAAAATGGCCGGGCTTCAGCCGCGCCACCAGCGCCTCGGCCTTGATGTCAAGCCGCCGGATGGTCGCTGTCAGATTCTGTTTACCGATAATGGTGTACATGGCTGGCATAATATCACAAAAATATAGCTATCTCAACCTTGTTCATCTGGGCCCATACAACCGGACGCATGATGCCCAGGATATTTACGGTCAAGATCAAAAAAAGAACGCGCCAGGGTGCTGGTGGCGGTGAGGGCCCGGGATTCGTCCACGCCTTTAAGCGCGGCCAAAGCCCGCAGGGGGCGCCAGACATCTTTGGGCGTGGAAGGTGCGCGCGCACGGGAGGGACCCGGGATCTTGACGGGCGTATCGGTCTCGAGCAAGATCCTCTCGAGGGGCGCATACAGCGCGGCCCGGCGGACCTCGGCGCTGTACTCGATGGCGGGCGAACAGGAGATCACAAACCCGGCATCAAGGATCCCCTTGAGCACATCTTCCGGCCCGCTGTACCAGTGAAAATCCGCGCGCACAACCCCGGCGGCTTTGACCATGTCCAGGCACTCCTGCCATGCCCCGCGGCTGTGCACAATGACCGGCAGGTTGAACTCCAGCGCCAGGTCAAGATGCCGGCGGAAAACGGCACGCTGTTCATCCTTCTTTCCCGCATCCGCGCGAACCGATGTGTAGGAAAAATCGAGCCCCGTCTCGCCAACTGCCACAGCCCCGGACATATGCGCCCGCATATAGGGAAAACAATACTCGATCTCTTCAGGGGAAATATTGCCCGGGTGAAGGCCCAGGGCCAGATGCAGGCGCGGCCGGCCAAACGCCGCACGCAGTTCATGATGCCGCCGGTTCGAGGCCAGGTCCACCCCCGGCATGATAATGTCGCTCACCCCGGCCTCTGCCGCCTGCTCCAGCGCGCCAGCTACATCGGGAACATCATAAAGATGCGCGTGGGTGTCGATGACCTGCACAGCCCCGCGCTCTGCGCAGGTCATTGATCAAGGATGAACGTCACTGGCCCGTCATTGACAAGGGCAACGTCCATCATGGCGCGGAAGCGGCCGGTGGCGACCCGGCATGAGCCAACGGCTTTAAGCTTCGCGATAAAGAATTCATACAATTTTTCGGCGTTTTCAGGCAGGGCGGCATTATCAAAAGAAGGCCTGTTCCCCTTGCCCAGGTCTGCGGCCAGGGTGAACTGCGACACGACCAGAAATTCGCCGTTGATCTCGAACGCGGCCAGGTCCATTTTGCCGCCTTGCGGTGACGGGAACAGGCGCAACAGGCTGATCTTCTTCGCCAGGGCCTCGGCATCAGCCTCGGTGTCGTCTTTCTCCACCCCCAGGAAAATGAGTACCCCCTTACCGATGGCGCCCACCACCTCGCCCTGCACCACCACTTTGGCTTCCTTGACACGCTGAATAACAGCTTTCATAGGCCTCCTGGACCGGCTCAGAGCGCGGGTCTGTGCACGTTAAGTGAACGGATTAACGATCTTTACCCCGCCCAGGGTACGGCCGTGCTGGAGGTCTTCGGAATAGATCACCCCGCACCCGGCCTCCCTGGCCCCGGCCAGGATCATGGCGTCATAAAAGGAATACCCGCTCTCGTCACTGATATCGAGCGCACGGGCATAGATCCTGGCGGCGGGATAAACAGCGCACAAGGGCAAAAGGACATCCTCAAGGTACATGCGCAGATCCCGGGGCGTAAGTTTGACCGCGAATTTCCGCATGGCCACATTCAGGAATTCCTGCACGACCTGGGAACTGATCACCCCGGCGCCGTCCTCGATGGCAGCGTCAATGAGGCCAACCGCCCTCTTTTGTTTTTCAGGACAGGAGTGATCGAAACTGTAGACAAGGATGTTGGTGTCGAGGAAATACCTACCGCTCATTGAGTTCCTCCCGCGTGAATCTTCTTCCCGCAGAAGCATACCCCAGTTTCTTCATCATGGACCGGTATTTCCCGCCCCGCCCCTGGCGCAGGTACTGGCTCACCCACTCACGGAAAAGGACATTGAGGACCTTGCGTTCCTGGGCAGCCTTGTCACGCGCCTGACGGAGCAAAACAGGATCGACACTGAATGTGATGTTGGTTAACATGCCAATTCCTCCACGAAAACAGTGTACACTGACTTCGTGCGCTTGTCAAACCTGCCCAAAGGTAAATATATGGTGAATCTTTAGCGAGCTGAGAGGATTGCGTTAATTAAAGCCCTCCCCCTCTGTGGGGGGGGACGGGGAGGGGGGATTTAAATGGCCCTCAATAGTTTGATACACACCATCCAAATTGCTGAGCACCTCATTATTCCAAAATCGCAGCACTTTAAATCCTTGTGACCTTAGCCATTTATCTCGCACGACATCTTTCCCGC
>CAILQW010000040.1 GCA_903836515.1 Candidatus Omnitrophota bacterium | reverse complement strand
CCCCGTCTTGATTGAAGCAATCTATAAATTTATTGATAATCATAACCAAAATCCAAAAGTGTTCATTTGGAGTGCCCCGGTTGAGCGTATATTAGAAAAAATATCAAAAGTAAAGAAGTGTTAGGGACACTACACTAGCCACTTCTTGAATATCTCCACCTCATATCCCCGCTTTACCATTTTGTCGAAAATATAAGCGAACTGCCCTGTAATGATCTTGTGCTGGGATGAACAATGCACCTTGGGCACAACATTTTTCTGCAACGCGTAGTTAACCACCGGACAATACCCGATCCAGGGGCTGAACACCGACGAAGAATGCCAAAGATCCGAACACGAAGCCTGTAAAAGATGCATCAAATTCTCTTTCTTAACCATATCATCGTAGGTCTCGTCCAGGATGTTCCCGAGCTTGAAGATATCGTCACCGATCATGCGTGCCTCATCGCACGGATAACAGCTGCCATCGGGCATATACGCCATGGTCATCCGCCCCGCGCCGCAGGGATTCATGAGATCCACGTAACCGGGATCCTTGCCGGCAAGCACCTTGGTGAGGATCACCCGGGCCATGCGCTCCATGATAAACGTTCCCTTCCGGTTCAATGCCAGGATATGGTCCATGGCGCGACCATAGAACGCATTAAACTCTTCGGGCGAATATCCGATATCACCCCAGGCGCATTGGGCCGCACCCATGTTATTGACAGGGCGCAAGCATATCTGTTGTTGACCGAGGCGCACATACTCATCCACGATGGCCTCAGCATGCTCCAGGGATCCGCGCGTGATCGTGGCCAGAAGGCTCACCGACTGGCCGAAGCCATTCTTGAATCGATCGATCCTGGCCATGACCTGGTCATAAGAGCCCTTGCCGCCGCTATTTTTTCTATTGTGATCATGCCAAGCCTTCGGACCGTCCAGCGAGGTGCAAACATCAACATGCTGATCCGCAAGAACCTTCATCTTGTCATCATCCAAAAGCAAAAGATTGCTCACCAGGGAAATCCTGAGATTTTTTCCTGCTGTGTTGAACTTGCGTGCATTCTCGATCATGAACTTCACCACCGGCCAATTGGCCAGAGGTTCTCCTCCCTGAAACTCAAGGACAACCGAGGGATTCCGCACCCCAAAAAGATATTCCAGTACCTTGGCCGCAACCTCCATGGTCATATCCTGGGCAGGTGCAACATCAGCCTGACAATAGGAGCAGCTTAAATTACATTGGGTGGTAACAACTGCAATATGCAGTGCCGTATCTAGAAAAAGATTGGCATTAAGATTGCGGTATTGCTGGATCATCGGCAGAATATTCTTTTCATCAACAACGATCCCCCGTTCTTTCAGGCGCAACCAAAGCGGCGTCCCGGGCAAGGGGCGCATGGCGTTCAACTGTTTGAATTCAGCAGGCGCAAGGACGTCCCAGGCCCCCAGCATATTCGTCACAAGGTATTTATCTCGGATCATGGCGGCATTAAACGGTAGGATCACATCATCATTCATTCGAGCCATAGGGCATCTTTCACAATAAAGTTGCTGTTGCTTTTATTTGTTCCGCGACAATACAAGAAAACTTTCCAAAGAATCCAAAATGTCGGCTTCAACGGCATCTGCAAAAGAAAGGATCCAGTACGTTCCACGCCTGACAATCGTCAGGCCGTCACCGTAAGTGCTCCTAAATTGATCCACAGCCGCCTGTCCATACAGAGCCGTGTGCAGCTTCAGGCAAATACCCGTCTTATCTTTCTTCAGAAAAGGCGTTGTCATTTCTTGCCTTTCTTAACAGGCTTGCGTTTTTCCTTCTCCTCTTCCTGCTCAAGCTCCTTAATAAGATCCTGGATCTCCTTCTCTTCCGCCTCCTTGACCAACGACGGCGCCGCCGAAAAGAGCGCGCGTTGAAGCAACAGCTTCGTGCTCTCGGCATTCACCTTGAGGCTGGCAAAATAATGCGCGTAACTTAACAATTCCTGGCAAAACTCCATGGCCAGTGTGTCCAGATCAGCCTTGGCCTTTGGTTTCAACCACACCGCGACCTTATCCCTGGCATCCAGATCCAGATAAATATAGGCCCTATCCATGAAAACATACCCGGCTGAATAAACCGTCTGCAAGGGATATGCCTTTATCTGCACCGGAATTTTAACCCAACCATCCGTTTTAATGAATTTTTTCATGTCTTCTCCCCTGAAAATTTTCACTTCATTTTGTCTTTTCTACAATAGATAAAGTATACCTTTATTTTAAATGGATGTCACACAAATCATTTCCCTTTATGCCCGGGCCCGCCAGCGACGGCATGCGTCCGTTTTTCGATCTTGGCCCATTCATCCTTAAGGGTTACCGTACGGCTGAATATTTTTTGACCAGCGGTACTGTCGCGATCCACACAAAAATATCCCAAACGCTCGAACTGAACAACGTCTCCGGCTCCGGCGGCAAGCAGGGACGGCTCAGCCTTGACATCGCGCACCACCGTCAAGGACCGCGGATTCAAAAGATCTTTGTAATCCTTGCCATCTTCCACCCTGGAAGGATCTTCAAGCGTAAAAAGACGATCATACAATCTCGCCTCGATCCCAACAGCATGTGCCGCCGAAACCCAGTGGATCGTGGATTTTACCTTACGCCCATCTGGGGCATTGCCGCCATGCGTGGCCGGATCATACGTGCAGCGAAGCTCCACAACCTCTCCGCTAACAGGATCCTTCACGGCCTCGCGGCATGTGATGAAATAGGCATAACGCAGACGGACCTCCCGTCCCGGCGCCAGACGAAAAAACTCCTTGGGCGGATCCTCACGAAAATCATCCTGTTCAATATAAAGTGTCTTGCCAAAAGGCACTTTGCGCATGCCCGCCCCCACGTCTTCGGGATTATTAACGGCATCCAATTCTTCCACTTTTTCATCGGGATAATTTTCAATAACAACCTTCAAAGGTTTAAGAACAGCCATCACGCGCGGGGCCGTTTTATTGAGCTGTTCACGCACACAAAACTCCAGCAGCGAGAGGTCTATCATGTTTTCCACCTTACCCACGCCGATCCTGCGGCAAAATTCACGGATGGCGCCGGCTGGATAGCCCCTGCGCCGCATCCCGCAGATCGTGGGCATACGCGGGTCATCCCAACCCGCCACAAGGCCTTTTTGGACCAGCTCAAGCAGTTTGCGCTTGCTCATCACCGTATGGGTCACATTTAAACGGGCGAATTCATATTGATGCGGCAGGGGACGGGAAAGATCCAGTGCGCCCAGGATCCAGTCATACAACGGCCGATGCACTTCAAACTCAAGGGTGCAGATGCTGTGGGTGATCCCTTCGATGTAATCGCTAAGACAATGCGCGAAATCATACATCGGGTAAATGCACCATTTCCGGCCAGCCTGATGATGCGCGGCATGCCGGATGCGATAAAGGATCGGATCGCGCAACCAGACATTGGGTGAAGCCATGTCGATCCTGGCCCGCAGCGTCCGGGTGCCGTTGGGAAAAGCACCGGCCTTCATCTGCTGGAAAAGGTCAAGGCTTTCCGCTATCGACCGGTTACGGAAAGGGCTTTCAATGCCGGGCTTGTCGGGCGCACCGCGAAATTTATCGGTATCCTCAGGGCTCAGATCGCACACATACGCCTTGCCCGCCCTGATGAGCGTCAAGGCATATTCATACAACGCGTCAAAATAATCGCTGGCGAAAAAAGGCGCCCCATCTTTCTTTAATCCAAGGCTTTTATCCGCCCATCCCTGAATCAGCCACGCCACATCCTCCATGATCGAATCAACATACTCCACATCTTCTTTGGTCGGGTTTGTATCATCCATGCGCAGATTGCATCGCCCGTTATTTTCCCGCGCGATCCCGAAATTAAGGCATATGGATTTTGCATGGCCGATATGCAAATACCCATTGGGTTCCGGCGGAAACCGCGTGACAATGCCGGGATAGCGCTTCTCGCCGACGTGCCCCGCTACAATCTCACGGATAAAATCCCTCGGTTGATCATCTGTCATGCCGTCCATAATACCCTTTCGGTCATAGTGCGTCTTTGCCACCCATCCCAAGAAGCGCTATTATAAAGTTAAACAATAAAGGCACAAGGTTTCTGTTTTTTCTAAAGCCTCGCGCTGTTCTATATCTAAAGAGGTTATTTCTTCAACGCTTTGATGATATCGGCCACGACCGGATGAACCACCTTGTAACAGGTCTTGACCCCTTCCTTTCTCACCTGAACGATCCCCTTGTTCTTAAGAACACCCAGATGCTGGGACACGGTCGACTGCGGAAGCCCAAGCCCGCGGACCATTTTATCCACATGACACTCATGGCCCAGCAGACCCTCCACCATCTTTAAACGCACCGGATGCGCCAGCGCCTTAAGCAATTCACCCTGCTTGACATAATCCATACCACCGCCTTACTAATTGTATTTTCTGGATAATACAATAATGCGCTGTTTTTGTCAAATATCATGGCCGGCGGGCACCATCGGAGAAATACCCGGATCAACGGCATGGCTTTTCATAGTCATGATATAACGGTTAAATCCAGCCCCCACGACCTTTAACGGAATGCGCCGCGCATCACGGCTGATCCATACATCGAATTTATGCGGTTCACTGGTAAAATGATAGGCGCTAAATGTCCCCGCCGGAACCTGTACGGACTCCACGCCAGCCAGCTTTATCCTGAACACCGCCGGCAGGCAAACCCGCAACGACCAGCCCGGGGGCACATCGCCGATCGTTCGCAAATAGAACGGTAACAGGACCGCACTCTGGATCGGATCGTCTGCGGTAAAGCGGTACTCCCGGGCCAGCTTGTTGCGGATATATTTTCTGATCACCAGTGACGATGTCCCGGATGAATATTCTTCCACAATATTCTCTGTCCTAAAAAAGAACCTTACCTCCCGGACAACCCTGATCGGCAAAAGCGTAGACGGATCCGCGTAAATTTTCTCAAGATCGTCAAATCCGGGCATATCCGTTCTGAATGTGATGAGCTTAACCTTGCGGCCTTCAAATTCAACCAGACCCATGTCATTATATTCCGACGTTCCCCGTGTGGCTATCGCGTAGACAATCCGTTCTTTGGAATTCTGCTGACCCCAAAGAACGCAAACCCATGGCCCGTCACCCACTCCCAGCATCAGCAGGCATGCCGTAATAAAAAAAGTTCTCCAAAAAGATGACCCTCTCATATCCGCGGCCCCTGTTTAGACTGCCGACGATGCCATCGCCCTGCGATCCATGTCGTCAAAATGTAAAACACCCCCGACGCCAGCAGGGCCAGGATCAAGCTCCCGACGAATAAGGGAAAATACAACTTCCATAATTCCCGGTAGGAAAAATGACTGAAAAAATCCCATCGAAAGGGCGGATACTGTTCGCCCAGCACATGCCTGCCAATGGTATACCCCGCCCAGGTTATAAACGGAACGGTCGGCGGAATAGATATATTGGTACCCAGCAGAATGGCAACTTTATTGCTGCGCCTGATCAGGACCGCCGCAAGGATCACCAAAAGCGTATGCAGCCCGTACAAGGGCATGATCCCGATAAAAACACCCATCGCTACACCGAGGGCAATCTCGTGGGGCGAATTGTTCAGCATCAGGAGCCGATACAGCCGCTCCTTGACCATTTTTAATTTTTCACGCATACACACCGTCCCGATGATGTTCATTATACTCCAGTCAAAGACATACGCCCTAAAAAACAAAAAAGCCCGACGATGTTCAACATCATCGGGCTTTCTCATCAGAATTATATGGCTGCCTCGCTAGGAGTCGAACCTAGACAAACAGCTCCAGAGGCTGTCGTGCTACCATTACACAACGAGGCAATATGACCTTATCTATTTCCATTCTAAAGTAGCGGCTTTACCGCTGCGCCAAAATCCCTACGGCCTGAAGTCGCAGCAAGGAACCCAATATACAAACAAGGCCCGTCTTTGTCAAAAGAAAACCTTAATCCCGCTTTTTCCATAAGAACTGGTGAATGCGGGATAACCCCGGCCTTGCAGGACAATAAATAATATAGAAGCCGACGATTTTGCATCCGTACAATTTTGTGCGGATTGGCCCATCGATAAAATTGCGCTGCTGCAAAATCTGGGTTAATACGCCTTTTGGAGGCGCGCTACTGTACGATCCCGGCCAAGGACCGCCATGGTTTCAAAAAGCCCGGGGCCAACCGAAGACGCGCTGAGCGCTAAACGCACCGGATGCACCAGATCTCCGCTGGTCATGCCCAAATCAACAACAAGTTCACGGAACACCTTTTCCGTTGTGGCAACATCGAATACATCCGCCTTCGACAAACGTTCTGCCAGAAGTGAGAAGGGCTGTGAAAGATCCTTGCCGCGAAGTTCTGCGAGCATCTCCTCCGTCAGCGAAATTTCTTTCATGAAAAGATACCCGGCGCGTTCCAGAAAATCCCGCAACGTGGACATGCGGCCTTTATAAAGATCAACGGCCGTCTCGATCCTCCGGCGGTCCGAAGACCCATCCACCCAGCCTTCCTCCTTCAGCATCGGAATAATAAGATCCGCCAGACGAACGGTGTCGCAATGCTTGATATACTGTGCGTTCACCCACCGGAGCTTTTCCATGTCAAACTGCGCGGCGGTCTTGTTGACTTTCTTGATCGAAAATTTTGTGCACGCCTGAGCCAGATTGACAATTTCCTGGTTCCCCGGAGACCAGCCCAGGAGCATCAGATAATTGACCAGCCCGTCGGGCAGAAACCCTTCACCCTTGTAATCACTGACCGCCACCGCACCGAACCTCTTGGAAAGTCGCGCACCGTCCGCCCCCATGATGAGCGGCAAATGCCCAAACTTGGGCGCCTTGAATCCCAGGGCCTCATAAATCAGAATCTGCTTGGGCGTATTGGAAATATGGTCCTCCCCGCGGATGACATGGGTGATGCCCATGAGCGCGTCATCGACTACACAGCTGAAGCTGTACGCCGGAGAGCCATCCGACTTCATCAGGACCTGGTCCTTGATCTCGTCGGTGTTAAACGAGATCAGCCCGCGGATAAGATCATCGAATTTGATCTCGCGGCCCTTGTCGACCTTCAAAAGAACCGCGGTCCCATCACGGTAAGCCCGGCCTTCGTCCAAAAGCTTTTGGGCATGCTCTCGATAAAGCGGAAAACGGTCGCTCTGTTTATAAAATTCATCCCACGTCAGGCCAAGCCATGCCATGCTGTTGAGGATTTCGGCCTCATATTCAGGCTTGGACCGCTCAAGATCCGTGTCTTCCACACGCAGCACAAACTGCCCTCCCTGCGCCTTGGCGTACATCCAGTTGAACAGGGCCGTACGCGCACCGCCGATATGTAAATTCCCCGTCGGACTTGGGGCAAAACGAACTTTAACCATGACCCTTTGTCTCCTCTATGCCCAGGGTATCAACGCATGGGCGTTTGACGGCCGAAACGCACCAGATGCTCAACGGTATGCGCCACACGGGAGCGGGACTCTTCCCTTAAATCAAGAAACTCCAGCCCGATATCATAAAAAGAAGGCTTGAGCGCTTCAAGGGCCTTCCGCCGCACCGTCCACACCACTTTCGCCCCGCACGTGATGAGTTCTCCGCCGTCCATCAGGTCAATTTCAACCTTAACGGACATGAACAGCTCCAGGGATTTCTTGATGATAACCGCCGCCCCCCCGGTGCTGATATTCTCGGTATGCGTCAGGATGGCTTCATCCTCCCGGCCTTCGTGCACAATTTTGATCAAACACGGGAAATTAGCTCGGGGAAATTGCCGACGGTTTAATCCCTCCCAGGTCATAACACCCTCCTCTGTTCAATCTTTTTGAACACGCACGATCGACCGCGCACGTCCCGTGGCCTCATCCACATCTAGCACAACCCCGCACAACATGGCCTTGCCCGACGCGACTTCAAATTTATTCGGCAAGCCTGTCAAATAACGCTCAATGATGCGCTCCTTGGTCTGTCCTATGACAGAATCATAGGGCCCTGTCATGCCGGCATCGGTGATATAGGCCGTGCCGCCAGGCAGGATCTGCGCATCAGCCGTTTGAATGTGCGTATGGGTCCCCAGTACCGCGCTGACCCGGCCATCGGCGTACCATCCCATGGCCACCTTTTCACTGGTCGCTTCCGCATGCATGTCCACCACAATAATCCCGGCGCCCGTGAGGTCCCCCAGGACGCTGTCGAGCGTACGGAACGGACAATTTAACAGATACTTCATAAAGGTCCGGCCCATCAACGCCACAACCGCAACCCTGACCCCGTTCACGTCCACAACACACATCCCGCGGCCTGGTGCTTCAGAGGCAAAATTTGCAGGACGCACCACATTTGGCGCGCTGTTAAGAAAAGGATAAACTTCACGCTTGTCCCAGACATGGTCGCCCAGGGTGATCACGTCACAGCCGAAGGAAAACAGCTCCCGCGCGACCGATTCGGTGATACCCGAACCGCCCGCCGCATTTTCGGCGTTGGCAATCACAACATCCGCCTCCCCGTTGCGGCGCATGGCCGGAACATGTTTCGCAAAAACTTCCCGGCCGGGGTTTCCGACAATATCACCCAGGAAAAGAATCTTCATTATTTCGCATACTCCATGGCCCTTGTTTCGCGCACAACCAGGATCTTGATCTGGCCGGGATATTCCATTTCGGCCTCGATCTTCTTGCGGATATCGCGCGAAAGAACAACCGCCTCGTCATCGTTAAGCTTGGCAGGGTCCACCATCACGCGGATCTCGCGGCCGGCCTGAAGCGCAAACGCCTTGTCGATCCCCTTGAATGAATAGGCGATCTTTTCAAGGCCTTCGAGACGCTTGATATATGTTTCCAAAGACTCGGCGCGGGCACCCGGACGTGACGCGCTGACCGTATCCGCGACACACACCAGCACCCCGAAAACCGATGCCACATCCACTTCATTGTGATGCGACTCAACCGCTTGCGCCACAACTTCAGACTCTCCGAATTTCCTGGCAAGGCGGGCGCCCACCACGGCATGCGTACCCTCTTCGGCTTCCGTCGAAACAACTTTGCCGATATCATGCAGCAGGCCGGAGCGTTTGGCCAGCTGAGGATCGATCCCCAGCTGATAGGCCATCACACCCATCAACCGCGCTACTTCCTTGGTATGCTGCAGGGCATTCTGCCCAAAACTGGTCCGGTATTTCAAACGCCCGATCAATTTTACAAGTTCCGGATGCATGTTGTGGATTCCCAATTCAAATACAGCGGCCTCGCCCTCTTCCTTCATCTTCTGGTCGAGCGTCTTCTTGGCCTTCTCGACAACCTCTTCAATGCGGCCCGGGTGAATACGCCCGTCGGAAATGAGCTGTTCAAGCGCGATGCGTGCGATCTCACGGCGCACCATATCAAACCCCGAAATCGTTACGGCTTCTGGTGTGTCGTCAATGATGATGTCGACGCCCGTGGCCTGTTCAAGGGCACGAATGTTGCGTCCCTCACGGCCAATGATCCGCCCCTTCATTTCATCCGAAGGTAACTGCACCACGCTGATAGTGGTTTCAGCCGCATGGTCCGACGCACAGCGCTGCATGGCGATGGAAATAAGTTCACGGGCTTTTTTATCCGCGCTCTCCTTGATATCTTCGTCCACCTGACGGATACGGACGGCTTTCTCATGCGCCAGCTCCTCATCCACCCGCGCCAGCAGCATACTCTTGGCCTCGTCACGGCTAAGGTTGGAAATACGGAAAAGTGTTTCTTTTTCCTGCTGGATCAGCTTGGCAAGCTCCTCGGCTTTTTGGGTATTTTCTGTCTCTTTTTGTTTGAGCATGTCCAGACGGGCCATCTGGTCTTTTTCCTTCTTGTCCAAAAGATCCAGGCGTTTTTCAACGTTCTCTTCCTTTTGAAGGAGACGGCGTTCGGTGGTGGAAAATTCTTCGCGGCGCTGTTTTGTTTCCTGCTCAAACTCCTGCCGGAGCTTCAGCATGGTATCTTTCGCGTGGAGCTCGGATTCTTTCTTGAACGTTTCAGCTTCGCGCCGTGCCATGTCACGGATTGTCGCAGCTTCCTGTTCAACCTTGGCAAACTGACGCCCTTTAAAAAAACGACTGAGGAAATAACCTCCGGCGAAAGAACCTCCGGCGATAAAAAGAAACAACAGGATGTTCGACAACACATTCTCACCCATACATAACTCCTTCTTTATCGCGTGCAACGCGGTTGGTTTGATCCAGTCGCAGCGGCGACATCCTCAAAGCGGATGCGTTGCGCAGGGACTGTTTTGGCAGCATCTCCCGGAATTTCCATCTGCCGGGTTCAGGCAGGGCCTAATTGGTGATGACAGTGGCGACCGGACGATCGTGCGCTTCGATCCCCGGGATTTCATCCACGATCTGAAGGTCATACGCCAGGCCGATGGTCGGCGTTGTGGCAGGCAGTTGGGAAAGAAATTTGTCGTAATATCCCGCGCCGCGGCCCAGACGATTATTGCGGCGATCGAACGCCACGCCAGGCACAACGACAAGGTCGAGCTCGAAAGGAGACAGGGAATTCTGCGCGAGATCTGCTGGCGATGGTATCCCGTAAACCCCATCGCGAAGCTCGCTCAGGGAATTTATCAACATGGCCATAATGCGCTTGTCTTCTTTCCGAACCAACGGCAACGCAACGCGTTTCTTCAAATCCATGGCTGTCTGCATCAACACGAACGTATCGACTTCACCCCGAAAAGACGCGTAACATAAGATTGTCCGCGCGCCCTTGAACTCCGGTAAACCCAGCAATTTTTCACAAATAACCCTGCTTTTGAATAAAGCGACGTCCTCCTTTTGTGCTTTAATACGGTCAAAAATTAATTGTCGTAATTCCTGTTTGGTTTGAATAGACACGCCCAACCCTTTAAGGGGTAAAAACCTCTAAAAAATCGTTATATAATATCATTAACGTTATATTTACGATACAAAAATTTCCTCGGTTCTTAGCCGCTTCATGGCCCCTCTAAAACCACCGCTACACCGTCCGATTTTTCAAATGATCCAAACGTTCCTTGATCTTTTTTTCATATCCGGCTTCAGTCGGTACATAATACCGGGCCTTGAAAGGCATATACTCTTGGGGCACATAGTGCTCGGGAAAATCGTGAGCATATTTATATCCCTGGCCCCGGCCTAATTTTTGCGCACCGGGATATGACGCGTCTTTTAAATGAGATGGCACGCTGGCGGCCTTCCGGGTCTTCACATCTTCAAGCGCCTTGTCGATGGCCAAATACACCGCGTTGGATTTTGGCGCACACGCCACATATACGGCCGCTTGCGCCAACAATATCCTGGCTTCGGGGAATCCGATGAACTCTGCGGCCTGGGCCACCGTATTTGCCAGGACGAGGGCTTGAGGATCGGCATTCCCCACATCTTCAGCTGCACAAATCACTATCCGTCGAACGATAAACCTGGGGTCTTCACCCGCATAGATCATTTTAGCCATCCAGTAAAGCGCCGCATCTGGATCAGACCCCCGCATAGACTTGATGAAGGCGGAGGCCGTGTCATAATGAACATCTCCGTCGCCATCATACTGAACCTGTTTTTTCTGAATAGACTCCTGGGCGACAGACAGCGTGAACGCGATAACACCGTCCTCCCGCCTGGGCACCGTCAGGCATCCCACTTCCAACGCATTCAAGGCACGGCGGGCATCCCCGTCTGAAATATCAGATAGAAATTCAAGGGCCTCCCTGTCCGCTTTGACCGGCAATTGCCCCAACCCCCGGTCACGGTCCTGCAGCGCCCGTTCCAAAATTACCATAAGGTTTTCCCGTGTCAGTGGTTTTAATTCGAAGACCAGTGACCGCGACAATAAAGGGGTTACCAATGAAAAGAACGGATTCATGGTGGTTGCGCCGATCAGCACGAGCGTGCCGTTTTCCACATCCGGCATGAGAACGTCCTGCTGGGCCTTGTTGAAACGGTGGATTTCATCAATGAACAGGATGGTTTTACGCCCGGCGTTAGCCAGACGGTTTTTTGCGCCGGCAATGATCCGGCGCAGCTCTTCGACATTCGACGCCACCGCATTGACGCTTTCAAAATGCGCCTCTGTCTTTTTGCTGATACACAGAGCCAGCGTAGTTTTCCCAGCCCCGGGGGGGCCATAAAGAATCAAGGATGTCACCCTGTCCGCAGCCACCGCGCGCGTTAAAAGTTTTCCAGGCCCCAGGATATGTTCCTGCCCCACAATATCATCCAGGCAGGAGGGCCGCATCCGTACGGACAACGGCGCTTTAGACACTAGATTCTCATCAAAAAGACCCATAAGTTCCCTCAAAAAAGTTAGCCCTGCGCGTGATGCGCAGGGCTAAATAAAACCCGCTTATGCCGTTGAGAGTGTGCGTATTGGAACCTGGTAAACAGGTGGGGAAAAGCTCACGGCCCTTGGGCACGCAAGACAACAGACCCCTTTAGACACGCATTGGTTCAAATTTACATACCCCCTGACGAACACAGCAGGCAAATAAACTTACTTGCCTATCTCCGGCGCACCGCAAACGTTCCAACCAGCTTGGCGACGATGCCTTCGTGAATCGCGTTCACCACATCTTCGGTCAATGTCCTGTCTTTGGCCTGGTAGGTCATTGACATCACAAGGCCGCGTGTATCCTTTTCTATTTTATCACCGCGATATTCTTCCACAAGCTCTACTTTTCTCAAGATCCCCTGCGCATTCTCAAGACACAACGTCCGCATATCTTCAAACAAAACCCCCTTGACGGCCAGGCTGACATCGCGCACAACCGACGGATATTCATCCAACGCTTCAAATTTGGCGTGCGGCCCGACAGCGGCCGCGGCATATTCAAGATCGATCTCGGCAAAATACACGCCGGTCTTCTTGATGTCAAAATTTAACAGCACCGTATCTGAAAGTTTTCCGATCCAACCAATCTCCCGGCCATCGATTAAAACGCGGGCCGCTTGACCCGGCTCAAACGACGCGCTCTCACCCGCCAGGAACGTTACCCCGCGGACACGCTGCCGGCCTAGCGCCGCTTCAAGAGCCCCTTTGACATCAAAAAAATCCATGAACTCACGCTTCCCCTTACGCCAATCCGCTTCACGGCGTCCGGTGACAACAATGCCCAGGGTCCAGCGTTCTCCATCGGGCAAATAGCGCTTACCGGCCTCAAATAACCGGAGATCTTTCTGCCCGCGGTTGATGTTCGATCCAACCACCAAAAGCATATTCGCCAACATGGTCGGCCGCATCAACTCCTGTTCCGCGGACATGGGATTCTGCATCGCGATGGGAGCCACCCCGGCATAGCCCGCCTTTTCAAGGGCAAGACGGCTGATCATGGCATACGTTAAAATTTCATTAAAGCCCTGCGCGATCAAATTTGCAGCTATCCGCGGAATAAAGTTTTCATTTTCAAGATCGACGGGAATATTGACCGCACCCACATTCGGCAGCGTCATCGGAAGGTTGTCAAAACCAATCACGCGCGCCGCCTCTTCAACAAGATCTTCCATGATTTTAAGATCATTGCGGCTCTCCGGCGGAACCACCGAAAGACTGTCACCGGCAACAGTCACCGCGCAGCCAAGCCGCTCAAGGATCCGTTTGATCCGCGCAGGATCAATGGTTGTTCCCAGCAATTTTTGGACATCTCCCGAACCAAGCATAATCGTCGGCATGAGGGCATGCCTGTCCCCGACTACGGTGTCTTTACGCCCGGCCACCTTGCCGCCGGCCAGTTCAAGGATCAGGTCCGTGGCACGGTCTGAGGCCTTTTCGACCGTCGCGAAATCAACGCCGCGCTCAAACCTGTAGCACGCATCGCTGGTCAGGCCCAGTTTTCTGGATGCCCGGCGGATAAGCCCCATATCAAAATAAGCGCTTTCCAGGATCACGCGCCGGGTGGTAGCCGTCACCGCTGTATCCCGCCCCCCCATGATCCCTGCAATGGCTACCGGCCTGTGCGCATCCGCGATCACCAACATGCTTTCATCGAGCACCCGTTCAACATCGTCAAGCGTCACGATCTTTTCGCCTTTTCTGGCACGCCGGACCACAAGCCGTCCGCCCGCCAGCTTATCCGCATCAAAAGCATGGAGCGGCTGTCCGAACTCAAAGAGCACAAAATTAGTGGTGTCGACAATATTGGAAATAGGCTTAAGCCCCAGGGCCTGCAGGAGGCGCGCCTTCTCGGCCGGAAACGCCCTGACCGAAACAGCCTCGATGAGGGTGCCGATATACCGCCGGCAAGCCGCTGCGTCTTCAATGACAATATCTACACCGGGCGCATCCACATGCTGTTGCACCGTCGGTATATACAAGTCCTTATCCGTGATGGCAGAAATCTCCCGGGCCAGCCCCAGCATATTCAGGCAGTCAGGCCGGTTGGGCGTAATCTCAATTTCAAATACAATGTCGTCGCCGCACACCTGCTGATGTTCCACTTCAAGACCTGCCATGGTCATGCGAAAAGCAAGTTCATCGGCTGAAAAACCGTGATCAATATACTGCTTTAACCAATTAAGACTTAATTTCATAGGACTCTAGAATTGTTTTAAAAATCTCAGGTCGTTTTCTGTAAACGTGCGTATATCCCCTATCCCGTGCTTGAGCATGGCAATACGCTCAACCCCCAGGCCAAAAGCAAGCCCTGTGTACTCACCCGATGGATATCCGGCATGCTCGAACACTTTCGGATGCACCATGCCGCATCCCAGGATCTCGAGCCATTTACCGGATTTCCCTTTGAAAATATCAGACTGGATATCAACCTCGGCCGAAGGCTCTGTGAACGGAAAGAAGTGCGGCCGAAAACGCATCTTCACATCCTCACCGAAAAACTTCCGGCAAAAGGCTGTCAAAAGACCCTTCAAGTCCGCAAATGTAACATTTTTGTCGATCAGAAGCCCCTCGATCTGATGGAACATGAACGAATGGCTGGCATCCACAGCATCGGGCCGGTAAACCTTGCCCGGAATAATAACCGCCAAGGGCGGTTTGTGTTTTCTCATCACGCGCATTTGTCCTGGTGATGTATGACTGCGCAGCAGAAGATACCGTCCTGCCGCATCAGGGTCGTTTTGATCAAGATAAAAGGTATCAAAGGCGTCCCGCGAAGGATGGTCCAGGGGAATATTCAATGCTGTAAAATTATGAAATTCTGTTTCGATCTCGGGACCACGCTGGATCACAAACCCCATGCGCTCAAAAACATCGCAGATTTCTTCCAGGGTCTGGTTGATCAGGTGCCGTGTCCCAGGTTCGCGGGCCACCCCCGGCAGCGTGACATCGATGGCTTCCGCACCCTTGGCCTGAAGACTTAGTATCGCCTTACGTCCCGCCATCAGCTCCTCGACAAAAACCTTGACGGCATTGGCCTGTTGCCCCAGTGTCTTCTTGTCGGCAGGCGCCGCGGCTGGAAGGGCGGCATACATTTCCTGAACCACGCCCTTCTTACCGAGAAATTTAACACGCACGGCATCAAGCACGTCAAGCGTCGCGGCAGCATCCACCTGAGCGGCAACATCTCTTTTTATCGTTTCAACATCCCAGACCATTTCTTGCCTTGTCCTGACTGTTAAGAAAAAACATATTATACATGAAAAGGGCTCCTTAACCAAGGAGCCCTCAAGAGTTTTCTCCCGCGCATCAGCTTAATTCGTGGCGGAAATCTTCTTGCGCGTGACATTAGCCGGAAGGGCTTTGTCCGCGATCTCGACGATCTTCTTGAATGTCGGCGCATCATTAAGCGCGATCTCCGCGAGCATTTTGCGGTTGATCTCGATGTTGGCAGCCTTGAGCCCCCTGACAAAACGGCTGTACGCTAAGCCATTGGCCTGGCAGGATGCATTGATACGCACAATCCAGAGACTGCGAAAAGCGCGCGCGCGTGTCTTGCGATCGCGGGAGCTGTAGCGCAGCGCCTTGATCAGCGCACGCATCGCCTGGCCCCAGCGGTTTTTCTTTTGGCCGTAAAAACCTTTTGTTAGTCTAAAAACACGCTTGCGCCCTTTTTTCCGCGCAACGGAATACTTGATCTTAACCATACGGGAGCATCCTCCTGATCTTCTTCACTTCAACGCCGGCAAGATAGCCGCTTTTGCGGAGTTTGCGCTTACGCTTCCGTGACATTTTGGAAAGAATGTGACCGCGGCCCGCACTGCGCTTTTTGATCTTGCCAGACTTGGTGATCTTGAAGCGCTTGGCCACGCCTTTTTTTGTTTTTAACTTGGGCATACTCTCGACCTCTTTTGTTAACCCTTGCTGTTACGCCTTGTCAGCCTTCGGGGCGATGACGATGGACATGACCCGGCCTTCCATCATCACATCTTTTTCAATCTGGGCAACCTCGGCGGTATCTGTCACGAACCGGTCCAGCAGCATTTTGGCCTGATCCCTGAACGCCATTTCCCTGCCTTGAAAAAACAGGTTGACCCTTACTTTATCTTTCTTATCAAGGAACGCCAGCGTCTGCTTCAACTTGGTCTGATAATCATGCTCCTCGATATGGGGCTTGACCCGGACCTGCTTGAGCTGGGACACATGCGCATGCTTCTTGGCGCGACGCTCCTTCTTTTCCTGCTCGTATTTATACTTGCTGAAATCCATGATCCGGCACACCGGTGGCTTTGCCGTTGGAGCTACTTCAACAAGATCAAGCTCATGCTGATCCGCAAGTTCCATGGCCCGGACGGAAGAAACCACGCCGAGTTGTTCCGAATTGGGGCCTATGACACGAAGCTCACTGGAACGGATCTGTTCGTTAACACGGATCCTCTTTTGAATAACGACCACCTCCCTATAACGCCCCGCCTTCGTCGGCGGAGCAGCCCATCCTTCCCGTCAAAACGCCTCGTCGGTAAGGATCTTGTAAAAAAGACGATGCCCTATTATCTTAAAAAACTAAACTTTGTCAACAATCTCTTTCCGGACCATCCCCAAAAACTGCTCGACGGGCATACTGCCCATGTCAGTTTCAGGACGTTTTCTGACCGCAATCATGCGGGCGGAAACCTCCTTGTCACCGATGACAAGGATATACGGAATCCTTTGCAGACGCGCTTCCCGGACACGCTTCCCCAGCGATTCATTGCGCGCATCAACCGCAACACGAATACCGTCCGCACGCAGTTCATCCGCAACGGTTTTCGAAAAATCATCATGCTCAGGGCGGATCGATATGACCATGGCCTGGACCGGCGACAGCCATAAGGGAAAATTACCGGCATGATGCTCGATAAGCGTGCCAAAGAAACGCTCCACACTGCCAAACAAGGCCCGGTGAAGCATGATCGGCCTTTCAGACAAACCCTGCTCGTTCATGAAAGAAAGGTCAAAGCGCTCCGGAAGCGCAAAATCGCACTGAACCGTACTGCATTGCCATTGGCGTCCCAGGGCGTCTTTAAGTTTTAGATCAATCTTGGGCCCATAAAAAGCGCCATCGCCCTCATTGATCTGGTAGGCAATGCCCTTGTTCTCGAGTGCTTTTTTAAGAGATTCGGTTGCCAAGTCCCAGTCTTCCGGCTTACCGATGAATTTTTCCGGACGCGTGCTCAGTTCAATGGCATAGTCCTTGAATCCGAATGCGGAAAGAATCTCAAAGGCAAGATCCAGGACTTTTTCAACTTCACCCTGAACCTGGTCGCGACGACAAAAAATATGCGCATCATCCTGCGTAAACCCGCGGACACGCAGCAACCCATGCAAAACGCCTGCTTTTTCATAACGATAAACCGTGCCGAGCTCAAACAACTTGATCGGAAGTTCCCGGTAGGAATGCAGGCGGTGTTTATAAATGAGCATGTGCCCGGGACAATTCATGGGCTTGACCGCGTACTCTTCGCCGTCGATCTGAAAATAATACATGTTATCACGGTAATGCTCGGCGTGGCCCGAAATCTCCCACAATTTGCCCCGCAGAAAATTCGGCGTTTGAACAAGGTCGTAGCCGCGCTTTAAATGCAGGTCCTTGGTGAAATCTTCCAGGATCTTGCGCATCAAAGCGCCCTTGGGATGATAGAACACAAGCCCGGCGCCCGCCTCTTCATGATAAATGTGGAACAGCCCGAGTTCCGCGCCTATCTTGCGGTGATCGCGCTTGTCAGCCTCTTCAAGGCACTTAAGATAGCGCTCCATGTCTTCTTTGGATGAAAAACACGTGCCATAAACACGCTGGAGCATGGCATTTTTATGGTCGCCCCTCCAGTATGCCCCCGCCACGGATAAAAGCTTAAAGGCTTTGATCTCTCCCGTCGATGCCGTGTGCGGGCCTTTGCACAAATCCACAAATTCGCCATCACCCGTGCTGAAAAGGGAAACTTGATCGTCAGGAATGCCGTCGATGATCTCGACTTTATACGATTCGCCCTGGCCCTTGAAAAAATCAGCCGCAGTTTTTTTATCCATGAACGACTGCTTCAACGGCAGATTCCGATTGATGATCTTCTGCATGGCTTTGGTGATCTGGTCCAGATCCTGGTCGGTGAACGGCTCTTTCTTGTCAAAATCGTAATAAAAACCATTCTCGATGGCAGGACCCATAGCGACCTTGACCTCGGGCCAAAGCTTTTTAACCGCCTGGGCCAGGACGTGCGCGCAACTGTGACGAAGTTTGTCGATATCGCGGGAATAATCCATATAAAAAGAAACCGACCCTCTCGTCGGCAAGATTGATAAAAATGGTGGACCCAAGAGGACTCGAACCTCTGACCTCTTCCATGTCAAGGAAGCGCTCTAACCAAACTGAGCTATGGGTCCAATATATTCAAAATTTTTTCAAGAGTATATCCTGTGAAACAGAAAGTCACAAGAAAAATCTTTTAACCGCTCGATAAACGCGGATAAAAACATGGGCGAGGAGGGAATTGAACCCTCAAGGCCTTTCGACCAAAGGATTTTAAGTCCTTCGTGTATACCATTCCACCACTCGCCCGCGCACCATCAAACGATACACCGGATGTAGCGGGGCAAGCAGAGCCCCTTCTCCGCATCGGTTTAAAAATATTGGAGGCGCGGACCGGATTTGAACCGGTGCATAACGGTTTTGCAGACCGTTGCCTTACCACTTGGCTACCGCGCCGAAGATTTCAAAAGATCAACAACCGTCCTGACAATAACATCCACGTCGGCAAGGGCGCCGTTACCTGTTGTCCCGCAGGCGAGCCTGGCTTCTTTAGGCTCAATGAATTTCACGCCATGATGCCTCAACTTCAGGATATTTTCCTGAACGATGGGATTGGTGAACATATCCGTGTTCATCGCAGGAGCCAGGATGACCGGCGCCTTGGTTGCCACCGCGGTACAACACACAAGATCGTCCGCCATGCCGGCAGCGATCCTGGCAATGCAATCGGCCGTGGCCGGAGCGATCAAGAAAATATCCGCCCGCCGGGCCAACGCCAGATGCTCGATGTCCCAGCCGCCCTCACGCATGAACATGTCGCGGTAAACAGGCCCCTGGGAAAGAACCTCAAAGGTAAGCGGTGTCACGAATTTCTCGGCAGCCGGCGTCATCACAACAACAACATCACAGCCCTCCGCCTGCAGGCGGCGAACAATATCTCCCGCCTTATACGCGGCAATGCTTCCGGTGACCCCAAGGACAACACACGGGCGCGCCATACGTTTATGCGGCCTTGGCCGCCTTGGCGGATTTCTTTAGTTTATCCGCAACATCTTTGGTCATAACATGTCCTGCGATAATTTCACGCATTGCCGTCGTGGCCGGCTTTTCATTGATGGAAGCCTCGATCAGTTTGGCGCCACCCTCTCCGATTTCAAGCGCGCGTGTGGCGACCATGCGTACCAATTTATACGAACTGTTGCCTGCCTGGGGCAGCAACTCTTCCAACGGTAAATAAACCATGATCCTACCTCCCCAATCATCCTTTTAACTTAGCGAATAGTGGTGTTATATAACACACCGCCTGAAAAATGTCAACGTAGTCCGTCGACACCGAGTTCCTGGGCGAGCATCCTCCCCAGTTGCCTGAAGGCGTCTTCCAGCCGGTCATTCACAATAATATGATCGTACTGCGACGCTAGCTTGAGCTCCTCGCGCGCCGTAGCCAGCCTGAGGGCCATACTTTCCCTTGAGTCGGTCCCGCGGCCTTTCAGTCTGCTGCGTAGTTCTTCGATCGTCCGCGTCTTGATAAAAACCATCAATGCGTCGGGTACTTTATTTTTAACCGCCAGAGCCCCCTTGACATCAATGCACAAAAGGACATGCTTCCCGCTCGCCTGGGCAGCGCGCACCTTATTCAACGGCGTCCCGTAATACTGCTCGAAAACTTTCATCCACTCCAAAAAATGCCCGGCCCTGATCTTATATTCGAACATCTTCCTGGAAAGAAATACATATTCACGCCCCTGGCGTTCTCCGCCGCGCGGTTTCCGTGTGGTGGCGGAAATGGAACGGATGATACGTCCCTTGAACGCCGGCGCCTGCAGTAAAAGATCGTGCAGCGTGGTCTTGCCCGCACCCGATGGCCCTGAAAGAATGATGATGCGGCCTTTGATCTTCACTCGACGTTGTTTGCCTGTTCGCGGATCTTTTCGATCTTGCTCTTTAAGGCAATGACCGCATTGGACACCATTTGATCCTGAAGCTTCGACCCGAGTGTATTGGTTTCGCGCTGCATTTCTTGCGCAATAAAATCCATTTTTTTACCGGTCGGTATCACCGACTTCAAGAGCGTACGCATCTCGTCGATATAATGCGTGAAACGGGATATCTCCTCATTGACATCAATGCTTTTCTGATACGAGGCGAATTCTTCGGGTTTATTATTTTTACGAAACGCCTTTAAAAGATCATCGTGCCGTTTCTCAATAGCCTTGAGTTTCTGACTCATGCGCTTGAGCTTGTCCTCAATGTCAACGGCAAGACTTTTGCCCTCGCGCTGACGCATGGACTTAAATCCCTTAAGGGCCGCTGCAAAGCCCTTTTCAACCGCCGGCCAGAGCACATCGGCCTCGACAAAAACCTCCTTGACGTCCACAATTCCGGGCATCCGTATCAGGTCGGCCAGTGTCAGATTGTTGGATAATTTATATTTTTTTTCCATGCTCCTGGCATGGTGAAGGTACTCTTCAATAAGATCTTCATTAAAAAAAACTTCCTGGTTAGGCTTTTCCGTAATCCGAACAGAAATCGTTATCCGTCCGCGTGAAACCATTTTCGCCAGCATTTCCCGGATCTTGTTTTCCATCATCCCGCAGCCGGATGGAAGATAAAATGCCGTATCCAGATAACGATGATTGACACTTTTGATCTCGATAAGCCCCTTGATCCTTCCCGTCGAAAACGGAGCAGTCCCAAACCCTGTCATGCCGGTTATCATGCCCAAACCTTTCTGTGCCCTGATGTTGCCATCGGAAAAAGCTCTAGGGCGATTTCCTCCGGAGTGAACCATAGTTTGATCTCACGCGCGCCCTCCACCGTATCTGAAGAAACATGGATGACATTTTCAAAAACACCCTTGGTGGTCACGCGCCCCATACTGCCCCGGATGGAATGCGGGTCTGCCTGCTCGGGATTGGTCGCCCCCGCGATCTGCCTGCCTTTTTTTACCGCATCTTCTCCGGTAAAGACCATGGCCAGCACCATGTCCTGATGGTTGTGTAGATCGCCCATCAGAAAATGAATAAGTTCGTCAAAAAAGGGTTTATCCCGTAAATGATAATAATGTGCCTCAGCGAGGTCTCGCGTCACCTTGACAACCCTTGCCCCCACCAGTTTAAGATCCGTTTCTTCAAAACGGGTTAAAACATGACCGGCATGTCCCTTGATCATCCCATCAGGCTTCACAATAACCAAGATATTTTCGTTCATCGGCGGACAACCTCCAGGATACGATCAAAATCATCCAGTGAATAATATTCAACCACCAATTTCCCCTTGTTGCCGCGAGTATTAAAAATCTGAACCTTGGTTCCGAAAATACGCCGCAATTCCTCTTCAAGCGATGCCACTTCAGGATCTTTGAATGCAGAAACTTTTTTCTGCCCATCCTGCTCGGTTTTTTGATCCGCATTGACTTTCGCCAAAGCCTCGGCCTCACGGACTGACAACCCCTTCTGCACAATCTCCATGAAGACAGCGATTTGTTTCTCTGTTGTTTCAATGGAAAGAATCGCGCGCGCATGGCCCGCAGAAATTCGTCCGTCGGCAACAGCCTGCTGAATATCCTTGGGGAGTTTCAGCAAACGGATCAAGTTTGCGACCGTGGCACGGTCTTTACTGACCAGGCGTGCCACCTCCTCCTGCGTCTGCTTGAACTCGTCAATGAGCCGGCGAAAACTTTCCGCCTCTTCTATGGGATTCAATTCCTCACGCTGAAGATTTTCAACCAGCGCCAGCACAAGTGCCTGCTGATCACTGACATCCCGGATAATAACAGGAACTCTTAAAAGCCCAATTTTGCGGGCAGCCTTTAATCGGCGTTCACCCGCAACAACCTCATAGCCATTATTAACAGATCTGACAACCAGCGGCTGCAACAATCCCTGTTCTTTAATAGAAGCGGCCAGCTCATCAATCTTAACAATATCATACGTCTGTCGTGGCTGAAAACGATTGTCTTTAATTAACGCCGTCTCGACGTGCATGGCTTCTGAAGAAGCAGGCGCCCCATCTTTTTTTTCTGTAATAAGCGCTGAAAGTCCTCGTCCTAACGCCATAATTTTATCCTATTTGATTTCAAAACCATTTTGGACATTACGTAAATTATTTATTTTCAATTGTTTGTGTAAATTTATCATTTTTTAAAACTTCTACTGCCAATTCAGCATATTTACGGGCGCCAATAGAAGCACTGTCATAAAGATTGATAGGCTTGCCGTGGCTTGGTGCCTCGCTTAAACGGATATTGCGAGGAATAATGGATTGGTAAACCTTTTCTTTAAAATAATTACGGATTTCATTAATAACTTCAACCGTAAGATTTGTTCTAAAATCAGCCATAGTCAATAGAACACCCTCAATGTCCAACGTGGGATTTAATCCATCCCGAATCAAGCTTATCGTATTTAATAACTGGGAAACACCCTCCAGGGCATAAAATTCGCATTGGATTGGAATTATTATAGAATCTGCAGCAACTAGAGAGTTTAACGTTAAAAGACCGAGGGATGGCGGTGAGTCTAACAAAACATAATCATAACACGTACGAATTTCAGATAAAGCCTTCTTAAGCCGATTCTCTCTTGACAACACATTGACAAGTTCGATCTCAGCGCCTGTCAGATGGATATTACAGGGAATAGTATCTAAATTTTTTACGAGGGTTTTTATAACGGCTTGGGGAGCTTGTATCTTATGCAACAGAACTTCGTAGGCGGTATTTTTTATTTCATTCTTATTGACACCAACACCACTGGTGGCATTTCCTTGGGGGTCCATATCGACCAGGAGAACCTTCTTCCCAAGATCAGCGAGAGCCGCAGAAAGGTTAACTGACGTCGTTGTCTTTCCGGTCCCACCCTTTTGATTACAGATGGCTATGATTTTACCCATACTCTCCTGCGACAGAAGGCGTTCCACGTGAAACAGGCTTATGTTCCCAAAATTTATATCTTAATATATCATATAAATATCTTAGGAACTAGCTTTAGTTTTTAGCCTAGCTTTTATTTTGGCAGGCTTTGCGCCTTCCATTCCAAAAAGACCGCGCTGTTCTTCACAAACAACTTTAATATCCAGTGTTTCACGTGAAACATTAAAGGCGGTTTCTGCTTTCTTTATTGCAATTTCAAGCGTCTTACCTTCGAATTCTTGAGACTTACCCATATCTGTCATTTCAAACGACCACCTTGGTCTCTCGTGATATATTCCACTGACTCAGTGTGGACAATATGTAAAAAACAACAAAGTAAAGGTTAAGCCCACTCGCCATGTTATAAAAAATAAAACCAATAAGCACTGGAAACATCACCGCCATCATTTTTTGCTGTGCAAGCTGATCAGCGCTACCCGTTGTCATGGTCTTAAGATTCAGTTTCTGTTGGAAAAACATAATAATTGTCATCAGAATAGGCAAAATGTTAAGATATTCACCCACAAAAGGAATGGTACCTGCGAATTTAAACGTGTGGTCTGGCAGCGAAAGATCTTTGATCCATAAAAAACTTTCACCACGAAAATAGATAGAACGCCATAAAACTTGATAAAGCCCAACAAAAATAGGCATTTGTAAAATCATGGGTAAACAACCACTTAATGGATTTACCTGATGCACACGATAAAGTTCCATGATTTCTTTACTTAAACGCTCCTGGTTGTTTTTATATTTTTCCTGAAGCTCTTTCATCTTGGGTTGAAGCGCTTGCAATTTCTTCATGGAAACAAGGCTTTTCAACGTCAATGGATACATGATCCCATAAACAATCAAACTGATAAGGATGATGCAAATGCCCCAGCTTGATACTATATGATGAAGCGCGCCAAGCAACCAGTAAATGAACTTCGAAACAGCGTCGAGCCAGCCCCAGTTACTAAACACCATGACCTTTTCAAAATCCTTGTCTGCTTTCCCTAAAAGATCTAGTTTCTGAGGACCAGCATAGATTTTATATTTATATTCGATGGTTTGGGCTGGATCAACGGCAATTGTTGACGCCAGGGCACCAAGTCTAAGTTGTGTGTCTGAAATAAATTTAATAACATAGTTTGTTTCAACTTCTTTAGGCTGAACTACAATTGCGAAATACCTATCTCTAAACGAAATCCAGTCAATTTTGACTGTTTCTTCTTTATTCCATTTTTCGTTAAAATTAACCGCATTACTTTTGCGGAGAATATTTTTATCTGTTTTAATTCCATATTCCAACAATGTCAGATTAGACTGGACATTATCTTTGTCCAATCTGGACGTATTGACGTGAATATTGGTTTTAATTATTGAAAGGTTTTTTGAATTATCAGAAATATTTTTAAGTTTAATGTTTAGATCAATGGTGTAATTAGGATTTAATGTGTATTCCTTTTCAATGAACCATTCTGAGCTTTTATGGATAAATCGAATCTTATTGTTTTCAAATAAGCTAGGCTCAAACGACAGATCATCAAAAATATCATAAGAAACTACGCTATTGATCGGAAAGAGATAGTTGTACTCTTTTAAAAAAATATTGTCCAAATTTGCACCTTTACTGGATGATTCGATGCGATATTGGATGTTTTCGAAAATAGTGCTTTTAGGAACGAAAGCGGGATGATTTTTAGATGTATCAGAAGATAAATCTATCGTTTTAGGTATCGTAGGCAGGGAGGACTTTACCGCTACATCATTGATTATTGGGGATTGTGTTCTTAATAAGGCGTTTTTATTCGATGAGCCTAAAAAAGTCTGAAAAACAAAAACGACGGCGAGAGATAAAACAACAGCGAGAAATATTCTTTTTTCCATAACCTTACCTTACCGGGTCGTAACCGCCCTTAAAAAATGGAGAACATTTAGAAATACGAATAAAGCCCAACCACAGACCTTTCCATGTACCGTATTTTTGGATAGCCTCAATCACATAATGGGAGCAAGAAGGATAAAAGCGACAAGCCTTGGGAAGAAAAAACTGGCTTGTGGTCTGATAAAGCCTAATTAAACAACAAATCATGGGCTAACGGCTATTAAACCGATAAACGCTTGCGGCCCTTGGCACGTCTATTGCCAAGGATTTTCCTGCCATCAGCAGTTGACATGCGTTTACGAAAACCGTGGGTTTTCTTGCCTTTGATATTTGTGGGTGTTTTTAATGTCTTTTTCATAATGGGGAGAATTATAACACAGTGGTTGTTGAAGTCAATAGGCTGTATGTGTTTAATCAAAAACAGGAAAAGGTACAGCGTTAAAAAGATATATAATTGTAAATTCTCGTCGTTGAAATATATTAATAAAAATAATGCCAGGCAGGGGGCCTCAATAAATTGCCATTGAATTTCAGATGTTCTTTGCTATAATGCCCAAAATTCCGAAATACCGTGCCAACATATTTATATTACATAATTTAAACAGACAAGTGTCGTGCGGCTGTCGGTTGAAGAACGCTGCATTTTTTAGTCCGTGATCGAGAGGTAATAAAAATGATCTGGCTTAAGATCAACCTTTCCTCATATAAGGATGTTACCCGTTTGCCTAATGTTTTAAGGCTTTTTTGAAGATACGAAGCACTTCAACGGCTGTGGATAACCTGTGAGATTGTTTTTAGTAAGTTCATAAGGTTATAATTTTCAAATATTTACAGAAATATCATGATTCCACAGCGTAAAGGACGATACACATAATGAATGCATTAACAGCCTGGACCAACGCGCAAGCGGAAATCCGACAAAAGATCGGGGAGAGCGGCTACCAATCTTGGTTTTCCAATCTTCATGTTCTTTCCGATACAGATAATACCCTTACGATTGTTACGCCTGATGAATTTTTTAAAAACTGGATCGTCGAACATTACCTTGCCACCATACAAGATATTCTTAAAAACCATACTCAAAATGAAATTTTGATCGAAATGAGCGTTGTTGTGCCGCAAAATCTCACCAGCACAACATCTCCGACACGCCCCGTTCTTACAGCACTGATTCCAACAACATTTGCATTAGGTAAAAAGTTTTACAAGCCTAATCTTAATCCACGGCTAAATTTTGAAAATTTTGTGATCGGTTCTTCGAATCAAATGGCATGTGGCGCCAGTCAGGCTGTAGCCAACGCTCCGGCCAAAGCTTATAATCCATTATTCATATACGGTCAATCTGGCCTTGGCAAAACACATTTGATGCAGGCCATCATGCATCACGTGCTTAAAAATAATACAGACCTCCAGTGCGTTTATTTGACATCCGAACAATTTACCAATGAACTTATAGATTCGATTCATCACAAAACAACCAATGAATTTAAACAGAAATACCGCAATGTCGATATTTTACTCATCGACGATATTCAGTTTATCGCCGGGAAACGATCGACCCAGGAAGAATTTTTTCATACTTTTAATGCCATGCATGATAACCGTAAACAAATTGTTATCACTTCTGATCGTCCTCCCAAAGAAATATCAGATCTCGAAGACCGTCTTGTGACACGTTTCTTGTGGGGTTTGATTGTGGATGTTCAACCGCCGGATTTCGAGACGCGCGTAGCTATCTTGCGTAAAAAACTTGAACTTGAAAATGTCCGCGTACCTGATGATGTTGTTTATTTTATTGCTGAACAGATTAAGACCAATATCCGCGAACTTGAAGGCGCCTTAATCCGTGTTGTGGCCAGTTCCATGCTCCAGGAAAAACCGATCAATTTACAATTAGCCAACATGGTTTTAAAAAATATGCTTCAGGAAACTACCAAAATCATTAGTATTGAAATGGTGCAGCAGATTGTTTGCGATCATTTTAAAGTAAATGTCAACGAATTAAAAAATACAAAAAGAAGTAAAAATTTTGTTTTCCCGCGTCAAATTGCCATGTATCTAACAAGAACCTTAACACGGCATTCTTTACCTGAAATAGGAAAAGCTTTTGGTGGCAAAGATCACACAACTGTTTTATATGCCTGTAAAAAAGTTGAGGAAAACCTTAGTAAAGACAGTGAAATCAAGTATATTGTAGATAAACTTACTGTAGTTCTTAAACAGTGATCCCCTGAATTTTTCAAAGCATACACAGATGTTTAATAGTATAACCTTTTGAATTTAAACAACTTTTGAACTTATCCAAATATTCACAGATACTATAACCATTATTATGAAACGTTGTTTTTCAAAATTGACGTAAAGGAGTTGTGGATAACATGAAAGTCAAACTTACAAAAGATGACCTTCTGCAGGGAATTCAAACTGTACAGAATGTTGTTTCAACCAAAGCCACATTGCCTATTCTTTCCAATATGCTGGTGGAAACAAAAAAAGACACCCTCCGTCTTTACACAACAGATCTGGATATCGGTATTTCCTGTGAGATTCCTGTTAATATAATGGAAGACGGGGCCATTACGATCCCCGCCAAGCGATTTAGTGATATTGTCAGAGAATTTCCCAGTGGTGATGTGGTTATTAATGCACGAAAAAACAACCAGATCGATATTGAAGGACAACAGTGCCGCATTAAATTATTAGGGTTACCCAAGGAAGATTTTCCAAAATTTCCGGAATTTAAAGATAAAGAAGCAATCAAGGTGAAGCAAATAGATCTCAAGGAAATGTTTCGGATGACATCGTTTGCTGTTTCGCATGAAGAATCCCGGTATGTGCTTAATGGGATATTAATGGAAGTCACCAAAGATACGTTACGCCTGGTAGCCACGGATGGCCGTCGTTTGGCCAAGATAGAACGTCCTTTGTTGCAGCCAGTGACCAAAGACGTGAGTTTTATTCTGCCGATTAAGGCTGTGGCGGAAGTGAACAGGAATTTAAAAGATGAAGGCGATGTGTTGTTCGTTCCCAGTCTTAGCCAGGTTATGTTTGATATTAACGGGGTTTTGATTGCCACGCGGATCATTGAAGGAGATTTTCCAAATTATTCACAGGTCATCCCTAAAGAAACGACAACAAAAATTAAACTTAACACCCAGGAATTTTTGGCAGCCATACGACGGGCAAATCTTTTGGCAACACCGGATTTTCAGGCTGTAAAATTCGAGGTGTTCAAGGACAAGCTGGTTGTTTCAAAAACAACACCCGATGTGGGGGAATCCCGCGAGGAATTGCCGGTTGCTTATGGCGGCAACGAGATGATTGTTGGATTCAATCCCCAATATATGCTGGATATTTTAAAAAATATTAATGATGAGGTTGTGGAACTTGAACTTGTAGGACAGGATAAGCCGTGCGTGATCCGGAAAGAAAATTACTTGTATTTGGCGTTGCCAATGCGCCTGTAATGTGGACAATAAAAAACGGAACATTTCAGTTGTCAGGGAAATCCTCCCGGATGTCCTTAAAGACATAACCCGTAGTAACACCCACGAACAGATCGAGCTTGAAACGCTCTGGTCGGAAATCGCTGGCGGCGCTTCGGCGGGAGGGGATGTTGCTGGTGTGAAGTTTTCAGGGCATAAGGAAGGAACGATTTTTATTGTTGTAGACAGTTCCGCGCGGTTGTATCATTGGAAACTCCGCCGGACAGCGGTCCTCAAGCGTTTTCAGGAACGGCGGCCTGACGTAAAAAATATTGTTTTTAAGATAGGAACAGTTCTATGAGCAAAAATGAGAGCAAAGAAAATAATGACGTTAAAGGCACAAAATATGATGCCTCCAACATCCAGGTCCTTGAAGGGCTCGAGGCGGTACGGATGCGTCCAGCCATGTATATTGGTGACACATCGGTACGCGGTCTTCATCATTTGGTTTATGAGGTTGTGGATAATTCAGTGGATGAGGCGTTGGCCGGTCATTGTCAGAATATTGATGTCATTTTAAACGAGAACGGGTCGTGTTCGGTCATTGATGACGGCCGAGGTATTCCGGTAGATATGCATGAACGGGAAAAACGTCCGGCCGTGGAAGTTGTGCTGACGGTCCTGCATTCCGGTGGCAAATTCGACAAGGATTCCTACAAAGTTTCCGGTGGTTTACATGGCGTAGGCGTCAGTTGTGTCAATGCGCTTTCGATGTGGCTCGAGGTCGAGATCAAACGTGACGGACAGATTTATCACCAGCGTTATGAACGCGGGAAGCCTGTAACCAAGCTTGAGGTTATCGGCAAAACGAAAAAGAACGGGACCAAAGTCACGTTCCTTCCCGATACGGGGATTTTTACGCAAACCACCGTCTTCGCCTATGACATTCTGGCCAAGCGTTTGCGCGAGCTTGCTTTTTTGAACAAGGGGTTAAATATCCGGCTTTTAGATGTGCGCCAGGGCAAAGAAAAAGAAGGCCTCTTTTTTTTCAAGGGCGGGATTGTTTCTTTTGTTGAAGATATCAATAGCAACAAGGAAGTCCTGCATAATAAAGTGGTTTATTTTACCGCGACCAAAGAAAATATTGAGATTGAGATCGCGTTTCAATATGCCGACGGGTACAGCGAGAATGTTTTTACATATGCGAATAATATCAATACAACCGAAGGCGGCACGCATTTAAGCGGTTTTCGATCCGCTTTGACGCGCGCGATCAACACCTATGCCAAGGCCAAAAAAGCACTCAAAGACGGCCAGGCGATCACAGGCGATGATACCCGCGAGGGGTTGAGCGCAGTCATCAGTGTCAAGATTCCTTCACCCCAGTTTGAGGGGCAGACAAAGACAAAGCTCGGGAATTCCGAGGTTGAGGGGCTTGTCGCGTCTTCGACACTGGAGGCGCTGAATACATTTTTCGAGGAGAATCCTGCGGTTGGCAACAAGATTGTAGACAAGGTCCTCCTGGCCTCACGTGCCCGTGAGGCCGCACGCAAAGCCCGTGAACTGACCCGCCGCAAAGGGGCCTTGGAAGGCGGCGGATTGCCGGGAAAACTGGCGGATTGTTCCGAGCGAGACCCCTCCTTGTGCGAACTTTATCTGGTTGAGGGTGATTCGGCCGGCGGTTCCGCAAAACAGGGCCGTGACCGTACGTTTCAGGCGATCCTGCCACTGAAAGGAAAAATCCTCAATATTGAAAAGGCCCGGCTCGACAAGATACTTTCCAATGACGAAATTCGTACGATCATCACGGCATTGGGGGCTGGTGTGGGGGATGATTTCAACATAGCAAAGCTGCGGTATCACAAGATCATCATCATGTGCGACGCTGACGTTGACGGTTCCCATATCCGTACGCTTCTGTTGACGCTTTTTTTCCGTCAGTTCAAGGCGCTCATTGAGGGCGGATTTATTTATATTGCCCAGCCGCCGCTGTACAAGGTGGCCCGTGGCAAGCGTGAAGAATACATTGAAACAGAAAAAGAGATGAATGCCCTTTTGCTTGATCTGGGCACGGATGGGCTGAAATTCAGCGTCCTTGCCGGAAGCAAGAAATTTTCTAGCGCCCAGCTTAAAGAGATCATGGCTTTTTTAGTTGAGCTTGAAAAAGTGATCGAGAAGCTGGCGAAGAAAGGCATTGATTTCAGGGATTATTTATCGCGTTTCGACAAGAAGCGGGAGCTATTTCCCCGCTATATCGTCAAGGAAGACAAGAGCAATCTTTTTGTTTATGATGACCAGGAACTTGCGGATGTAACCAAAAACGATGAAGAAACGCAGTACACCGAGATTTTTGAATCCGAAGAACTCGAGCGCATTGAAAAGGCGCTGATCGGGTTTGAACTGGATATTCGGCAATTTGAAAAAGAAGAAGAAGTTAAAGCCGAAACGATCATTGCCAAAGACAAGGACAAGCGGAAAGTCAAGCCCCTCAAGCCGCTTTATCAGATCGAAAATGAAAAGGACCTCAAGGATTTTTATTCATTGCGCGAGGTGCTGAATTATATTCAGGATAATGCCAAAAAAGGCATGCATATCCAGCGCTACAAAGGTCTGGGTGAAATGAATCCCCAGCAGTTGTGGGAAACGACCATGGACCCTGAACGCCGTACTATTTTACAGGTTACCCTGGAGGATATTGTGGAGGCGGAAGCGACCTTCATCAAGCTCATGGGCGATGAAGTGGCTCCCCGCCGTGAATTCATTGAGAGCAACGCGCACACTGTCAAGGATCTGGATATATAAAAGTGCAGGGGTGGGCGTTAAGCCCTTCCGCATGGTTTAAAAAGGCAAACAGACATGAAAGATTTTACTAAAAAAGAAAAGATTGTCCCGGTTCCTATCGAAGAGGAAATGAAGACCTCTTATCTTGCGTATTCCATGAGCGTCATCGTGGGGCGCGCCCTGCCGGATGTCCGTGACGGTCTCAAGCCGGTACATCGCAGGATCTTGTATGCGATGAAAGAGCTTCATCTGGAGCACAATAAGTCGTACAAGAAAAGCGCACGTATCGTCGGTGAAGTGCTGGGTAAATACCATCCGCACGGCGATTCTGCGGTGTATGACACCATGGTTCGCATGGTGCAGGAGTTTTCCTTGCGTTATCCATTGATCGACGGCCAGGGAAACTTCGGATCCATTGACGGTGACGCCGCCGCCGCGATGCGCTACACCGAGGCCCGCATGGCGGCTATTGCCGAGAGCATGCTTTCAGACATCGATAAGGAAACGGTAAATTTTGCGCCGAATTTTGACGCGACACTTGAAGAGCCGACGATCCTTCCTTCCGGCGTCCCCAATCTGCTGGTGAACGGTTCCAGCGGCATCGCGGTGGGTATGGCCACAAATATGCCGCCGCACAACCTGACCGAAGTTGTTGACGGTATTGTGCATCTGATCGATCATCCCGAAGCAGAGATCAAAGATTTGATGCGGTTTGTCAAGGGGCCTGATTTTCCGACCGCAGGCATTATCTGCGGACGTGAGGGCATCAAGGATGCGTATATGACAGGCCGCGGCAAGATCAACCTCAGGGCCAAGGCGGCCATTGAGCAGCAGAAGAACGGCAAAGATTTTATCATTATCACGGAGATTCCGTATCAAGTCAATAAGTCGAATCTGGTTTCAAGCATTGCCTCGCTTGTGCAGAATAAGAGCGTGGACGGCATCACGGACTTGCGCGATGAGTCGGATAAGGACGGCGTTCGCATTGTGATTGAACTCCGGCGCGACGTTGAGGCGCAGATTGTCCTCAATTATTTGTTCAAGCACACACAGCTTGAGACCACCTTCGGGATCATCAACCTCGCGCTTGTCAATAATAGTCCGCGCGTGTTGAATCTTAAGCAGCTGATGGCCTATTATATCGAGCACCGTCGTATTGTTATCCGTCGGCGCACACAGTTTGATCTCGATAAAGCCCTGCGCCGCGCGCATATTCTTGAAGGGTTGCGCATTGCGCTGAAGAATATTGAAGAGATCATTCAGACTATCCGCAAGGCCGCTTCCACACCGGAAGCCAAGGCTTCCTTGATGAAGATCTTTGGTTTTACGGAGATCCAGGCCCAGGCGATTCTGGAAATGCAGCTGCAGAAATTGACCGGTCTTGAGCGAGACAAGATCGATGCCGAGTACGAAGAGCTGCTTAAGTCGATCGATGATTATCGCGCGATCCTGGCCGATCCTCTGCGGGTCGATGCGATCATCAAGAAGGAATTAGCGGATCTGAAAGCGAAGTTTGCCGATGAGCGCCGCACCGAGATAGCAGGAAAGGCTGAAGAGATCGAAATGGAAGACCTGATCGCCGAGGAAGATATGGCCATCACGATTTCCAACACCGGCTACGTCAAGCGGATCCCTGTCCAAACATACCGCAAACAAAAACGCGGCGGGAAGGGCGTTACGGGCATGACGACGAAGGAAGAAGATTTTGTGGAAAGGCTCTTTGTCGCCTCATCGAAAGATTACCTCTTGATTTTTTCCAACAAGGGCGTTATCCGCTGGCTCAAGGTTTATGAGATTCCGGTGGCGTCGCGTCAGTCCAAGGGCAAGGCTATTGTTAACTTGTTGTCGTTTTCCACGGATGAATATATTAGCGCGATCGTGGCTGTCAAAGAGTTCAAGGATGATCATTTCCTTCTTATGGCCACGGCTCACGGTGTTGTGAAGAAAACGAGTCTTGCCGCTTTCAGCAATCCGCGCAAGGGCGGGATCATCGGGATCACTCTGGACAAAGATGATGTCCTTATCGGCGTTGAGATTGCCGATGGGAAAAAAGACGTCCTGTTGGCGACCCGGCTCGGGAAATCGCTGCGGTTCCAGGAAAAACAGCTGCGCGAGATCGGCCGAGGGGCCAGGGGGGTGCGCGGCATTAATTTGTCGCCCCATGATGCGGTGGTCGGACTGATCGTGTTCGATCAGGATGCTGACAAGACGGGCAATACGCTTTTGACCGTGTCCTCGCTGGGGTATGCCAAGCGTTCGAAGTTCGAAGATTACCGGATACAGTCCCGCGGCGGCAAGGGGATTATCAATTTGAAGTGTACCCCCAAGAACGGGCAGGTGGTCGGGGTGCTGGTCGTTCATGAGGACGGGGAATTGATGACGATGACGAAGCAGGGGATGATGATTCGATGCAATCCTGCAGATGTGCGTCTGACAGGACGCAGTGCTGTGGGCGTTCGTCTTGTGATGCTTGAGGTCGGAGATTCAGTCGCATCCATCGCCAATGTTGTGGCCCGTGAGGATGATGTGGTGGAGGAATAGATGGCTGTACATATATTTCCCTTGACGCTGGGGAATGAAAAAATATAATAGGGGACACTTTTAAGATTTGACCCCATCGTCTAGCCTGGTCAGGACACAAGCTTTTCAAGCTTGGAACGCGGGTTCAAATCCCGCTGGGGTCATTAAATATATTATTGGAACGAAGGATTTTTCATTTCAAAGCCCACCATTATCGGCATAGCCCCAGGTAAAGCCACAGGCGTTGTTTGCCGACGACAGTTTTCGTACACAAACACCTATTCCCTCGTGAATTTGATTTTCGCCGTTGCGTTATACAAGATCTGACCGAGATCGCCGCAGAGAACTTCTGTTTATTGAAAAATACAGGATAAAGCCGAATTTTTAAACAGCGTGCTGATGTGTTGGGGATCGGGCGGTTAAATTTATCTAAGCATAAGAAATCAAACAGTTAAAAAAAATTAAAAAAATATTCATAAATCTTCGAGAATCATTAGAATAGTTTCGGGAGAAAAGGAAGATATGATCAAAGTTGCCGTTACCGGTGCGGCGGGGCAGATTGGCTATGCTTTGCTTTTTCGCATTGCTGCCGGGGAAATGTTTGGCGCGGATACACCTGTTGAGCTTTCTCTGCTTGAGCTTGATGCCGCCCTGCCTGCGTTAGGGGGCGTTGCCATGGAGCTGGAAGACGGTGCCTTTCCGCTTTTAAGGAAGGTAAGCCTTTTTTCCGATCCGGTTGAAGCCTTCCGTGACTGCGATTGGGCGTTGTTGATCGGCAGTGTGCCGCGGAAAGCGGGGATGGAACGCGGGGAGCTTTTAAAGGTCAATGCCCGGTGTTTCCTGACACAAGGAAAGGCCTTGTCAGAAAGTGCAAAGCCTGAATGCAAGGTTCTTGTTGTTGGAAATCCGTGCAACACAAATGCGTTCATTGCCAAAGAGTGTGCTATAAAATTAAATCCGGCCAATTTTGCTGCGATGACCATGCTGGACCAAAATCGGGCTGTCGCACAGCTGGCCCTTAAAGCGGGCGTGCGTTGTAACGAAGTGTCGCCTGTTGCCATTTGGGGGAATCATTCCTCCACGCAATTTCCGGATTTCTGCCATGCGTTCATCCGAGGCGTGCCGGCAGAAGTTTTTGTTAAGGATCCCGGCTGGTTCAAAGGTGTTTTTCTGGAGAAAGTCCAGCAGCGTGGGACCGAAATCATCAAGGCACGCGGATTTTCGTCGGCTGGCTCTGCGGCGAATGCGATCATTGATACAGTGCGGGCCTTGCGAACGCCAACACCACCAGGGATGTTTTTTTCAGCCGCGGTTGTTTCTGACGGCAGTTACGGGATCCCGCTAGGGCTTGTTTTCGGGTTTCCTGTTTGTTCGGACGGCAAGCAATACCAGATTGTTCAGGGCATCAAGCATGATGTTTTTGCCCAAGAAAAAATCGCCGTGACGCTCAAAGAACTTTTGGAAGAAAAAGAACAGATTCGGACATTGTTAATTTGAGAAGCCGCGGTGCGGCAGGCTGTATAATAAATTGCGCATGAATTAAGGTAGCGCAGAGCAGTCTTGTGTTTGGAAAAATAGCGCGTATAATTTAATATCAAACGAAAGCGTGGAGGGATGTATGAAGGTAAATAAACTGATCATGTTTGTTGTGTGCAGCTCTTTGTTGGCCATGGCGGGTTGCGATCTTCTTGCTCCCAAGAAATCAGAAAAGGTAAAAAAATCCGAAAAAGTGTCCGTTGACAAGGCGGCTGCGCCCGTGGCTGAAAATCCGTCCAGCGTCAATGACAAAACGCCTTTGCCTGCCGGAGTCCTTGCCAAAGTCGGCGATTGGGCCATCACACGCGATGAATTCAATGATCGCATCAAGGCGGTCAAGGAAACGGTGAAGGATTTCAATGAGAAAGAAGCCGGTGCCAAGGCCATGCTTCTTAATGAACTCGTCCGTCAACAACTTTTGATTCAACAGGCACGGAAAGATCGTGCGCAGGATTCTTCCGATATCAAGGCGGCGATGAAGGAATTTGAAAATACTCTGCTGGTGCAGGAAACCGTGACACGGTTGACAAAAGATGTCGTTATCAGTGACGAAGAAATTAAGAAATATTATACCGACAATCCCAACGAGTTTAAGAAGCCCCTTGAGAAGCGCCTTCGTGAAATTGTTGTCGCGTCACAGTCTGAAGCGAATGATATTCTTGTCCAGGTCCTGCAGGGCGGTGATTTTGCTCAGATCGCCAAGGATAAATCGAAAGGCAAGACAGCATCGAATGGCGGCGATCTTGGCTTTAAGACCGAAGCGCCTTTCGCGGCCATGGCAACCGCTGTTGCCAATTTGAAGAGAGGCGGTGTTTCATCGGTGTTTGAGGGGCCGGACGGCTTTTATATTGCCAAGGTCGAAGAAGTTCTTGGCGGTGAGCAGGTTCCTTTTGATGAGGTTAAGGCAGATCTTTCAAATTTCCTGAAACTTCGTAAACAGCAGGAACTTCTTGCCGCGAAGGTTAAGGACATCCAGCGGGAGATCAAGGTCCAGGTTAATGAGGACCTCTTAAAAGAATAAAAGGGAGAATGATCTATGGCATTGATGGAAAATAAGAAACAATTCTTTGTACTGATTGCAGCCGTAGGTACGGGTCTTGTTGCCGCTTTTTTGGTCAGTAATTTTGTGCAAAGTTCGATCAATGAGCAGACGGACAAGATCGCCCGCAAGTTCCAGAAAGAGCAAAAACAACGGGACGAGATGTATAAACAGGATCTGGGCGCGCTGAATCAAAAGATCTCCCAGGTCGAGCAGCGCGCACAGCAGGCGGCCCAGGATGCGGCCAAGGCCGCTACAGAGCAGGCCCGTCTTGGGCAGGATGCCAAGAAGGAACGCAAGGCTGTGTCCCTGGCATTGCGGATGCCGGCCGGGAAGCGTGCGATCACCGTCATGATCGAGTCGTTGGGGGCTGTTGGCGGTCTTCTTAACCCTGGCGATTATGTGGATGTTATTGCCCAGTTGAGCATGCCAAAGACAGAGGCTTTTGCCGGTAAGGAAAAAGAGAAAAAAGAAGCGGTTACCGCGATGATTTTTCAGAATCTTCAGATCCTCGCTATTAATACAAACATTGATCAGCCCGGTGTGTATGATGAACAGCAAAAGGATCGTTCCCTGAAGATCACCTTTGCGGTGACGCCGGAAGAGGCAAGTCTTTTGTCATTCGCGGAAAAGAACGGAAAAATTGAACTGGCCCTGCGCTCGCCCAATGAGAAGAAGCCGGCCATGATTTCCGCCGCCACCTGGTCAACCCTGGCGGAATATGTTTTACAAAATACGGGTGCTGATCTTAATGTGTCAGACAGCTCCAAGAAGGATTCTGAAGCCGAACCTTCCCCGTCGGGACCCGCGATTCAGATTTATAAAAGTGGAAGGGGGGCCAATTAATGGGCACGTTTTTTTTGTTTAAAATCATGAAAACCCCGTTGATGCTGCTGGGTGTTGCCGCTTTTCTTTTGGGCGGGACGCCGGCCGCTCTTTGGGCGGCGCCCGTTGTTCCTTCGACGCGCGCCTATGAAGAGATTCAGGTTTTAAAGGGAGACATTCAAAGCATTCCTGCCAAAAATTTGAAACGTGTTTCCATCACCGATCCTGTGGTGGCGGATATCAATGATGCCCGTGCCGACGCCGTCGACGTGATCGGCATTGAGGCAGGACAAACAATCCTGTTTATCTGGGATGACGGCGGTAAGCGCACGGTTGTCATCCGTGTTGTTCAGGAGGACACCGGGCTTGTCAAAAAAAGAGTCCAAAGCTTGCTGACAGGGGCGGGCGTGCTCGGGGTGACGCTCAATGAAAATGCGGATGAAGGCAAGGTTGTTATCACAGGCAGTCTGACCGAAGAGAAGATGGATGTGCTGACTAAAGTGATAGAGCCTTTTTCCGACCGTGTTATTAATCTTGTTCAAAAAGAAAAGATCGAGGATTTGATCCAGATTGACATGCAGATCACCGAACTTTCAACAACACTCACAAAAGCTATGGGTGTGGATTGGGGGACGGGGACTGCGACCAGCGATTTGACCGCCAATTATCAGGAAAACCTGCCATCGTCAATATCTATTCCCAAGGGCAACGGTTCTTTCAAGGACCTCTGGAAAGTTGGTGATTTTAGCCGCACGAATGCCCTGATTGCGGCGATCAATGCCATGATCCAGGAAGGGAAGGCGAAAGTCCTTTCCAAGCCGCGCCTTGTTGTCATCAGCGGCAAAGAGGCCACATTCCTGGTGGGCGGTGAAATCCCCATCAAGACCACAACAACCAGTGCCAGCGGCGGTTCGACCCAGCAAAACGTGGAATTTAAAGAGTATGGCGTCAGCATGGCGATCACGCCGTCCATTCAGGCGGGCCATTTGGTCAATATCCTTTTGCATGCCGAGATCAGTGAAATTGATACCTCTAAACCCACAGGAACGGATGTGGCGTTCTTGACACGTTCTGCTAATACCCAGCTTTTGCTGGAAGATAAGCAAACGATTGTTTTGGCCGGGATGATCAAGCGCCGGGACAATGAATTGGTCCGGCGTGTTCCGTTCATGAGCCGTATCCCGGTGGTCGGGATGCTTTTTCGAAGCACCAAGACACCGGTGGCCAATGAGGAAACAGAAGTTGTAATTTCCATTACACCCACGATTTTACGTTCAGGGAAAAGTGCGGATATAACTTCAGAGACCAAGCTGCCCGAACAAAAAATTGAAGCCAGGCTTCCGGTCAAGGCTGCTGTGGTGGCGCCTGCATCCGCAACTGGCGTTGCGTCAAAGCCCATTGAGGCCGTCAAGCCGCCGGTTGTGGCCGGTGCGACCGCGCTTGAAAATTATGCGTTAACGATCCAGAACAAAATTGCGTCTGCCATCGCGTATCCGTACGAAGCTCAGGAAAAGAATTGGCAGGGAACGGTCAAACTTGCCCTGACCCTTGATAAAGAAGGCACGCTTAAGGATGTAAAGGTCAAGGAATCTTCAGGGTATAAGGTGTTTGATCAGGATGCGGTCAATACCGCACAAATCCTTGCGCCTTATTCAGCGCCGCCCCAGTCTGCTCAGTCAGATAAGACGCAGATCGTTGTTTCTATTGTGTACAGTTTGGATTCATTCCTTAAGAATGTCGCAACACATAATTGAGAAGGCTGCATGTCAGCAAGAATAATCACGGTTTTCAGCAATAAAGGCGGTGTTGGCAAAACATTTGTTTGTGTCAATACAGCCGTTGCGTTGTCTTTATCGGGCAAAAGAACACTGGTTGTTGATCTTGATTTTCAGTCCGGACAGGATATGGCGCGGATGCTGAATCTGGCGCCGGATCAATCTATTGTTGAAGTCCTTCCTGAGATGGAAAAATCAACAGAGGCTGTTGATGTCAGGAAATTCATGATCACCCATTCGTCGGGCCTTGATTTTATCACGGCTGTCACCAATATCCGCCAGATGGGCCATATTACGCCGGATAACGTGAAGCTTTTCTTCAAAAGAGTTTCCCCGCATTACGATTATATTATTGTCGACGTGGGAAAGACATTTACAGAAACGCTGATGTCGATCCTGGATATCTCCAACCTTATTCTTCTGGTTGCCACACCGGACATCCTTTCGGTGTATCAGATCAAGTGGGGCATGGAAATTCTCCAAAGCGAACACTTTCCGTTGAAGATGATCAAGCTTGTGCTTAATCGCGCTGAAAGTCACGGGGGTGTCGCCTGGCAGGAAGTGAAAGACGCCCTGACATGCGACATCATTTCACGTGTGCCCTCTGACGGTAAAGTCGTCGGGATGGCCCTTAACAGGGGTATTCCGGTTGTTGTGGATAATCCCAAAGCCAAGGTTTCCCTGGCGTTCATGCAGCTGACCAAGGATCTTGAGAACGAAAGTATTTATGTCAATACCACGGAAGTCATCCGGGTCCGTGCCACCGAGGAAGCCACGGCTGATAATTTCTGGGAAAAGTTCGGCATTAATGAAAAAATGGCCGCGGTCCAGGCCAAGTATACAGTCAAAAAAGATGAAGATGAGGCCATCCTTCTTAAAAAGAGGGTCCATGAAAAACTGATTGAGCGGATGAACCTTCAGGCCATCACCCCCGAAGCCTTGTCAGATCCTGAGCAGTCGGCGCAGATCAAGAAACAGGCGGAACGGATCATTGTTAATTTGTTGGCAGAAGAGTCCGGGGCCCTTGTTTCTTCGCATCAGGAGCGTGCGAAACTTGTTACAGATATTGTGAACGAGGCCCTTGGCCTCGGGCCCCTTGAGGAATTGCTGGCTGACCCGGACGTGACAGATATCATGGTCAATAACAAGGATGAAATTTACGTTGAAAAGAGCGGCAAGATTATTCATACCAATAAACGGTTTGTGTCAAATCAGCAGGTACGTTCTGTGATTGACCGCATCATTGCGCCGCTGGGCCGGCGTATCGATGAATCTGTGCCCATGGTGGATGCGCGTCTTCCTGACGGGTCGCGTATTAATGCGATCATCCCTCCGCTTTCTTTGCGCGGACCCATGATCACCATCAGGAAGTTTGGCCAGGACCGTTATGGGATGGACGATCTTTTGCGGCGATTCAAGAGTTTGGCGCCGGCCATGGCTGAATTCATCCGGGCCGCAGTCGTTGTGCGCAAGAACATGATCGTTTCCGGAGGGACAGGTTCCGGCAAGACGACACTCCTTAACATTATTTCCGAGTATATCCCCGACGGAGAACGTATCATTTCTATTGAGGATGCGGCTGAGTTAAAGCTTAACAAGTCCCATTGGGCCAGGCTTGAGTCCCGCCCGCCTAACGTCGAGGGCAAAGGAGGGATACTGATCAGGGATCTTTTCATGAACACCCTGCGTATGCGTCCTGACCGCATCATTATCGGTGAGTGTCGTGGTGCCGAGGTTTTGGATATGTTACAGGCCATGAACACGGGCCATGATGGTTCATTGACCACGTTGCACGCCAATTCAACGCGTGACGCCATCACGCGCTTGAATTCCATGATGCTTTTAAGCGGGATAGAACTTCCGTTGCGTGCGGTCTATGAAATGGTTGCTTCTTCGATCGATATTGTCGTTCAGGTTTCGCGTTTTTCCGATGGGACACGCAAAATTACGGCCATAACGGAAGTAACCGGAAATCTTGTGGATGGTTTACCTGAACTTAAAGATATTTTTGTTTTCGAACATCAGGGACTTGATAAATCTGGACGTGTTTTAGGTGAATTCCGACCAACCGGTTATATCCCCCAATGTTTTGAAGATATTGTCAAGCGCGGGGTTGAGCTTAAAGAAGAAATGTTCCTGCCGCACAAGAGTGTTCCTGCCCAGTGATCATAAAAAATCTTACGAATAACAATGTCCTTTCTCTGGAGGCATGGCTTGCGGATACTTTTTTCACGCGTGCACGTGGTCTTTTGGGAGTACCATCATTTAAGGACGGACAATGTCTCATTATTACGCACTGCAATTCAATCCATATGTTTTTTATGAAATTTGCGATTGATGCTGTATTCCTTGACCGCAATAGTCACGTTGTTGGGTTGGTGAGGCATATTAAGCCCAATCAACTCAGCCCTATTTTTTGGAAAGCAGACAAGGTCTTAGAGCTTCCCACCGGCACCATTGAGCGGACTAAAACATCGTTGGGCGATCAAATGCAGATTGTTTCTTAAAAAGTTATAATGAATAAAAGGTTAATTTTTCGCAATCCTTGATTGATATCTTTGTTCTTCATGGTATAGTGGAAATGTCCAGAATGGACAAAAAACTATGGGCGTGATATACAAATTAAAAAAAGAAGTTGTTCAAGTCATTGTAGAAAAGAAAAAAAATGACCCATCGTTAAGCTGTCGTAAAATTGCAGCACTATTAAAAGAAGTATTTCACATAGAAGTTTCAAAATCTTCGATTAATGCGGTTATCAAAGAGTATAAGCTTAGCAGTCCAGTCGGTCGCAAACCTTCCCAGAATTTTTATATTCCCAAAGATAAAAAAGATCAATTATTAGCCCAAGTTATTCCGTTTCTTCCGGATGCTAACATTGTTCAGCCAGTGCCCTGTAGTACCACTGAGGGGGATCTTTCTGAAAATGGGAAGGGAATTGAGTTGCCGGCAGAAGTGCAAACAGAAGGCCATCAGGTTATAACGCAAGCCGATATGTTAAATCCTGATGAATCCGATGATTTTTTTGAAGATATCCCCGAACTATTAAAACTTGGACCAGATCGGTTGAGGAACAGCTTGTCAATAGGCCAGTTCACCCAGGAACGCCCTATAGATTTTGTCCCGTTAAAAGATGAATTTTTCTGGTCGGGTGAAAAAGGGCCAATATTTGAAAATATGGGAATCGCGTTTCTTGAAGCGGTTTTGTCAGATAGTTTACGGCGGCCGATGGTTTCGACCTTTTTGTCTCAGGATGGTCGTCAGACGGTAGCGAACGCTAGAATGCTGGAAGCTGTTATTTTGTTCACAGCGTTGGGCCGAGGCGGGATGGTTGATGCCCATGCCGTAAGTTCTGATGTTGTGTGGACCTTGCTTGATCTTGATCGTAAGAAAGGCCAGGCGTCGCTAGAACAATTTTTAGAGAAAGATTTTACATCTATAGTTTTCAGGGCAGCGATTGAAGCAGAGCTAGAGCTCGTTTTTCTTAAGAATGGATATTTTTGTATTAAGACCAATGGCGGCCATAATTATTTTTTGAGTGATGATCTTACCCAGATATTTGAGACAGCACCAACGGGATCCTCTTTCCCGATGATTAAGGCTATAGATGACGCGGTTGATCGTGTGGTTTTCCCCATAAAACCGCTTGTTTTCAATTGCCCGCAAGGTCTTGTTCCCGCCGTCAGAAAAATGATCTCTGTTTTAAATGGTTCTGGAGCTGAAAACCCGGAAAAAATTTCTTTGTGGGGGAAAAACAATAATTTAATATGGGAATCTGATATCAAGGCGGGGCGGAAGATTTGTTTTATAGCAGGTTTTGATGAGGAGCAATTTTCGCTTGAAAACATAGAATTTGAAGTGATAAAAAATCCTCAATCCATATACAATTCAATATTAGATAAGAAATATAACATTTTAGGGGGCTCCTATCGTTTCACGCCGATGGATGGAGAGGCTGATGTTTTACGCGCTGTTGTTGTTTCTCTACAGGGAAAAGAAAAGAAAATTATTTTTTTGACAAATATAGAGAGTGAAAATCACACAGTAACTAGCATAATAAATGATAATTTAGCAAAGTTATTAAATTTTAAAATAGAAGATAATGATAATAAAACAAAAAAATACATTCAAGAAACACTGAATAAATCAATTCATAATGAAGAGGATGGAACTAAAAAGTTTACATTACAAAAATTAGTACATATTTTTGAAGAATATATTAAATATAAATTTTTAGATATAGAAGATCACGGCATTTTACAGTCGCTCTATTGTCTTTCCGGTTATTTTCAGCAACGGCAAGGTCTTGCTCTCATCCGGTTGATCCTTCCTGAAGGGTTTTCTTATACACAACAGGTCGAAACCCTAATTAATAGAATAAATAGCAATATATTTGAAGAGCACCACAACAAAAGATGGCATTTTTCAATTGAAAAAGCATCCCTTTAGGCCTATTCTTTGCCCCTCATCCATGGAAATATGCATTAAAACCCCTGGACCTAACATTGACAGCATCTTTATACATGTTATACTCTTACAGATTTTGCGTGTGCTTAAAAATGCTTACACAGGAGGTCTCATAGTTCCGTTTTTATAACGGAATATCACCGGAACCAGGGGATGGCATGGACTGGACCGGGTTGACGTGGGTGACCACAGTCAACATAGAGGCTCGGGATGAATTCCCACCCTGATATTATATTTTTTCACAGGGTCCCGGGCGGCGTTTCTTTAAAATACATAAGGAACAGCGATGGGGTTATTGAAGTTTCGTAACAAAGGTCAAAACGTGGTGGAATACGCCCTTGTCGTTGCCATCATCTCGGCAGCAGCTGTTGCGATGAGTACTTATGTGTATCGTGCTGTCCAGTCGAAGCAAAAAGAAATGACCGAGGAATTCAAGGCAGAATAAGCGTTCTTATAATGAGGAGGATACTATGTCAAGATGTCATCGAAAGGGTCAAAGCACGCTGGAATATGTGCTTTTGGTCACCGCGGTTATCGTCATTATTATTGGTCTTGTTGTAAAACCGGATTCGCCGTTTCGCAAGACATTGAATGCGACACTGGGAGACGGTGTTGATACAATGGCTAAATTCTCGGATCGTTTGTCAAATTCGCATTAAGAGTGTGCGGTCGTTCTGAAGTTAAAAGGCATTTTATCGTGTTTACGATGATCTTAAAAGTTTTAATTGGAGGAGGACAGAATGTTAAAATTATTTAAAAACAAAAAGGCTCAAAATACCGCCGAATATGCGATTTTGATCGCGTTGGTTGTTGGCGGTGTTATCGCCATGCAGACGTATGCTCAGCGCACGTTGCAGGGCCGCTTGCGTGATGCGAGCGTGATGTTCCGTGACAGCACCACGGAGATCGGCAATACCCTGCAGTATGAGCCGTATTATACCAATACAAGCGCACAGACAGACAAAGGCTCAAAGAAAGAGCAGACCATAGACCAACAGCTTGATACGACCATCAGCACCAAGAGGGCCGCGGGCTATGTCGATACGACAAATTACAACAAGAATACTGTTAGTGCATCCAATAGCGCGCTCAGTGGTGAAGCCGCCAGTGGTTACTAATGAAAGGAAGGTATTTATTATGTTAAAAACAAAAAGCGGTCAGAGCGTGCTGGAATATGCGATTTTGATGGTCATTATCATCGCCGCGCTGCTGACCTTGCAGACTTATATCAAACGTGGTATACAGGGCCGTTTACAAAGTGCGACGGATGATATCGGTGATCAGTATTCGGATGCGAAGGCTGCCAATTTTTATAAAGTTGTGACGACGAATTCCTCGATCAGGGACAACAATGTCCAGGGGGTTGCCAGCACCAACTTGATGGCAGATACGATCACGAATTCATACCGCAGGATCGGAACGAATGCGTATGGGGAGTATTGGGGGAATTAATGGGTCAATGATGAACCAGGAAGGGTCTTCATGCGCCCTTCCTGGTTTTATTTTTCAATAAGGGAAGTTTATGGTGAAGATTTCCCGCACTGCCAAAGCCCAGGGCATCAGCGCTGAATATGTGCTTATGATTTTTGTGGTGATTGCCGCGATCATCACCATGACGACGTATGTGCGCCGGACTATTCAAGGGCGTATCCGGGATGCTGACATGCTGATGGTGATGCGGGCGGCAGGGGCATCCGGTAATGCGGTCCAGATTGAGTATGAGCCATATTATGTGAATTCTGTTACAGCCGTACAAGCCGGTGTTAAAGAAGAAGAAAAAACAGTAACGGCTGGCCGTCAAAAAGATATCAACACGGATCGCCGTGTTAATGCGAACAGCGAACAATTGGCGCCCAAGGATGCCATGTAGAGGTGAGCCATGTTTTTTTCTCGCCGCGCGCAATCGTTGATGGAATATGCCCTGCTGGTATCCATGGTGGTGGCTGCGGTTGTTTACATGTTCCCGCGGGTCAAGCGGACAACCCAGAGCATGATCAAGGTGGCGGCAGATCAGATCGGCGATCAGAAGAACGCTGAACAGGACCTGACAAGCGGGACCAGCGGCTATCTTGAATTTTCGAATACGTCAACGCATGGCGCTGTGGATAATACGCGCGGCGATAACGGCGGAACGATCACGTCAGCGGTTCTTGAGCGGACGGAAACGTCCACAAATTCGCAGACCAATATGGGTTTCACCAAGGATTGATATGATGAAGAAATCTCAAAGTCTATTAGAGTATTCGATCCTGCTCATGATCATTATTGCCGCCTTTTTAACCATGCAGGTTTATATTAAGCGTGGTTTTCAGGGGCGCTGGAAACAATCTGTCGATGATCTCGGGGAGCAATATGATGCCCAGGGTTTTCATGGCAATACACATTATATGACGGACACAACATCCGAATCTCGACTTTATGTTGTTCCGGGGATTGTCAACGGCTCCAATGGTTCTTTTACATATAGGAAAGACACATCAAGTTCTGTTGAAGCAAAAACAAGTTCAACATTAATGGAACCCGCAGGTCTGTAGGCATGAAAAACGATCAGGACCCTGTCAAGGCGTCAAAGAACGCGCAATCCATCATTGAATTGGCGGTTTTTGGCGCTGTGCTTTTTTTCCTGATCGGGGGGATGGCTCTCAATGCCGTTTCCGGTTCTCTCCAGCAAAACTCGCGGCTCCAGGCCATGCGCATCGCCATGCTGAAATCCTATCAGTCGTCTCAGGCCGGGACACATTCACGGGTCAGTGCCTCATATTTATATTACGAAGATCGTTTGAATGGAGATTTCGGTCGCTATGGATCCCAGGATCGCCAGCCGGTCACGGCTTCCGGGGCGGGCATGCTGAGCAAAAATGTCTTCATGCCTGTGGACTGGAACGAGCCCCAGGATCTGCCCATGATGGATGTCAAGGTGAACGGGCAGGAGTTTGAATTCACCACGAGCGCGTTTGTCCATTACAAGATCCTTCTTAGAGAAGGGGCGGCCGTTCCTGCGCGTTTGGAAGATGCCAACCCGGATGATGTTGTCATTATGATGTATAAACCTGAGGGGGGCGCATGTCCGGCACCGATCCTGAATTCCTCATCCACGGACCCGAACATCAACTGGAAGATCGGATGGCGGCAGAGCTGTCCCGGTGACCCGTGTGTTATCAATTTGAACAGCGCTGAGAACAAGGTTCAGCGTCAGCGGCTTGTGTATGAATGGACCAATCACCCCGAGGGCGGGTACCCGCCGTTTTATCAGGCGATCGTCAGCAATGATACGGATTACAGCCTGACGGCGGATACGCAGCGGCGGTTTGATTACACGCGCAATGGCTTTTATGATGATGACCTTCCCAATTATGATTATGCGATGTGGCAATGGCGGTGGGATTCGATCGATACGGTGGTCGGCAAGATCGACAAGGATAACGGGAATTTTCCAACATACGATACCAATGGTGATTTATCCGAAGAGACGGTTTATGATCTGGAAAAGCTGGAATCACCGTATATCTTTTCTATCAGTGAATTTGCAGCGCCCCTGACCCCGGCCGCCTTGATAGATGCTATTGAGGCCAGCGGTATTACGGTTCCCGCCGGGGCAACGGAGATCGACCGCTTGAACAGTTTGTTGGTGGACCCGAACGTGTATCAAGCCATGTCCGTTCAGCCTGCCACAACCACGGCGTTCATTGATCGTTTGAAGGCGGGAGAAGTGTTAAGTGTTCTGGAATTGCAGCAATTGAACAGGCTTCTCATTGAAGCTAATTTTCCGGCGCAAACGCCACCCCGAAAGACAACGGTGTGCGGGGCGTACAAGGGTTACATTGTGTCCGTCATGGATACGGCTGTTGCTGATTATGATACGACCAAGGGTGCGGAGGATTTTGTGGATCCTAACCGGCGCCCGGGGATGCGCGCCGATATGCGGATCTATACGCGGACCAATGACGGGGGGTATACTTATTTTGATGTGAGAGAGGGCAAGGAATACTCATCGGACGGGACCCCGCTTAATATCAGCACGGTCAAAAAAAGCCAGTATGACGTTGTGGAGCGCATTTTGCAGTTGAATGTGAACATGATCGATCCTGACGCGTTGCTGGCGAGGAATAAAAGCATCGAGACGTCATGCAGCGGTGGCGCCGCGACAACGCCCACGGGGTATTCCTATATTGGTATTGGTGGCGGCTGTTGCATGGGGTCGGCGCAGACATGTTTTGACAAGGATGCCAAGACCCTTTTTATTCGAAGCCGTATCAGTGACAAACGCGGGCGCAAATGGGTAACGGCCACCGATGAGGACTGGCAGCAGAGCCTGGGGGCAAAATGAGCATGGTGTTTTTTAATAAAAGAAACAAAGCCCAGAGCATCCTCGAATTTACGGCAGGCATGATCGCCCTGTCGTTGATCGTTTATGGCATGATCGAGGTTTTTCGCTGGGGCATGATGGATATGGCGGAACGGCGGTATGATCATGATGCGATCTTGAGCAACAAGAATTTGACCACAGAACAGCAGGTGAATCCGAATTTTCACGAGGTTCGGACAATGGATACATTGCTATATAAGAAATAAACAAGGATTTTTCTATGCCACTGTCCCGTAAAGGACAAATGTCCCTTGTTGTGATCCTGATGGTTGCTGTCGCCTTTGTTTTGTACGCCGTGACCATCAACTGGTCCAGGATCGCGTCAACGAAGACAACGGTGACCATTGCCTCCAACAGTGCTGCGGCAGCGCTTGTTTCGCTCATGGCTGGTTATGGCGAGAATCTGATCCAGACACAGTTGGGTGGAGAAGCTAAAAAATGCGGGTTTACGGGTGTTTTGGCGGCCATCATTGCCTTGGTGGCGATTGTTGTTCTTACGTGTGTGATTCCTGGGGCTGGGGAGGTCGCTGGTAGTGCCATGGGGCTTTCTGCAGGGACGGTGGCGGCTATTTCCATTGGACTGGCCGTTGCCGCCATTGTGTTGCAGGTAACCGTGGTTCAGCCGGGCCTGACAAAGATGTGGAATAAATGGCAGAAGAACCTGCCCACCATTGAAGATAAGTATCTGGAGAACGGGATCAGCACCGCCTTGAATCTGGCAACAGGGGATCCGGTGCTGGTGACAGACCGTTGGGATCTTGATGGGAACACGCATTGGTATATCCGGGAGTACCCTCAGAAGGGGGATCCTGCCGCCAAGGTTTCGCGGTTCGCCTTTTATTACACAGACCGGATGCGGGGGATACCGTTACCGCCCACCACGGCGATCGATACCTTGCGCCAGACGTTACAGGGCGTTGTGGATGCGCTGGGGCTTTCTGGCGGCAATCCGGCGGTATGTTATGTTGACCTGGGCACTGGTCCGCAGTTAAGGCCGCAATGCAATCCGTGTTGTACGGATCCGACGATGCGGCCTGCGGCCTGTTCCCTGGATCCTAAAAAGCCGGAGTTGGTACCTCAGGAGTGCTTGAGCGCTCCCGGCTGTGCGCCTTCTGCGAACCAGTTGACCGCTTGTTATGCGTATGATCCACTTTATGTTCAAAAGAACGTCAGCACGTCTTTCCTGAGCGTGATGGGCATGGATGATGCCAACAAGAAAAAATATTTTTCTGCCGGTGCGGAAATACCGGATCCCTGGATGCCGATATTCCGCGGCGCGGACAGCACGGGCAAGATATTCCCGTTCTTGTGGCTGTTGGCGGATACGGCGCCGATGTTAAAGGATATCAATGCCGCAGACATGCGTGCCGAAGCGCCGGGTTGTCACTGGTGTGACAAGCGCGTCACGCCCTGTTCGCTGACAACGCCGCCTTTTTCACCGCCGCCCACCCCGACACGCCTCCTTTTCCGTCCTGCGGGGACGACGGCATATGATCAGCTGTCATTGCCAACCTGTGTGGGTGAAGATTGTTGTGTGAATACCTTCAATAACAATGTGAGCAGTTCGTTAAGTTATTCCAATTTTAAACTGGATGTGGTCCCGGACATTGAATCATTCAGGCCTGTGGCAGATAGCGACTGTGCACGGGATCCGGCGGTAGAGGCAGGAACGAAACTGTTATGGAAAAAGGGCGCTGACCGTTATTCGGATACGTTCCAGGACCCCTCAAGCAATATTGTTTATCCGGTGAAAATGGAGCAGGGGTCTTCATCCCAGCCCGTTGGCGTTTGCAATGCGGCGGGTGCTCCGGCTGCTATTGCGGCCAATTGCATGTGTCCCAATGTGGATCACAAGGATCTCTGGTATGACGATGGTTTTGATGCCATGTCAACCGGCATGGCGTATTTCTTGCAGACGGTAACGCCGTTATTGACGACAAATCCGGCCACACAGGCGCAATTGGCGTATTCTGTGGCGGCCTGGAAAGCTGCGGTCATTGCCCAGGGGATGGAGCTGGGCAAGATGGAAGCGCGCATGCAGCGCTGGATCGATGAGATCAACACGTGGTTGAAGGGGCCGTATACAGATGCCAATGCGTGGTGTTTACCGACGGACTTGACCACCATGACCGCGAAAGAAAAGAATTATATCCTGGCGACCCCATCGCCCTGGGGGTCTGTGGACAGCGTCCTGCGTTGTCTGGATTACAACAGCAATTTGAATCAGGCTTTTGCGGCGTGTGCGGGCGCTTTGAGCGCCAACCCAACGGCCTGTGTTGCCGCGGCCGCGTGCAAGGATCTTCCCCGGTCGCTTGTTCCTGGATTTGATCCTAATAATGATTTGGGCCGTAACGTTGCCGCGGGCACGTGTTCAGCGGATTACATCAAGAAAATTTCCAACAGTGCCACGTTGGCGGTCAATCAAAGCATCAAAATGAAGGCCCGTGCGGCTTATTTGAGAGATCTTCTCCAGCACATGAAAGATTTTCTGCCTGTGTTGCAGAAAGCGCATGATGATATTGCGGGTAAAGGCCAACAGATCATCGGGCTGGTCAATTCCATTGATGCCGTGATCGCGGCGGCGCCTCATTTGGGCAACCAGGTCATTTATGGCTGGCTTTCCCCGCGGCCAGGCGCGTGGAACACATCGAATGCGGCGACGCGAAAGGGTTATTTGCATCTGGTCAAGGTGGAAGCGGCTATCCCCAAACACGGAGGGGCGGGTTTTAATACCTGTACCAATACATTCCCGTGGATCAGAACGTATACGGAAGGCATTTTGAGCATGACGCGTTGTTATGAGATTTCGGATGCGGATGGTTGTGTGGGCACCCGGGTGATCCGATATGACGAGGATCATGATCCAGCGCAGGGCGGGGTTTTGAAGTTGTTAAGCGGATTACCTATCTGGCAAATTCTTTACCGTAATCCGCACAACAGGAATACCGATGTGGGTTATAATGTATCGGATATTTACCGCAATTGCATCGAGAACCATTACAGCCGTAAATCGGAACGGGATGCCGCGGGGAATGTGACCAACAGTTATGTCCGTTTGGAAGATACCAGCGCGGCCATCATGACACAGGACAATCTGAATGAAGCTTTCATGATCAATTTACCCCTGGAGTCTTCCATGCCAGGGCCGTTGATCGAATGTTACAATGCGGCGGAGGCTTTGTTGAGCAAGGGGGTTGTTTCGGAAACCTGCGCCAGATATTTTATATCCGGCAACAAGATGCAAATGACATTTCGTCGTTGTTCCGAATGCTGCAGCCAATGATGGGAGCCGCTATGCCAGGGGCCTGTTGGAAACAAGAGAAAGCGTTCGCCATGCTTGAGTATGTGGTGCTGATCATTATTGTATTGGCGGTTGTTTTTTCTTTTCGCAGTTATATCCAGCGGGGATTGCAGGGGCAGTACCGCAAGGTGTCGGAGACTTTCGGGTTTTTACGGCAGTATAATCCCGATGCGACCATTGAGTGCGCGTATGATGATCAATTGAATGTGTGGTACGCGCAGGCCTGTTATAATAACGCAGTCCTGCCGTGCAAGCGAGCGGCCGACTATCGGGCGTGTGTTGACGGGGTAAAGACAGGCTGTCAGGCAGCCTGCAGCAACCAACCATAAGCCAGAAATGATCCTATGCTTCCTGTCATTTTTATCCTGATCTTTGTATGTGCGGTCTTGTGCGTTTATTTTGTGATCCCTGTCACGGTCAGAGGCGTTCATGAAATGAACCAGAAGCGCGCCAGGGACTTTGCGCGCGAAATGGACCGCTCCATGATCGCCGAAGACATCCAGGCTGTCCAGCGTTTGTATATTATCGCCCCGTTCATTTGCGCCGTGCTGGGTTTTATGTTTTTTTCTGATACGCAATTTCGTTTCGCGGGGCTTTTGGGCGGATTCGTGGTAGGGCTGATCCTGCCCAGGCTTTATGCCGGGAGCCTTCTTAAAAAACGTAAACAGCAATTTGATGTCCAGCTTGTTGACGCGCTCATGATCATGTCCAGTTCCCTGCGGGGCGGCATGAGCCTGGTGCAGTCCATGGAAGCGGTGGTTGAAGAAATGCCCGATCCCATCCGTCATGAATTCGGGATCGTGCTGGGTGAAAATAAAATGGGTGTCTCTTTTGATGAGGCGTTGAACCGTTTGTACAAGAGAATGGCTTCCGCGGCCATGCAGCAGATGGTCAGCGCCATCCTTCTTTCGCGTGAAACGGGCGGCAATCTTCCCCTTATTTTTTCAAGGATCGTCGGGACCATTCGCGAGCGGCGCAAAATTGAGGAAAATCTGATGGTATTGACGGTGCAGGGAAAATTGCAGGCGGCGGTCATGAGCGGTCTTCCGGTGGCATTCTTTGTTATGGTCAATGCCACCAATCCCAAATATTTTCAGGTCATGATCACCACCGAGCTTGGCCGGATGCTCATGATGGTTTCTATCGGGCTGTGGCTGCTGGGCACATTTTTGATCATCAAGATCAGTTCGTTCAATGATTAGGGGGATCCCATGCTGACGATCGCGTTTATTTTTATTGTGGCCTGCGGGATGCTTGTGGTGATGGGTGTCAAGATGGATGTCCTTGATGCCAGGCCGACATTGAAAATGCATGATTTTGGGGTCGTTTCTTCCGAGCAGACCAAAAAAAAGACAGAGCGCAAATCCCTGGTTTCTTCCTTTTTGCGGGGAATGTCGGTTTTAAACAAGCCCTTGATTAACCAGGACATGCGCCGGAACATGCTGAAAAATATATCGGTATCGCATACAGGCATTTCTCCCGAAGAATTCCTGCTGATCAAAGAAATCCTGTTTATTTTTCTTTTTTACACAGCTTTTACTTTTTTGAACAAGGATCTGTTGATGTTTGGGTTTCTGGTATCGATCGGGGGGGCGTATTTTCTGCCGGAATTCTGGCTGCGCGGCAAGATCAAGAAGGCGAAGGAAAGCATTGTTAAACAGTTACCCGATACGGTGGACCTGTTGGGCCTTTGCGTAAATGCGGGGCTCGACTTCATGATGGCGCTCAAGTGGGTGGTCGAAAAATCAAGTCCGTCGTTTCTTTTGAGCGAAATGAATAACGTCCTGCAGGAGATCAACGTAGGTAAGCCGCGGCGTGATGCCCTGCGCGATCTGGCGAAAAAGTACGAGATCCCCGACCTTTCGACATTTTCCAGGACCTTGATCCAGGCTGATAAAATGGGGACGTCTGTAAGTGAGGCCCTGAACATTCTTTCCGAAGACATGCGTATGGCGCGTTATCGCAGGGGTGAGGCCATGGCCCTTAAGGCGCCGCTAAAGATGTTAATGCCGCTCCTTTTTTGTATTTTTCCAGTAGTTGGTATCTTGGTCGGCGCGCCGATCTTCCTTGATTTTATGTACAATAATCCGTTGAAAAATATGGCAGGTGGGTCTTAAGGGATACCCTGCAGGCAGCATTTTGGTTCTTTGTGAAGGCGCTATTCAATTAATAGTTGAATAGCGCCTTTTTGTCATAACGCTGTAAAATGGTGTTTGATGACATTTATACTTGTTTTTTGTATAAAGTATGTTGTATAGTTACACAAGGTGAAAATCGTTGATACTCACCATTGTTTCTATTTTCATTGTGATTTTAAATCCCAAGAGGTCTAAGAGATGAAAAAGATCATATCATTTTTCGTGCTGATCAGCTTTATTTTTAGCTGCATCATGCCTCCGCAGGGGTTTGCGCAAAGCATTTCAGCCGTAGGGCTTATGCCTTTGCCAGGTACGATGGCAACCTTGACACCGGCCTTCACGCCAGCTCATTTGCGCGGCATGGTCATTTATCCCAATGATCCCTTCAAGTTTGATTTCATCGTTCATCGCGGCGATGAGCTGATGACCAGCGCACAAAAGCAGGAAGAATATTCCAAACTGATCAAATATTTTCTCGCCGCCCTGGCTATTCCTGACAAGGATCAGTGGGTTAACCTTTCGCCGTATGAAAAAGATCGCATTATTCCGGATGATTATGGTTTGACGGAAATGGGGCGGGATGTTTTGGCCCAGGATTACATGCTGAAGCAGATCTCTGCCTCGTTGACGAATCCGGATACGGATCTCGGCAAGAAATTCTGGGATGCTGTTTACGCGAAATCCTACCAGAAATTTGGCACAACGGATATTCCCAGCGACACCTTTAACAAGGTCTGGATCATGCCCGACAGGGCTGTCATATTTGAGAAAGGGTCTGCCGTAGTTGTGCTGGAGCATCATTTAAAGGTCATGCTCGAGAGTGATTACCGTGCCATGCAAGAGAATGGCCTCGGCGTTGGAGAGACAGAGAACGATACCAAAGCTGCCCGGATATCCAAAGATGTAATGCGTGAGGTGATCCTTCCGGCCATTGAAAAGGAAGTCAACGAGGGCCGGAATTTTGCTCCCTTGCGTCAGATCCATAACAGCATGTTGTTGGCCGCCTGGTATAAGCGCGCGCTTAAAGAATCGATCCTGAATAAAGTTTACGGCGACAAGTCCAAGGTCAAAGGTATTGATCAGGATCCTCAAGCCAACCAGGAAATTTACGAAAAGTACACCACCGCATTTCGCAAGGGTGCCTTTAACATGATCAGGGAAGATGTGAGCCGATTTTCCCAGGAAGTCATCCCGCGCAAATATTTTTCCGGTGGTGATATGGCCATGGGGCTGGTTTATGATAATGCGCACCTTGTGATCAAAGTCAAGAGCTCTAAGGAAACCGCAGAAAATGTGGTCAAAGTTTTCTTAAAGGCTGATGTTGTTGAAACTTCTTTTAATAATGTCGCGGACAATTCACAAGGGAATAATTCATTTGATTGGCGCAATAAGATTAAAAGGTCAATTTTAACAACCTCGTTAGGTGTGTTGCTTTTGGCCTATGAGTCGGCGGTTTCATACAGCGCGGCGTTCTTACAACCAGACCATTCTAAACTTCCTTTGGGAATGATGGTTGTTACGGAAGTTCTTATAAATTCTGATATTAGTGATACTTTTTTCCTTCAAAAAGGAATAGATAATGCGGTTTTATTCTTAGATAATGCACAAGGGAACAATTTGTTTGATTGGCGTAATAAGATTAAAAGGTCAGTAAAGACTATTTCTTTAGGACTATTACTTTTGGTTTATGAGTCAGGGGTGTTTTATAGCGCCGCATTTTTGCAACCAGATCATGCCAAGCTTCCCTTTGGGATGATGGTTGCTACTAAGATTCTCGCCAATCCTGAGGTTCCCGAAACTACTATTTCACAGACAGAGTATCAGTTATCCCTGGCAGATGCGAAGATGATACTAAAGGAGTTGTTTTTGGGGAATGAACAGGCGCTAAATGAATTACAAGATCCGAATATGCAGAGCCGGGCCGGGTTGTTATTATTTACACGTCTTCAAATGTACGCTCATCCGGAAAAAAGCAGTTTGTTGGAACCGATTATGACGGGTTTATTGAGAGAGGGAGATCTCGTGTGGAATGCTTTCCAAGCGAAACAAATGTTAAAAGTGTTATTTGCCAAGGATGATAAGGGGTTAACAGCATTGAATGATTCATTTGTTCAAAATAGTGAGCAAGGGTTATTGTTTTTTATAGGAGATCAATGGGTTCAAAATCCTTGGATTCAGGCTCAACTTGGAGAGATTGTTACTGGATTGTCTGCGAATGCTGTATATCAAAAAGTTGATAATGCTACAGGCGGTATTGACTTCGCCCAGGCCAACCTTAATATGCAGATCAGGCGTGATGGCAAGGGCGTTCCTTTGCCGGTCAGCCAGCAGAATCTGGATAATATCCGTATTGATGGGCTTGTGCCAGTCATTTTGAATATTCAATCTGCTGTGGGTGTGCCATTGTTCACTGAGGCAGGAGGGTTGGCAGCTTCAGCAGCGTAGCGTCTTATATAATCAAAAGTATCACATGGCCCATGCCCAGATTTCCGTGCGTGGGCTTTTTCTTTCAGTTTGGACAATTAAATCCGAATTAAATGATGGAAACAGGTCTTGTTAATGTCCAAACACATTTGTAGCCGCACCGTTTTGTTCGCAGGGACGCGTCGAGAAGATCGTGCTACTGCATCTGGGTTATAAAAATGAACAATTTTATCAATTTATAATCAAAAAAATTGATTTAAGAAATGAATTATTCATTTATTCAAGAACAGATTTAAAAAGAGACTTAAGTTGTTTAAAACAAAAGATTTATTAATGTAGAAAAATTTTTAAAAATTTGCTTGACGAAGCTTCCATGCTATACTTTTTACTGTCATTGAACTTTGATGGGGTTCTTGAAATAGTTTCATAAATCGAGGCCAACATGATCATGAAGTTCAAAGAACAGTTAAAGGAGTTCTTTGCTTTTCTTATATATAATAGGAGAAGCTCTGTTTCTTTGCCCCGCCCTATTGAAGCCATATCTCTCCGTCAACCGTCAATACCCACACGATTTCATGCATGGACGCGTGCCATCGCATTTGTTGTTATCTGCATTTTTATTCCCGATCAGGTCAGTTGGGCATTCAATTATAATCCGGCGATCCTTTATGGCACGCCTGTAGTCCAGGTGCAGCTGCAGCCAGCGCAACAGACCGCCATGCTTGTGTCCAGCAGTATGGAGCATCTTCTGACGCAGGTGGCGGGCCAGCCTTCAAGCCGCATTGACCTCAAGATCGATGATGGCAAGAATCTTTTATCCGGAAACAAGCACCGGGAATATGTCCTTGCCGTTGATTCTCATGTCAATTTCACGCCGGCACAGATCCGTCAAACTGTTGCCTGGCTTGCAAAGCCATCCCTTCATCACCTTAATTGCGGTGTTTATGCGTTAAATGATATTCTTGCGGCCCAGGGTATTCACAAGACACCAGAAGAAGTTTCTCTGATGACAGTGACCGTGGACATTATCAGCGGCATTGTCAAACCAGGAGACAAAACACTTAAAACATCGCTGGCAGCTCTTTCCAGGGTGGCTAAGGCGTTTGATTTGAAGTATGCGGCTGCCAAATTGAAGCCTTCAGATGTGCTGAAACTCCCCCCGCCTTTTATCGCCAGTCTGGCCGGGGAGCATTTTGTAACCGTCATCGCGGTGGATGGCGGCATGGTGCGTGTCATGGATATCGGTACGCCCGCGGCCATGCCGCGCGCGCAGTTTGAACAGAGGGCCACGGGGTTTGTGCTGGCCCAGGGGCTTGAGGCCTTTGACACGGCAGCCTTCACGCGTGTGCCTGAGGCCATGCAGGCCTTTGTTTGGGGTGACCACTGGCGTAACAGATCCAGTGATTTGCCGGGCCTGGTGACATTGGGGCAGATTGCGCTTCAGGTTGGTATTCAAATAGGAGCGACGCTCTTGCTGGGCGGAAACTGTTTTGATGCCGCGTTTGCCCTTGGAGCATCGCAGTTTTCCCAAGCTGTTGGGTCTGCGTGTTACGTTACCGGGAATTGCAGTGCCAAGACAGCTTTTATTTTAACCACGGCGTTAAATGCGGCATTGACGTACGGGTACAATTATGCCCAAGGAGCCGCCAAGGCGGGACAGAATCCAGCAATGGATGAGATTAAGAGTACTGCTACAGCCCTGGGTGAAGATCTAACTAGTGCAGGACTGCAAACGGCACTTGAGAACGCCGCCACGCAGACCGTGGCGTTAAGCGTGGGTGAAATAGCCAAAGCCGCGGCGACCGGCGCGATCGTCGGCGCGGTCAGAGGGTTGGCCATGTATGAGGTTTCCAAGTGGCTGGATCATGTGTGGGGTGATAACCAGGCTATTGCCAAGAGCTTTTGTTACGCGGTTGCGTCATCTGTCATTGATTATGGAACGAATGTGGCGGCGAGCCAGATTGTCGCGGCGCTGAGTTCGCCTTCTACAACGAATAGTCGTTCTTCCATAAAGGATAGTTCATCTTCTGCGGAGAAAAGGCCGGCCATGTCTTTTTCCGAGTTTATGAATCCCAAGACCATATTGAATCCCGAGGGTAAAGCGTTATCTCCCAAGGATGCATTTACAAGCGCGGGTTTTCGTAAAGCGGTGATCGGCGATGCCATTTCTGCGGTGGTGCGTTACGCGGCCAACGGGTTCAGAGAAGAAAATGATAAAGACGCCAATGCCAGATCGCAGGTCCTTGGGCTGTTTGGCAAGCAGATGGGGGGCATGGTGGGGAATTGGGTGGGGGTGTCTCCGTTTTCACAGGCTGAGGAAAAATTTATGCAGGCGAACCTCAAGGCGGCTGCTGCCTTGAAGGCTGGTGAAAACGCAACGCCAGAACAGAAAAATTTATTAATAAATTTAAGTTCCGAGGATGCGCGCACGCTGGGAGCGCTGGTGCAAAAACAAGAAAATGAAGCTGCTCCTTTCTTTAAAACGGTTGGCCAGGCCGCGGTGACAACCTTGATTACGTTGGCCGTGACATCTGATCAGAAGAATTTGTCCCATAATGAGCAGGCGGCGCAGGCCCAGCGGAACATGATTGTGTTTGAAGCATCAGCGATTCTTTCGGGGGCCCTTTTGGCAGGTGCGGATGCGTTGTTCAGCCCTGGCAAGGATATTGAGGAAAGCGCCAAGGCGCGGGGCTTTGTGGGGTATAGTTCCAATTTTTCAGGGCAAGATCCTGCACAACCCAGTTTTAATTTTAACGATACCAACACCGGGCGTTCGAGTGCTTATGGGATAGCCAATACCAGTGATGCCTACGATCCTAATGTCGGTATCAGCCTCAGCCCTTTGAGCCGGTTTATGAATGCGACTACACAGGAATTTTGGGATAGTAATCAGAAGTTTCAGGCGGATTTCTGGGGAACCAGTGCCATGAGTACTTTTGCCGATACCAGGCGGGAAGCGCCTGAACGCATGGCGGCGGCGAGTTTGGCGATCTCAACGTTGGATCAAATCACCGGGTTTACGCCGGAATGGGCGTTATCAATGAAGAAACAATGGGATACCTTGCAGGTAGACAATGCGAAAATGGCTGTCACCCATGCTAAGGATCCCCTGCAGCCCGGGGCGCTGGCCGGGGATGTGTTATATGCGCAATTGCTGGCGACAACTTTTGATTCGATCGATCCCGGCATGATCAGCAGCAGTTACATTGCTTCGATGGCGCAGAAAGGCATTGTGAGCAATACGCAGCGCGGGTTTGAAAATGTGGCGTCGGGTTACCTGGCTTCGGTTCAGAGCGACAGCCTTGCACGCAAGATTTACACGAATCTTGGTTTTACCTACCGGGCTTTTGCGCAACTGGAGGCTTTGCCTGAGGCTAATCGCCCCGTTCAGGTTGATAATGTGAGCGGCTTGATGAATCAGGATGGTCAAGGCGTTCTTGATACCAAGGCCATAACACGCAACAGGTTCCGCTCGCTGAATTCCGGCAATCCATATTATCTTGTGACGCTCACCGACGACAATGTTGGCGGCGGTACGGCATTTACCGCGCAGAATCCCGTTACGAATGTTCAATACCAGGGCTCTTGGCAACGGGATGCCGCTGGTCATGCCACGCAGTTTCAAGTCAGTGGCGGCCGCACCGGAGGCGTTTCCGGCCTGGCGCGGATTGTGGGTCTGGCGGAAGATGTGGGGGATTTCAATCTATCGTATACCAAGGATTTTACGGGAAAAACGTTGGATCGTGGTCAGATTGTCGCGATGACTCCTGAGGGTAAAAAGGATGTTTTGTTGTTGGATGGTCTGAACACATCTTTTTATGGTTTTAGCCGCGGCAGGGCTCCGGTTATAGGTGAAGCGACGTACGCAAAAACAGGGATTGTCTTGGGTGGGAAAGAAGTAACCACAACGACCTGGGTTCCGCGCAGTTCATCCAATGTATTGGTTACAAATCCCGAGACAACGTCTTTCGAAGATTTTCATTTAGGCACATCGGCAGATCGTAAAACGGGACTTGGGTCACCTTTAGCCTACGGCACAGTGCTAGGGGACACTTCGTCGGGTTCCCCGTTGTGGAATACGGGAACAGCGCAAGACCAAAACACAGGGTCTTCGATTACAGTGGCCAATTCATGGCAACAGCATTTAAATGATTCTTTAAAAGGCAATTATATTAAAACGCCAGAGCTGGAGTATGCCCGCGGCGAGCTTTACACCATGGGGGATTCGCGTGAAATCCAGGCATTGCCGAAACAATTCGCTTCGCCGTTACTTCCTAATGGGGAGGGCGAACCTGTTTTAAATAATACCGTGGCGCAACGGCAGTTGATGCCGGATTCTTTTGGCGCTCTTTACGGGTATGCGCAACTTAATCCAGGGGTTCTTGGTCTTGATACAGATGGGCGCTGGAGCCTTAATGGCCAGACAGCCGGGGCGGGCGCATCGTACGTTAATTTGTCGTATGCCAAGAATGGGAATCCGCTGGTTGAGGCTTTTGCGGCCAAGGACCTTGTTGGGTACAATAATGATGGAACGCAAAAGTTTCAGGAAAAAGGCCAGCTTGCTTTCCTGGCAGAGTCCAATATCCAGGCCACCAAGGGCGTATTTGAATATTTGGATACAGCCGGGCGCGTGGGGGATGAGCGCTTTGCCCGGAATCTGATCCTCGACACAACCAATGGCAAACCTGAAGTCTATACCCGTCCTTTTAAGGTGGCAGACGCGTCGCATGGGAATATTCAATCCGGTCAGCCGGTCATGGGATATCTTGATGGGGCAAAGATTGAAGAAATATATCAAGATGAGCACAACGGTTTTAAGGGCGAAGGTGTTGCGCGGGGGGATGTTTCCTTTGGCGCGGTCAATTCCGTCGGGACAGATATCAGTAAATCTTATTTTAATGAGAATTCCGGCTGGACCATGTCGCCGCTGGTCGAGGGCAGGGGTAATGGCACGATCGAGGGGGTGAAGGGGGAAAAATGGGATTTTGATGGCAAACCAGTCGAGCTGAGTACGAAAGAACTTAATGTTGCCTTCAAGGTGCGGCAGAAGGACGGTGTTTATCTTCCCGGGTTGGAGCTTTTGTTCACAGCCAAGGATAAATCGGAGGATATTACATTCTATTCGGAATCTCTTCTGGGTGCCAAATCCGATAGCAAAAAAAGCGGGACCATGGGGTCGATCAAAGATCCGCAATCAACCCTTAAGTTGTATGATCAGAAAAGTTACGGGACGGAAGGCGACCAGAATAATCCTGTGCGCAAGGTTTTCTTGTACAAGAAATCCGGTCATGGTTCCACAGAATTTAACGGCCAGGTCGCGTTCACGGCCGACGACCCTTTTAGCGGCCAGATGACGCCGTTGCTCACCAGCGTTCACTATATTTATTCCGGCGAGTTTAATGAAAAAACGCAGCAGTTTAACAAGACACCCTATCATCTTGATCCCACAACCAATCTTGTTTTTTCACCCAAGCTTTATCGCGGCTTTGGGGCCAAGGATATTCATCTCCATATCACGGATACGGGCTCGCTTTATGTGGGCGACAGGACGTGGTATGAGCAGAATTTGACGACGGGCAACAAGCTCACCCACGCTTCGATTTTCAGGACAGGCCAGTATTGGGGCGGCATTCAGCGCCTGGCCGCGGAGTTGTCCCAGGGGTATAACGGGGATCCAGGTAAAGATGGAGAGATCGGTAAGGAGCAGGCCGTGAAGATCATGTTGAGCCCGGCTGCGGTGAAACGCGGGCTTTACATGGATGTTAATAGTCGCAATGGACTTGATAAATACATCAGTGTGAGCGGCAAGATCCGTCAGGCAAACGGGGCCTGGATCAACATGGCCAGCTTTACCTGGATTGGAAAAGGGCTGGATCTTAAGCTTAGAACGGAAAACAAGCCAAAGGAATCTTTGACTTGGGATCCCAGGGATAATTCACCTTTGAACAAGAAAGATGGTGCTGGTAGTGGAACGGCTACTGAACCGAACATTTGGGCCTTTAGTCCACAAGGGATAAGGACATATACATCACAAGAACTTGATCGACTAGGCATGAATCAGCAGATCATTCTAGCCACAACCGGTTTTAGAGAAGGTGTTTTAACGGAAGGGAAAAAGTTTGATGCAGCGATCTCACATTATATTTATGGGAACACATTTCTTGAAGGGGAAAAGGGGTATGCATATCAGACAAAACATATTAAGGGGCTTTATAATGAGGGGGGCGTAGATCCTGAGGGTCAATTGAATACATATCAGCAAGCCCTTAATAATTCTTATTTTGAGTTCACAAAATCTGCGAATGACCCTTTTATGCATTTTAATCCCAATGCTGCCAGTGTCGTTGTTATGGACGGGCTTTCTACGACAAATCTTGTGAATTCACGACAGACTTCACACATCCAGACTCCGGGTGGTGGGGTTGTGACGCTGGATTCTTTCCAGAAGTTTGGTTCTGATATGCCGGGTGCGTTCATGGGGGTTATTAATATGCCCAATGGTTCGAGGTCGTTCTTTGGGCTGGATCATATGATCGTGAACAATATAAACAATAAACAATCAGGGTCAACGCTGATGAATATAGGGGGCGGAGCCTCTATTTCGGGCGCATTCCCTGCGCAACAAACACCTTTTACTGGTATTTGGATGCATTATAACCTGAACATGACAGGGTGGAGTCGGGTCAATAAGGATGGTTCAGTTGTGTTTGGAGGCGATCTTCCTCAAGGGTTGACGGGCCTTGTGGTTACCGGGAACATTCAAACGGCTTTTCAACGAAAACTGTACAATGCTCAAGTTAATGGATGGGGAATGAATTCACTGGGCGGCGCGTCCATGATGATCGATGGGCAAATTGTTGTACCGGCGAATGATAAGATCACTGGGAGCGGCAAAGGAGAGGTTCTTGCCCGCGGCAATGTTGCCAGCATGAAAGAGGATGTTATGCTGGTGAATGCCACTAAAATGCCGCTGGTTTATCAGGGAGTTGGCCAGTTCTGGTCGTTGTTACAGCCGTTGACGTTAACAGAATCCGGGACGGGTAGTAAGCGGGTTACAACGCATTATTTTGACGGGAATGTGACGTATGATGTTACTGCAGGGAAGGACGGAGAGGATAAATATAATATTGTCAAAGTGAACGGGAAGCAATGGAAGCAGGAAGACAGTCTCACGGCTGAACCGATCGCTGGGCGGTATTTAGTCAAGAAAGATGGTTGGGAATTAAAAATTATTGATTTGTATAATACAAAGAATGTGCGATCTGTCAGAAATTTTGAAGAAGTAACGCTGAATTCAAATGATTTTACAGGAAAAGAATTTGATGCGACATCCAGAACCAAGATTTCAAAGAAATTTGATTTCGGAGATGTTTTGTCTCTTTTTTCAAATCCGGTCACGAATTTCTCCATGTATTTGAATCCATATGTCTTGGGAGAAAAGATTGTAAATAAGTTAATATTTAATGAAGAAGTATCAACAGAAGTTATTCTTAAAAAGAAAGATACGACAGGAAAGATTGTTCAGGCAGGTAGCGTTGAGTTTGGGAAATATGATCCGAATACAGGGCGACCGCAGGTTGTACAAGTACGGCAATTAGATATTAAGACATTAAGGCCTAAAGAGGCGACAGATTTTCAGGGTATAAAAGAAGGCATTGCAGGATTTATTGTGCCGTTCGAAAAAGTGTTAAAAATAGGAGGGATATTTAAAAGAGTTGAGGGTGTCTCAGGGTTATCAAGAAACCGTGTATTTTCTGCTGATAATACACGAGCCATACCATCTAATTTAGAAAATATTAGCACTAAAATTTTTCTCAATAAGAACGGAACAATTGATTTCGGTGCGTCATTAAAAAACACAGTGCCATACGATCAGGTTTTTAAACCTATTGAATACACAACATTGGCGATGAATTTACAAAATCGTATGAGCGCTAGAACTCAAGCCGTTTGGTCTTTAGATTATTCTACCGGAACAATGCAATCTGTAGCCAATGGTTCAACAATAAAAATGCCAGATGGTTATTATTATCAAGTAAATAATAAAGATTTAAATTTAAAAAAAGAGGGAGAACTTAATACACCGTTTACAACAGCTGTGTTGGGACAAACCACAGGTGTTGGCCGTTGGTTGAAAGACAATCAAATGAGTGCCATTGCAGGTGTTGTTGATCCAGGACGATGGACCACGTTCGATGTTGTTTCAACACCATTCCTGTTTCTGGCAGCCACTAAAGCGGTCTCCATGGGAACGCGGTCTATTAGTGGGGCCGGAGCCATGACCAAATGGCTGGTTCCCGTCGGGCGAGCTATAGCTGCTGATTTCGCTGCAGGGACGGTCGTTTCTGTGGGGCAGGATCTTTTAACTGGAAATCCCGTCAGTTACGATCGGGCCGTAGCGAATGGGCTCTCCTGGGGGAGAACTGGGGGGCAATTTCAGTTGGCTTTTGGCGCCACAGCTATGGGAGCTACGGCGTTGGGCATGGAACGGTGGGGTGCGGCATTAGCCAAGACCGCTGAAGGAACCGGAGCAAAAGCATTCGGGGCCAGGCTAATGCTTAATCCTGCCAAGATCTCGGGTGTGCAGATGGGGATAATTAATACGTTTAATGGCTATTTGGAAAGCACAATGCCTGGGGAGAAGGCCTGGACATGGCGTCGTGGCATAGTGGATTTTGTGGTGGGTGATGTGATCGGTAGTGTTTATGGTGGCCTGAAGGGGTTAAAGATCAATGGGGGTGAGTTTAAAGGAATGAATAAGGCGTATCACGAGTTCGTTTTGAACCCGGAAAATGTTGTTGCCCATCGCATCAGTAATGCGATTGCTTATACTGGGGGATCTTTGATGGGGGGGCAGTTCCGCGATTATTATGGTCAATCATCACAGCATGTTGACAATAACGGGCTTCAGAAAACCATTCTACGTGTTACCGCTGGCGCGTTGGGCGGGAGCATGTTCGCCACCAGCGGGAAATGGCTGAATTTTATAGTTGCCGAGAATAAAGTGGAGTTGACACCTGTTTTGAATTCTACGGAAAAGATGACCGTGAAATTGGGAGAAAAAATAAAGAATTTTGAGACAGTCAAGTCTCTTGGCAATGAATGGAAGGTTTTAAGGGAAGAGGGTGCTTTGTTGAGACCTGGCCCATTGCAAGTTGCAGGTGTTCGGCCGTCATCTTTAGCACAATGGTGGTCGGGGGCACCTCGTGCGGCCTATGTCAGACACGCGTTGGTTGGCGGGTCGATCGGAGGCGGTTTTTCCATGTTTGATGATGTGATGACCGGTCGTGATATTAATTGGGAAAAAGCTGGCGGATATGCTCTTTTTGGCGCAGCGAACGCTTTGGCTATGAAGGGCTGGCGGGATGTCGGCATGCTTAAGGCCAGGGCAGTGCTGGGAATTTCCGAAGAACGCGTATCACTTCAAGCCTTCGCCAGGAATCCTGATCTTATCTGGAAGACCGGGTTGATCAGCGGTGCTGATTTTGCTTGGACCATGCCGGCGTTCAATGGTGCTACGGCAGGCATAGAGTACCTTCTCAATAAAGCAAAGTATTCTTTAGGGATAGTAGGTGGTAAGCCGGATAAGGAAAATTGGAGTGAGGCGCGTAAAGCGGTGTTTGGGCCTACGGGTAAGGAAGGCCTTTGGAATGCGTCCATTGCCAGCATGGCCAGCGGCTTTAAGATGGGCATGACCCTGGGGCCCATGCTGGGCGTGACATCGCGCCCGTTTGGCATTTCCGGCGGCGGGCCGCTGGAAATGGTGTTGTCCCACCCTTGGGCGCATACCATCCCCACGACGGCCTCGAAACTGGCTGTGGTTAAGGCAGGGCTTACGAGCCTGGGAGTTGATCGCGACACAGCCGATGCAATAGCATTTTATTCGCTGGCTTTTTTCCCTGGCGCCAATCCTGGGGCGGCGCGTGATGCCCAGCATAAAAATATTGAAAAGGAAATTGCCTGGCGGGAAGGCAGGGATCAGAGTGATCCCAAGATTTTCGATTTGCAAAAGCAACAAATGGGGTTGCTGCAGCAAGAACATCGAGAGGTCAAGCAGCAGATGGCCAGTTTTTCAGATGCAAAAGAATCGCCAGTCTACGCGAAACTCGAGGCGAAAAGCTCTGTCTTGGACGCCAGGATCAATGAAGCCGGGGCACACATGGCGGAGCCGATCATTCGGGAAAGAATTGACAAGATAGATAATCTGATCGATAAGTTTCAACAAAGGTTTGATTCTGTTTCGAATGATCCGGTTAAAGCTCCTAAAATAGGGGAAATATTAAGTAAGCTTGAGGCGCGCAAGGGTGTGCTTACAGCTTTATTGCCTGAAAATATCACACGATTAAATGCTTCCATTGATACCGCGCAGAAGTTGGTCAAGAATATGGAAGCCATATCCAGCAAGAAAGATGCGCCGGTTAATAAAGAATTAACGGATTTGATTGCAGAACGGGCACAGTTATTGATGGATCTTATCAATTTTAAAGCTGTTGTGAGAATTGAGGCGCCGAATTCCGATGTTTCGAAAAAATCGCCGCAGGTTGTGTCGGAGCAACCCACCGTTAATGGATTACTGGATGGTTTGCAAAAAATTAGCAAGGATCCTGTTGATCTGGCGAAGGAGTTGAGCGCTAAGCAGGCAAGGCTGGTTGAAGTCAATGAAAGTTTGGTGTTGACGCGTCAGGCACAGATCGCGCGTGCTGCCGCAAAGACGCCCGATCAAAAAACACTGGCGATCAAGGATTATCAAGCGGCCAAAGCGGATGCGGATCTCAAACGCGTGGATGCGGAACGCATCTTGGCCTTGCATGAATTGAATGCAAAAGTTGAAAAAGCCAAGCAAGCCGGGATAGACGTAGAAAAAATTTCTGCTCCAGGAAATAAGGATGTGTCACGGCAGGCAGGGCCTGAGTACGAAGAGGTAGTGCGGGCTCAGCGGAACGTTGAGCGTTTGGAGCAAGAGAAGGGTGATGCTGTTGCCCGGGCTGAACATTATCAAGGCCGTGCGCTCGCAGAGCGGAAGATACAGGCCGACAGCGCGCAGATCGTGCAACTTCAAGCAAAACGTAACACCCTGGAGAGCAAGAATAAGAAAACCGATGTGGAATTAAAGGCAATAAATGATCTTGATGTTGAAATTACAGGCAAAGAAAAAGTCCTGCGCTGGTTTACTCAATTGGTTCAAGAATCTGTTTCGCATGATCTTGCCGGAGGCGCATCAGAGGGAAAGAACAATATAACGCGCGAGATGGCCAGGGATTGGAAAGAAATTCAGAATACAAAAGTATTGCGGGATCTTGCTCAACAGTATGTGAAATCCAAAGGGGTGGGTGCTGAAGAGAGTACTATGATCGAGGGTGTCATTAAAGAACTGACACCCCTTTTGGATTCTGCTTTTGATCAGGTGCGTCCTCAGGTTGGGCAAGAACATGCTGCCCAGGCGCCGCCCAAAACGCAGGATACCGGCAGCGCCAATGAATCTTCCTCGCGCATGAGAATTTCTTCCGAGACGTCTGATTTTTCCCCAACTGAAACCCAATCATTTTTAAAAGAATTATCCTCTTCGATCACTCAGATATCTCAAAGACGGGCTGAGCTGGCAGAGGATATGATGGATTTGGTAGTTAATAAATATGGGAATGCGGCGAAGGTGGTTCGGCTTAAGGCTCCTGAGCGTCAGGCGAAGGCTGAGCTTGATGCGGCGAAGAATGATTTGGGGGAGATCCGGCAGAGTGTTCCGGTAAAGACGTCACTTGAAGAAAAAGTGACAACAGCCAGAGAGGTGGAAGGCAAAAAGAATTCAAAGAGCCAGAACACAAAAGATAGCGTTTCATCCGAGGAGAATACTGACAAAGATAGTACTAAGAATATCAAGAAGGCTGTTTCTCCTGAAGATGCCATTTTATATACACTGCAGGAAATTTTAAAGAATGAATCTTATGTAAAAATGCAGGAGCAAATGAAGGCATCTCCGAAAGCCAAAGCAAAGGCCAGAGAATTATTGGGAGAGAGGGCGTATGGGGAGTTTGTGTCGAGCCTGGAGGCCAAGGCCAAACAGGAAGAGGCGCAATTAAACAGAATAAGTGATCTGCAAGCCAAGGTTGATGTTGCAACAGCTAATTTAGATAATACCCGGTGGTCTGGATTGGTAGAAAATTATTTAAAGAAAGAGTATTCCCAATTATCAAAAGAAGACAGGGCGACGCTGCATTTTGGAGCTGATGAAATTTTAATGAACACGATTTTACAGCAGTTTCCCAAACAAGTGGCTGAATGGAAAGCGTTGAAAGAAGAACGAGAAAAAGAGAAGGATGCTAATGCGTCGTTAATCGACCAGCGTATCCATGAGGCAGAAAAAGCATTGATGGTGGAAGTTGGGAAGCAATTGACCCGGGACCAGATTGCGGCAACGGAATGGTTTGTCAGGAGTGGGGTCAAGCAGCTTGAGAATTTGTGGGCTCAAAAGGATTTGTCCGAACAAAAAAAGACCGAGAATTCTGCAAAGACAGAAGATTCTTCAAAGACACTGATCGATGACATGGTAGCGTTGGTGAAGGATCCCGGCCAGCAGGAAGTTGTCCGAAGTCTTTTTATGGCAGCGCAGATGGAGCGCAATGGCTCCGCCATGCACCAGAATGATATTAAGCTTGAAGAAAAGAAGTTGGATAATGAGGGTGCCAGGAAGGATGTGAGTAAAGGGCGTATTGAGTTGTTAAAGCAGAATATTGAGGCTATCAAGACAGACATTAATAAGTACAAAGATCCAACAGGATTGTTGTCCTTATATAGTGGTATTTTGGAAAGGCTTGTGGGACAAGAATATGATTTTCAGAGGGAACCTGATACAGCTGATAAACATCGGGACAGCGCAGTGGAGCATCTGGAACGTGCTAAACAAGAATCATCGTATGCGGTTAGATTGGAGGCCATGCGAGAACTTGCAGATCAGCCCTTGGATGGGTATATGGCCAAGTTTCAGCAGGCGACAACATATCGGGATCAGCGGGCGGCGTTACAGGGAATGGTAACAGAGGGTATTCGGGAGCAGGCGGCTGTTGATATATTCAGGATCCGGCAAGAGCTTCAAAATTCCATTAATTCTGTTTTGTCCAGCCCACTGGACAATGAGGAGAGGGCGGCTAAAAGAATAGAAAAGATATCGGAACGTTTACAAAGTTTGTATCAACGACTGGAGTCATTGGATCCCGGGAGTGATGTGGTGATCATGGAAAAAGAAGATTGTCAGAAGTTGCTGGCTTTGGCCAGGGATGCGGTTCAGATTATTCAGAATCCGGCAGGTATCGGGAGCACACGTTGGGATGGCATTAAAGATCAAGCTAAGAAGTTTGGATATGATGAAAAGCCTAACGAGCAGAAAGAAATGCGGGAAAAAGCCCGGGAGATCCTGACAAGCTTGCATAAAACGTTAGGGCAAGATCAGGCCGGTCTTTTTGCGGCCCGGCTGACGGACAGGACGCGGCAGGAATCCATGCTTTCCGGCGTTGATCATGACGCCAAGGTGCAACGCAAGGAATTGAATGAGAAAGACGCGTCCAGTCTGGCTATTTTGATAGACAATGCTGAAGCTGTGGACAAAGAGAGGGGGAAGACGCCTGCGCCTCAATTGCAAGGCAGGCATCAGAAACTTTATGACTATACAGATACGATATTGAGAGGTTTGAAAGAGAAGGAAAATTGGGATCGCCGACCGGATCAGATCAAATATGTTTTTCATCAATTGAATTATATTTTTTATCTGATTGACAGAATAGAAGAGAAGAAAGCCAATGGGGTGGTCTGGGGCATTGACGGGGTTTTGTTGTCGCTGGCCATGGCTGGCGGTAAAACGAAGATGGAGCCGTATATCATCAACCTCATTACGCCGTATGCCCGGGAGCATGGGGTAGAGGTGATGAATATCAAACCCAATGTCACCCTGGCGGAAGCAGCGGGTAACCGGGAAGGATTCTTTCGATATAAAGTGCCCGGAGATTTGACATTGCCGGAGAATAAAGGCAAGGTTCCTGTTTTGGCTTTTCAGGAACTGCAAAAGATTTCACTTGATTATCAGAATAGCCGTGATCCTGACAAGGTGAATCCGCTTAAGGATTATCTTGGCGTGGTGGATGAGATCCATCAGATTCTATTGTCGGTGCCCATGATTACCTCTGATGCCACTGATTCCTTTGCCGTGGCGCGGAAGATGACCACGGAAAAATTAATGGAGCGCGCGCGGGAACAGATTACAGGACGGATGTTGGGGCAGACCATCCTGGAAGTCGCCAACGCTTTCGCCGGGAAAAAGTCTGACGCTATGGCTCTTGTCATTGATGCCTTTATTAAGGAAGAAAGATCAGGAGATATCAAGTTCCGCACTTCCGAGGAGAAGAAGTTTATCTGGATGCGGGATGGCGAGGTGATTGATGTTAAGAATGTTGAATCAGGTGATAAACTTTTTGAAGTTAAAGACGGCAAGATAGTCTTGATGGATCGTGAGGTTTCTTCGGAAGAGATGTCTAAAGCCAGCGGCATCCAGGACATTTTCAAGGAACAATTCAGGAATAAAATGAAGAATGACGCGAAAGCATTCGCGGAACTGGCCGATGGGCGCTGGGATATCTTTATGGATGCGGCGGCGACGGCGCTGAAGAATGAGCTGTGGAAGGACAAGTTCAGAGCGGCTTTTAAAGCTGACGGAACGTTTGATCTGGTCACGATCCAGCACATCCTTTCTGGAACCGAGGCGTATGACCGTGTTTTCACAGACAAAACCGGCTTGAATTCATTTATGCGCATGATCGTGGGCTTGCATGAAGCCAAGACAAACAAGACGGTTTCATTGCCAGAGTTTATTCGGCTGACGGATCGCAATAACCATGTTCAGGTGACCGCGATGGAAACCCTGGGGCTGATGGGCAGCTGGCTCGGGGTGACCGGAACCGCGGAGCCGGTGCATGATCTGGCCAAGGCGTATGGCATTTACATGCATGAATTTGGGACGGCGATCACGCTCGAGCATGTGAACTGGACGCATGAGTTGGTTAAGGGTGCACCGGGGGAGGATATTGCTACGCAGGTGAGGGCATGGTTGAGGGCCCCTAGGGATCCTAATAGACCGGCAAGTACTGAGGTATTATATATTAATCAAGGGTTGACGGAGGATCGCAAGGCCGCGATTGATCATCAGGATATTCAGGCGTTGAAGAATGATAAAAATGTTGTGGTTCTGCATTATGACGCGAATAACTTTAACCAGGGAGTTGAGGCGCTCAAACGGAAGGTCGGCAAAGATATCAAGGGGAATTACTATGATGTGAACCGGGTGGAGATGACCGATGCTTTTGGTCGTAAAGTTGAAGGTGGTCTGGACGGTAAAAAGATCATCTTTCTGTCCGCTGGCCAGGAAGGAGCTTCGTTTGAATTCGACGGGCACTTGACGCATTACGATTTTAATGTACGCGCGCTGTATGGAGCCCTGCAGTCAATGTTACGCGGTGATTCGATCAAGAGCGAGTATACCGAGATCAAAGACAACGCGAACAGAACTTCCAGCGACTATAAGCTTTTTGTGAATATCGGGGCATACCGTGATCCGCGGTTGATTGACCCGGACAGAGATCGTTTAAGAAGCGTGCAAGGCACAGCAGAAGAATTCAAAGTGCTTGTTCAGATCATGAAGAGGCTGCAACAGGAGGAGAGTCAGCAAAGCTTTGTGCAGAGCGTTTCTGTGGATAAAGGGCTTAACCGTGATGCCATGGGGCAGCATCTCCAGCGGATGTATGAAGACTGGCGGGCGGATATGGTCAGAGAATTTGCTCAGGAGAACGGGATCGCGAGGATCTGGGATGGTGTGAATGGGGCTGGCGGGCAGGCTTTGCGGATGAGTCAGGATGGCAAAAATGTGATGCATCTGTATGATTTTACTTTGCAGAATGGCCAAGGCATTAAAGATGAGTTTGGATATATCAAGTTAGCGCCGGGGCAGATTGGGGTGCCCACCGGCGGCAGCGGGGAGACGATGCGGGTTTACACGCCGACAACGGATATGTCCCAGCAGACGATCATGGATCGTTTGAACAGGGGCGAGGCGATTGAACAGCCAACACAGCAGTGGCTTGTCATGGACTACAGGGTTAATCCTGATACGGCCAGCGACAAGCCGCCCATGGTCCGGACATGGGTCCCGGCCGAACAGGTTGTCAACGGAGAGGATGTCGAGGTCAAGGTCACCACGGACATGATGGTTGTGGTTGCTGACGGCAACAAAGTTAAGGTGCCCCAGGTTACGCGTTATTTCAAGAATGATCTGTATAAAGGAATGGATCAGTTCAAGCGCATAGAAAAAGAGGATCTTGTACGTATTGGAGCGGCACTTGGCTTGGGCAAAGCAGAGAGCTTAGAACTGGTGACGCCGGTCAGCGGGACAAAACAAGGTTATAAGTATCAGGCATTCTATGATGCCCAGCAGAATGTTCGCGGGGTTTTGTTCGAAGGGGTTTTGTACCAGAATTCTATTAAAGAAGAGATGAAAGAAAGCGCTTTGAAGAACAATAATTTGTTTGAATTTGAAGCACTGGTCAGCGAGAAGATCGAGCATGCGGATATGCGTCGCGATGAACTGCGTCTGAAATTAAAAATGAAGATGCAAGGCCCCGAGCTTGTGATGGCCGATGCCGAGGTGGCCAATGAGGCGCCGATTCTTCTTAACGGCAGGGAGATCGCCAAGGGCGACAAGGTCGGTTATTATAATGAAGAAGGTGGCAAGAAAATGTTCGTGGTGCACGGCAAAGGCGTTGTGATCCGGGATGGGCATTCGTATATTGCCCAAGACGGCGTCGTGGCCACCGATATTGCCAATGTCAAGGTTGCTTATAAAGGGGAGGATGGCAAGATCAAGGTCGCGCGGGCTTTTGGCCAGGAGAGCATGAAGTTCGCGTCACTGGAAGAGGGGTACCAACGGGGCCTGTTCAAGATCATGGGTGGCGTGCCGGAAGGGGCCGAGGCTGGGGCTGGCCTCGATCTTAAGGGAGCCACGATCGATAACACCACCGGCGAGATGGTCAGCCGGAACATGTCCCGTATCGGCTGGTTCTGGGATGACCGTATTTTCGTCCGGCAGTGGGATGCGGCCAAAAATGGTTACTATTACAATTTTGAGGATAATGCAGCGATCAAGGACAAGGCCGAGAGCCTGAACATGACACTGGTTAAGCACGCCTACGGTTATTCTGTGGCCGCCGAAGAGTTTGAAAGCGCTATGGCCGAGCAGGTCAGGGTCGGGGAGAAATTAACGCGTGATTACCAGTCGTTCTTGGCCACTCAAGGGGCGTCGCGTCAACAGGCTATGGATTACGCTGCGTCAGTGAATCAATATGCAAATTTGTTCCGCGTTAAAGCGAGTGTTATCCCCATGACTGAAAAAGGTACTCCGGTCAACAAGGATGCAACGCTTGGCCAGATCGCGCATCAGTCCGGCATGCGCTATGCGGTTCAATTGGAATCGATGGATGAGACACCAGAAACGCCGGAGGGCGTGCCGTTGGGAAAAAGAGCCGCCAGTTTTGGGCAAATCGTTGGATTTATAAAAAAGGAATTCAATAAAGACCTGCTTCTTGATCCAGCGCTGGATGCGGCTAAATCAGCGGCCCAGTCGACAGAGGATCACTTCAAATTGGGATCGGCGCTGGGGCTGTCGCTGATCAAGGGGCTGGTCAAGTTCGATGAAGCGGGTGTTTTCCTGCACGAACTGTTCCATGAATATAACAAAGTCATGAAGGGGCGAGGGCAAGGCGGTGCGTTTGTCCAGTCACGCCTGACGCGTTACGACCTTATCGGACGACTGTTGGGGCAGGGGGAAGATATTTATTGGGAGCAATTCTCCAATGAAGAGATCTTTGCGCATTACCTGGAAATGTTCGGTATGAAATTCAAGCCCGATGGTAAGCCGGAAATCCCGGAATTTCTTAAAGATGTTCTTCATAAGGATTTTACTGAATTTTTGGAGAAGGCCAACAAGGTTCTCCCCGGGTTTGTTTTTAAGGGTAAAATGCAGTTTTTGCATGAAGCGTACGAGGCGGGTGATATCCGTGAGGCCAGGGATCATGCCCGGGCCATTACGGAAACCATTGCGCGCATGACCCGTTTTGCGCAGGCGTCCGAATTCTCTTTCCGACAGGCGATCAAGGTGGTTGAGAGTACGCAAGACATTGCCAGTTTTGTGACCGAAAATACCAAGAATGTCGTGGTGACGATCCCTTATACGGTGCAAGGTGAAAAGAATACCCAGGAAGTTTATATTTCTGCCGATATTCCGGCGGCGGAACGTAAGGCGGAGGTGCTGAAAATATTGAAGTCATCGGCTCAACAGTCTGCCAAGATGTCGAGGCGTTCGGCGCTTCTGGGGATGATATCCCAGAAACATCCTGCCGAGACGGTACAGCTCACACAGATGGTGGATCAGTATTTAAGTGGGCTGACGGATGCAGCGTATATTGAACGTGCCGACAGGTTAATGAAGGTCATGGGCTGTGCGGTGATTGACGTTGAAAAAGAAGGCGATGTGATGAAAAGGGTGGTTGCAAGAACAGCCTATATTGATCCGAAGATTGTAGCGCAGCGTCAGAAAGATTATCCGGAAGAAAAGAAAGATGATATTGAGAAAGAATTGCGTGAGGTGGGTAACATTGCATTACAACCGGACAGGACCTGGAAGATCAATTTGCCGGATGAGAAGAAGGCCGAGGAGGTGTCCATTGACTGGATCAGGTTCAATGCGGTACAGTCCAGGATCGGTGCGTCGCTGAACGGGACGACGGCTACCTGGACAACCCCTGCGATGCAGTTCGTCGATAACAAGGACAAGTTTGTCAAGAATATTGCCCCGCATGTTCCCAAGGGTTACACGGTGACGCCGGTGGGTCATCAGGATGGGGATTTGATCAAGGATCTTGTGGCCCGGTATCAGAAGAAGAATCCGGACACGAAGAAGGCCGACGAGATCAGAGATCTCTTGTCCAGCAGTGATGCGTTGAACCTTGTGGTCCGTGATGCCAAAGGGGATATCGTTGGCTATCTGGCGGCCAGCCAGTCAGGGAAAGAAGGCACCCTGGCGGTGGCGCACTTTGAAGCGGACAGTTACAAGGCGCAGGAAGCCCTTAAGGCAGTTGTGGCGCAGTGGAAAGTACAGACCGACAACAACACCAGGTATTTACCTGGGGCTGTTGTTGTTACCCTCCCGTTATTTGCAGCCAAGGGTGGCGCTTCAATGATCGCGTATCAAGAGGTCGTGAAGAATTCAAATGCCGAGGTTCTTGAAAAAGCGATGGATAATATCACCGAGGGGCAGGCCGAATCGCGGTGGCTTACCCGGCAGGGAGAACGTCTGCAAGAAGTGCTTAATACATTGGCCAAGCTTGCTGTGGCGGGCGCATCCGCCGAGCACCTGAAACAAGTGGTTGCGGTGGTCGGTGATGGCAAGCAGGGTCCCTTTATGGCCCGTATTCATTTGCCGGATGAAGATATTTTTGTTCCTCTGCCGGATGAGTTCACACAAAAAACGCCTGTGGATGCTTTTTTGACGGCCGCACTTGTTCCGGTGATTGAACGTGCGTGTCTTGAGTTTGCACGGCAGACGCTTGTGATTCAGGCAGGTCAAAATTTAACGGATCCTCGTGTGCACGCGGCTGCAAAGAATGCTATGGATCGTCCGGAATATTGGGATGATCCTTTGAAGCTGAAAGCGCTCGGATTGATTTTTGCCGAAACGGATCAGCGGCCCCAGGAAAACAGTGATGGAACATTTATTTATACAGACAAGAAAAAAGATAAAGTACCGGAAAATAGCGTCAAGATTTCTGCCGAAGGAACGATCAGCTTGTTAACTTATAAAGAAAAAATCCTTCCTGTGGCATTGGAAGATGAAGAAAGAATTCGTGTTCAAATGGCCGCTGTGGCCGCTTTTGCCGGGGCTGTGCCTGCTGATGCCAAGGCTGGCGAGTTATTCCCTCTGTCCAAAGGGAGAAAACTGCTGACAAAATTTAATTTTGGGGCGGGGAAGGGGAGTGAGGAAAGCAAGAATATTACAGATAAAGTTATTGATGCGCTTGAAAAGCAACGTTCAGGAGAGTCGGTAGGGGGAGAGAAATTATTAAGAGATGGCATTGGTGAGCAACAGGTTCTTATCGATGGGATAGAGAAATCCAGGAAGACTGTTTCGGGAGATATTTATTATTATTTGGCGATATTACAGGAAGGATTGGCAGATACCTTGGCGCAGAAAAGAAAGCACAAGAGTAAAGAAATAATGGAGAGGGCCGTTAGTGGGGAAGACAAGCAGCAACTCGCTGTGGAGTGGATGTCGTTGGAACAGGAAAGCGAGCTGAAGGAGATGTCTTGGTCGGTACGCGAGAATCTTGTCAAGGCGGCGACAGACGTGGTCACGCAACCGGATATCCGTCAACAAGCTGTTGAAAGGATCTGTCATTTTATGGCGGCAGATCATTCCCAGGCTGTGGATCATGGTGAGGCTGGGACGGATTCTTGGTTTGAATGGGTTGAGAACTTCTTCAGGAAAGGGGTTCTTGGTAATGCGATGAAAGCGGCAGCTTCTGCTGAACCTGCCGCCTCGCCAGCGTTGATTCTGCCGGTTGTGCCCAAGCCTACTTTACCCGTTGCGCCGTCCTGGTACTCTTTACAGCCGTTTGTCCAGCCGGCCATACGCACGATTACCACCATCACACAAATCCCGACACCTCAGATGCTGGAAGATTTCTTGAGTAGCAATACGCCTTCTGATCCGCAGGCGCGCCAACGTTTTTTTGAGGTTGCGGATGTCCTTTTAAGGAACAGGGGCATTGATACGGGACGCCTGGATGCCGGGCGGGCGCAGGCGGTTGTCAGGGCCAGCTTGGCGCAACTTTTAACGTTGACCAATCTTCAGTTGAAACGCCTGAGAGATATTAAAACAGCGTTTGATAGCGAGAATCCAACGGAGGAACAGATTGGCCTTCTGAAACGCTATTCGATGCTTACGGCGGTTCTCGGGGGAGAAGATATTTCATCGCCGGAAGACCAGGACCAGTTTGGTTCCTCCTTCCGCACGTCGGCCACTTCAGCCAAGAAGCTTAAATGCGGGATTCAGCTGGTTGATATGGATGATCCGGTATGGTTTGCGTTTTATCTGAAGAAGTACACCAATGATCCGTTGATGCTGTTGGGTACTATTGTGGCGGGGGCACGGAAGTCCATTGTCAAAAATGCGCTGAAGGCGGATCTGGACAAGGCTATTACGGTCCTGGCCAAACTGGCCGGGCGTGAGGATGATGTGACGAAACTGGTGCGCGATATTATCAAAGAGGTGCCGTCGATCCTTGAACGCTTGCCGGTGGTCCAGGAAGTGTTGACGATCGCGCTGGGCAAGGCTGGTGCGGCCAAGGTGATGGCCGCGCTGCATTCGTCCTTCGGGTATGGCGTGGTGAATGCCGGGGATCTTGTGATCAAGCATTTGAATCCGGCGGTCAAGACCATGCTGCGCCGGTATCGCCACAAGAAGTTGACCCGAGAGAAGTTTGTGGAATACCTCGCCAAGTGGGAATATGCCCTGAATGAAAAAGGCCAGGTTGTTTATCAGAGCGAGGCCGTGGCCGAACGTGAACGCCGTATGGTTGCGCCCGATGACGAGGCGCTGGCCATCAAGCTGGAATCCCGTAAACTGATCGGCGAGTACAGGCGTCGCGAGATCAAGGTGAAGCAGCTGCAGGCCGAGCTGTTGAAGTTGAGCCGGAGCATCAGGGACGTTGAGCCTACGGCCCAGGAGAAGGCGGTGTTTAATGCGCGTTACTGGTGGCTTGATCCGGATCACAAGGTTCCCGAAGATTTGGTGAAGCCGGGCAATCCGCTCGATGCCAAGCCGCCGGAACCCGTCTTTATCCACCGCCCTGTCAGTGCTGCGGAAGACAATGGCAGCACTTTCGAGAATGAGACAGATAGCAAACTAAGGTTGATTGATGACCCGGGAGAGATCGTGACGGACAGGCCGTCACCTGCTGACAGCAAGACGGCGATCATTCCGCCGAGCGCTCCGAGCATATGGAAAACGAATGAGACACCCGCTTGGGCGCCTGTGTTGCTGGATGACCCGTTGCTGTTAAAGCCAAGATTCCCGTGGATCATGGGCGGCAGTGCGAAGCCTGCCGTTTCTTTCCAGGATTCCCGCCTGCCAGCCAAGTCCAAGGACGGGGCTGTGGACACTTTGTGACGGTGCGCTCTCGGCACTAAGCCTCGATCCCAAAAAAGTCTATGTAGAAATTTTGCCTGGATTCCCGTAAGGGATGGTGATCATCAGGGGGCGGGTGATGGTTTTCTGGCTTCCTTGATCTTGGGGTACACGCGGAGCATTCTGGTGACGAGCGCGGGATCTTGCGCGAGTTTGAGCAGATCAGGGTTGGCCATCAGGGCAGGGATGTTGCCTTCCTTGATGGCTTTTTGCGTGGCGGGATCGGCAAGCAGCTTTTGAAGACGTGGATCATTCATTAGGGCTTGGATATCCTGGTCTGAAGCGAGTGATGCCTGGGTTTTAGGGGGCGTGCCGCACAGACCACTCAGGCATTCCTGGACTTCGCTGGGGGGGATAATACGCCAGGCTTGAAGAGGTTTTTTGAATAAAGCATACGTGGTTGAACGTTGGACATCCCGTGCGATATCCCCCAGGCCAAGGGACTTCAGCGGCAGGATGATGAGGATGGCGACCACCAGAAGGGCCATGGCCCCGCCCCAGGCCATGGTGATAATGGCGCCGCTGGTGCGGCTGAGCAATGAAAGTTTGGGCGGGTTATTCGGGGTAACATTCTTTCGCAGGCAAAGATGGAGGATCCATCCGATGACCAGCGGTCCGATCAGGAGGATGAGGAGGCTTTCAAAGGTTTTGTGCGTGAGGGCAAGCCATGCACTGCTCAAGCCGCAGGAGGCCAGGAATGCCATTGGCCCGACGAGGGTGCGCAGAAAGCCGCGGCAAGCGCCTCTGACAGCGAGGAGTGCGAGGGTGATCAGAAAAACGGTGTCTGTGACAGGCATATTCATTCGGGCATATTGCGGATACTGGAGAAATAATAAATCAGCATGAAGATCATGAGAATGGCCGGGAGCAAAATAGTCGCCATGACCGGCCAAGGGTAGAACTTGATTTTGAATTTACGTTTGGCATCCTGCGCCTTCATGCGCTGATATTCCTGGAAAGGAATTTTTTCTTTTGGTTTCTTACGCATATTTATTATCCTTATGATATTGATTCGATTATAGCCGTATAAGCCGCCAAAGTAGAAAAATTTTCACTTTTTTTGGTTTTTGGGTTGCGCGAAAACGTTTTCATGTCATACTTGTATTTATCCGGGGTATTTACTTGGAGCGTAACTATAGCCAATTGTTGATGTTTGGTCATTTTTAAGGAAAAATGAAAAAGACGCTGGCGGTTTATTTGTAAAAATATTGTATTTGGGTTGATTTTACCGATGTTTAGACATTGTTTTGTGGTTTGTGCACATAAGTTGTTTGTGGGTAATCATTTAAAAAAGTATAAATATAATAAAATAGCTTGCAAACAGACATGAGAGTATTAAAATAAAACTATGGAAAATAATGCTGATAAAAGAAGGTCCACACGTTTTGATTGCGCTGTCCCGGTAGATGGGAAAGAGGGCGCAATATTCACCAGCACTAAAACAGTGGATATCAGCCGTGATGGTATTGGTTTCATATCCAACCATCAAGTGCCATTGAATGAAAAAGTGGCCATTGAACTGGTTCTTAAGCCTGACACAGATCCTGTCCTGGTTATAGGCCAGGTTAAATGGGTGCGCAAGATCGGGCAAACAGAACAATACCGGATCGGGCTTATCTTTGAGGATGTGATCGATGGAGCACAGTCAGATATAGATGCAACGCTCAATACACGTTTTTTGCATCGCGAAATGGCGGCCTGAAAATACGATTTTTTAAAGACGTTGGCACAAAGGTCGTTCCCATGGGGTTTGAAAACAGTAAAAAAGAAAATGCGCAAGGTTACGAGGCGGGTGAACGCCGCCTGTTTGAACGTTTGTCCGCAAAGTTTCCCACCCGGTTCAAGGATTCTTCCCGTGATTATGGGGTTGATGTTTTTTTGAGGGATTTTTCAGGCTCCGGCGTGCGGGTTCATACCCACGAGCGTTATTTTGTGGATGACATGCTTGCCATCGAGGTGGAACTTCCCGACGGTAAAGATCCTGTGGCGCTCAACGGGCGGGTGTGCTGGGCCAGTTCCCAGGCCCCTTCGTTATGGAATGTCGGGATAGAATTTCACAAGGTCAATCTTTTTAAGCTGCACCGCCTGGTCGAGTTTTCTTCCAAGGTAGAAGGGGTTCGCGCGTAGGCGTCTCTTCCCTTTTTCTTCTTGTTATTTATTTCAATCCAAGTTAAAATTACCCTTCCTTTTGTTCCTTCTTCAATCAGGAGAGGTTTTCCATGTCCGCCGAAGATCATTGCACTTTTCTTCCCGACGGAGTTTCCTTCCGCGTGCCGCCGCATGCCGCGCAGGACCGGCTGTTGTATGCACCGTTGTGCGGGATCGACGGGGCGTCGGTCAAATCCGCCATCACGCCGTATCTTTCCGGTGATATCAAGATCGACAAACACCGCTATCTGACCAAGCCGGCATCACGTGAGGATTTGCGTATTCCGGTACGCAATTTTTTTGCGCGGATCAACGGCAAAGGGCTCTTTGCCATGGCATCAAAAGAGGGTGATGTTGTTTCTTCCGTCGAGATTGGCCAGTTGTGGCACAAGGTGACACGCGCAGCCTTCGGGCTGGAAGTGGAGGCGCTTAGTTTTGTTCCTGTATCCGGCGAGAAACTTGAGTTGACCCGGTTTCGTGTGCGGAATATATCGGCGCAGACGCTGGGCATTACCCCTACGGCGGTGATCCCCATTTTTGCGCGATCCCTGGCCAATAAACACGATCATGAGCATGTGACCGCGTTGTTGAACCGTGTCGCGCAATTGCCCCAGGGCGTTGTGGTCGAACCGACCATGCGCTTCAACGAGGAAGGCCACAAGCCCTGTTCCGATGTTTATTTTGTGTTCGGGGCACAGGGGAATGGCGCTATGCCGGCGGGGACTTTCCCGACGAGCGATAGTTTTTACGGACGGGAAAACGATTTTAATCATCCGCACGCCGTGGCGACAGATGCCGCACCGCGCGTGTTGCCGGCGGTGGAGCGCCATGGCCATGAAGCCGTCGGTGCGCTTCGTTTTCAGGATACGGCACTTGCCCCCGGGGCCACACAAGATTTTATCATGGCCATCGGGATCGCAGCCAGCCGTGAGGAAGCGATTGCCGCTTTTGATCAGTTCAATACGGCAGCGAAGTTTGACGCCGCGCTGGGAGCTTGTGCGGCGTTCTGGACGGACAAGACCTCCGCGATCACATTTGATAATGGAGATGCCGCTTTCAGCGGCTGGATGCGCTGGGTGACGCTCCAGCCGGTGCTGCGACGCATTTTTGGGTGTTCGTTTTTACCCGACCATGATTATGGCAAGGGCGGCAAGGGGTGGCGCGATATCTGGCAGGATCTTTTGTCGCTCATCCTCATTGAACCTGCCGGCGTACGACCGGACCTGCTCAACAATTTTGCCGGGATTCGCCTGGACGGAACGAATGCGACCATCATCGGGCAGAAGCCCGGCGAGTTCATCGCTGACCGTAATGCGATCACGCGGGTGTGGATGGACCATGGGGTGTGGCCGTTATTGACAACCATGCTTTATGTGGACCAGACAGGTGATGATGCCTTTTTGTTCGAGCCGGCGCCATATTTTTGCGATCCCCAGATGGCGCGCACGTTAGCGCAAAATACGGCCTGGACGTCTTCCTGCGGGAACCAGGTCAAGGACAACAACGGGAATCCCTATTTGGGGACGGTGTTGGAACATATTCTCGTCCAGAATCTGGTCCAGTTCTTTAATGTTGGTGAACACAATATCACGCGCCTTGAAAGTGCGGACTGGAACGACGGGCTCGACATGGCGTTCCGCCGTGGCGAGAGCGTGACCTTCATGGCTTTTTATGGCGGGAATCTTTTGGCGGTTGCAAGCCTCCTGGAACGTCTGGCGGCCCACAAGGGGCTGAAAACAGTGACCCTCGCTGCGGAACTTCTTGTGTTGCTTGATACGCTGGGGACAAGGGTGGATTACGCGGATGCCGCCGCCAAGCGTGCACGCCTTTTTGACGGATATTTTAAGGCGGTCCAGCCTGTGGTTTCCGGGAAGGTTGTTGCGCTTGAGGTTGAAAAGCTCATCCAGGATTTGCGCGCGAAAGGTACATGGGTGATGGCGCATATCCGCCGCCAAGAGAAAGTTTCTGTTGAAGCGGACGGCGATGTTTTTACCTGGTTCAACGGGTATTATGATGATCATGGCGAACGCGTGGAGGGCAGGAAGGACGGGATCATCCGGATGACCCTCACAGGTCAGGTGTTCCCGCTCATGCAGGGTGTTGTTGACGCGGATGAGGCACGTGCGGTTGTTAAAGCGGTGCGCAAATTTTTGAAAGATCCCGGGCAGGGCGGGTATCGGCTTAACACGGATTTTGGGATGCGCCATTATCTGGCCTTCGGACGCGCCTTTGCTTTTGCTTACGGTACCAAGGAGAATGGCGCGGTGTTCAGCCATATGTGCGTCATGTACGCGTATGCCCTGTACACCCAAGGCATGGCCCACGAGGGCTATGAAGTCCTGCATTCCTTGTATCAGATGAGCATGGACACCCCTCATGCGCGGATTTATCCGGGGATCCCTGAATATTTTGATGCGGCTGGCTGCGGGATGTATCATTTTTTGACCGGGTCTGCCAGCTGGTATGTTTTGACGCTTTTGACCCAGGCCTACGGTGTTCGCGGTGAGGCGGGGGATCTTGTGATCGCGCCGCAACTGACGGCTGCTGAATTTAATAGGAAGGGCGAAGCCAGGGTCAGGCTGCCGTTTGCCGGGAGTCATGTGACGGTGGCCTACCTGAATCCGGACCGGCGCGAGGCTGGTGCGTATCAGGTTCGTTCGGTTGAAGCGGGTGGCAAGGCTGTTGCGTTTCACAGGCATAAGGTTCCTGCCAGGGGCGTGAGTGCGGTACGCATCCGCCGCGGGGATATCCAGGCTTTAGGGCAAGACATTGAGTTTAAAGTTGTTTTGGGCGTTTAAGTTACATTCTTGTACATGGCGTGTATTTTTTGACAAATAAAAATGGCAGTGTTACAATATCATTTTTATTGTAATAATTATATTTTATAGTCGCTCAAACAGATGGAGAACATGTGAGAAGGCTTGTTTCCTGGATGTTTTGTGCGGTGCTGGCAGGAATGGCCTTGGGCTGCGCGCAGGCCAAGAAGACAGCCAATGAGATTGAGGTCTGGCATTGGATGACGGATCGCCAGGATTCCCTCCAGGCACTTGCCGAAAGATATGAACAGCAGACCGGAATCAAGGTCAAGATCGCCCTTTTCGCCCCGTCGGATTCATATACACAAAAAGTGATCGCAGCGGCACAGGCCAATGTCCTGCCGGATATTTACGGTATTCTCGACAAGAAATCAATCGTGGCTTCCTTTATAAAAGCCGGGTATGTGGCCGACTTGACGGAGGCTTTCAAGGCGGATAATGGGGCCTGGGAAAAACGCTTGTTCGCCAAGGCGATCAATAATAATCGGTTTGTTGAAGGGAATGTGGATAAGGTTAAGCCGGGGATCTACGGGGTCCCTCTGGATGTGTCGAATATTCAGATGGTGTATAACCGCGCCCTCCTTAAGCGCGCCGGGATCATGAAGCCCCCGGCTACATTCGATGATTTTATCGCGGATGCGCAAGCGTTAAGGCGTGTGGGCATTCCGCCTTTTGTGACCGGATTTGGCGAGATGTGGATCGTTGATTGTTTTGCCTCCAATTACGCGTTTAATATTATGGGTGAAGCCAAGGTGATGGCAACGTTCCGCGGAGAGGTGCCCTATACGGACCCTGATTGGATTGCGGTATTTGCTCTGTTCAAAAAGCTCGCGGATAAGGGTGTCTTTATGGAGGGCATCGTTACCAAAGGCAACAAATATGCCGAGCAGGATTTTGCCCTGGAACGGGCGGCATTTTCCTTTGACGGGTCATGGTGCGTGAATATTTACAAAACCATGAATCCCGGCCTGGATTATGGCGTCCTGCCGCTGCCGCCTGTCAGTTCCAATTTTCCCATGCGCATGTGGGATGGGGCTGGATCATCTCTCGTTGTTAATGATCTTTCTCCCAACAAGGACAAGGCTGTGGCGTTCCTCAAGTGGTTGACGGCGGCAGAACAGCAGACGTATCTTGCCGAGAAGACGAACAATCTTCCTGCCAACCGTGATGCGCACAGGGCGTTCACAGATGTTCTGGGGGGGTTTTCAAAGGTTATGGAGAACACCACGCATCCGAATATCTGGCCTCTCAATGAGGACCCGTTGGTTGTGGAGGCGTTTGATAAAGGCATTCAGGCGATCATGATCGGTGATGAAACGCCACAACAGGTTGCCGGGGAAGTGCAGTCCGTGAAAGTGCGGCAGATGGGCAGGGCGGCGCGGCCGTAAGACGGGGCAGGCGCGGCAGGGGTAGTCAAGGCAAAAGGTCCGGGTTCATCAACCCGCAGGGACAGGAACGTACATGTTGTTGAAAACGTATAACCGCTATACGGCAACCCGCTCCCTGGATGCGTTCAAGAATTTTCTTTTTGTCTTTCCGGCTGTGGCTATTTTCTGCATATTTTATATTTATCCATTTTTCGAACTCTTCAATTTGTCCCTGCATCAGTGGCAGGGCATCGGCCCCAAGGTTTTTATCGGGCTGAGGAATTTTCAGGAATTGGCGGTTGACAAGGTGTGGTGGACGTCGATGGGGCACGCGGGGTATATTACGCTGATCGCCCTTACGTTCCAGAACGCGCTTGCTTTTGCCCTGGCCCTGGCGTGCGACCGCGAGATCCGCCTGAAACACTTTTATCGCCTGGTTTTTTTTATTCCACCGGTACTTTCCGAGGTTGTTGTCGGTATTCTTTGGAACTGGATTTTGAATTCAGGTATGCATAACGGCCAGCAGATCGGGCTTTTCAATAATTTTCTGGCGCAGATCGGGCTGCCGCATCTTATTCATAATTGGCTCTCCGATCCCAAGACCGCGCTGACGTGCATTGCCGTGGTTCATGCGTGGAAGGGATTCGGGTGGGGATTCATCATACTGCTGGCCGGCCTGCAAACCATTGACCGTCAGCTTTACGAAGCAGCCAAGGTTGATGGCGCGGGGATGTGGCGTACGTTTTGGAACATCACGCTACCCATGATGTTGCCGGTCATTGTGCTGGTGGTGATCTTAACTATCCTGGGATCCATGCAGGTGTTTGTCCTCATTCTTTCTTTGGTCAATCAGGGCCTTGTTTATCATACGGAAGTTCCTGTGACGCGCATTTTGGGCGCCATGTCGGGCACAAATCAGTTTGGTTATGCCTGCGCCCAGGCAGTAATCCTGGGGATACTACTGGTAACGGTCTCTTTTACGCTGAAATCTTTTTCCAATCGCATCAAGCAGGCCTGATATGATTGCCAACAAATACCTGATTCAGGGCTTTTTCAAGAATACGCTGCTGCACATTTTTCTTCTGACAGTGACGATCTCCTGCCTTTTTCCGATTTTCTGGATGGTGCGTTCGTCCTTGATGTCCAATGCCACGATCTTTGTGGATCAGTCGCTCCTCCCGCATGAGTGGAACTGGCATAATTATGCGGTGGCCTGGACCAAGGGCAATTTTGGCGTTTATTTCTTTAACAGCTTGATTTATACGGTCAGTGTGGTCATGGGGATCGTTATTATTTCATCACTGGCCGCATTCGCGTTCTCCCGTCTCAAGTTTCCGGGCAAGGACGCCTTGTTTTATATGTTCATCGCGGCGATGATGATCCCGCTGCCAGGGTCATTTGTCCCCCTTTTTGTCCTGATGAACAAGCTCCACCTGGTCAATACCCGTTTCGGTTATATTTTGTGTATGATCAATGTCGGCCTTTCGCTGAGTATTCTTCTGCTAAAGACGTTTTTTGATAAAATGCCCTCAGATCTTGAGGATGCCGCTCGCATCGACGGGTGCAGCCGCATCCAGATCTGGTGGCACATGGCGCTTCCCTTGGCTGCGCCGGCCCTGGCGGTTGTTGTGATTTATAATTCCTTGAATGTCTGGAACGAATATATTCTGGCGACACTTCTTTTAAGCGACAACAATTTAATGCCCTTGCAGCGGGGTCTCATGGTGTTCAACGGTGCGTATCAGGTGGATTATCCTGTGTTAATGGCGGGATTGACCATGACGGCCATCCCCATTGTGGCGGTGTATTTATTCATGCAGAAGCACATTATCAAGGGGCTTTCGTCGGGTGCAATTGTCGGCTGATCCAGGGGATAGTGTTAAAAAGGATAAAATTTATGAAAAATTTTGTTGTTAAGGCCGTTATTGCTGGTGTTTTCTTGACGGTACTTCCGCACGCGCTTTATGCCCAGACAGTGTCTGAGCCCGCGTCAGTTGAGGCGGTGGTCCCTAAGCCGGTGGAAGCCGTAGCGTTAACGTCGGATGATCTGGCCCGTCTTGCCTGGGATGCGCTTAACAGGGCCGATCATGCCGAAGTGAAGCGTCTTTTTGACGCGGCGGTTGAAAAATACGGTGCCCAAGCGGCAACCCTCGCCGGCACCCTCAAAGATTTTCCAGCGCGCGAGCATGTCAAGGAATACCAGGTGATGAACGATGTCGGTACAGTCCATTTTGTTCTGCTGGAATCATTGCGTACGCAGGGGAAAACCGAGGACGCTGTTGCCCTGGCCAAAGGGATCGTTGAAAAATTTCCTTATGCCCAGGCCTGGGATGCAAGCCGCGGCGGGTATTGGTCGATTGCGGAAAAAAGCGGCATCGTGATGGATCAGCTGACCGGCGCGGCAGAAAAAAGGGAAGAGACCGCGCCTGTGGTGCCGCTGACAAAACCCGTTCTTGCTTTTCCCGGCAAGGACAAGGTTGTTGATTACAAAAAATATGGCAGATTCATCGGGGTGGGGACCAGGGATTACAAGTTTGAAATGAACCATCCTTCGGTTTTGGCGGCCGCGGTCGGGGAGGGGATTTATCCGAATACCGGCGATGCCCTCAAAGACCCGCGTTACAGGGAAGTTTTCAAGGAAGGACGGCTGGGCGGCACGCATTGGGATCATGTGAATACGCGCGATCTTGAGGCGGCCTTTTATAAATGGGCGACCGCGTCTGAAAATCCCGGCGTCAAACTTTTTTATACGGCTCTTATTTTTGAAAAAGCCAAGATGTACGCGGAGGCGGTCAAGGCTTATTATGCGTTGATTGTGCATTTTCCGAGATCTTCCGGTGTTACCTATTGGCAAACACAATGGTACCCGGCCCAGGCGGCGGTGGCGAAGATCAAGAATATTATCCGGCTGCATCCGGAATTGGGGCTGCGGTATACCGGCGGCAAGATACGCGTGATCAACGGAACGGATAAGAACACCTCCAATGATATCTTTGAAGTTGACCCGGGGATCCTCAGCCAGGGCAAGGGCGGTTCTGCGCTTAAGACGGAACCTTTGGGGAAGGTGAAGCGTACGCTGGGCGGCAATAAAACAAGTTTTGTCCAGTATGCCAACGGGCACTGGCGCATGTTTGTCAATGGCCAGCCGTTTGTGATCAAGGGTGTGACCTACGCACCGACCAAAATCGGACAGAGCCCCGATAACGGGACGCTGGAAAACTGGATGTACCAGGGGGATGACAGTCCGCACAGGGCCTGGGTTGACGTCAACCGGAATAATGTTCAGGATGCCGGCGAAGTTTTCGTCGGAGATCTTGAGTTGATGAAAAACATGGGCGTGAATACAGTTCGTATTTATCACAATAACAACAAGATCAATGTTGAATTATTGCGGGAAATGTATCAGAAATACGGGATCATGGTGATCATGGGGGATTTCCTGGGTAAATATGCGCTGGGATCCGGGGCGGACTGGAAGAGTGGGACCGATTATGAGAATGCGTGGCATTTGGCCAGCATGATGAGGAACGTAGAGGCGATGGTGCGGGAGTTCAAGGATGAACCCTTCATTCTCATGTGGCTTCTGGGCAATGAGAACAATTACGGGGTTGCTTCCAACGCGGACAAGAAGCCCGAGGCTTATTTCAAATTTGTCAACGCAGTGGCCAAGAGGATCAAGGAGATCGACCCGGACCATCCTGTGGCGATTTGCAACGGCGATGTTCTTTTTGTCGACAAGATGGCGGAATTTGCCCCCGAGGTTGATGCGTACGGTGCGAATGTTTATCGGGGGGATTATGGTTTTGGTGCTTTTTGGGATGAGGTCCGGGAAACGGCGGACCGCCCTGCGTTCATTACGGAATATGGCGCACCGGGGTATTCCAAGATTGCGGATCGTGACGAAGCGGAACAGGAACAAGCGCTTTACCATCAGGGCAGCTGGATGGATATCATGGCCAATTCAGCCGGATATGCTGAGGGCGAAGGCAACGCGGTGGGCGGGATTGCTTTTGAATGGCTGGATGAGTGGTGGAAAAACTATGAACCCCGCCGGCATGACACCAAGGCGGATGTAATAGGGCCTTTTGCCGGCGGATATTATTTTGAAGAATGGTTCGGGTTGATGGGACAAGGCGATGGTTCCGCGAGCCCGTTATTGCGTCAGCCGCGAAAGGCTTATTTTACGTATCAGAAGATGTGGACTGGCAAGAAATAACATTGTGGCGCAGAAGCCGGAAATATGGCATACTTATGGGCATATTCTAGAGCAACCTGCCCTTTCGGCCGCGAGCCGATGATGTTGGCAGGAGCCAGTTCAAAACAAACAGGAGGTAGTAGAATGAAGAAGGTCGTTATGATGTGCGCGCTGGTTCTTGCCGCAGCAGGCATCCAGATCGCGAATGCGGAACAGGCTGCTGCACCGGTTTACAGTTTTGGTGATTTCAAGTCCGAGACACTGGCCGCCAAGGGCTGGCAGGCCCTCGCTGACAAAAATCTTGATGGGGTGCTTGTGTATACGAACAAGTGCATCGAGCTTTATGCGGCTGAAGCGGCTAAGATGCAGGCTGGTTTGAAGGATTATCCTTCGGGGGAATCGCAGCAGGTTTTTGCCTACTGGGCTCTTAATGATGTGGCCACATGTCTTTATATCCAGGGCGAAGCCTACCGCCAGGCCAAGCAGCTCGACAAGGCCAAGGCTGCGTTTGAACGCATCACCAAGGAATTTTCCTACGGACAGACGTATGACCCCAGCAACAAGGCGTTCTGGAAGCCTGTGGATGCGGCCAAGGACAAGATTTCCATGATGGAAAAGGGGCTTGACCTTGATTTCGGCAACATGTCTTCGGCGACACTGGTCAACCGTTTGTGGGATTCCAACAACAAGAAGGACCTGACCCTTGTGATGGCGTATCATGCGAAGCTGGTTTCTGTTTACGGGGCCAAGGCCAAGGAAATGCAGGCGTCCATGACCGAATATGCCTGGGAATCCCCTGAGAAGATCCATTCTTACTGGGCGCTCAATGATGTGGGCACCGGATATTTCATCCTGGGCGAAGCCTATCGTCAGGCTGGTAAGAAAGAAGAAGCGATTGCTGCGTTTCAGAAGGTTGTAAACGATTTCTTTTACGCACAGTGCTGGGATCCCAACGGTTGGTTCTGGAAGCCTGCGGAAGCGGCTCAGCAGAAGTTGATCGAACTTGGGGCTGATGTTAAGGCCGATACGAAGGCTGAAACCAAAGCAGCTGCCAAGGTCGAAACCAAGAAATAATGATCAAGCGTTCCTTTTACAGTATCAGTGTTCTTTTTCTGGCTGTGAGCGTCGCGGCGTGTTCCAACACGCCCGGCGCCGCGGCTGGAAAACAGAGTTCTGTGGACGCCAGGAATACGGCGGTTCCAACAGCTGTCAAGCCCCAGGGCCAGGGACCGGCGTTTGAACCCTTTTTTGTTTATCAGGATAAAAGCTCCAGGAACAGATATACCCCTTCCGGGTACATGCCGACAGGCGACTGCCTTAGCCTTGATGATGCGTGGCAGCATGATGTCAAGGACGGGAAAACCTGTATCCGCGTGGTTTATGATATCGCGTGTTCGCGCGAAGGTCGCAAGTGGGCCGGTATTTACTGGCAGAATCCACCTGATAATTGGGGCACGAGAAAAGGCGGTTATAATCTGACAGGCGCGGCCAGGCTTGTTTTTTGGGCCAAGGGAGAGATGGGCGGGGAGCGCATTGAAGAGTTTCGCATCGGAGGCCTGGGCGCCAGCCAGCTGTACCCTGACAGCGATACGGCTGTTATTGGCCCGGTGATTCTTTCCAAGGAGTGGAAAGAGTATATCATTGACCTGCGGGGCAAGGACCTGTCCTATATCAGCGGCGGCTTCGCGTGGGTCACCAACGTGGATGCCAACCCGCATCACTGCACCTTCTACCTCGATAATATCCGTTTTGAATGATTGAAGTTACGTCTTTACGGCCGTGTTTTTATGCTCGTCGTAATGGCCGCTCCGCATTAAGGAAAAATAATCTCTTTTTTTCTTGAGTCCAGACCTCTCCTTTGATAGTATCTCAGATGTTCACAAGCCACCTTGCAGATCTGGAGATATCATGTCGAAAATGATCAAGCAAAGTATTCTGATACTTGGCATTCTTGTCGCCCTGAGCGTCGCGTTTGCCATTATTTTTTATCTTCAAAAACAGTCGGCGGAAAGCCGAGTTTCCTCCCTTTCCAATCAGATCACCCAATACGAAGTTCAAGAACGCGACCTGCAAAAGAAGCTGGCTGGGTTGCAGGCGGATTCTGAAAAATTGAGGCGGGATCTTGGTCAGCGTGATGGCGAGCGGGATGATCTGATGAAAAAGTCTGAAGATGCCCGGCGTGAAGTGTCCCGTTTGATGGATGATATTACAAAAGTTCAGAAGGAGCGCGCTGATTGGGACGGGAAATTATCCAATCTCCGTCATGAACGTGATGAGCTGATCCGGCAGGTGACAGAATTGAAAAATCGCCCTGTCACGGAGAAGATCGTCGAGAAAATTGTGTACCGCGATCGTCCTGCGGCCAGCGGTGACGCTTCCGGCGAGGGCGCTGTTGCCGGACAGGCTGGCAATGATGGCGCGAGTGCTGCCGTGAATGGCGGCATGCCGTCGGGGACAAGCCGTGAGAACGAACTTTATTGGGCGGGTATTCTTCGGCAAAAGGCTGCGCTTGAGCTTGAGCTCAGGAAATCCAAGGAAGACCTGAACAATACCAACATTCAAGTGGCAGAACTTAAAAAAGGCAATACCGACCTGGATATGGAGCTTGGCCGCATCAAGAATGAGCGTGACGAGATCGTCCGCAAAATCAAATATGGCGAGGACCTTGCGGATAATTTGTCCGTGGAACTGGCGCGTGCGCGCAACGAGCAGAAGTTGTCGCTGGATCGCGCGGCACAGTTGGTGGCCGAGAATCAGCAGCTTCGTCTGGACATCAAGCAGTTGACGACGACCAAGGTGGCGCTTGAAAAGAGCATTGCCAGTCTCTCGGATGAAAAAGGTGCCGTCGAGAAGAAATTGGTGGAAACGGAGAACATCATCCAGAACCGTATCGACGAGGTCTGGCAGATCAAGAAAGATATCGACACGCGTTTTGACGGGCGCGGCGCGAAAGCGTCGACAGGCGAGGTCGAACTCGCGCCGATCGTCGTGAACAAGGGCGACACGGTGCCGTCGAAACCGGCTCCCGCACAGGCCAAGGCGGCATCAAAATCGGCCCAGGCCAAGAAGTTGCAGGGAAGCATCGTCAGCGTCAACGAGGAAAATAATTTTGTGATCGTCAATCTTGGAGAGAAGTCAGGTATCAATGTTGGCGATGCGTTTAGGGTTTATCATAACGGCGCGCCTATCGGCGCGGTCGAGGTCATTCAGGTTCGTCAGGATATCTCCGCAGCCGATATCAGGCAAAAGACCGCTGCCCTGGCTGTCGGAGATATTGTCAGGTAAGGATTGCTGTGGCATCCAAACGCATCAGTATTAAAGATGTTGCCCGCCGCGCCAAAGTCTCCATTACGACTGTTTCACGTGTTATCAACAAATTCCCCTCCGTTGATCCGGTCAATGTCAAGCGTGTCGAAAAAGCGGTTCTAGAGCTAAAGTACCGTCCCAATATGAGCGCCAGACGCCTGGTCAGCGGCGCAAACAATGCTATAGGGCTTGTCATGCCGGGTTATCCAGGGATCTTTCATTCTTTTTTTGCCATTGAGATTATCCGCGGCATCGGGCATGCCTGCGAATCACTGCGCCTGGACATGGTTTTTCATATTACCGACGGGCACAATGCGTTGGATAACAGCTGTCTGGGCGGGATCGTTTTTGTGGATATCATTGAGAATCGCAAACAGGTCGAGCAGGCGCTTGAGCAGAATGTCCCGTGCCTGATCATCAATAATGTGGTGCATGACCTGGATGTCAGTTATATCGGTATTGATAATGTCAAAGGCGGGAAGGTGGCGGCCGAGTATCTGGTGAACTTAGGCCACAGGCGCATTGCGACGATCACAGGGAATTTGAATACCCAGGCGGGGTTTGACCGTTTTGACGGATTCATGAAGGAGCTCGACGAGCAGCGGGTTGATGTTCCCAAGGCCTATGTTTTCCGGGGAGATTATTCGCGCCGCAGCGCACGGCAGGCCGCTGAATATTTCTTTTCCATGGAGGCGGGTTCGAGGCCAACGGCGATTTTCGCGCAGAGCGATGACATGGCGCTTGAGGTTATTGCCGTGGCGTATGAAATGGGTATCCGCGTCCCTGAAGATGTTTCTGTGATCGGATTCGACGACAATCCCCAGGCCATTTATGGTCCCATCGCCCTTACGACGATACGTCAGCCGCTGTTTGAAATGGCGGAAAAGGGCGTCCACATGTTGCACGAGTTGATCACCGGCAAGCGTGAGGAAAAGTTCAAGTCCGCCCTTCAACCTGAACTTGTTGTGCGTGATTCCTGCATACCGTTAACGCACAGTTAACAATCCTTCCTGACATCAAGACCAGGCATCATATGGGACGTTCTTTTGGTTGTATCATCATCGGATCCGGGCATGCCGGTGTCGAGGCTGCCCTGGCTCCTGCGCGTATGGGTGTTCCCACCTTGATGGTCAATTATTCATTTACGACCGTTGGTCAGATGAGTTGTAATCCGGCCATCGGCGGGGTCGGCAAGGGACAGTTGGTGCGTGAGGTTGATATCCTGGGTGGTGAAATGGGCTGTGCTGCGGATGCCACAGCGGTGCAGTTTCGTCAGTTGAACGCGTCGAAAGGTCCCGCCGTAAGGTCTTCGCGTGTTCAGACGGATCGGGCACGTTACCGGGCATATATGCAGGGGGTGGTCGGGCGACAGCCCCTGTTGACTTTTTATGAAGGCGAAGCGGTCGAAATCCTGGTTGCCCATGGCCGTGTGAGCGGGCTTCGGGTCCGGGACGGCGCTATGTTCAAGGCGCCTGTTGTGGTCGTCACGGCAGGGACATTCCTGGATGGACGGATGCATACGGGAACTAAGATCACGGCTGGAGGACGGGTGGACGATCCTGCGTCCCTGGACCTGGCACGCCATCTGGAGTCGTTGGGATTTGTCCTGCGGAACTTTAAGACAGGGACGCCGCCGAGGCTTGATGCCAGGACCATTGATTTCACCCATCTCCAAGCGCAATATTCTGACGAGGAGATCATCCCTTTTTCCACGCGCACCCGTGATATTCCCGCCCGTGAAGGTCTTTTGCCGTGCTGGTTGACACAGACCAATGAGGCTGCCCACCGGATCATCCGCGACAATTTTCATCTTTCCCCCATGTATTCGGGCCAGATTTCCGCAACGGGCGTGCGGTACTGTCCCTCCATTGAAGACAAACTCAAGAAATTCGCGGACAAAGCGTCGCATCCGGTTTTCCTCGAGCCTGACGGATGGGATACGCATGTGGTATATCCCAATGGCTTATCCACGGGGCTGCCCGAAGCGGTGCAGGAGGCCTTTGTACATACGATTCCCGGGTTGGAGCGGGCGGCTTTTTTGCGTTACGGATATTCCATCGAGCATGGCGTTATTTATGCGGAAGAATTAAAGCACACCCTTGAGTCAAAGCGTATCCGGGGGCTTTTTTTTGCCGGCCAGGTCAACGGGACGACAGGATATGAAGAGGCGGCGGCACAGGGCATGATCGCAGGGATCAACGCGGCCCTGAGCGCCCGTCAGGAGGCCCCATTTATCCTTCGTCGGGACGAAGCTTATGCCGGTGTGTTGATTGATGATCTGATCACCCGGGGAACGGATGAACCTTACCGCATGTTTACCTCGCGTGTCGAGTATCGGCTGATCGTGCGCGAGGATAATACAGATGAGCGGTTGGCACATCATGGCCGCAGGCTTGGACTTGTTTCCGACGAGGCGTATGCCGCGGTGGAGAAAAAATATGCCCGTGTCCGGGATCTTGTCCGGCGGCTCAGGGAGGTCTCGGCCGCACCCGCACAGATGAATCCTGTGCTGGAGGCCGTGGCATCCGCACCACTGGCGCAAAAGACGCCGCTGTATGACATCCTCAAACGCCCGCAGGTGACATGGGCACAGCTGGCGCCTTTCGACGCGGAATTTCTGGCGGCATCCCGGGAGGTCGCCGCCAGGGTTGAATATGATATAAAGTACGAAGGGTTCATCGTACAGCAGAATAAGGAGGTTGCGAAATTCCGGCATCTGGAGAATATCCGTATTCCGGAAGGTTTTGATTTTGCAGCGATCCGCAGCCTCTCGCATGAGGCGCGTGAAAAGCTGCGCCGTTTCAGACCAGAAACGCTTGGGCAGGCTAATCGTATTTCGGGGATTACGCCGGCGGCCGTTTCCATCCTGATGATCTACTTGCGGAAATATTTTGCGGAGCAGCGGCCTTGACGACCGGGGAAATGGTAAAGATCCTGGCGCGCTTGCAGCGCGCCGTGCGCGGGCTGTCGGCCCCTTCGGTCACGCTCGTCGGGAAACGCTGGCGCGATCCCTATCTTGTCCTGGTTTCCTGCCTGCTAAGTCTGCGGACAAAAGATACAACAACCCTGCCGGCGGCAGAACGTTTATTTGGGCTTGCCGATACGCCGGAGGGTATGTTAAAGTTATCCATTCCGCAAGTCGAACGCGCTGTTTATCCCGTCGGATTTTATCGCACCAAGGCGCGGCGCATACGGGACATCAGCCGGGTTATTCTCAATCAGTATGGCGGACGGGTTCCAGATACCCTTGAGGGGCTTTTAAGCTTGAAGGGTGTCGGGCAAAAGACGGCGAACCTTGTCCTTGTCGAGGGGTTTGGGAAGCCCGCGATCTGTGTTGACACGCATGTGCATCGGATTACCAACCGTCTGGGGTATGTCCGGGCCCGGACCCCGGATGAGACTGAAAGAGTTTTGCGTGGGAAATTGCCGCAGGTGTTCTGGAAAGATATCAATTGGGTTTTGGTGTTGTGGGGGCAGAATATATGCCGGCCGGTTTCACCCAAGTGTTCGGTTTGTCCGGTCAGCGGGGTATGCCGCAAAGTCGGTGTCACGGCCCATCGTTAGTTGTGGGGCGCCGCTGCGCGCAAGGGGTGGCGACTAAGGGGATGAGAGAGCTAAGCTATGGGTGAGCAGTTTTTTGTTTATCTTTCCGAATTGCTGGGCAAGCCAGTCCTGGACCGGGATGGCCGGTCCATCGGAAGATTTTATGATTTTTCCATGGCTCTCAATAATGATATTTATCCCCGGGCCAAGGGCGTCATTGTGTGTACGGCTGGGTTTCCCCGTCGTTATGCGGAAGTCGCCCTGGCAGACGTCCTGCGCATTGATGGCAAGGTTGACCTGAAGATTCCTATTGCCGCCGTTACATTCCAGGATGTCAAGATTGTCAGCGAGTTCGCGCTTCGGCGTGATGTGCTGGACCAGCAGGTTGTGGATGTTGAAAACAAGAAGGTGGTCCGTGTCAACGATGTCCATATCCTTCGGGTTGACAACCAGTACCATATCGCGCATGTTGATGTCGGCCTGAGGGCGCTGGTGCGCCGCCTTGACCTGGAGCCGGTGGTCGATCTGTTGGTTAAATTTTTTCGTCCTGATGCGGATTATCTGAAGGCCGAAGAACTCGTTTCCTGGAAGAATTCCCAGGTTTTGACGCTGGGTAATCAGAAAAATGTGCTCAAGCTTGATGTTGCGCGTGCCAAGATCGCGAAGATCCCGCCGGTTCTTCTGGCGGATATTATGCGTGACCTGGATATTTTCGAACAGGTCTCTGTTTTTCGCTCCTTGACCTTTGATGTGCAGTTAAAAGTTTTTGCAGATATGGCGCCGGACGACAAGGCTGGCCTGGTGGGTCTCCTGGAGGACAGGGAGCTTGTCCAGATCATCGCTAACATCCCTTCTGACGAAGCCGCGGACTTTCTGATGAGCATTCCGCGCGACCGTGTTCAGCAGTTGATGCGCCAGATGGAATCCCAGGCGTCCAAGCGCTTGCGTACGCTTTTGGGGTTTCGCAGGAATTCCGCCGGTGGGCTTATGGCTACAGAATTCCTGAGCCTTGGTCTGAATGCGACGGTGGCGGATGCCATGAACAAGTTGAAGGCTTCGGTCGATTACCCGGGAAGTTTCAACACGATCTATATCATTGATGATCAGGGCCGCTATGCCGGGACCACCACGATCCGGCGTTTTATCAACGAACCTTTCGATCGCCCCATCGTTAACACATGTCATCCGCAGAAGGTTTTTGTCCGGACCGATGACGGGATGGAAAAAGTCGCGGTCCTGATCGAGCAGTATAAATATTCGGCTATTCCCGTGCTTGACGAGAATGACATTCTGGTGGGGTCGATCACGGTGGATGACGTTATGGAAGAGCTTATCGCTATGGCCTGGGGAAAATACAAGGACCAGATTTGACATGCGTATCATTGAGAATTTAAAAAACAGTCCGGCCGCCAGGAACCTTGTCATGTTTTTGGCCATTCTGGGTCCCGGGATCGTGACCGGCAGTGTGGACAATGATGCTGGTGGTATTACAACATACTCCGTGGCCGGCGCCCTGTACGGCTACAATCTTCTTTGGACACTTATTCCCTCATTTATCGCTCTTCTGGTCATCCAGGAAATGAATCTGCGCATGGGCGTCATCACGGGTAAAGGGCTGGCGGACCTTATCCGGGAAAATTTCGGTGTCAAGGTAACCGCGTTCATTTTTCTGGGCCTTATCATTGCGGATATCGGTAATACGGCCACCGAGTTTGCGGGGGTGGCGGGCAGTATGGACATTTTCGGGGTCAGCAAGTACATATCCGTCCCTCTGACCGCTATAGCGGTATGGATCCTGGCGACTAAGGGCAATTACAAGATCGCCGAGAGGATTTTCCTGTTTTTTAGTTTTTGTCTGTTGTTTTATATCATTTCTGCGGTTATGGCCAAGCCTGATTGGCGGGAGATCAGTACGGCCTTAGTGCATCCGCATGCCAAATTCAGCGGAGAATATCTGAGCATTGTTCTTGGGATTATCGGGACCACCATTGCACCCTGGATGCAGTTTTATATGCAGTCAGCGGTCATTGAGAAGGGCATCACGATCAAGGATTATAAATTTGCTTTTCTGGATGTGGTGATCGGATGTACGGCCACGGTGGTGGTTGCTTTTTTTATCATGGTGGCTTGTGCAGCGACATTGAACAAGAACGGCGTGGTGATCAGGGAAGCCAGCGATGCGGCCATGGCCCTCAAGCCTTTTGCCGGCGTCCTGGCCTCGCAGGTCTTCGCTTTCGGTCTTTTTATCGCTTCGGCGTTTTCCGCGACGATCCTTCCCCTGGCCACCGCGTTCTATGTGTGCGAAGCCTTCGGGTTTGAAGCCGGTATTGACAAGCGTGTGGATGAGGCGCCGCAATTCTACTGGCTTTTTGGCAGCATCATCGCGGTAGCCGTGGGGATCATCCTGTGGCCTAACGCCCCGCTGATCACCATAACTATCTGGACCCAGGTGATCAATGCCATGCTGCTTCCCGTTGTTCTTTTATCCATGATCTATATGGTCAACAGCCCCTATGTCATGGGGACGCATGTGAACAATAAATTCCAGAATTTTATCGGCTGGTCCACAACGATCCTGCTGATCGTATTGACGGGCATGCTGCTGCTGTCCCCTGCGGTCACGTTTTTCAGGAAAATCATTTCCTGGTAGAGTTTATTCGGGTCCTGCGTAAGAATTGACGCTTGCCGCCCCTTGTGATAACATGGCTAAACTTTAGGAGGGATACGGTTCCTTCTATACGACCGCAGCGGTGTGCGGCGATATCAACATTTAAATTTAAACACCATCCAAAGGTGTGAGGGGCGGGTGAATTACACATGGTCGAAGTCAAGATCAGCGACAAGAACGGTTTTGAAAAAGCTTTACGGCAATTCAAGAAGCAGTGTCAGCGTGATGGTTTTCTTGTCGAGTTGAAGGAACGCCGTTTTTACGCGAAGCCTTCCGAGCGCAAGCGCAAGAAGGGCAAGCGGGTATAAGGATGATTTTTGTCCGGCGCCGCCCTGATAAAACGGGGCGGCGCTTTTCTTTCCATATTTATTCACAGGGGTTTTTATGATCAAGGTCAAACGCGCGCTTATCAGTGTTTCCGACAAGACAGGTATCCTTGAATTCGCCCGCGGGATTCACGCCATGGGTGTTGAGATCATTTCGACCGGCGGTACAGCGAAGATCCTGCGCGAGGCGGGTGTTCTGGTGCGGGAGGTTTCGGATTATACCGGTTTTCCAGAAATGCTCGACGGGCGTGTGAAAACGCTGCATCCGAAGATCCATGGCGGCCTTCTGGCCCTGCGTGACAACCCGGAACACATGAAAGCCGTGGCGGAGCACGGCATCGGCCTGATCGACATGGTCGTTGTTAACCTGTACCCTTTCGAGAAGGTATCCGCGAAGAAGAACGTGTCGCTCGAGGAGGCCATCGAGAACATTGATATTGGCGGGCCATCCATGCTGCGTTCAGCGGCCAAGAATTACAAGAGCGTGGCTGTCGTGTCGAATCCGGCGCGTTACAGGGAAGTTCTCCTGGAAATGCAGGCCAACAGCGGCATGTTACCGGACCGGACCCTGATCAGCCTTGCGACCGAGGTGTTCGAGCGCACTTCCGGGTATGACCGCATGATAGCCGATTTTTTGAAGAGGCGTTTTTCATCGGAAGCGTTTACAACTCTCCCGCAGGGCTTGAGCCTGCATTTCACGAAAGTCCAGGACCTGCGTTACGGCGAGAACCCGCATCAGGCCGGCGCGTTTTATCGTGATGCCGACGGGGTGACCGGGCTTGCCAAGATGAAACAACTGCATGGCAAGGAGCTTTCCTTCAACAATATCCTTGATCTGTCCGCGGCCGCAGATATAGCCTATGGATTTGAAACCCCGGCGGCTGTTGTGATCAAGCACAATAATCCTGCCGGTGTTGCTACAGATAACGACTTGGTGAAAGCATATAAAAATGCGCATGCCTGCGACCCTCTTTCAGCTTTTGGGGGCATTATCGGGCTTAACCGGCCGGTGGACAAAAAAACCGCAGAAGCGATTGCGGCCAGCGGTTTCATGGAATGTGTGATCGCCCCCGACTTTGAAAAAGAAGCATTTGATCTTTTGGCACAAAAAAAGAATGTGCGGCTCATGACATTGTCGCCGGATGATTTCAGGAAAGACAAGTATGACCTCAAGAAGGTCCCAGGCGGGCTTTTGCTTCAGGATACGGATACGCGGACCCTTGAATCCGGCGAATTGAAGGTTGTGACGAAGAAAAAACCGACCAAAGCCCAGATTGAATCCATGCTTTTTGGATGGAAAGTTGTCAAGGCCGTCAAATCAAATGGCATTGTCCTTACCAAGGGGACCAGGACACTCGGTCTCGGGGTCGGGCAGACATCGCGTGTGGACAGCGCGGGGGCAGCCATACGTAAAGCCGGGAAGTTGGCGCAAGGGAGTGTCATGGCGTCCGACGCGTTTTTGCCGAAAGCGGACACGGTGACCATTGCTGCGAAAGCCGGTGTTTCCGCTATCATTCAGACCGGCGGATCCATTGCGGACGCGGAGGTCATCAAGGAAGCGGACAAGCGCGGCATGGCCATGGTCGTGACCGGCGTGCGCCATTTCCGTCACTGATACCCATGGCGTCGCACTTCGTCGACGAATATTTGGAAACATTCCTTAATTGGGAAGCCAGGCTTCAACATGCCGCTCCGGCGTCGTTTTCACTCGACCGCGTGGAGCGGCTTCTTTGTGTGTTCGGCCGTCCGGATGAGAGACTGCGCTTTGCACATGTAGCCGGCACCAAGGGAAAGGGATCGACCTGCGCTTTTCTGGCATCGATCCTGCAGGCGGCAGGATACCGTGTAGGGCTTTATACGTCGCCTCATTTGTATTCCGTGCGTGAAAGGATCCGTATCCTTGAGCCTGAAAAGGCCCCTGTTTTACCGCGGCGTGAGGCACTGGAGGGCGTGCCGACCCTGTTTCAGGATTGTATCCCTGATGATCACATGGAGTGCTTGCTGCGCCATTATCATGATGCTATCGAGGCCTTGCGCCAGGCAGGGACACAGATCACGTTCTATGAATTGATCACTGTTCTCGCGGTTGCGTATTTTGCTCAAAGGAACGTGGAGATTGTGGTGCTGGAGACCGGCCTTGGCGGCAGGCTTGATGCGACCAATGTTTTTGAGACATCTGTGTGCGGCCTGACGCCCGTCGGGTTTGATCACACACATCTGCTGGGCATGACCATCGAGAAAATCGCCGGAGAAAAAGCCGGGATCATCAAAGCTCCCTTCCAGCGCGTGGCCCTGGCACCCCAAGCACCCCTGGCGTTGCCGGTATTTGAGGCGCGTTGCCGCGAGATGGGTATCTGCCCGTCGATCGTTGGCGAAGATGTTTTGTGCCAGATCTACGGGATTTCCCAAGATGCTGTGACCTTTGATGTGCAGGGACGTCGTTTGTATGAGGGGCTTGCCGCGCCGTTGACCGGAGCCCACCAGGCGCAGAACGCGGCGCTCGCTATCGCGATGGCGGAAGATCTTGAAATGTTCGGGTTTGTCCTGACCGAGGAAGCGGTTCGTTCAGGGGTGGGAAAGGTGACGTGGCCCGCCCGGTTTGAACGCATTGCGATCGATCCGGTCACGGTCATTGATTGCGCGCATACGGTGGAATCAGCGCGCGTGCTGCTGGCCACCATGGGCAGCGCTTATCCTGGCCGCCGCGCCGTTTTTGTGGTGGGCATGAGTGCAGATAAGGATGTGTGCGGGTTCGTTTCAGCCCTGGCCTCACGCGCGCAGGCCATCATCCTCACCCGGGCGGGTCATCCGCGTTCGGCTGATCTGTCGCCGGTGGAGATCGGCAAGGTTGTGCCGGAGATTGAAATCGCTGCCTCACGGCATGTGGGGGAAGCCATGGATGAGGCGCGGCGACTGGCTGGCAGGGATGGGATTGTTGTCGTGACAGGGTCTGTTTTTGTATGTGCTGAGGCAAGAGTTTATGTACCAGTATAAAGGCGTGGAAGACACCATTGCGGCGATCATTACCCCTGCCGGAACCGGCGGCATTGGGACCGTGCGGGTGAGCGGGAAAAGCGCGCTCGACGTTGTGGGACGTTTTTTTTGCGGGAAGACGCCGGGGCCTTTGACCTTGTGGCGTTCGCACAGCATCCATTACGGCTGGGTCAAGGCGGATGCCGGCGATATTATCGACGAGGTTCTTGCGGCGTTCATGCGTGCCCCTAAAAGTTATACCTGCGAGGATGTCGTGGAGATCAGCGGGCATGGCGGCCCGGCGGTGATGCGCGCCATCCTAGAACGCTGTTTTCAGTCAGGCGCCAGGCTGGCGGAGCCCGGTGAGTTTACCAAGAGGGCGTTCTTGAACGGACGGATAGACCTGGTCCAGGCCGAGGCGGTGCTGGATATTATCACCGCCAGGACAGAGGCTGCGGTGCGGGCGGTGGAGCGTCAGTTGAAGGGTGATCTTTCGGCGGAACTTGAAAATTTGCGTGGGATGCTTTTATCGGTCCTCGCGGGGGTCGAAGCGATCCTCAATTTTCCGGAAGATGACACGGATGCAGGCCAGGCTGCCAGGGTTCAACGGGATATTCAGGCGATCGCGATGCGTCTCCACGCCCTTGTGGCGACCGCTGACAGCGGAAGGATCCTCAAGGAAGGTATCCGGGTTGTGATCTGCGGGAAACCTAACGTCGGCAAGTCATCGCTGCTTAACGCGCTTTTACGTGTGCCGCGCGCGATCGTTACGGATATCGCTGGGACCACGCGTGACATCATCGAGGAATGTGTCAATATCAACGGGATCCCCGTGAATCTGGTGGATACGGCGGGCATTCTTCTGCCACGCGACAAGGTGGAGGCGGAGGCTGTCCGGCGTTCCCGTGCATCGATGGCGTCGGCGGATATGGTTCTTTGCGTGATCGATCAGAGCTGTCCTCCGGATGAGGCGGACCGTGCCGTGATGGCCGAGATTAGCAATCCCCATACGATCATTGTGTTCAATAAAGCGGATTTACCTGCGGCGCCAGGCCATCTGCCTGCCGGGGTCCAGGTACGGGTATCTGCATTGAAGCGTGAGGGTATCGATGAACTTAGGGCTGCGATGATCCGCATCGCGTTGGGAGATGTTGCTTTGGATGCACGGGGCGTGCTGATCAACGATGTGCGTCACGCCCAGGCGCTCCGGCGGGCCCAACAGGCTCTGGAGCGGGCACAGGAGGCGGTCCTTAACCATGATTCGCTCGAGTTTGCCGCTGAGGATGTCAAGGCCGCTGTGAATGAGCTCGATGCTATCACAGGCCGTGATGTGGATGCCGATGTGCTGGAGCATATTTTTTCGAAGTTTTGCATCGGGAAATAAGTCGTCGTATTCCGGTCATGCCATAGTCCCGCGTGCGCAGGACACCCAGGCCGTTATGGGGAGGTGTCATGTGCGTGCCCTTTTCGAATTCGGGAAGACCCCGCTTTTTTTTGAACATCCCCGGGAGGTTATTGTTTGCCACACGCCATCCGGGCTTGAGGGTTGTTTCGAGCGTCTGGAGCGCGCTGTGGCCGCCGGGTATTATGCCGCCGGATTTTTTTCCTATGAAGCCGGTTATGCCCTTGAACCTGCGCTGGATTATCCGGGCAGAGCAGGTTTTCCCCTGATGTGCCTGGGTGTTTTTGATGAACCCCTGCGGCAACGTCCGCTTATCCCGCGTGAAAGATTCCGCCTGGAGCATGTTCATCCAGGCATATCCCGTGAAGACCATGCCCGCGGGATATCCCGTATCCACGCCCATATCCGGGCTGGCGATGTGTATCAAATCACATATTGCCTTCCCTGGAAACTCTCGGTGCATGGATCTTCGTACAGCCTTTACAGAGCCCTCTTGCAGCGGCAGCCCGTGCCGTATCCGGCGTATATAGAGACAGGCTGTTACCGTATTCTTTCCTTATCGCCGGAGATGTTTGTTCGAAAAGAAAAGGACTGTTTGACGGCAAAGCCCATGAAGGGTTCCTGGCCCAGGGGTGGCGTGCATGATGTTTTTGGCGGCCTTTGGTTGAGGGGGGACCCCAAGAATCGTGCAGAGAATGTCATGATCGCCGATCTTTTGCGCAACGACCTTGGCCGCATCGGCGATGCCGTGCAGGTGCCGCGGCTTTTCGAGGTGGCGCGTTACAGGACAATATTCCAGATGACATCCACCGTGACAGCACGCATTGCGCCGCAGGCAGCATTCCTGGATATTTTCCGCGCCATTTTTCCGTCGGGGTCTGTGACAGGGGCCCCCAAGGTCAAAGCCATGGAGATCATCGGCAGTCTTGAGCCCTGGCCGCGGCGGATTTACACCGGAGCCGTGGGATGGATCACGCCGCAGCGGGATTTCTTTTTCAATGTTCCCATCCGTACGATTCTTCTGGAGGGGGCCAGGGGAGAAATGGGGGTTGGCGGGGGTATTGTGATCGATTCGACGCCGGAAGGGGAATGGGCCGAGATCCTTTGGAAATCAAGGTTTCTGCGTGAGTTCGTTTAAGCGGGCCTGCAGGCTGCGGATCTCGGCATCCTTTGTTTTGACGACATCGTTGAGGCGCTTGATCTCCGTAAGCGCGTTTGTTGTTTTTTGGGTCAGGTCAGCCGTTTCGGCCCGGGCACGTGCAAGCGCTTCATCGGCGGCAGGATTTTCGGGCGTATTTTTATTTCCCTGTTCCTGCGGGATTTCACGCAGGGCTGTAAGTGCGTACAGGCGGGTTTTTGCCGTCTCCAGTTCAGCGATCTTGCGTTCAAGTTTTCCCTCAAGATCGCCGATCCTTTCCTGCAGGATTTTTTGAGGATTTTTCACCAGGGACAGCTGAGCCTTGGCTTTTTCAGCGGCGATGCGGTCTTCCATGTGTTCGATGCGGGCGCCGGCTATTTCCAGGGCTTTCTGGTTTGTCTCAAGGCGGGACACAAGTTCTTTGTTCATGGATGCAAGTTTATCGGCGCGCGATGAGTCAAGCGCGGCCTTCTGGTTGGCCGTGTTCATGGTGTCGAGGCCGGCTTTTTGCCGGGCAATGAGGTCGCGGGTGCGGGTGATGTTGTCTTTGAGCCGGTCCAGCTGGACGTCACTTTGTTTAAGGGTTTCTTCAATGGTGGTAACCTGGGCCGTGACCCCGGTGAGTTTTTTATCCGTCAGGCTGAGACGCCCTTGCTGGAGGAGGATGAGTGCGGCTTGGTGTTCAAGTTCTTTTTTATGCTGGACCAGGAGAGATTTATAGCCTGCCAATTGGCGGTCCCGGACGGCCATTGCGGTATCAAGCGAAAGGAGACGGCGGTTATTTTCCGCAAGCCTTGCCTTGAAGGCGGTGAGGGCGTGGTCGCGACGGCAGACGGCGTAGCGGATCAACTGGGCTTCCTTGATTTTGGCGGCATAGTCGTTCATCAGTTCAGCGAATATTTTCTGCTCGACGTAGTGTTTATCGGAAATTTCATTCTTGATGTCGCGGTAGTAGTCGTCAATCAGGCGGAGTGCGTCGATGTAGCGGTTGTTGGCGCCTTTCAGCCCGCTGTTCATGGACAGGAGTTCCTGCCTGAGTGCGGCGAGGCTTTGTTGTTTTTCAGCCAGTGTTTGGGTCTTTTGGAGTAACAGGTCCCTTTTGGCCTGGAGGGTTCCTGCCGGTTCTTGCGGCACATGTGAGGGTGCCGGCGCCTGGATGTGGACGACATTTTTTTGCTGCTGGAGCGCGGCGATGTCGGCCAGAAGCCGGTTGATTTCGGCCCTGTTTTTTTCTTGATCAGGCGCAAGATCCTGTACGGTTGTCGCGGCTGATGTGGTTGGCGTTGTGTTAGGACGCGCGGCATATTCCGGGGCGGGATTTTGTTGATCTGATTGTTCTTGATAGTTCTCTGGAATGGTTGTGCTGGCGGCTCGTTTGAGGGGCCGCGCGGTTTCAAAGCCGTCTGTGGGTTGCGGATCAGGCAGGATATCTTCGGCTGAATGCAAGTGCTGGGGAACGCGGTCCACAGGGAGATTGTTCATCACGTCGCGGTATGTGTAGCCGTAAGGAATACCGTAGAATTTTTCACGCATTTCCAGGACTTCGCGTGATCGTTTGGAGAGAGATGCGTAGAGCGCGTCATTTTCCGTAATAAGGTCACGGATCATTTTTTCGAGATCTTTTTGATCTTTTTGGTAGCTGTCAAGTGCGTGCTGGGCCTGGCTGATGTCAGTGACCAGCTGGTCTATTTGCGCTTTGTCCTGGACGGTATTAAGTGGGTCTTTGGTGATTTTATCAAGATATGTTCGGGCGATGGCGTTGTCAGGGTCAAGGCGCAGGAGCCGCAGGAATTCCTTGGCTGCGCGGGTCTTTTCACCTGTTTCATACTGATGAATCGCAAATTCTTCCAGGAAATGAAGGCGCGACCGATAAGCCTGCGCGGAAACAGGCAGTGTGCCCAGCAGGGTTACGAGGCAACATAAAACAGGAGCCAGGAATTTATTTTTCATGGATTGGCGTGGTCCTGCATATCCTGAAGGTTGGTTTCCAGTGACTGCATTTGCGCTGTTTTCCGCACGAGCTCGTCCTGGATGATCTTGAGCCTGCGCTGGATATCGTCGAAGCGCTCCTGCAGCGCCGCGAGTTCCTTGTCTTTGTCGGCGGCGGTTTTTTCCTTGCCTTCAAGCTGGGTCCTGGCCTGTGCAATGGCTTCCATGAGGGACACGGCTTTGGGAGAATATGACGGCGGGGCAGCGGGCGCTGCGGGGGCATCTTCGTTTTCGCTCAAGCGGCTTTCGGCCGCGGCCAGACGTGTGCGCATATCCTGAAGTTTTTTCTGGCGTTCCAGTCTTTCCAGGGCGAGTTCACTCTTGAGGTAGGCGATCTGTTTGTCCAGTTTGTAGGCGGCCCTGCGCTCATCGGCGATACGGGCTGTTGTTTTTTCAGCTGGTTCCTTGTCTGGGGTTGTCTGCATGAGCCCGGCTGTTCTGGTTTCCAGATCCGTGACCATGCCGCTGTATTTTTCCGCCTTGGCCTTCAGCTCTTCTTCGTTCATGCGCTGGCGTTTCTGGTAGGAAATGATCTGTTCCAGGAGGATGTCGGTATCTTTTTCGTAATAAAGGGAGGCGGGGAGAAAATCTTCTTTGGTGAAGTCGTAGGTGCCGCAAGGAAGATTTTTAAGTTCATCTTTCAGGTAAGCGAAGTCAGGGTTTTGAACGGCTATTTTAAGAAGATGGTACTGCGCCACCTTGTTGTGACAGTCCAGGCGAAGGATTTCCTCAAACGCTTTTACGGCCTCGGGATAGTTGCCGCTCAAGAACATCTCGCGTCCATAACGGTAGTTTTCCGCATTCGTCAATTCCACGATGCTCAACTGGAATTTGGCAGGCTTGGTCACAGCTGCCGGCGCGGCAACCTTTGGATTCTTGGCCGTAGATGGCGTCGTAGATTTTTCGGCGAATGAAACAGGTGCTGCCACGGCTGTCAGGAGCAGGCAGGCAAGGAAACAAAGTGATAAGGATTTCTTCATATCGTCTCGCATGGGAATAATTTTAATACATTCTTACATAAGAATACAAGTCCGGGTTGAAAAAGATGTTTTTTTGGCAAGGGGAACCTCGGGGCAGGAAATGGATATCGGTTTTCCGGTTCGGCTTTTTATGTTATAACAATTCCCTATGGATAACGCCACGCCGATGCAAAAACAGTATTTCGAGATCAAAGCCCGCCACAAGGACTGCATTCTTTTTTTCCGTCTTGGAGATTTTTACGAAATGTTCCATGAGGATGCGCAGGAAGCTTCCGGGATACTGGATCTTGTCCTGACATCGCGCGGCACAGGCGAAAGGCGGGTGCCCATGTGCGGCATCCCGTTTCATTCTGCCGATAATTATATTTCCCGCCTCATCAAAGCGGGAAAGAAAGTCGCGATTTGCGAACAGGTTGAGGATCCCGCCCTGGCCAAGGGGCTTGTCCGGCGCGAGGTGGTCCGCATCATCACGGCCGGCACGTATCTTGACGATGCCACGGATGCGCGGCACATTGCCGCGATTTGCGGGGACGGCAAGCAGTATGGCCTGGCTTTCACGGACACCGCCACAGGGGCGATCCACGTCAATCAGTTTACGGCCTCACGCGCGGTTGAGGCGCTTGCCAAGCTCCAGCTGAACGAATGTGTTTTTCCCCAGGAGCGGGTCCCGGACATTTTTGCTCATCCTCTGCTGCGTTTGAAGAATACGGCCATGACGCCCTTCCGTGACTGGTCTTTTGCGCGGGAGCGGGCGTATGAGATTTTGTGCGGTCATTTCGGGACGAACTCCCTGCGCGGGTTCGGGATCGAGGACCTTCCTCTGGCGCAGGCCGCCAGCGGGGCCCTCATCGAATATTTGCGCGAGATGAACAAGGTTCCCCTGGCGCATATTGACCGTGTGGCGCTTTATGACGATGGAGAATATGTGTTCATTTCGCCGGCGGCGCATCATGGGCTCGAGCTGGAATCTTTGTTGAAAAACGTCGATCGGACCCTGACCCCCATGGGGCGCAGGGCCATGCGTTTCTGGCTGTATCATCCATTGAAAGATATCAACAAGATCCGTGCGCGTCAGGATGCGGTGGCGCTGTTCAAGGAGAATCCGGGGCTTTGTGCCGAGTTGGGGACAAAATTGTTAAAAAATATTCCCGACGTCGAGAAGAGCCTTTCGCGGATCAGCTGCGGCTGTTCTGCGCCTAAGGACCTCCTGGTCGTCCGTCAGGCGTTATGCCGCGGGCCGGAATTGAGTGCTGCGCTGGCACCCGTAGCCGGGCAGAGCGTGTTTTTTGCCTTGAGCGATATCCCTGCCTTGCGCGATACCCTTGAACGCGCCATTAACCCGCAGATGCCTTTGGCGCGCAACGAGGGGAAGGTCATTGCCAGGGGGTATGACGCGCAACTCGACAGTCTCAAAGATCTTCAGGATGGCGGACGGGAGTGGGTGTCCGCCTACCAGGCTGAGGAGGTCCGCCGCACAGGAATCAATTCTCTCAAGGTGGGGTTCAACAAGATCTTTGGATATTATATCGAGATCACCAATGTGCATATCAAGGCCGTGCCTGCGGATTATCAGCGGAAACAGACGCTGGTCAACGGCGAACGGTTCATTACGCCGGAACTGAAAGAATTTGAACAGCGCGTGCTTTCGGCAGAAGAACAAGTCTTGCGCCTTGAGGCCGGGATCATGAAGGATCTCGCCGCCCTTGTTCTGGCCCAGTCCGCGGCCTTGCACCGCTACTGCCGGGAGCTGGCCATGCTGGATGTTTTTTACAGCCTGAGCCTGCTCGCCTCCCGCAAGGGGTATGTTCGTCCGCAGATCAACGATGGGGATGAGCTTTTTATCGCCGATGGCCGCCACCCGGTGGTGGAAGCTGTCTGCGGGGCAGATTTTATTCCCAATGACACTCGTCTGGACCGCTGCGATGAACATCTGGTGATCCTGACCGGGCCGAACATGGCCGGGAAATCGACGTATATCCGTCAGAACGCCATTTTGGTCGTGCTGGCCCAGACGGGAAGTTTTATTCCCGCGTCATCGGCTTCGATGGGTGTGGTTGACAAGATATTCACCCGGATCGGGGCGCATGACGAGATCGCCCGCGGGCAAAGCACGTTCATGGTTGAGATGACGGAGGCTGCGGATATCTTGAACAATCTGACACCCCAGAGCCTTGTGATTCTCGATGAGGTAGGGCGCGGCACATCGACGTATGATGGGCTGGCTTTGGGATGGGCCCTGGCGGAATTTCTGGCGGAGCGCAAGGTGCGCACTCTGTTTGCGACGCATTTTCATGAATTGACCCTGCTGGCTGATCAGTACCGCGGCGTAAAAAATTATAATGTTGCGGTACGTGAGTGGGAGGACAAGGTGATCTTTTTGCACAAGATCATTCCTGGCGGGACGGATGACAGTTACGGGATTTATGTTGCAAAACTCGCCGGCATGCCGGCGGCGGTGGTCAATCGTGCGAAAAAGATCCTGGCCGGCCTGGAACGCGACGGAGATCTGAGGGACCGTTTAAAGGCCGGACAGTCAGGTGGTGCGGGGCCTGATCTTTTTTCAAACGTCAGGGATACGGATCCCCGCTGGGAAGCCCTGGTCCGGCAGTTCGACGGGATTGACGTCAATGCGATCACACCGCTTGAAGCGCTGGCGAAACTGAATGAACTAAAGAAACTTATTGCCTGATTTTTTTCATATACCCGGGAGTCATTCAATGCCGATAGTCCATGTCCTTTCTTCGGAGATGATCGCGCGTATTGCGGCTGGCGAAGTGGTGGAGCGGCCTGCCTCCGTTGTCAAAGAGCTCATTGAAAATGCGCTGGACGCCGGTGCGTCACGTCTGGAGGTTCACCTGAAGGACGGGGGGAAAACTCTTATTCATGTCAAGGATAACGGCCGGGGGATTGCGCGTGAAGATCTTGCGGTTCTTTTCCAGCGGCATGCCACCAGCAAGATTGCGACAGCGGATGACCTGGAGAAGGTCCTGTCCCTGGGATTCCGCGGTGAGGCGCTTTATTCTATCGGGGCGGTGGGTGAGGTCAGCATCAAAAGCCGCTGTGCCGGCGCGGACGAAGCCTGGGAGCTCGATGTGAAAGGCGGGATCAAGGAAGCCGCACGCCCTGCGGCCATGCCTGCGCAGGGAACGGAGCTGCGCGTCAAAGAACTTTTCTTCAATACCCCTGCGCGTAAAAAATTTTTGAAAAGCGATCCTGCGGAAATGGAACAGGTTTTGCACGTTCTTTTGCCGTATACGCTGTTGTATCCCTCGGGTCATTTTATGCTTACGCACAATGGCCGAACGCTTTTGGATCTTGCTCCCGCAGCTGTTGTTGATCGTTTTGCGGCGGCGTTGAACCTGGAGGCGCGCCATTTGATCGCGGGTGATCGGGCGGGATCTTCGGAGGGGGTTTTTGTCCGGCTGGTGCTGGGGGATATCAATATCCAGCGCCCGCGACGGGATCTTCAGTTTCTTTTTGTCAATGGCCGCCCCGTGCAAAGCCGTTCGATTTTTTTTCATGTCAATGATGTGTACCGCATGCTCATGCCTGATGGCGTACACCCTGCATTCGCCGTTTTTCTTGAACTCCCTCCCGAGGAGGTGGATGTCAATATTCATCCGGCCAAGCGCGAGGTGCGTATCCGTCAGGAGGCGCGTCTTGGCGCCTTGCTGCGTGCCCAGGCTGAACACCTGTTGATGAGCCGCGGCGGAGCCAGGGAAATGGGGGGGGCTTCTTTGTCCGGTGATCCTTATGGCGGGGCCGTGCGTGCCGAGCCTGTATTTTCTTTTCCGGACCAGGATATCCCGGCTGCCGCTATGGCGCACCGGGATGTTGTGGCGGAGCCTCGTGTGCCCGTTCAGGATACGTTCCCTCAATTCGCGGCCCGTTATACTCAGGAGCGCGAGGAGAGCCTGAAAGACCGGTTTTTGCGCGCGCGATTTATTGGCACGTTTGCACGGACATATCATCTTTTTGAGGACGGAGAGTCCTTGTTTGTCATTGATCAGCACGCTGCCCAGGAACGGATCCTCTATGAAAAGTTTCGCGCCCAGGTTACGGCGGGCAAGGTGGAGGTTCAGCGCTTATTGATACCGCTGGTGCTTAAACTGACACCCCAGGAGCAGATGGCTTTCGAGCAAGCCGGGGCATTGCTGCATGCGTTCGGCTTCGAGGCTACCGCGATCGGTCAGGACGCCATGGCCCTGCACACATCTCCCGTGTTGTTGGCCCGTCCCGGCGATGCGGTGCGTGCGCTCCTGGCGGATGAACACCTTGCCGGTGTGGATCATGATGCTCTGGCACGCCGCGCCTGCCGGGCATCTGTTATGGCGGGCGACCGGATGAAGGATGAGGAGGCGGTGCATCAGTTGACAGCCCTCATGGCCTGTGAGAATCCTTTTACCTGTCCGCACGGTCGCCCCGTCTTTGTCGAACTGCGTTCAAGTTTCCTGGACCGGCAGTTCATGAGAACTTGACCAACCTGCGCAGAGCGCGGGTCTGAGCCGGTTGGCTAGAATCCGGGTTTAAGCATTGACAGTCCTGTTAAATTCCATGACAATAACGATAATTTCTTATGAAAATATTCTGTTATCTTATATTTATCTATATATTAACGTTTCCTGGCTCTCGGGTGTGGGCTGAGCAGGAACGTTATATCCCGCCGCCTACAGCGGGCGCGGCATCGCTGGCACCCGCCAGTCCCCTGATCGATGAGTTGTCCCTCAAGGAGACCGATATTGCCCAGGCGATCGAGATTATTGCTCAAAAAAGCGGTCTGAATATTATTACCGGACAGAATGTTAAGGGTAAAATCTCGATTTTCCTTAAACGCGTGGACGCGCGCGAGGCGCTGCGCATTGTCCTTGAGTCCAGCGGGTTTGCCTGTGTGGAAGAGGGCGGGATCATCCGTGTCATGACGGCAGAGGAATTCAAGTTGCGGTATGGTTACGTCTTTGGCCAGGACCAGGTTTCCAGGCTCGTTAAGCTCCATGTCATGCTGCCTCGCGATGCTGTCAGGATTCTGGAGGAGATGAAAAGCGTGCATGGCAAGGTTTCTGCCAATGAGGATGCGGGGACCGTTTTCATGATGGATGACCGTGCCAAGATCAAGGACATGGAGGCGCTGCTGGCGGAAATCGATGTGCCGGTGACAACAACGGTGATCACGCTGGAACATGCCCGGGCTGAAACCCTGGTCGCCGAGGTGCGGCGTATTCTGACCCGCAGTATTGGTTCCGTGGAGGCCGACACCCAGGCGAATACGTTGAAAGTCACCGATACGCTGGCGCGCGTCGCCAGGGTGCGCCAAGCCGTGCAAGCGGCCGATGTGCGCGGACGGGTTATGGTCATTGAGGCCAAGCTGGTGCATGTCGTGCTTGACGACGCACACCCCGGCGGTGTCGACTGGTCGGGGATCGTCGAGGATTACCAGCGCATGCGCCTTCCGTCCGGATACGATTTTCTCGCCGAGGGGGATAACGGGCGCGCCCTGAGTTTCGGAATGATCTCCAATGACGATTTCCCAACACTCATCGAGGCGCTGGATACAGTGGGCCTGGTTCAGGAATATCCGTTATCCACCGTCACGGTAAGCGGCGATGACCAGGTTTCCTGTGTGCTCAGGCTGGATGATCCTCTGCTGGTGATGTCTGTGGCTCCGGCCGTCGACGCCGATGGTTCCGTGAAGAAAGAAGATCCGCGGCCGCTCGAAGGCGTGGCCATGGAATTCCGGGTCAGGCCGTCTTTTGATGTGACCGGGGATATTGTGATGATGGTGACTCCGGACAATCTTCGTGCGGCGGGGAAAGCGGCCGCTTCTTCCGAACATTTTCATACGCTCAGCGCGCATGAGGGCTATACCGCTGTTATCGGCGGCATTATGACTTCGGCGCGGGTATCTGCCGCCCACAAGATCCCTCTCTTGGGCGATTTGCCTTTGGTCGGCTTTGCGTTCCGCATGAACGGCCTCGTCCGTAAGGAAGAGTTTGTCGTGTTCTTGACAGCCCGCAGTGTTTCGCTCTCACAGACGCTGGCGGATGAAGAAGCGGCACTGCCGGGAGGTGGGGAATGAACCTGTTGCGGCATTTTTTACTTATTGTCCTGGCGGTTTTTCTTGCGGGGTGCGCCGCGGGTCCCCGTTTGGCGCCCTTGCCGCCGGAAAGAACTCTGGAGGGCTTGTGCGGGAAATACAGCCTGAATTGCTCATGGGACGGTGTTTCACAGACAGTGACCATGTATTATCGCGGCCAGAAGATCCAGGCGCTGGTCGGCAGTAACATGGTGATCGCGGGGGCATCCAAATTGGTGTTAAGTGCGCCTCTCGGCCGCCGGCAAGGGGCGGTTGTTGTGCCCGAAGATTTTGAAAGAACCGTCTTGTCGCCGGAGAGGATAACAGCGGCTGGGACGTCGGGCACAGGGCGTTTGTTTGCCCGTGTTGTAGTGGATGCGGGGCACGGCGGGAAGGATTCGGGAGCGCTGGGTTTTTGCAGTATCAAGGAAAAAGATATCGACCTGGACCTGGCCAAACGCGTGGCACGCAATTTCAGGGATGCGGGTGTCGACGTGATCCTGACAAGGGACCAGGATGAATTTATTTCGCTGGACGGGCGTACGGATTTATCCAGCCGTCCCGATGTGGATTTCTTTCTTAGTATTCATGCCAATGCCAACAAGAATCATCGTGCGCGGGGCGTCGAGGTTTATTACAGCGCCACTCTCGGTAAGGAAGACCGCAGCGAAGACCAGCGCCGGCATAATGAGAAAAAGATCTGCGGGCTTTTTAATATGCGCAAGGATTCCGAAGTGCTCAACCGGATTGTAACGGGCATGCTTTACGCGCACAAGATGAGGATGTCGGCGGCCATGGCGGATGCCGTTTCCCGCGGGATGGTCACAGACCTTGGGCAGAGTTCGCGCGGCAGCAAGACGGCGCGCTATTTTGTGCTGCGCAACACGCTTGTGCCCGCGATTCTGGTGGAGGTCGGCTTCATTTCGAATCCGCGTGAGGCCACGCTCCTCAAGGACAGTCATTACCGGCAGAAGATTGCGGATGCGATCACACAAAGCTTGATGAGGTATGCGTATGCCACAGGGTTGTGACCGCGCCGTCGGAGTGTTTGATTCGGGCATCGGAGGGCTGACGGTGGCCCAGGAAATCACGCGCCTGTTGCCGGGGGAACAGATCGTTTACTTCGGCGATACGGCCAGGGTTCCTTATGGCACCAAGTCCAAGGAATCCGTCATCCGTTTTTCGCGTGATGATGCCAATGTGCTGTTGCGGTATAATGTCAAAGTGATCGTCATTGCCTGCAATACGGCCACAAGCTGGGCCCTTGGTGTTCTGCGCAAGGAATACAAGCTTCCGGTGATCGGTGTTATCGAGCCCGGGGCGCGGCGGGCCCTTGAGGTGTCCCGCAAAAAACGTATCGGCGTCATTGCCACGCCCTCGACGGTTAACAGCGGGAAGTATGCGCAGACCATCCTCAGGATGGATCCCGGTGCTTTTGTGGCGGCCAGGGCGTGTCCGCTTTTTGTGCCGCTCGTTGAGGAGGGGTGGCTGGATCACAAGGTGACCGAGGCCGTGGCCCGGGAATATCTTTCTTCGTTGCGGGAGGAGGACATTGATACGCTGATTCTGGGGTGCACCCATTACCCGCTGCTCAAGCCGGTCCTTCAAAAAGTGATGGGGCCGGCGGTCACGCTGGTGGATTCGGCGGCCGAGACGGCGCGCGAGGTTAAAAGGATGCTGGAAGCCGAGGGGCTTTTGCGTACAAGCCGGAAGCCGCCGCGACACGAATTCCTGGTTTCCGATGAGCCGGAGCATTTTCGTGTGATTGCCAAACGTTTCCTGGGGCATGACCTGCCTCATGTGAGGAGGGTGGACCATGTTTGAACTGACTGTCCGGGGTGAATTTTCATCCGCGCACTTTTTACGTGATTACAGCGGCCAGTGCCGTAATTTGCACGGGCATACATGGAAAGTCGCGGTCACGGTCAAGGGCAAGACCCTTAACAAGATCGGTGTGATGGCGGACTTTGTGGAACTCAAGGCCCATCTTCAGTCGATCATGTCCCAGCTGGATCATGCCTGCCTGAATGACCTGAAGTATTTCAAAATGCATAATCCGACGACCGAGAATATTGCCCGGTTTATTTATAATGAATATGAGCGGTTGGTCAAGCCCTTGAAGATGGTCCGGGTCCAGGTATGGGAATCCGACCGCGCTGATGTGGTGTATTACGCCCCATGAAGCCCCCGGCCATTGTCCTTTTATCCGGCGGGCTTGATTCTGCCACCACGCTTTATTATGCGCTTTCGAAGGGCTATGCCGTGCGTGCCCTTATTTTCGACTATGGCCAGCGCCATCGACGGGAAGTGACAGCGGCCCGGGCTGTGGCCCGAGCAGCCAAAGTTCCCTTTGAGGTCGTTGGGATCAGCTTGCCCTGGAAGGGCTCGGCGCTCCTGGACAGCCGTGTCAAGGTCCCCTCGGGAGGCGTCAGGAAAGGGATGATACCCCCCACCTATGTTCCCGCGCGTAATATTATTTTTGTGAGCTTTGCGGCTTCTTTTGCCGAGGCTGTGGGGGCGAAGGCGGTTTTTATCGGGGCTAATGCCGTGGATTATTCCGGATATCCGGACTGCCGCCCTGAATTCTTCAAGGCCTTCCAGGGCGCGCTGGACCTCGGCCTCAAGGCCGGTGCGGGACAGCGGCGTGTGCGCATCCTGACGCCCCTGGTGGATCTGAGCAAGGCGGAGATTGTCCGTCTGGGATCCAGGCTGGGAGTTCCTTTGGGCCTGACATGGTCGTGTTATAATGGCGGCCAGAAACCCTGCGGGGTCTGTGACAGTTGTCGTTTACGGTCGCTGGGATTTGCGCAAGCGGGAGTTGCAGACCCGGCGTTAAAGGGAGTTGGTGCATGAAGAAGGCCAGTGTCGTCGAGGTGTTCCGATCCATTCAGGGCGAAGGCAAATATGTCGGCGTTCCCCAGGTATTTATCCGTTTTGCGGGATGCAATCTGAATTGCAAGTGGTGCGACACCTCACACGCGCGCGATATGAATGCGCCGGGCGTACGGCAGTATGCCCCTGAAGACCTCTGGCATGAGATCGAGGATGTGTGGCTCGGGTGTCATTCCGTGGTGTTGACGGGCGGGGAGCCGTTGCTGCAGACGGATTTTCTGAAGGATTTTTTACCCATTTTGCAGGTGCACCGCATCCCGGTCTTCCTTGAAACCAACGGCACTCTTCCCGACGAACTCAAAAAGATCGTTGATGACATTGACATTGTGTCCATGGATGTCAAGCTGCCCAGTTCGACGGGTTTGGCCCCGTTCTGGGACGAGCATGTGCGTTTTCTGCGCACGGCCTGGGGTAAGGATGTTTTTATCAAGATCGTCATTTCCAATAACACGAGCATGGAAGATGTCATCAAGGCGGTGGAAATGATCTCCCAGGGAGATCCCTCTATGCCGCTCTTTCTTCAGCCGAATTCATTCGAGATCGACCAGGGTGTGATGGTCAAGTGTGTCGAATTCCAGAACTACTGCCTGAACTATCTTTCCGACGTGCGTGTTGTGCCGCAAATGCACAAATTCATGAAGATCCAATAACAAGGAACCGTTATGACATCCACCAGTTCTTATGAAGGTTTGCAGAAGAATATCCGCCGCCTGACAACGCCGGAGATCGAGGTTTGGGAGAACCAGTATCCGGAGCGTGATTATACGATCCATCTGGAGATCCCGGAATTTACCTGTATTTGTCCCAAGACGGGCTTGCCTGATTTTGCAGTTATCAAGATCGATTACCGTCCTGCCGCTGTATGCCTGGAACTTAAATCGTTGAAGATGTACACGGTTTTTTACCGTCAGATCGGGATCTTTCACGAACACCTGGTCAACAAGTTCCTGGATGACTGCGTGAAGGCGTCCAGGCCGCGCTGGATGAAGGTCTGTGTGGAAATGAATCCGCGCGGCGGTATTTACACGGCTGTCGAGGCGGAATATAAGGGGAAGAAGAAATGACCCAACGTCATGACGGCCGCGCGCCTAATGAGCTGCGCAAGGTTTCGGTGCAGAAGCATTATCTCAAGCATGCCGAAGGGTCTTGCCTTATTTGCTGTGGTGATACCAAGGTCGTGTGTTCTGCCTCGGTCGAAGAAGGTGTCCCTGCTTTCTTGAAGGGCAAAGGGCAGGGGTGGGTGACTGCGGAATATGGCATGTTGCCGCGTTCGTGCACCCAGCGCATCAGCCGCGAGAAAGGCGGTGGCTCCGGACGGACCCAGGAGATTCAGCGTCTGGTGGGGCGTTCCTTGCGCGCGGTGGTGGATATGAAGCTATTAGGTGAGCGGACGATCAAGATAGATTGTGATGTGATTCAGGGTGACGGCGGTACACGCACGGCTTCCATCACGGGGGCGTATATCGCGCTTGTCCTGGCTGTTCGGAAGCTCCAAAAGGCAAAATTGATTGCTGCCTCGCCGGTCACGGAGCAGATAGCTGCCATCAGTGTAGGCATGCAGGACGGCCGTGCCCTGCTTGACCTGGATTATGCTGAAGATTCAAAGGCGGATGTTGACATGAATGTGGTGATGGTCGGTTCAGGGCGCTTTGTTGAGGTTCAGGGGACGGCGGAAGGCAGGTCCTTTTCCAAAAAGGACATGGATGCCATGCTCGGCCTTGCCGGCAAAGGTATTGCCAGCCTGTTTACGATGCAAAAAAAGGTTTTGGGATAAGGCGGGGGTTTTTCTGATGAAGGCGTTACTGATCGCTACCAAAAATAAAGGCAAGGTTCGCGAGATCGCCGATATGCTGGCCCCTATGGGGATCAGGGTCACTTCGCTCCTGGATCATGCCGGCATGCCCGAGATCATCGAGGACGGCATAACATTCCGTGCCAATGCCGCCAAGAAAGCTGTTGTGATCGCCCGCCATACCGGGTTGGTCGTGATGGGGGAGGATTCCGGGCTTGAAGTGGATGCCTTGGGCGGCAGGCCGGGTGTATATTCGGCACGTTACGCGGGTGAAGGCGCGGACGATGAAGCCAATAATGATCTTTTATTGAAGGAACTTTCCGGTGTCCCGGATGAAAAACGTACAGCGCGTTACCGTTGCGCCATGGCACTGGCAGACAAGGATGCGCTCGTTGATGTGGTTGAAGGCGCGTGTGAGGGACGTATCGCTTCCGTGCGCCGCGGATCAAACGGGTTTGGCTACGACCCTCTTTTTCTCATTCCTTCCCGGCAGAAAACGTTCGGTGAACTCGACCTTGCGGTGAAGCACACCATGAGCCATCGTGCGGATGCCCTGCGGAAATTCCTCAAACTCCTCGAAAATTATCTCGTCCGGACAGAGCATTTCTGATCATTCAAAGATCTTAAGAAATGAGCCGACTGTGTTTTGCAGGGTCTTCTTGATCAGCTGGGGGGCGGTGATGTTGTGTTCGAATTTTGGTGCGGTAAGGGTATTGTAGACGCGGATGTTCACCACCCCCGCCGTGGGGTTGACGAGCGTCAGCGTGCTGTTGGCTGCGCCGGGGACTCCTGGTGTGAGGCGGGGGCTGATATTCAGATCGATGTTCTGGTCGAAATCCACCCAGCCTTCTCCCGCCAGGGTTACGGCCGCGCTCTTTAAGGTCAGGTTGTCGGTCATGACTTTCTGGTCGCGGATCTTAAAAATAGCGTCTGCATCCGTGATGATGATGTCGCCGCCCTGGAACGAGGATGAAAGAATGCCCAGTACCTTGGACAGGATTTCGAGGTCCCACAAGTAGCCCTGCGAGATCGTCATGGATGCCTGTCCTGTGATATGGCGGATATCGCCAAGGACGCCCTTGAGGTTGGCGGTTGTGGACAGAAGGCCCGAGAGATGCTGCTGTTTGAGGGGCGTGTCTTTTTTCAGAAGTTCGAGGTTGACGTTCTCGAATTTGGCTGACGTGTCAAAGGGGAAGACTTTTTCCTTAAGGGCTATAGATGTGACGGCATGCATGGTCCCGCCATAGGGGGAGCCGCTTACAGTCAGGGGATCGATCTTTCCCTCTTTTTGACGGGCCTCCACGGCCAGGTCACTTATCTGGTACCCCATCATATAAAGCGCCGGCGTTTCAATGGATACCGTTGATGTAAGGTCTTGCCATGCCTGTGGTGCACCTTTGACGGCCGCCTTGATCTTAAGGATTCCGGCAAGTTTTAATGCTTCGATCTGCTTGGCTTGTTCAGCCGGGAGCATTTGGGGCAGTTCCCGCAGCGACAGCTTGAAGTCGCCGGTCAAGTCGATTTCCGGCATTTTCCCATCGGGGATAAGGACGGTCCCCTTGAGGTTAAACGTCGAGGTGAAATATTCCCCGGTAAATACATCGAGATGGATTGTGTTGCCTTGCTTGAGGGCCTGAAGGTCGGCGCTGAGGTTGTCGGTCTTGACGGAGGCCTTGATGAAGGGGGCGGCAAAGTCCTGCATATAGCCGTGTGAGGTCCATGTCCTGCCCAAGTAAGTTGCTGTCAGGTTTTTCCATGATAAGGATGGCGCTTTGTATTCAATGATGCCGTTGAGCGCGGAAATTTCCTGTTTCAATGTATTGCTGGCTGCGCGGACATCTTGCAAACGGAGGGTGCCGCTGATTTTTCCGTCTTGTAGATGTCCGAGGGAACCGTCAAAAGAGATGCCGATATCCGCAGTCCCGCTGGCGGAAAGTCCGTATTCCCTGATCATGTCCGGGACGGTCTTTGCCGCCAGGGCCAGATCGACCTGGTCGGCTTTGGCCTTGATGTTCAGGTGTCCTGCGGCCAGGTCCAGGATTTCTCCAGAAAGGCGCACCGGAGTCTTCAGGGTTGTCAGGAAGAAATCTTTTGTTTGGGCGCGGTTGGTTTCGAAGGTGACCAGGCCATGGATATCCTTGACAGCGCCTATCGAGGGAATATTTTCAGCAGATGCGCCGGTGATTTTCAGTGTTCCGGCATAGGTGAAGGGTTTCGCCGCGCGGGGATCCAGGATGATATGGGCGTCAATTTTTGTTTTCCCTTTGACGGAGATCCCCTGAAAGGCCGCGTCGACTTTTTGGAATGAAGCGCACAGGGCGCTTTCTATTTTTCCCCCGGACAGGCTGATGCGTGTTTGAGGGAGACGTATGCTGGTTGTCAGTGTCCCCTGGGGCGTTGACATCTTTATATCGTTGGCGTTGATATCTGCCAGGCCTTTAATGAGCCTGGTGTCACCGCGGATATCCATGTTTTCGAAAATAATATTTCCTGAAACAGCCTGGCTATCAGGGAGTATGGCATAAAATTCGTGCGCTTCGGCTGTGGCGTGCGCTGTCCATGCCGCGGCGTTATGCGTGAGTTCAAGGGTGTGGATATCCAGGTTTGTGGTGAATTTTTGACCGTTCGCGAGGGTGATATCAATTCCTTTGGCGGCCATATCAGCTGTGGCGAGCAGGGCTGTGCCAGTGAAGCGGGTCTTGAGCCTGGGGATGTCCAGATTGTTGAGCCGCAGGGTGATGCCTGCGGGGGTTTCGATGGCAACAGACTGGAGATGCAGGGCGCTTTCCAGGGATATATCATTATTAGTCTGGCGTGCGGTCATGGTGTTGAGCAGGATGTCGCCATGGACCCGTGTACCATCGGCGAGTGACATGTCGATGCCGGGTAAACGGAGGTTCCCCGAGAGGCTGAGTTCGTTGTGCTGCAGGGTTGTTGTCAGGTGCGCATCTTTCAGGGTCAGGGCGTGGATATCGACGGGAAGCGTTGTCGGCAGAAAGCGCAGGTATCGGTCCAGGATGATGTTGGAGGCCTTGATGGTCCCTCGGAAGGTTTTATTCTGAAGTCCTGCAGAGACATTGAATTCAAGGCGGCCTTGGGCTGATGGGATGACCACAGCCCCTGTGATAGTGGCTGTGCCCTGCACGGATAAAGATCCCTGAACGATCGGGATAAGGAATGTTTCACTGAAGGAACCGGCGTTGGCGGTATCGGTAAGGATGACACGGCCATTGGTGAGGGTGAATCCGGTGACGAGGGCGTCCACGGGCGCCGACGATGGTGCGGCGGATGTTGTTGGCGCAGGGATAAGGTCGCTGAAATTCCATCGGTTGATTCCGGTGCGTGCCAGGCGGAGTTCCGCGCCGTCCAGGCGGATGGAGGGAAGGATGATCTTCTTTTTTAGGATCGGCAGCCAGAGCATGCGGGCCGAGGCGCTGTCGGCTTTTAAAAAAACTTTGGAAGGATCGTCTTTATCGGCGATAATGAGCTTGGTGATGACAAACCCGCGCAAGGGGCTGTATTGAAGTGTAGCAAAAGTGACGTTGCGTTGGAGGGCGTCTTGGGCAAGTTTCAGGACAATGGTTCTGGCCTGGACCGGCAGGAGTACTTTATTGATATAGAAAAGACCGGCTGAAAAAACAAAAAAGATGACCGCCAGGATAAAAGCGGCCTTTTTGATGCGCGCGGAAAAGGTTATCGTCATAATTAGAAGAATCCTGCTCCGGCGGGCGGCTTTGAGGCCCGATCCGTCTGCGTCCGGTTTAAATATAAGATAACCGATTCTTTGTAATTCGGCAAGGGGTCATCCGACCAATAAATATTCATTACTAGTATAACTGTATCAATCAAGGAGGAAGGTTATGTCAGTACTCGTTGGTAAACAGGCGCCTGATTTCAAGGCCGTCGCTGTCCAGGAAGACAAGGTGATCGAGGGGTTTACCTTAAGCCAGTTCAGGGGCAAGTATGTGGTGCTCTTTTTTTATCCACTGGATTTTACCTTCGTATGTCCGACCGAGCTCCATGCTTTTGCGCAGAAGCTCGAGGAATTCAAGAAGCGCGATACGGTTGTGGTGGCCGTCAGCGTGGATTCCCATTTCAGCCATCTGGCCTGGCTTAAGATGCCCAAGGTGCGCGGGGGCATTGAAGGGGTGCATTATCCTATTGTGTCCGACATCAACAAGGCCATTTCACGGGATTACGATGTGCTGGTCGAGGGGCAGGGGATCGCGTACCGCGGGCTTTTTCTGATCGATAAAAACGGTGTGGTGCGGCATCAGCTTGTCAATGACCTGCCGCTTGGGCGCAGTGTGGATGAAGCGCTGCGTATGGTTGAGGCGTTGCAGTTCTTCGAGAAGAACGGGGAAGTGTGTCCTGCCAACTGGCGTGCGGGAGATCGTTCTATGAAGCCCAGTCAAAAGGGCCTGGAAGAGTTTTTCGGGAAATAGAGGGCAACTCTTCTCGACATCCTGCAGAAAGTCTGGTATAAATAACGTCTCTTAAGGGTTTTAGTGAGGAAATTCCGGCCCCCCCGGGGCTGGGACTGGCTAAAACCTCGTTGACGGTGATGCTGAGGGTTCAAGTTTTCGAACGGGAAGTGGCGCAGTGACCGAAGCCCCGCGAATAGAAGCGGGGCGAGGAAATCCCGGCCCCCCCGGGGCTGGGACTGGCTAAAACCCCGTTGACGGTGATGCTGAGGGTTCAAGTTTTCGAACGGGAAGTGGCGCAGCTGGCTAGCGCACTTGCTTTGGGAACGAATTAGACTTCTTTTTATCTCTTCTACGCAATTTCAATAAATAAAATATCATCGACGGAATACTTAACAGACAACACTAATGTTGTGTGTTGATGATTTATTATTTTTTGCAATTATTCACTTCAAAGCTCAATCTCTAAGACACCACAAAGACACCAAAATCAAAGCATTGGATATTAAGCGTAGCGTCTTCTATGCTACAATTAAAAGCATTTAAAGGTCTTCAGATTATGAAAATGAGAAAATTTGTATCTCACAACGATATTAGGGCTCAAATTTTAAGACTGCCTAAGGACATTAAGTCAGTAGTCGGAACAAATAGGGCTGTTGTAATTTATTTTGGCAGTGACTCTTCGTCTGTGGGGAAAGTGTTCAATATAGATAAAACAGGAACTTACGTTGGGGGAATTATAAAATTCTTTAGAGCATATGGACTTGTTTCAACGAAAAATGAGTTTTTCCCTAAATACGCTGTTTGGAAGGAATTTAAAAATGGTTTTAATGTTAAGTTTGAATCATAAAAGGATTTAGCTATGAACGGACAAAAAAACGTGCAACTGAAAGACAATTATCTTAGGATGTCTGACGATGAAATTTTGGACAGAGTAGCGGAAGGAAAGAGTAAATACACAGAAGATGCTTATGGGCTGCTCCTGGACGAGGCAAAACGACGTAACATAGAGGATTTAATAAATAAGCCAAAAGAATTAAGACCAAAAGCAAAGATGAGCGAGAACGAGGTTGATAAAGTTCAAATTAAGGGAAAACGTTATATCGGCTGGGGAAGCTTGGTTTTATTGTATGGTCTTATTCGTGCGGTATTAACTGAGGGGTTTGGGGTTGGCAGTAAGAGTTTTGAATTTCATGGCATATTTTCTTTTATTGGGATGCTCGTAGCGTTCACTGTGCCTCTTGGTTTAATAGCATTATTTTTGTTTTGGAAAGGAAAAAAGCTGTTAGCTGATAAGAACGCTTACCGTATTGTTTTTAATCTTTTGCTAACTACTTCAATAATAGGCGTGGTTCTATATATTTATGTTTCTTTGAGGAACTACATAAAATAAATTGAAAAAGAAAGATGAAGAATCATGTCGAAAGTGAAAGGTTTTATGGATGCAACTTTAAGAATGATTTTATTTGTTTGTGTTTTTCTTGGTATCTTTCAAATTCATAAATCATTTGGTGCTGATGATTTCCCGATTGATATTAAAGAAGCAAAGTGTATGGAAAAAGATTATACAACGTCTGGGATGGCTAATTGCACTTATGCGGCACTCTCTGAATGGGAGAAAGAAGTTGTTAAATACAACAAATTGTTAGTCTCGTTGTTAAACGACAAGGACAGAAAGATAGCGAATGATGCGCAGTCAAAATGGGTAATATTCAAAGATGCGGAGTTTAAAAATGCTAGTGCTGTATACGGAAATCTTAAAGGGACAATGTATATAAATGTTCTTGCTAATGTACAGGCAGGAATCGTTAAACAAAGAGCTTTAGACTTAAGAAATTACTACGAGCTGTTAAGAGATGGAGAGCGGTGGGAGTGGTCAAAATAATTATAAAGATTCGGTGGCATATTTAATCTGTTTAAGAGATTAGGCTCAAGGGAAAAGATGTGAAAGGGTGGATGTATTGTATGAGTTTTTTACTTTATATGAGGTGGGCGATTGAATAAACGGCGCTCAAGAAATACAGAATTGATGGCGGAGGCAATTTGTCACTTTATATTTACTCTTGCTGATGACAGTGTTTGTTCTTTAGAGAATAAAGAAGACTTCAAAGAGACTGCTGTTGAGTTTAATAAGTTTCCAAGGCTAAAACGTCTATTTGACATTTATATAATTAGTTTCTGGCAAGCAAGCGTGACTTGTGAATTACATTACGAGCACGATGATTGTCAAGAAATATGCAAAGGAATCGAAGTTGGTTTATACAAATCGCTCGAAGCATATGAAGAAACTAATCAAATTCATGGGCTTTCGCTAAAAGACTTTGTAAAGGGTCAAGAAGAGTTGGTTTCTTTCAAACGGGAATGCACTGTTGGTGAAGAAGCAAGAGTAAGTTTCAAGGTTTTATTAGACATCCTCCTTACCAGAAGGTTCTTTGATTACCAATCCACACTGCCGTTTGATGCATTTTTTGCAGAAAGACTCTCTAGATGCTTTTGGCAGCATGTTTTTGGAAAAGAACGAGAAGAAGACTGGGATATGATTTGTTTAGAAGCTACTTTTGGGCTAATGTTGGCGTCAACAGACTTGGCTCTTTCAGAGTATATTATTAAAATAGAAGAGCAAGTGCTTCCTTCAAGTGGCTCGTCATAATTTTAAGAGGGATGAAAAAAGATGTTAAAAACAAATAAAGTGTTTATTGTGGCTTTATTTCTTTCGATTGTTTTGAATATCATACTTATCGTTTACGATGTAAGGCTGGATGATGATGCGTATTATGTTTTACTTAGAAATCGTTTTACTGGATTAGGTCTTGGCATCGAACTTTGTAATCAGAAGACGACACCACAAAAGCAATGCATGAATGACCACAAAAATAGTTTTGAGATTTGGCATTTTGCTCACACTGTTCATGGGGGCGTTGCAGGGAATCGTTTCTACCCTTCTCTAGAGCAGAAAAATAATCAAATTGTGACACCATCCTTTACTTTCAACAAGCTTCAATACAATCCGACGAGCGACCCTCAAACGTTAAGTTTATCTGATAGTTTAGTGGTTGTGGGTTTTCAAGCTAGAACTGCTGATAGTGTGAGTGTGCCGACATCATTTATTGCATTGGGGAAGAAAAACGGAGAAAAATTCAAGTATCTTCAATATCTAAGTGGCAATGATTACTACTCTAAACTTGAATTACATGACCTTGCTTCTGACGGCATTAGTGAGATATTCTTTTGGTCTACGGGAGGCGCGCATCATCAAGATTTAGACGTATATAAAATTCATAATAAGAAATTGGAGAAGATATTTACGGCTGGAAGTGCGTGTGGTCTAGATGAATTAAAAGATGGTAGAGGTCGTCTTTCAGCAATTAAAATTTATTTTGGTAAGCTTGATGTGCCTGGCTGGTCGTATGCTGATTGTCCAAGCGATAGGTATACTGTTTGGAAATGGGAAAAAGATAAATTCATATTCGATAAGAAACAAAGCAGTGTGAATGAGCAAAGCACAGTTGAATAGGTTCAATACCAGCGGTTAATTTTATCGGGACTAGGAAACAAATGCGTATTGTTGAAGGCTTAGAATTTAAAGATATAAATGAAATAAGCGTATACGTCAAGACACTGATTCAGTCGTATCCTCTCAACGCAGTGTTATTGCCAGAACATTTTATGTTTATGAATAAATTGTTTACTCAGCATCCACTTTATAAAACTAAGTCAGCAGGTGGTGTGTTGGGCATGATTGTTAGGAAGGACGCTCCCAGTATAAAGGTTAATCGAGAGAGACGCTTGCAGATTCAGCGCAGCGACAATGTTCCAACATACTTCTACCCAAGTGAATGTTACGAGAATCTTTTTAAGTTTACGCAGTTATTTTCTTAACTTACAACGAGGTAAAGAAATGAAAGAGACGAAACGTATAATTGACGGTATAGAATTTGAGTCAGCACAGCTTTTGCAGAAGCATGCGCAAGGCATTCTAGACAGATACGATATTGATGCAGAATTATCATCACAAGACTTTAAATTTATGAAGCTGTTGGCTGGGCGTCATATCAAGGGCCCAACTATTAACAGAACGAAAATCAAAGCAATTACTGCTGGCATGAGCCCACGTGCTACTGAAGGTAAGTCTTTTAAGATTGTTTTTGCAAATAAGAGAAAGCCAATCTATATCACGGGTCAAGACTGTGCTGAGAATTGCTTCAAGATGCCTAGCCTTAACCTTTAATGTTTAAGAGAGACAAGGAAACAGTCGTAAGCGTTCTTGGGTGATTGTGGTTTGTGCTAAAAGAGACCCGGGACTTAGCTGATAAGAAAGATGAAAGAATTTATGGTAGATACTGACGACAGTAACGTTGAAGAATTTGAGAGCAGTAAGCTTTGGCGAGGTTTTGACGATAAAACAGGACAGCAACTGTTTACTCAAGTTCCAAATGCTGTAATGACTCAGATTATTTCAGGCGGAATTCTGGGAGCAGTTGAAACAAGAATGATTTTATACATTTGTCGGATGTCTTTTGGTTTTGGGAGTGATGAGACGTGTTACTTGGGAGCTGACGATTTCAAAGATGCAATGGGAATGCAGAAATCGCATTTTTCTAAGTACATTAATAAGCTACTGCAAGACAGAGCTATTTTTCGTGGTAAGGAAGGCGGTGGCAAGTATAAGTATGCGGTCAATCTTCTGTCTTTCGGATGCACAATGAAGCATTACAAAATAGTTGACGCTGGTTACAAATTAAGTGAGAAAGAATACACGTTTGATAACAAAAGTTACACGTTTTGTAACCGCTCAATTTGTAAAAGTGATGAAATCGTGTATAAAACGAGTGGTTTTGACAGCGAGAAAAAGCTCTATATAAAGAAAGATATAAAGTCTAATAAAAAGATAGATAACGTTTCTTCTGGTAGCAGTAGCTCTGTGGGAGCTACTAAAGTAGATTCAACAACAACTACTACTAAGACAAGTCAAGTATCTCTTGATAGTAATGGTCGTTTGAAATCATTGCTTAAGACGTTCGAGGATGAGGTGCTGAATAATCTGACTAAACGCATTCAAATAATGTCTAAGCATATGCACATTGTTAAGGATGCTGGCTTCACTGCTGGAGACATTAGTATTCGTTGGCATGAAATCAGCGGAAAGTATAATCAAGACAAGGGTGAGAAGATATTGAATTATCGGGATTGCTTCAAAGCTGTAAGCGATCACTGAAAAGGGCCCGAACCGGATCATGCTGGGCCCTTGACGAAGAAATTATCACCAGACGGGGCCCAGTCCCCGGAAGTACTCCTGCCGCTCACATCAGTTAGTTAATTCCTTCCATAAATGGCAAGCTT
>CAILQW010000039.1 GCA_903836515.1 Candidatus Omnitrophota bacterium | reverse complement strand
CTCATCAACCAGCTTATCCTTTTACAGGATCATCCTGATCAATTCTTCTTTCGATTTATCTGTCAGCATTCTTCCGTCGACCCTGATCATATTATCCGACGAGAATGACGAACACACAACTATTTTTGTAACTTTTTGATAACGAATTCTACGTTACTCTCGACTAGATTTATGCCCCCCTCCCCGTCCCTCCCCACAGAGGGGGAGGGCTTTAATTAACGCAATCCTCTCAGCTCGCTAAAGATTTACCTTTAGCGAGTCGAAAGGATTTTCTCTGAACATTTACAAACGAACTGATACGGCAATAGCTAAACCCGGATTGTACCTCTATGAAGAATGCAGGCTAACGCCCGCGGGCTTTGAGGTATTCGTCGATGACCTTGTTGTGGTCAAAGGCGTAATGGGTTGCGCGCAGGGCGGCAAATGGAATAATGCGCAGGGCTTGGGCGTCATCGCCGGCCTGGGGGGTGCCAATGCCTCGGGCGGTAAAAACGGTGGTGACCGTATGAAAACGCGGATCGCGGGTGGGGTCAGAATAAGTGTGAAACTGTTTTAAATCTTGCAGGTCCATGCCGGTCTCTTCTTTGGCCTCGCGCCGCGCCGCATCTTCCAGGCTTTCCCCGCGATCGACAAAACCGCCCGGCAGGGCCCAGCCAAAAGGAGGATTGGTGCGTTCGATGAGGATGATGCCATCCTCCATTTCAATGATGATGTCCGTGGTGATATACGGGCCCCAGGCAAGATCTTCCATGATATGGCGCAGATAACCAAAAACCTGTTTTTCAAAAATCTGGAAAGATTCCTCCGAAGGAAGGCTGATCACGATCTCCCGCAACGCATCACCCAACCGGGCGTCGCGCGCCACACGCAGGACTTCCTGGGACATGATCTTCGCAGAGGCAATAAGGGGGAATCCGGCATCGCACCCTACCGGCGGCAGGACAACCACAGAGAAACCTGCGGCCATGGCCTGCCCGATAGCCCGCCCGCACGCAGCCCGAACCGTATGCTCATCAACAACATTCCCGACCACAACCGCAGGGGCACGGCCCTGAATGATGGCAACCTTGATGTGCCGTACCATGAGCATGATTAACCCGCCTTTCTAACAAGGGCCAGCGCCTCGTCCTTGGTTGTAATCTTGCCCAACTGCTGGGCTTCCTCGACCATATCCAGCCATTTCGAAAAATCCGGCCCGGGCTTCAACCCCAAATCCCTGATGAGGTTGTCGCCGTTGAGAAGCCGCACAAAAGGCTTGTCTTTTTTCTTTTGAAAATAAAGCCTAAGCAACGGCATGCAAATGTGCTCCATATGCCCAAGATCTTCCGCTGTTGTCAACGGCCCGCGGGTGGCACGCTGATCAGCCATGCACAGCAAGAGAATCGCCGCGGCCTCATCCCCGGCATCACGGAAATAACGGAACACCGCCTTGTCCGAGGGACGTTTAAAATTCGCCAGATACCCCGGGCGCAAATGCAGGGTCACCATATCCTCCAGCGCATGCCGTTCCCTGGTCGAAAGCACCAGCTGTCTGGCTATGACACGCACGATATGACGTCCCGCATGTTCATGCCCGTGAAAACTCTTGTTACCCTGCGCGTCTTTCTTCATGGTGTCAGGCTTGCCGATATCATGCAACAGGCAGGCCAATTTAAGGACCGCGCCGCGGCTGTGCCCGCCGGCGAGTTTCTCATCCAGATAAACCTTCAGATCCGCATCACCGGACAGCTCCTTCAACAGTTTTTCCAACTGGGAAAGCGTCTCCAGCGAATGCTTCCAGACATCCAGATGATGATACCCGCCCTGGACCACCCCATACATAACGCGCACCTGCGGAATGACCTCGAACAAGACGCCGTCGCGGTCCATATCCCTGATGACCTTGCCTGCACACCGGCTGCTTAGCACCTTGAACAACTCTTCCCGCACGCGTTCAGGGGACACAGCCCTGATGAGCGCACGCTCTGCCTGCATACGCTTGCGCGTCAAGGGCGCAATCCTGAACTCCAGCTGGGCTTGAAGGCTGTAAGCGCGCAGGATCCTTAAAGGATCATCCTTAAACGCGCGGGCAGATACCATGCGGATGGTTTTTGACGCCATATCGGCACCCGCCCCAGGACAGGCAATAACCCTGGAAAGGACACCATCGGCAATCTCTGCCGCGAAGGTGTTGATCGTAAAATCACGGCGCGCCAGGTCGCGCTTGATTGACGCCGCACGAAAATCCGCGAAATCATACGTCCATAAACCGTCGGGCCTTTTACGCGCCACACGCGCGCACCCGTTCTTCTCGTCCAGGAGAACGAATGCCCCCCTGATGCCTTTGGCAAAACGACGAGCCAGGGCAATGGCCCCGGCAGAAACCGCAAAGTCAAGATCACGGCCTTGGCGCGCCAGCTGACGGTCTCTTAAAAAACCACCGACAAGAAAAAGGCGCTGTTTCGCCGCGCAGGCCAATTGCTGCAGGAGCTGAAATTCGGGATGGTCCGGGAAAGAGGACATGGTTACGCCTCGGGGCTGAGGACCTGCTTGAAAATATTATCCTCGATGAAGATGGGCATGGCCATCCGCACCGCCAGGGCAATGCCATCCGACGGACGGCAGTCGACCTGGACCGGCTGGCCGTCTTTATTTTTCAGGCAGAGCTTGGCAAAAAAGGTGCCTTCCACAAAGCCGTCCACCAGAAGATACGCAACGTCTGCCTCCAGCGCCTTGATCACGGACGCCAACAGGTCATGGGTCAGAGGCCGGGCAGTTGTGATGCCCGCGATGCACATCTGGATGCTGGACGCCTCGACGAAACCGATCATGATAGGGATCTGCCGGCTGCCGTCCTTCTCGCGCAAGACCACGGCCTGGTCATGATTCTTCTCGTCGATAATGATCTTGGCCAGTTCAACCCTGATCATGGCCGGCCCTTCACTTTTTCACGCTCCAGGATACCCTTGATCTCATCCATGAAATGGCTCACGTCACGGAACTGACGGTATACAGAGGCAAAACGGACATAGGCGACTTCATCAAGACCGTACAGTTTTTCCATGATCTGTTCGCCGATCACCGCCGAATCAACTTCGCGGTCATAGCGCTTCTGAAGTTCGCGCTCGATCTCCATGGCGATATTCTCGATCTGAACCATGCCGATAGGGCGTTTTTCACAGGCCTTGATCATGCCATTGATGATGCGCGCGCGGTCATACGCCTGACGGCGGCCGTCTTTCTTGACAACCATCAGGGACACATGCTCGATATACTCATGCGTCGTAAAACGCTTGAAACACTTCAGGCACTCGCGACGGCGGCGGATAGATGTCCCCTCCGCGTTCATGCGCGAATCAATGACCTTGGTCTCCTTGTAAGCGCACGCAGGACATTTCATGTCTCAGGCCAGGCCTTGATAAATCGGAAACTGCCGTGTGAGTTCCACAACACCGGCGCGCACCTTGTCAAGCGCGAGGGCATCGTCGCGGTGCATGATCGCCCGGTCAATAAAGTCCGCCACCAGATCCATCTCGGCTTCTTTTAACCCGCGGGTCGTGATCGCGGGCGTGCCGATACGTATCCCGCTTGTCACCGTAGGCAACTGAGGATCAAAAGGGATCAGATTCTTGTTGACCGTGATCCGCACCGTATCCAGGAGCGTGGCCGCATCCTTACCCGTGATATTCTTGGGGCGCAGGTCCACCATAAAAAGATGATTATCGGTCCCGCCGGAAACAATGCGGAAACCCCGCTTCTCCAGCACTGCGGCAAAAGTTTTCGCATTGGCAACAACCTGCTGCTGGTACGCTTTAAACGCGGGGGCCAGCGCCTCCTTGAATGCCACCGCCTTGCCGGCAATAACATGCATCAAAGGTCCTCCCTGGATCCCGGGGAATATCGCGCTATCGATCTTCTTGGCAAATTCCTGACGGCACAGGATGATGCCGCCGCGCGGCCCCCGGAGGGTCTTGTGCGTTGTGGACGTCACAAACTCGGCGTACGGCACGGGATTAGGATGCAGGCCTGCCGCCACCAATCCTGCAAAATGGGCCATATCCACAAAAAGATAGGCACCCACCTTGTCGCAGATCTCACGGAAACGTTTGAAATCCAGGACGCGTGAATACGCGGAATATCCGGCAATGATCATTTTGGGTTTATGTTCCAGCGCGATGCGTTCGACCTCGTCCATATCGATACGCTCGGTCAGGGGATCCACTTTATAAGACACGATATTATAGAGGCGTCCTGAAATATTGATCTTAAGCCCATGTGTCAAATGTCCGCCGCACGCCAGGTCAAGCCCCATCAGCGTATCGCCGGGCTTGAGTGCCGCCAGAAAAACAGCGGTATTGGCCTGGGACCCCGAATGAGGCTGGACATTGGCATGATCGGCGCCAAACAACTGTTTTAACCGGTCGATGGCCAGCTGTTCGACCGTATCAACATGTTCACACCCGTTATACCAGCGTGCCGAGGGGTACCCTTCGGCGTATTTATTCGTCAGGACCGACCCCATCGCTTCCATCACCGCTTGCGAAACAATATTTTCCGACGCAATAAGTTCCAGATTTTCCTTCTGCCGTCCAAGCTCGCGCTGGATCGCGTTAAAAACATCCTGGTCTGCTTTCTGAAGATAAGTCATGGCCACTCCGTTATTGAAAAGCCTTGAAAAGTTTCCGCTCCATCGCCTTGATCTGCCGGATCCGGCGCAAATGCCGCCCCCCCTCGAATGCTGTCGACAGCCAAACCCGGATGATCGCGAACATCTCCCGGCGGGAAACGAATTTCGCCCCCAGGACAAGGATATTGGCATTGTTATGCTGGCGCGAAAGCATCGCCGCTTCTTTATTATAACAAAGCGCGGCATAGGCCCCCGGCACTTTGTTCGCGGCAATGGAATGCCCGATCCCGCTCATGCACACCAGTATCCCGCGCGCCTTCTTCATGCGGGCAACCTGAGAAGCCACCTCGTAGGCGATCACCGGGTAATCGCAGGGCTCTTCTTCATACGTCCCGGCGTCAATGACCTCATGGCCAAGCGTTTTCAGAAAAGCTGCGATCTCTGCCTTCAACGCAAACCCGCGATGATCCGCACCGATAAAAATGGGGCTTCTTCCTTTTGTCATCTTAACCTCACACCAGTTCCCTGATACGCCCCAGGCAATCCTGAATCACCCGGAGGCATTCTTGATATTCACTATGGGCTTTGCCGATCGGATCCGGGATATCCAGGTCACGCTCATGATGCACCTTGCGGCTGGAGAATTCCCCCAGCAGATAGACCCTTTTTTCAACCCCCGGCACGCGTTCCAGGACCTGGCTGCGGTGCGCGCGCGTCATGACAAAAACAAGGTCTGACTTTTTCAACAGCATGTTCGTCACGGGCTGGGAAACATGCCCGTAGGCGTCGATCCCTTCTTCCCGGAGAACCTTGAGCGCTTCGCTGCTCGCGGATCCCTGAAAATAGACTCCTGTTCCGGCAGATGCGACCGTAATATCCGGACGGTCCTTAAGCATCTTCTTGAAAAGATACTCGGCCATCACCGAACGGCAACTGTTGCCGGTGCACACAAAAAGCACATGCGGACGTTCCGTGATCTGTTTTACCTCAGCAGGAGAAATAGCCCCCGGCCGCACCACCGACGGAATACCACGGGTAAAATCAACAATGGTCGACGCGGTCCCGATATCCACACGCCCGCTGTCGATGGCCAGGTCAACCAGGCCGTCCAAATCGCGCAAGGCCTCCTCACAGGTCGTCGGTGCAGGAGCCCCCTCAAGATTGGCGGAAGGCGCCGCAACCGTACAATGGGCATTCGCCACCAGCTGGGCGGCCACCGGATGATCCGGGATGCGGATGCCCAGCGTCCCCCCGGATCTTCCCGTGGGAACGATAACAGTCAACGGACCGGGCCAATAGCGGTCAATGAGCTTGAAAAGTTTAGGGTCATCGTAATCCGTGTAATTACGGATCAGTTCCTTCTGGGCGATCATCACGGAAAAAGGCTTGTCGGCGGAACGCTTCTTCACGTCGCGCAATCGCCGCATCGCCTGGGGGTTGGCATGATCAGCAGCGATCCCGTAGACCGTCTCCGTTGGAAAAATAACAAGGCCGCCCTCATGCACCAGGCGGGCGGCGTCCAGGACAAGATCCGCTTCGGGAACCTTTGGGTTGATCCTGACAACTTTTGTTTTCACAGACGGTCCTCGGCGTTCGCAGGGACTTTCGCGCTATCCCTTCAATATCTTCTCGGCCTGGTCTTGGGTATACGCTTCCAGCTGCCGCACAAGGTTCTTGTCTGACAGGGCGAGGATACGGACCGCGACCAGCGCGGCATTCTTGGCGCCCGGCTTGCCGATACCCACACCTGCCACCGGAACTCCCGGCGGCATCTGGATGGTCGACAAAAGGGCATCAAGCCCGTTGAACCCCATCGAATCGAGCGGAATGCCAATCACCGGCAGATGGGTATGCGCCGCGACAACACCGGCCAGCGCCGCCGACCCTCCCGCCGCACAAATAACGACCTTAACCCCTCGTCCGGCCAGGGCGGCGGCATAAGCCGCTGTCTCCCGCGGCGTGCGATGCGCCGAAAGCACCTTGGTTTCATGGACTATGCCAAAATGCCCGAGCATTTTGGCCGTTTCTTCCACGACCGGCATATCATTTTTGCTGCCCATCATCAGGGCAACCTGTATTGTTCCCATGCGACCCCTCCTTGGCAACAGTCAAACCCCTGTGTGTCAGTGCCGGCCTATAGCCTTCCGGCCGATATCCCGGCGGAAATGCATGCCCTCATAGGTGATCTTCTTGATCTCGGCATAAACATGTACAATGGCTTTAGCAACATCCTCACCCATCGCGGTCACGCCCAGCACGCGCCCTCCCGACGTAACGAGCGCCGTAGTGTCTTTGCGGGTGCCCGCATGAAAAACAACCGCACCCGCGGAAACCTTGTCCAGACCGCTGATGGGCGCCCCGACGGCATAATCCCCCGGATAACCGCCCGCGGCCATGACCACACACACACATGCACGCGGATCCCACTCCAACACCATGCCTGCCACACGCCCGTCCACGGAAGCCAGCATCACATCGACCAGATCTGACTTGAGCCGGGGCAAAACAGCCTGCGTTTCCGGATCGCCGAAACGGGTATTGAACTCGAGGACCCTGGGCCCGTCCTGCGTCACCATAATACCCACGTAAAGAACCCCCTTGAACGGGGCCCCCTCGTCCGCCATGCCTTCAATAAGGGGCCGGATAACAGTGTCCGCGATCTGACGCGACAACGCATCTGTAACGACGGGAGCCGGAGAATAGGCCCCCATCCCGCCGGTATTGGGGCCTTCATCGTTGTCAAAAATACGTTTATGATCCTGGGACGATTCCAGGAGCAGAAAATCCTTGCCGTCGGATATCGCCAGGATCGACGCTTCTTCGCCCTCGAGAAAATCCTCGATCACAAGGCTTTTCCCCGCATCCTTGAACATATTCCCGGACATGATGCGGCGCACGGCATCCTCCGCTTCCACCTGATTCCGGCAAATGATAACGCCCTTCCCGGCGGCAAGCCCGGCGGCCTTGACCACCAGCGGATAGGTGTGGCCCGCCAGATGCGCCAGCGCGGCCTTCTCATCGCTGAACGCCGCATACCGCGCCGTCGGGATTTCCCAGCGCTTCATAAAATTCTTGGCGAAAACCTTGCTGCCCTCCAGGCGTGCTGCGGCCTGCGAAGGTCCGAAAATCTTGAGGCCTTCCTCTTCAAAGAGATCGACAATCCCCGCGACAAGAGGGACTTCGGGCCCCACCACCGTGAGATCGATCCCCTGGGCCTGTGCAAAATCAGCCAGGCCCAGGATATCATCGGCCTTGATGTCCACGCACTCGGCAATTTCCGCAATTCCGCCGTTGCCCGGCGCACAAAAGATCCTGCTCACCCGGGGACTCTGTTTGATCTTCCAGACAAGGGCATGTTCACGGCCGCCCGAACCAATAACCAGTATTTTCATATCAACTCTAATTTCTCTTCGCGGCGCCGGACCACCTCACCGATCACATACGAAGGCATTCCTGTTTTCCTCAAGGCAGAGCGTACCGGCTCTGTATCTTTGGCCTTCACCACCACGATGAACCCAATCCCCATATTAAAGGTGCGGTAAAGCTCGCGCTCGGCGATATCCGCTTTCCCCATGATCAGGCTGAATATCTCGGGTACCGGCCACGCCCCCTTGCGGATGGCCAGCGCACAGCGCTCGGGCAGGCATTTTGTCAATTTTTCGTAGAAAGCACCGCCGGTATTGTGGGCCATGCCGTGGATATCGAACTTCCCCACCAGGGGCAGGATATTCTTCACATAAATCCGCGTCGGCTCCATGATGAGCTTCGCGAACTTTTTCTGCTCCGCCGGACTAAAAACCCGGCGCACCAGGGAATAACCGTTGGAATGGACACCGCTGGAAGGCAGGCCGATCACCACATCTCCCGGCACAATCCTGGAGCCGTCAATGATCTGCGACCTTTCAACGACGCCGACAGTAAAACCGGCGAGGTCATAATCTTTTTCCCGGTACATGCCCGGCATTTCAGCCGTCTCTCCGCCGATCAAGGCGCAATCGGCCTGACGGCACCCCTCGGTGATCCCCTTCATCACATCAACCAAAAGCTTTTTGTCTACCTTGCCGCAAGCCACATAATCCAGGAAAAACAAGGGCCTTGCCCCGACACACAGGACATCATTGACGTTCATCGCGACAAGATCGATACCCACGGTATCGTGCCGGCCCACATGGTTGGCCACGAGCAATTTCGTGCCCACCCCGTCCGTGGATGCGACAAGAACCGGTTCTTTATACCCCTTGGGCAGGGCGAAGAGAGACCCGAAAGCCCTGGTTTTGTCCATGACACCCGGCTTGCGGGTTGAACTCACCAGCCCCTTGATGGCAGCCACAAACGCATCCGCCTTGCGGATATCGACACCACTGTCCTTGTAAGTCAATTTTTTCTTCTTCACAAAAGATTCTCTTTCACATAATTGACGCCGTTCTCGAAAATTTTTGCGCCATCACCCAGGACACCGCGATCACGCCCACCCTCGGCCTTGAGACGTGTCCAGAAGGGATGCTGGGTCAAAAGAAAATGCCGTTCCGGATGAGGCATGAGCCCCAGCACCCGGCCTGTCACATCGGTAATCCCTGCCACATCATCCACGGCCCCGTTGGGATTTTCCGGATATCCACCGCGTGTGCCGTCGGCACGAACATACCGGAAAACCACCTGGCCCTGGGCCTGCAGCGCCTTCATGACCCGGTCGCTTGCAGGAATGAACTTCCCTTCCCCGTGCGCGACAGGAATATAGATCAGGTCCTTAAGCCCCTGGGTCCACACACTTTTGCCTTCAACCTTAAGGTGCGTCCAACGATCCTCAAATTTCCCGGAATCATTATTGGTGAGCGTCACAGTCTGAGACACGCCTGTCCCCGGTGTAAAAGGCCCCGGCAGGATACCTGCCTTGACCAGGATCTGAAATCCGTTGCAAATACCGATCACAAGCTTCCTGTCCCGGATAAACCGCGCGATATCCTGGCCGAGGCGAAGCCTCAACTCGTTGGCAAAAATACGGCCCGAGGCGATATCGTCCCCGTAACTGAACCCGCCCGGCAAAGCCAAAATATGATAATCCGCCATCTTGACATCGCCGGCAAACAGGCGTTCGAGATGCACCTGATCCACGGACGCGCCGCTGTGCTCGAAGGCAAAGGCTGTTTCCACATTGCAATTGGTCCCCGCCGTGCGCAGGACCAGGACCCGTACTTTTCTGGACATCGGCTATTTCGCCTTGTTCTTCTTGTAAAAGTTCTTGATGACCTTCAGCACATCCTCAGGATCATCCACCATGTGATAAAGATAAAGATCGCTGTCGTCGATGCAGTGCTCGGCGAGCAATTTATCCTTGATCCACACCTCAAGGCCTTTCCAGTAATAACTGCCAAACAGAATAACCGGAACCTTGGGCATACGGCCCGTCTGGACCAGGGTCAGGCTTTCAAACAGCTCATCAAGTGTCCCGAACCCGCCCGGAAAAACAATGACCGCTTTGGCGTATTTGACGAACATGACCTTGCGGCAGAAGAAATAATGAAAATTGACAAGCGTACGGATAAAAGGATTCGGCTTCTGCTCGAAGGGAAGCTCGATGTTCAGCCCGATTGATTCACCCTTGGCCATGAATGCCCCGCGGTTGCCCGCCTCCATGATGCCGGGCCCGCCCCCCGTAATCACCGCATAACCATTCTCGGCGAGAAGCTGGGCGGTCTGTTCCGCGAGCTGGTACATCTTGTGGTTGGGTTTGAGGCGCGCGGAGCCAAAAATGGTGACCCCGTTATCCACGTTGTGAAGACTGTCGAAACCTTCCACAAATTCCGCCATGATACGAAAAATACGCCACTGATCCATCTCGTAGAAATCAGCGGCTGACCCCTCGTTTTTCTTGCCCATGACCCCTCGCTAAAATTGTAACGGTTTCTTCCAGGCTTCCTTTAACGCATGCACATCTGCCTTGAGGCAAAGGTTGTCTCTCAAGCCGTAAACAAAAAGCTCCGGCGTCTCCTGCACCCGGCCGATCAACCCAAGAGGAACGCCGGCCATCGCGCGTTCGAAAGCTTTCTGGTGACGTGGATCAACCTCGACGAGAAGACGTGAATTTGACTCTGCAAACAGGATCATGTCGTCACGCCGGGCATGGGCCTCGCGCGCCTGGAAAGGAACCGACTTGAGGATAGCATTGGCGCCGAACCCGCCGGCAAACGCCATCTCGGCCAGCGCCACCGCAAGCCCCCCTTCGGAACAATCATGCGCGGCCAGGACCAGACTGCGCCGAATTGCGCCGGAAAGCGCGGCATAGGCCGCCCGCGCGTCAGCAGGCCGAACATGCGGAACAGCCGTTCCAATGGCGCCAAAAGTTTTCAGATACACCGATCCGCCCCACTCGTCATATGTCTTACCGACGACATAAATCAGGCTTCCCGGCCGCTTGAAATCCATGGTCACAGACTTCGCCACATCACGGACAATAGCCATGGCCGAAATAAGCAGGGTGCCAGGAACCGCGATCGACCGCCCCTTATCGGTATATTCATTGTAAAAACTATCCTTGCCGGAAATGTACGGCGTCCCGTAAGCCACCGCAAAATCATGGCACCCCTTGGCCGCACGTACCAGGCCGCCAAGGCGGTCCGGCTTGTCCGGGTTCCCCCAGCAGAAATTATCCAGGATCGCGATGGTGGAAATATCGCCGCCCACAGCGACGATCTGCCGGATAGCCTCATCAATGGCACTGCCAGCCATCCAGTAAGGATCAACAAGGCCAAAACGCGGGTTGATGCCGTTGGATACCGCGATCCCCCGGCGCCCGGAAAGCCGCGGCCGCACCACACTCGCGTCGGAAGGGCCGTCACAGCCAGGCCCCACCAGGGGTTTCACCACACTGCCGCCCTGGACCTCATGATCATAACGGCGGATGATGGTTTCCTTGGAACATACATTGTAATCGGCAAGGACTGCCTGCAATTTTGGCGCCAGATCCGCGGCACATGCAAATTTCGGCTCTTTATGACGGGGTTCTTCCCAGACGGCTTCCTTGGCGATCTTGGGAATGCCGCCGTGCATGAAGGCCATATCCAGATCGCAAACCCTGACCCCGTGATAAAAAAGCTCCAGGTGCGTGGTCCCGGTAAAAGTCCCGATGACCGCAAGATCCACATTTTCGGAGGCAAAGAGGGCTTTAAGGCGTTCGATCTTCGACGGGGATACCGCCATGACCATACGCTCCTGCGACTCGCTGATCCATATTTCCGTATAATGAAGCCCCTGATATTTCAATGGAACTTTGTCAAGATCGATGCGGGCACCCAACACTTCCCCCATCTCGCCCACCGCGCTCGACAACCCGCCGGCGCCGCAGTCTGTAAGGGCGGTATAAAGCCCCTGGTCACGGGCCTGCATGAGGACATCGAGCACTTTTTTCTCTTCAATAGGATTGCCGATCTGCACCGCCCCCGAGGAGACAACCTCTGACTCATGGGTAAGCTCACCCGAAGAAAACGTGGCGCCATGGATGCCGTCCCGGCCTGTACGCCCGCCGGCTACGACAACCAGATCACCCTTTTGGGCAGCTTTCTTATCCTGCCCGCGCGGGATAAGACCGATGGTGCCGCAAAAAACAAGCGGATTGCCGACAAAATGTTCATGGAAACACAGGGCCCCGTTCACCGTCGGAATCCCCATCTTGTTGCCGTAATCACGAACACCGCTCACCACCCCTTTCATGACACGCTTGGGATGCAGGGCACCCGAAGGCAGTTTGTCAGCCGGGAAATCAGGCGGCGCAAAACAAAAGACATCCGTATTACATACCGGCCTGGCACCGAGCCCGGTGCCGAGGATATCACGGATGACTCCCCCCACCCCCGTATTCGCCCCGCCAAACGGCTCGAGCGCAGAGGGATGGTTGTGGGTTTCAACCTTGAAACACATATTGTATTCATTGTCGAATTTCACGATGCCGGCGTTATCATGAAAAACGGAAACGCACCAGGATTTGTTGAGCGTGGTGGTTGCCTTGACGATGGTTTCCTTGAGAAGATTGTGAATAAATTCCGTCTTGACCTTGCCCTTTTGCCTGAACGAATAACGGATATCCCCACGGAAAGTTTTGTGATGACAGTGCTCACTCCAGGTCTGGGCAATGGTCTCCAGTTCAATGTCCGTCGGCGTCCGTCCCTTGGCGTCAAAATACGCCTGGATAGCTTTCATTTCGTTGATGTTCAGGTAAAGCTGCCCTTTGGCCGAAAGTGCGGCAAGTTTCTTGTCTGAAAGGCCCTTGAGCGGTACGGCAAGAACATGCGGGGCCTCCTGCACAGCATGGCCGAGCACGACCGGACGAAATGCATCCGCCGGGTCCTTGACGGCATGCTGGATAAGCTTGTTCATCAACGCCTTGTCTTTAACAAGCGCCAACTCACTATCGCTCAGTCGGCCGTGGATGATGAACTGGCGGGCCGTCCGCACGGACCTGACCCCGGTTATCCCCAGATCGCGGATCCCTTTGAGGGTCGATGCCTCGACAGGATCCATGACCCCCGGATTGTACGCCACTTCAACAACACGCACGTCCCTGGAAGCGGAACCGGCCAGCGTGTCGAGAGAGGGCTTGTCCGTGATCCGGTGATCCTGCGCCACGGCATCGACCAAAAGCTCGCGGGCGATATGCCCGGCCTGGTGGATGGTCAGATCGCCTTCGAGGATAAACACCTGTACCACGCGCACATCCGAAGCGGATACAATGCCCAGATCCGCGATATCGCGCAGGACACTGTGCCCCGCTGCGTCGAAAACGCCGTCTTTTTCTTTTATTTCAACACGACAGATCATAAATAAGGAGGGGTGTAAAAAGGACCTGGATTAATTTAAACTGCCTTACCCGTAACTCTCTTCAACACTTCCTGATACCCTTCCTTAATATTGCCAAGGTCATTGCGGAAGCGGTCCTTGTCCAGGCGCACCCCGGTCCCCACTTCCCAAAGGCGGCAGGTGTCCGGAGATACCTCATCAGCAAGGATGATCTCGCCTTTATGGCGGCCGAACTCCAGCTTGAAATCAATGAGTTCAATGTTCAGGGCAAGGAAAAACTTCTTCATAAGCTCGTTGATCTTCAGGGTAAGCTCGCGGATCCTGGCAATCTCTTTCTCGGTAGCGATCCCCAGCGCCAAAATATGTGTTTCATTCATCAAGGGGTCGTTGAAAACATCTTCCTTGTAGCAGAATTCCAGCACGGGGCATGCGAGTGTCCGGCCTTCTGTCACGCCATAATTGCGGCACAAAGACCCTGCCGCCCGGTTGCGGATGATAACCTCAACCTTGACGATCTCCACTTTCCTGACAAGCATTTCCCGGTCCGAAAGAAGTTTGAGAAAATGCGTCGGAATCCCGTTCTGGCCAAGGAACTCGAAAACTTTGGCCGAGATGCTGTTGTTCATGACCCCCTTCTCGTCGACCGTGCCTTTTTTCTTGGCATTGAACGCGGTCGCATCATCCTTAAAATACTGGATGACACAATCCGGATCATCGGTCGCATAAAGGATCTTGGCCTTGCCCTCGTAAAGCTTCGCACGCTTTTCCATTATTTCAACCCCACTTTTTTGAAAATAAGGTCCCGGTGCTTGATGTAATACTTGATATCAAAACAGGCGTTGATCTCATCCTGCGACATATGCTTGCGCACGCGCCGGTCGCGGGAAAGGACATCCTTGAAATCGGATGTTTCCTGCCACACCTGCATGGCACAGCTCTGGATGATCTCGTACGCCTCGGAGCGCGGCAACCCCTTTTTCATCAGTTCCAGCAGGCAGCGCTGGGAATAAATGAGACCGCGAGTCTTCTGCAGGGACTCAATCATGTTCTTGGGATAGACGAGAAGCCCTTCCACCAGCGGGATGAACTTGTTGAGCATATAATCAAGCGCAATGGTGCTGTCCGGAAGGATCACGCGCTCTGCTGACGAATGGCTGATATCGCGCTCATGCCACAGGTCCATGTTATCGATACCAACCTGGGCATTGGCCTTGAGGATGCGCGCCAGCCCGCAAATACGTTCACAGGTGACAGGATTGCGCTTGTGCGGCATGGCGGAAGACCCGATCTGGCCCTTGAAAAAAGGCTCTTCGACCTCGAGTACCTCGGTCTTCTGCAACAGGCGGATCTCGGTGGCGAATTTGCTCAGCGATGCCCCCACCAGCGCCAGGACATTAAGAAAGTGCGCATGATGATCGCGCTGAATGACCTGGGTGGCAATATTGGCCGGCTTCAGTTTCAATTTGTCGCAAACATACTGTTCGACCTGCGGATCAATATTGGCATACGTCCCCACCGCGCCAGAAAGTTTGCCGATACGCATGTCTTCCGCAGCCGCTTCAAGGCGGATCAGGTTCCGGCTCATCTCGTCGTACCAAATGGCAAGCTTGAGCCCGAAGGTCATGGGCTCAGCGTGCACACCATGCGTGCGCGCGATGCAAACCGTGTCCTTGTATTTTTTGGCTTTGAGTTTCAAAACACCCAGAAGCTTCTTGATATCGCCGATGATGATCTCGCTGGCCTCAACGCACTGCACGGAAAGTGCGGTATCCAGAAGGTCGGAGGATGTCATCCCCATGTGAAGATACTGCGCCTCGGGCCCAAGGTTCTGCCCGACGTTCTGGATGAACGCCACGACATCATGCTTGGTGCGTTCCTCGATGCGCTTGACCTCGTCAAGATCGAATTTCGCGTTCTTTTTTATTTTTTCAAGGGCAGGTTTTGGGATTTTCCCCAGGCCGGACATGGCTTCACAGGCAAGGACCTCAATCTGGAGCATGATCTCAAGCTTATGCTGTTCGGACCAAAGGCGCCCCATTTTGGAAAGCGTATACCTGTCAATCATATTATGTCTCCTTTTAATAAATGACGGCCCGGATCTGATGTTCAAGGAGGCTCTAATATAACAAAGAACACTCTCGAAATCAAATAATTTTTACATAAAACGATGTAAAATATTGCGCCACAACGGTTTAGTTGCCAGCCTGATCCGGTTGAGCCTGCTTAAGGCTTTCCGGAAGATGCACGTCAAGGTACTTCATGCTCACATCCACAGAATCCTTCATCAAGAGCGGAAGGGTTTGCACCAGCTTCCTGCCTTGCGGCGAGGCATAAAAATGGATATAGGCACGCAGATCATCTTCCGAAAAATGTTTGTCGTAAATCGGCAGTAACTGCTCAACAATATCATCCACCTTGATCGCCGCGCGAAACGCTTCCGCCTGGTCCGGCTTAAGAGTCGCTGTCATCTGGTCAAAGTTCGCCTGCATATTCTCCTTGACCCCATAAATTTGAACAAACTTGCGGATCAAGGCGTCCTTGCTCATGGATGCCACACCATCGTCGGAAGCATTATCCGTCACGGGCGCGGGTGCCACAGCGGCAGGCGCATCGGAGGCCGGCGGGACAGCGGCCGTATCGGCCACAACAGGCTGCGCAGGCGCCGCGGCTTCCTGGGCGGACTGCACCGTATCGATCTCATCGCTGTAATATGTTAATGTCATGCCGCTGACATCCATCTTGACAGCGTCTGCGGTCTTTTCAAGGATCTTCCCTTCCACCACAGTTCCGTTTTTCAACTTCACCGTATCAGCCAGAGCCGGCATGGCGCCAATGCACATCGCTACCAGCAACGCGAACACTATCCTCATATCATTCCCCCTGTTGTTATGGGCCGCATATACATTCGATTGTAAAAACTTTCCGGCCATCGTCAATCAATTTCGCACTTGGACGCACTGAGGGTTCGTGCTACCATATCCCTCATGTTAAATGCGCTGCGCCAGAAAATCGACACCAGCCTTGCATCCTTCCTTGACCTCGTCGAGAAAGAATACAAATTCCATCTCGCGGGAAAAATTCTCTACGCCAGCATCCGCGAATTCTCCCTGCGCGAAGGCAAACGCATCCGCCCTCTTTTGCTCATCCTCAGCTACAAGGGCTATCTGCCTCAAGGCAAAAGGGTCCCCCCCTCGCTTTACAATGCCTCGACCTGCATCGAGTTTTTGCACAATTTCATGCTCATTCACGACGACATCATCGACCGCTCCGACCTGAGACGCGGCAAGCCGACCATGCACCGCCTGCTGCAACAAGCCGTCCCTGCCGCAGACCCCGACAGGCTGGGGACGGACCTGGCGATCATCGCGGGCGATATTGTCTACGCCCTGGCCATCGACGCTTTCTTGTCCATCAAGGAAGATCCCGCGCGCAAGGAACGCGCACTCAAATATTTTATCCAGACAGCCGCGTTCACGGCCATGGGAGAATTTGTAGATACCCTGCACGGGGTGGACCAGCTCAAGAACATCACGGAAAAAGACGTATTCCTGAATTATTCGCTGAAGACCGCGCGGTACACCTTTGACTGCCCGCTGGTGACCGGCGCCATCCTGGCCGGAGCGCCCGCACGTGAAACGCGGCGCCTGGCCGCATTCGGCCTGCTGATCGGGCAGGCGTTCCAAATTCAGGATGACATCATCGGGATCTTTGAAACAGAACAAGCCATCGGCAAATCCATCTTAAGCGACCTCGCGGAACAGAAAAAGACACTGCTCATGGTGCACGCGTACAGGACGCTGCACGGTGCCGCCAAGGCGCACTTCATGAAACTCTTCCTCAAACCTTCGCCGACACTCACCGACCTGGACACGATCAGGACCATCCTCGTCGAGGCCGGGTCATTGGCCTACGCACTTGACGCCATGCGCACCCGCGCGGCCAAAGCCGACACCATTCTTCAGAGCCTGCGCATGGCACCCCGCTACCGTGCGCTCATCCATACCTCGCTGTTCAACCTTTTCCGTCATGCCGATGCTGTGGCGGATGCGTGGAAGATCAAATAAAAAACCGGGAGCATGAACGCCCCCGGTCCTTGAATAAATACTGACACTTCAACACGTCACATCTGCGTAACGACCGCTTCGGCTCCCGCCGGATCAAACCCCATTAACGGCCGGATATTGACCGGCTGAGGAAAGCCCGCCGGCACCGGCACGAACCCGCGCAGGTCTTTCTGGAATTGCATGAGCTGGGCGGGATCGAACTGCGGCAATCCGGCAGCATCTGTCCCAACCACCTTAAGATAATCCCCCTGGCCCAGGTCGATACCACCCTGAACCGGCAATTCTTTCATTACTAATTCCGAAGAACCTCTTTTTCCCCACCAGGCGATCTCCTGCGCGTAGGGGCCCCGCCGAGAATCAACATTAAAAATAATTTTCTTAACCTCGCTCCACTTCCCTCCTGTTTGCTTTTGCAACTTAAGCACCAAACCTACAGCTTCTTGCGCTCTTTTCTGCGGGTACTCGATCATCAACCTGGCCGCGGCTTCGCCGCCATGAAGAAAATCTAATGGTTGTACGAACCACTGGAATATTTCCAATGTCTTGTCCAGGGCCCGCGCCCCCGTATCTCCATGCCACAAAAACATATTCACCACAGACACCGCCATGGTCACTACGGGCTCACGATATTCCCTCAACACTTGCCGCAATTCCGCTTCTTCTTTACGAAAAGTTTCCCCCGGCACCATCACTGGCGGTCTTTGTATAAGCCGCGCGATAGCTGCTTTTCCCCACACATTGTCCCGCACGCGCAGAAAAGATGTCTTCACCCCGATGAGAAGACCCGTTACTTCCCAATGGGTCAACGGCGGCGCCTGCGGCGCCAGGGCCACGATCTTAAACGCCATGGCCCAAGAATCATTTTGTGCCAAAGGCACCTCGAGCCATCGGAAATCACCGGCATAAAGATGATGGCCTATGGCACGCAGCGTCCTGTACGCCGCACGTTTATCGACTACAAGAGCTTCCGGTGAAAATATTGTCTGTAACAACGCTTCCTTCAAGGCATTTTCATCCGCAATAGATCCATCAAACCAATCCTGTTTGATAGTTAGAAATTCATACGAAATCTTACGCAGGTTCCAACGTTCTAACTGAAGCGCTATCCAAACATCCTTGATGAACCGGATCTTGGGTGAAAAGAAACCCGCAATACCCCCCGAAAAATATTTGCGTGGCAGAGTTTGTTGGGTCGTGTGATCGAACTCATCCTTCACATAATTGTACACGCCCTTCTGATAGGCCTGCAGGTACTGCGCGTACACCTGGGCCTTAACGTTCTTGTCGGCGGTATTAATACCATCCACCTTGTTGGTGCCCGCGTACACCTGGTTCAACAGGCTGTTCTTCAAAGCATTCTTGTACCAGCCGGCCAGGATCAGGGAATGAAAGATCTGCCTCAAGGGTGCAAAATTTCTGCCCTCATTGACTTCATTTTCAAGGACCGGGATGATGATCTCACGGATAACTTGTCGGGATAATTCCTGGGCTTGGATATCATTCGATGAAGACATATCAATCGGGCGGGTCACAGACCCGCCCCTACTTGCATCCTGGGATTGGGCGGCCTGATAATCTGTTTCCAACATGACTTTCAAATGCGCTTTGGTCACGAACGCATTGCCTTCGTGCTGATAGACTTCGGCCACATCAGGCGTGATCCACACCTTGTTAAAGGTGTCCACCGGAACTTGGGTATTACCGAACTTCGTATACACACGGCTGTAAATTTCATCCCAGAACTTGCGCCCCAGATCCTTTTCCGGGTACATGAGTGTGGAAGTGATCTGCTTGAGGATATAGTCCTGACCCAGCATGTCGCGTCCGGCATCGGTGTGGCTCAACTGATCCGCCATGATCCGGTCTTTTTCGACCGGCGACAAGTTGACCCAGAGCTCTTTCTCGGGAACCGCAAGCCCGGCGAGGAAGTATTTGACGAGTTTGGTGGTCTCATCGGTCAGGGCCTGACCCTTCAAATCCGTATTGCCATTGTCCACGATAAAATCGAACAAAAAAGGATTTTCAGGATGAATCGACATGCCCTTCAAGACAACCGGCATGAAGCTCTCCGAGAGGCCGATCATCTCTCCGGGCTGAGGTAAATTCAGGAGCGACTGGGCGTATCCCTGCCGGGGCATCACACAACTGGACAGGAACGCCATCACAATAAATAAAGAGATCGCCCTTCTCATCAATCAACTCCTTTGAATTTTATACGTCGGGAAATGGACCAATACGGAACATCCGGTGACAATAAAGATAACATATAAGGTGAACTATCGACAAAAAATAAAAAGCCCTCCGAAAAATCTTTTCCGGAGGGCTTGTGATCATCACCCGAATATAGAACTACTTTGTGACCCAGCGGCCTGAGGGATCCTGCACTTTCTCACCCGCCGCAGCCTTATCGCGCTGAACCCCCGCGAAAACACCCTCTACCGTAGCCAAAGACCCGGCCCCCAGGTCGTTCTGCTCTACAATAGCCTGGTAGACTTCTTTACGGTTGGCATTTTCCGCATTAACCAGATCCTTCACGTTCCCCCCGCCGCCCAAGGCCTCGACATAGCCGCGATTATTTTCGCCCACAACCCCCTGCGACTTAAGCGCTTTCAATTCCGCAAAACGTGCCTTGCGCGCTTCAAGCGCTGACTTCACCTGGGGTGTCATCACCTTAATGTCATACCCAGGCTGAGCCATAACCATACCGCCCGCACCCAGCATCACAGCGGCCAACACAAAAGAACCCAAAACTTTTTTCATATATCCTCTCCTTATTTCGTTTGCCCGCCGCTGACCATGTCCTCAATACTCGAGGCGGTCTTCTCCAGGCCTTTAATATCAATGGTGATATGTGCGTTGATGGTGATCGGACGATTGGGATCGCCAATGGCTTTCACGGTACAGCCGCTCAAGACCGCCATGCCCAGGATCAAAAAGAAAACCTTCTCCGGTCGTTTCATGCCTCCTCCTCATTTCAGGAACTTTTGTCCATACGCCGCCAGGGACGCCAGCGTCCCGTCGGTATTGATCTCGTGCGTCAGGTTCAGTTCAAGGTTGATCTCACGGCTTCTCAACCGCAGCTCACCGGCGAACTTCCCTTCCCCAACGCCCTTCATTGTAAACGAAAAAAGCTCCATGGCAAGCTTTCCCCCGTTACGGATAAGAAAATCAAGCCGCTTTTTCTCGCGCGACTGGGGCAAATACTGCGTCAGCGCCGCCAGAAGCGAAGCGCTCACACGGCCTCCCGCAGGCATGGTCAGATCCGCGTCAAGGGCCTTCAACGCCACCGCATCGCCAGCCAATTTCACGGTGCCCGTAACTGCGCCGTTTAACTGATCAGCCAGGTCTCGGTTGATATCCGTAAGCTGGGCCACGTCGCACCCCTCGATAAAAATCTCCGCCGTATACGTCATCGGCGGTCCCGGATGAACGACAGCATTTCCCGTGACCTTCCCGGCGTAAGCCTGCATCTTAACAGCATGCACCTCGATGCCGGCACGATTCAAGATGACGAACGCAGAAACCTCCCGGGCGCGCAATTTGTCCCAGCTCAACTCCGCCAACGTCACCGGGCCACTGATGCTGTCCCCCGCCAGTGTGAACTGAAGCCCCGCATCAGCGGCCTCTCCCACATCGTAGCGTCCATGCAGGTGTTCCGCGCTGACAAAGATCCGCCTCTCGCCGCTCCACACACTCTGCAGGCCTGTCACAAGAACTGCGGGGGCGTCTACTGACACCCGCTTGGCATTAACCTCAAGCTCCAGCCGGATATCCCGGAACTGAAGGCGCCCTGGCAATGAAAAGTGCTGCTGGCCGATACGCAGTTCTTTAACGACAACACCAGGCTTCCCCGTCAAGGCGCGGCGGCATAACTCCCTGGCAAGCCAGGGGGTTTGAAGCGTGCCCACAACCAGCATCACCAGGGCCGACAATAACGCAAGCACAACCCAACGCATAGGATACCCCGTTGTATGTTCACCCCAACTGTCAGATCAACCTGGACGATATCGCATCCAACACCAGCCGCCCCTGATCCGTTGTGCGGATGCGCGTGTTGTCCATGGCCAGGAACCCCTCGGCGATCAGCGCCTTCACTTCGTCGCGCTGGTCATCTGGCAACGGGACGCCGAAACGTGCTTCAAGTTCTCGCGGATCCACCCCGGCATTCATCCGCAGGCCGAAAACAAATGACTCCATCAATCTCGCCTGCGGTGTGAGGCGCTCACGACCCGCCTCAGCGTTCCCGCCGGAACGGATCAGTTCCAAATAACGCGGTAAAATATCCGTGTTCCAGAACCGCTCGCCGTCAAGATGCGAATGCGCCCCCATCCCGAGCCCCACATAATCGCCGCCCTCCCAGTAATGCATATTATGGCGCGAAGCAAACCCCAACCGCGCAAAATTGCTGACCTCGTACTGCATCAATCCGGCGGCATTCAGACGCTGGCAGACACGGTGGTAAAATTCCCCCTGGTCATCGACGGAAACCCTTTCCCCCCGCACGTAAAAAACACTGCGTTCATCAACGGTCAGCGCGTAAACTGCCGCATGTTCACTTCCCAGCGATAGAAGAGCATCCAGATCCTCTTCCAGCTCAATGCCGGTCTGCCCCGGGAACCCGAACATCAAATCCACACTGATATTATCAAATCCGGCGCTTCGAAGCACTTTAAAAGCGCGAAAACTTTCCTGCACCCCGTGCGTCCGCCCCAAATAGGACAAATAACGCCGATCAAACGACTGCGCCCCGAAACTCACACGATTAAACCCCAGCGATTTAAGGAGTGCCGCCTTCGCAGGCGTGACACTCTCGGGGTTCATTTCAAACACACGCTCGACATTCCCGACGGAAAAATACTCGCGGATGATCATGCCAAGCCGGGCGATCCCCTCCTCAGACAACAACGACGGTGTCCCTCCCCCCACATAAAGCGATGACACCTCACGGCCGCCGCGAAGAGAAGCCTCACGCGCAACAGCATCAAGATAAATCTCCTCGTGAAAAGATTTTCCCGCCACGACCGGAAAGGAACAATACGGGCATTTACGGGCGCAACCAGGGATGTGGATATAAAGGGCTGTGGTCACAGGATGAATTATTCTTTTTTTAAGAAACAGGCACGGCGCCAAAACGCAAAAACAGGCATGATATTATTTTATCGTCGATAAAAATGTCTTTTTAACATAAAAAATATAAAAAATAAATGAAAAATTTATCAAATATTTTTTGCATCTTCATGGGCTGATGTTATTATAAAAACATGATTCAACATTCAACTGGGAAAGGAGAAAATACCATGGCTTGCTCATCCAAGAAATGCACCAAGGGCGTCACCAAGAAGGCCCCTGCGAAAAAGACGGCAAAGAAGAAAAAGTAAGACTTCTCTCCCGATTTTCTTAAAAAACCCTCTGGATAACCAGGGGGTTTTTTATAACCCCGCCCTGCTTTTCCTTTCCCCCATCCTGGCCAACACGATACCCGCTTCATAAAGGACAAGCAACGGCAAGGCCAGCATGATCTGGGAAGCCACATCCGGCGGTGTGAGGATCGCCGCCACGACAAGGATTGCTACAATGGCATGCCGTCTTGTGGCGGCCAGCCCGCGCGCATTCACCACGCCCAGCCGCGCCAGGATAAAAAGAACAAACGGCAATTCAAAGGCCGCCGCAAATGACAACACAACACCCGCTGCATACGCCGCATACCTGTCAAGCGTGATCAAGGGGCGGATCCCCGGCAAGGCATACCCCATGAAGAACTGGTATGACATCGGCAAAACGATCCAAAAGGCAAACACCCCGCCAACGCCAAACAGGATCAATGACAAGGGCCCGTAAAAAAGAAGCATTTTTCTTTCCCCAGGCCTAAGCCCTTCGCCGACAAAAGACCAAAAATGATAAAAAAAATACGGAAGGGCGACCACAAAGCCGCCCCATAAAACAACATTCCAGTAGGCCATGAACGCATCAGGCGGAGAGGTGAACACCAGGGGCCCGGCAGGGGCCGTCACAAACGCCAGAACAGATGGCGCACACGGATAGAAGCCGGCACACGCCAGGACATACACCGCCAGGCATTTAAGCACCCGCCCGCGCAAATCCTCCAGATGGCCCCAGAAGGAAAGATCAGTTTTGGCCAGGGGCATCCTTGTCAGCCTTTGTTTCCCCTTTGAGCGCGAGGTTGAATTCACGGATGGCTTTGCCAAGCGCAGCGCCGATCTCCGGCAGGCGCTGGGCCCCGAAAAGAACCAGGATCACAAGCGCAATAAGCAAAATCTCCCCGAAGCCGATACGTCCCATACACTCTCCTTGGTTGGCCGTTACAGGATGTATTTTATCAAAACATGGCTCAAAATCAACCCCGGAGGTTGGGCCTTAAAAATTCAACAGCATCTCTTTAACTTCCGTTACTCCCGCTTGCTCTGCCCCGTCAGCGGTGCGCGCCGCCAGATCCTTCCGCGCTATGTCGGCGTGTTCGGCCAGTGCGGCTAAAAGCTCCTTATAAGCCCCAGCATCCTGCCGCCCTGACTTCGCGGCGGCCAGGATATTTTCCACCCCCTGCTTCTTCTCGAGCACGATCGCCTTGAACTCCTGCGATAAGGCAGGATCCAAGAGACAATAACCCAAATACTCCCCTGCCTGCCGGTAGAGCCCCTCCACCGCGGCCAATGCGCCCGCATCCGCCAGTTTCAACAGCGCGATCTGCCGCGATGCACCATCAAGCAGATCAAGCCCGGCCAACGTGCGCGCCGTCACCGGTACGCCGGGCCATGACAGCTCTTCCAGCGCCGCGACCGTTGTTCTGCCGGAACTTTGAAATTTCTCCAACGCATCGCGCCACCGCCGCGCCTGCACCTCGAAAGCACTATCAAATTTCTGGTTAAATGTAGCGGCGGGAAGAATATCCTGATAGCTGTCGTCGGAAATCACCTGATCGCCGGCAATTTCAACAACCCGGTCAATATGTTTCTTGTCCAGGCCAAGACGTTCCAGAGCCTGAACCAAAATGTGAATCCGCCGTCTCCCGTCTGACAAAGACACGGCACCCCCAACACCTGTCAGGGCATCAAACGGCCGGGGAGCTTTCTGGCACACACGCATAGCTTCCACCAGACCCAAGGCCTGGTTACTGCGCAGGCATTCACGCTCGGATTGGCGGCTCAACCGCTCAACCCGCCCCTCTGCCGCGCGCTCAACCTCCGACAGGCGCGATGCCTCAATAGCAATCCGCGCATAAACTTTTGCCGTGTAGTGCTTAAGAATATCTGCCATGACAGGACTTGAATACTCCAGCAGTAATAAAGGATGCCTTAACGAAACATACCCCCGGTAATCCTTGTCCTGTCGAAGTTCTTTGATCAAATATTTATCAAAGGCCGCATCCATATCACGCAGGGCATTAGGTCGTGTCATACCATCAAGATCAAGGCCCTTCACATCGGAAAGATGTTGTGCCTGCTCATGACGATCAAGTCCTGATGTTTGAAAATAAAAATCGGCGCGATCCTCGCTCAACACCTCTCGTAGCACCGTATCGGACGGCCTGATACGTTCAAAAATATCCGCCATGGCCGCGGGTGTTCCCCACGCCATCAACGACAGGCTCCACAAAAGTGCCGGAACGCCCCTCATTCGCGTATTCTTTCCAGCACGCCCTGGGCCATGGCAATCCTTTCCAAGCGCGCACGCTGCCAAGCCAGGTACTTTCGGGCTTTTTCTTCCGTGGGATCATCAAGAAATTCTTCTACGACGGAAGGCGGCGAATATCCCCTCTCTGTCCATAACGAAACCGTGAACGCGACGTCTTGTTTACCGGACGCCTTCATTGAAAAGTAATTGATCCGGTCAAGGCCGAAAAGATCTCCCCACGCGCAAGAAGGAAACAAACCCGCTGCAAAGATCAGAACAAACAACACTCTTTTTTTCGCCAATAGATCCAAACGTACCTCCCGTCACGCGCGCCTGCCCCGCGCTCCCAGAACATGGAATTTTCCCCCACGGACATGCACTGTTTCCTTACCGGTGCAACCATCTGCATCCGGTCATAACGGACGTCCGGCCAGAAAAGCACCGGCGAAATAACGCGGTGCGGCGTTTGCGGCTTTAATGCCGCGATATCCACAGCCCGAAAGGCGCTGACCGCAGAAGCAACCGGCGCACTGGCCTGGATCACAAAACCTGTGCGCGGATAGAGCGGCCCCCACGTTCCCAGGCACATCCCCGGGAACAAAGCGCCATAACGATCGCATACTGGCGCTGTCTTAGCCGTCATCACAGAAAGCGGATTATTTTGCTCCAAACGGGCACGCCGCCACTCATCCTCATCCTGTTCACTCAAATAACTCACCATCCCGCTGAGATCCGGCGGCCCCTCACAAGGGGCTTCGACGATCAGCGAGAACGCATCGGAAAGAGGAAACCCGAATACATGCGCCTCATTCATCTGAAGCGCTGTCGTATCCGTCTGCCCCGCAGCACCGCATGATGCCTCCAGGGGTTTCTGGCCTGCCAACGATGCCACCAAGGCCTTTAACTCCACAATCCCCGATTGCCCTGAACGCTTTGTCGTCTCCACCAACAACACAGGCTGCCAATAGCGCACCTTGGCCCCCACATAAGGCGGTGTATTGCGACGACACACCCCTATAACCTGAAAACGGACACAGGACCAGTCTGCCTGGGCAGCCAGTGCTGCCATGCTTTCTTCAGCCCATGATGATACAGCGGACATCACCAGCATAAGAACGATCAACCATACCCGCATATCAGGACTTTACGATCCAATACAAACCCATCGACGGCTGAAGATTATTATGAGCAAGATCTCCTCCCGCTGAAGATGTTGTGGCCGCCCGCTGTGACGTCAGCAGTGGCGAAGAATGGCCATCGTAACGGGCTCCAAACCAGGGCGATTCGTTATATCCATGAGCATGGGAGGGCATTTCCGCAACGGTCAACCGATGCGCTTCTTCGCCGAATTTTCCGCCCAAGGTACGTCCCGCAAGATCCGTTATTACATTGGCTGAGCCTCCACCCATGTTATCAAGCCCGACAACGGTACGACCCCGAAGATCCGGCAAATTAAATGTGCCCGCCCCATCCCCCGCCCCGTACACTGTGCCTATCACCGCAAAGAGGCTCTTGTAATCTGTACGGGAAACAGGACGTCCGTCACAGATCAGCCAGCCCTGGGGAATAACCGCCGACGGCCATGGCACGATCGTTCCCGTCTGAGGCAAGGCATCTGCTCCTGGCGGCGTTACGGAGAAACTGACCCGCGTCCCGCTGACAGCCGGCATCGGAAGCAAGACCCCCGCAACCTGGGCCATATCTCCGGGCAATGTTGTCGCGATCTCCAGCAACGACCCGGTCCGCGCCAGAGTATAAAGTCCACCAAAAGGATTTTTGCCTCCCCATGCATTATCCATAAAACCAGCCGTGCGCAAGGCATCGATCCCGTCAGGCCATTGTTTCTGCTCAATATAGTAGGCCCGACCGGCTTCCGCGATTTGAGACATCTCCAGGGCGGTCTTGCGTGCGGCTTCAATGTGTAACGAACGGACAAAATTAGGCACAACCGCACTGGCCATCACCATGGCAATAAAAAGAACCAGCGATAGTTCGATCAGCGTAAAACCTTTTTTAAGGTACATGGGCATTCCTTTTCTCATAAACAAGCCGTGCGGCTTGGCCGTAAAATCGACTGACAGACACGCGGATACGGTCATAAGTTCCTCCATGCTGGACAACCAGAGAATATCCTGCCGCCATGGCCGTTAGCGACCCCGCCGGGATATCTGTTTCCAGCCACAAACGCCGCTGGTCAGATCCAAAAACATACGGACGTCCCCATTGGTTCTGCCGGGGCATTTGAGGCAGGACCTTGTCCATATCCCCCCACGAGGACGGCCACACCCCATACATCGCATCGTACTGCCGGCCGGCAGCAAGAAAAGACTCCATATCTGCGCATGTGCGCTGGCTGCGGGCCATGGCCACCGGTTTTCCGGTTGAAACCACCAACGCCCCTGCCAGCACCACAGCCAGCACAACACCCACAGACAATTCCCATAAACTTACAGCACGTCCCATTAAAACGTCGCCTTCCACACCCTGCCTGTCTGATCATAACTGATCGCATCAGCCCGGGATTTGAACACATCGTTCAATTCTGTCCCCGCCGAGGACGGCACACTGGCCAATGTGATATCCACCTTCGTATTATCCTGTTCATTGGCGGCCACGGTATAATCTCCGCCAAAACTGTTTGCCTGGGCCGGATCAAAATTATTAGGCAAAAGCCCGGCGTTCTTTAACGCCGCCACACTGACCCCCGCATACGTCAGATTCTTCCCCGAAAGATAATTCTGGGAAGCCAGGCGCAAACTCTCCACTGCCTGCGCTTCACGCTGAAGACGGCACTTGTTCATCATCCCCCCGCCCGCCGCGACCACACTGACCAGGACCGCTATCAGCCCGACAGATATTGCCAGCTCCATCAACGAAAACCCCTTGTTCTTTTGCATGATCTTTTTCATCGTTCTCTCCTTGGTTTATGGTTTTAACACACCCATATGCGTGAGGTTCGCATAAATTGGTTTCAAAAAAGCAAATGCCATGGCAATAACAAATACCGCGCACACCCCCAGCAACACTGGCTGAAGCGCCCCCACCAGCGCACTGACACGCGTTTCAAAAGAACGGTAATATAATTTAAATACCCTTTCGCAATAATCATCGTAGCGTCCCATTTCCTCTCCCAGCCTGATCGTTTCCACGACAAGACGCGGAAAATATTTCCCCTGGGCCAAGGCCGATGAAAATGTATGCCCGCCCGCAAGATACTGACAACATTGTTCCAGTTCTGCACCCGTCAGATTGCCAGCCGAAGATGCCGCCTCGCGCAGCGCCGTATCCAGGGGAATGCCGCTGCGAAGGAGCACGAAAATATCAAAAAAACACAACCCGATCTCCAGATCCCTGTTGACATGGCCAATACCTGGAATATGCCTCAGGCAGACATACCACGCACGGGGATAACGCCGGATCAGGACGCCTGCCAGGACGAAGATCCCTCCGGCAATAAACACCATCATGATCCACGCATGCCGCACGCAGCCGCTCAAGGCCAGCATAACCCTGGTTAAAGGACTATCCATGGCTTGCGCAGGCAAGAGCGGCGCCAGCTGAGGCACAACGGACTGGGACACATACACCAGAGACACAAGCAGAAAAAATACAACACACGCCGGATAAATCAACGCTTCCAGACATTTACCTTTCAATTTCGACGACAACTCGAAATGATCGGCCAAAAGCCCTGTGACAAGAGGAAGATTCCCGGCACGCTCTCCCGCCTTCACGGCATTGACCGCCAAACGGGGAAACTGACGCGTCTGCGCCATCGCTTCGGCCAAGGAACGCCCCGCCGCAAGCTCGCAGGAGATCGCATCGCACGCACGCGACAAACGCGGGTCAAGGATCGCCTCTTTCAAAGTTCCCATCATGTGGTTCAGCGTGATGCCTGCCGCCAACATGTTTGAAAAATCCCTGAAAAAAAATGTCAAACGATCCGGGGGAATTGAAGCCCCGAACGCCAGACTTTGAACCGCGAGAATGACATCAGGTTCCAAAGACACCAGATGCAGCCCCCGCTTGGCCAGGCGCGCCAGAACATCAGCACGCGTCCCCCATTCGGCCCCCACAACCTCATGACCGGAAGAATGAATCGCAACAAACCGCCAGGCCATCATCCCACCACCCTTGCAGCCTCTTGGGGTGCAATGATCCCTTCACTGACAAGCCGGCGGGCGTCCGCACGCATCGTGACAGCCCCCGGCTTTTCCTTTATTTTCAGGGAAATCTCATTTACCAGACCCTGCTCGATCATGAAACGTATGTCATCGTCGATAAACAATGTTTCTGCCACCACTGTTCGTCCAGCATATCCGTCAAAACAACGCGGGCATCCCCGCGGATCCGCCCGATGAATGATCTGTCCTGGCCCGCTGACAAATACCCGCTCAATTTCAGGCAGTGCGGCCGCTGTGACAAACTCTTCGACCCGGCAATGCAGGCAAAGCTTCCGGACAAGCCTCTGGGAAACAACACACTTGAGTGTGCTGGCGATATAACTGTTATCTACACCCAGATCACGCAGCCGCAAAATTGCACTTACCGCATCATTAGTATGCAGCGTTGAAAAGACCTTGTGCCCTGTGATGGCCGCACGAACAGCCTCACTCGCGGTCTTCTCGTCACGGATCTCTCCGATCAAAATAATATCAGGATCATGACGAAGAAAAGCCCGGGTCAGATGATGAAAATCATGGCCTTTGCGGATATCAACAGGAACCTGGGTCACCAAAGGGAGTTTGATCTCCACAGGGTCCTCCACCGCCACGACCTTGGTCCCCATATGTTTCACATGGTTAAGCATCGCATAAAGACTTGTGGTTTTGCCGCATCCGGTAGGCCCCGTCAATAACACGATCCCGTGGGGACTTTGTACGGCACGCTCAATGACGCCACAATGCTGCGGGGCGTATCCCAGGCTTTCCAACGGGACGGCCGACCGCGTCTTGTCAAGGAGCCTGAGGACCAACGACGATCCATGGACAGAAGGTAAATGGGAAAGCCGGATATCCATCTTCCTGCTGCCATACACATGATCAAACCGCGCATCGTGAAGCCTTAAAGCATCCCCGGCGCTGATTTCAGCCCGGTTAAAGAAAACATTCACAACCCTGGCATGATCCTGCAAAGGGAATGAACGCTGAAACCTCAGAACACCATCCAGGCGAAAGCGTACATCCACGGTGTTTTCCGAAGGTTCAATATGAATATCCGTTGCCCCAAGGGCGACCGCCTCATTCAAGAGCGCATCGGCCGCATCCTGAACAGGCGCGCGTGAACCTTCGCGGGCATGTCCGTCCAACCTCTCTTTAAGAAAATCCTCCATAACACGCGTAACAATCTCTGTATCGCCGATAAAAAATCTTGCGTCAGCACCAAACACAGACACAACATAATCCGTCGCACGGGTATCGTAGGGATCCGTCAAAATAAAGACCGCACCCTGCGCATCTACCTGAGGAAGAACAGCATGCCCGCGCAAGAAATCAAGCCCGAGCCTGTGTGCCGCTTGATGATCCACACAGACATTGCCTTCAAAAACAGGCCAACCGGACTGCTCGGCCAATGCCGCCGTCAACTCAACTTCCCGAAGAAGTTCATACTGCCGCAAAATCCGGCCCAGCCGCTGCCTTTCACATGAACACGCCTGGACAGCCAGCCCCAGCGACAACGCCCCTGGTGTAATGGCACCCTTCCTGACCAATAACGAACCCAATTGTTCCAGTTTCATCAATAGACCCTTTTCAGCGCTTCACCGGATAAAAATTTTCCTGCCCGTCCTGAGCCGCCGTAACAACCCCTGCTTCCGAAATCTTTCTGACCATCCTTCCACTCCAGACATCCCCTTCTTTCACGTGCGCCTCAACCCCGTCAGCATCGATCACAGCTTCCTTGCGCGTACCGACAATAGAAACATACCGCACATGAAGGCTCGATTCTGTCCCTGGCTGAACTCCAACATTTCTGGCCTCTCCTCCTGCGGAAAGACTGGCAAGCTCAAGAACCGCCTTCTTTTTCTCAAGTTCAAGTTTCAGGCGCTCGACATCCAACTGCAATAACTGAAGCTCCTGCTCTCTGGATCGTTCAATATCGACCTGTGCGCGCAGCTTTTCCAGCGCCGTACCCTCAACCACCACAGCCTTTTCCTCTGCCTGCACTCCCGGCATTATCAAGAAAATCCCAAAAACCAGCCCTAGCCACCTCTTCATAACGTATTCCTCCTAACGTCCCACAATAAGAAATTCAGCCCTAAGAACATCCTTGTCCTGATGCATTCCCCGGATCACGACTGAACCGTTACGTTCGATATCGGTAAAGACATCCAACAATGAAAGCAGGCCCTTCCCCCGCCCCAGCGGGCATACAACCTGAACATTTAGCTGCCTCACCCCATCCCACGATGAAATGCCCGCGCTGTGAGCCACATCCCCTTGAATCACCCCCGGGACAATCACCCCGCACATCATTCCCTCTGCCCGTCCCATCGCATGAATATCGTTAATAAAACCCGTATATTCCCGGATCAGATCACGAGGCGATTCATGGGGTAACCCCTTACACGCTTCAATTTTTTCATTAACACGGACCGTATCTTGCCGTAAATGATCAAGCACCACCTCTTTCTTCTCGACACGCATGCGGGATGCATGGCCTAATATAAATCCGGACAGCATCACAGCAATCCCGAAAAATATCATCATCACCTTCATCACAGATTCCTTTCTGCAGCAGCAGGAGAACACAGTGCCGCATGTATCCTGAGCCCCGGATTGTCATCAATAAACACCGAGGCCACATCAGCCCCGTTGAAAATCCCCTTGGCCGAAAAAGGAAAAATACGTTTCTCTTTGAAAACAATACTCCCTGTAAAAGACCACTTTTCAGCGGCGTCGCGCTCAAATGAAAGCGTCCTGATCCAGGCATCCGGAGGAACCCCTTCCATAAACTGACGCAACGTGTCCATAAAATCCGCGTGCGGCAACCCCTTAAGGCGCGCCTGGTAAGTATCCGCAGAAACCTTTGTTAATTCATCCTCCAAAACCGATCTTTTTTCTGCCTCGATCCGTATTTTTTGATCCACAAATTCTTCAGGTCGAATTCCCGTCACATAATATCCAGCACCGGACAATACCATCAGCAACGCAACACCGCCCGTGCGCGCCAAAACCCAAAGATCTTCCTGCCGTCGATGCGCGGCAATATCTTCAGGGGGCATCAAATGCACGGCAAACCTGGTTTTGCCCAGAACCTGAAACGCCGGAAATAATGTTTCAAAATAAACGGCATATCCCTTATCTTCGCCACCCAAGGCTTCAATAACTTCCGGATCATTGGAAAGAAACCGGCATACATCTTTCCCCTGACCCAGCCCGACGCCTTCCATCAGGTTTTTTCGAGTCCTCAGAACCTCTTCCACAATCCGTTGCGCATTTTGCGGCAAAAGGACCCGTGTCTCAACCGCCTCACGCGTGTTATAGGCGCTTAACAAATACCTGTCCCCTATGTTATCCACCACAATCATCGGATCTGTTGATTCGACCAGTCCGCGCTCAAGGACAAACGCACGCAAGGCCAGGTTGTAGGGGACAAATGTTTTAATCTTACCCCGTGAAAATGAATGACTAATCCTGCGAATAAATTCCGTCTGCGCGTTCCCCATCCGGCCATGTGCTGTTTCTATAACCAGAACATGCGCCTCTGGGTCCATTGGCATAGGCGATGCGAGGAATTCCTCAAACGTCATGCATCCTGAATTTTTGTTTAATGAAAAATACACATTACCGTTCTGAAAGAGATAGCGGCCCATAGTTAACCTCGATGCGGGGTCATGAAAATGACCAGTTCCGTACGCCTGTTGCGACGCACTTCATACGAAAAAACTTTCCCAAGAAGCGGGACTCTGGACAAGAATGGAACACCATGTTGTTCACTCCTTTTATCCCGGGTAATAAGCCCGCCAATGGCAACCGTATGGCCGTCTTTAACCCGGACCAGCGTGCTCATGGTTTTCATCGATGTATCAGGCGCTTCCAGCTTGCTCCCTCCCCCCAGGGTAATCGTGCGGATATCATCGATGCTGCTGACAACAGGCGTTACCCCCAGAAACACATCCTCACCCGCGATACTGCCGACGATCTGGAGTGTCACACCTCCATGGACCTCATTCAACGCCGCTGATGTGATCGTTCCCCCGCCCTGGGTTGTTTCCATGTTGGTGCTCTCGACATATGACTTTGTTTCCCCCACCTGAATACTGGCCACCGAATTATTCAACATCATCACCCGGGGCTGGGACACCACGTCGATCCGTCCAAAAGACTCAAGCGCTTTAAGCACAGCCTTGATCCCGGATTCCGTATCACCGGCCCCATCCTTGCCCACACGCGCGGTAAAATTCATTGAATTTCCTGATGTCATATTCTCGGATGCAAAATTCGTGGCCAACTGAACGCCCCTTAGATCTCCATGGGACATCAAAGCGCCCCAATCGATCCCCAATTTGTATTCCCGGGAAAGTTCAACTTCAACAACCTTGACATCCACCATGATCTGTTGGCCCGCACGCGCATTCATATCATCAAAAAATATCCCCAGCTGATCGAGCCGGCGTGGCGTATCTGTGACAACAACAACTCCTGCCGCCTTGTTCACGGACACAATGCCGTCTTTTGAAACAAGATTTCTGACATTCGCCTCCACATCCTCCCAATACGAAAGCGCGTCTGCATTATTATGAACAAGAACCTTGGCCCCCACCCGCACCCGCGCCTGCGGCGACACACCCGTTGAAACGACACCGGATGACGCGCCGACGCTTGAACTTTCGTTGGTTGTCATCGCATCAAACGCCTGCGTGACCGGCGGTCGGTTAACCCGGAAGGCACGGGTATCGCGGGCCAGCACAATCAATTCATCCCCGTCAATTTTATAACCGTATTCCAGGGGATAAAGAAGGCCCTTGATGGCGTTAGCCAGCTTCATGTTCTTCACATCCAGCGTCAGCTCGCTGTCAATCACATCATTTCCCAGCACCAGCTCCTTGCCGGCTGTCTCAGCAATGAGGCGAAGCGCCTCAAACAACTTCATTTTCCCTGTCATCGTAATAATCTCCGGCTTCAAACCGGCACTTATCGATGGCTTGGCCGCCGGCACAACAGGCTCAGCATTGGAAGCTGCTGCTGAAGCCGCGTCCTTAGCCCATGCCCCCGGTCTGAGGATCACCATTTCATCATGCGCGGGATAAAATACGCCACTGTCGATACGCTCCGGCACACGGACCTGCTGCACCATGGGCTCAACCCACCTGTTGGTGCCCGGCTCCTCGGCTGCCGCCAACCGGCATGAAGAACACACCGCCAACATCACTGCCAGAAACATCCTTTGCTCTAGAATCATACCCCTCTCCTTATTGTTACCCCGCATCACAACAAAGCCCTTATTAACGGACCCCGTATGGATATTTTTCCGCACAACGACTTAGGGCTTCAAGAAGATCTCCTTTGGCCCTCGTTCTTTCTTCATCCAAAAACGCATTATCGCGAGGCTCTGATGTCGCCGCCCAATATAAAAAAGGGTCCGGCACAAGCCTGATAACCCCGGTCGATGAGGGTGTCACAACCAATGCTTCCGAGTACTTTCCCTTGACCGTGCGCACAGATCGTAAAAGCCCGGCAACTTCATCAGAAAGCGACAATTCTTTCTTCAAATGTTCGATCAAAGAAACTTCCTGCTTGAGGAATATCTTGTTGGCTGTATTCGCCAGGATCGCCAACCCGCTTTTCTGTTGTAGAAAATCAGCGACCTCCTGGGTCACAGCCACTGCCGCACAGCGGTATTTACGGAATGTTTTAAACGCATTGGCGATAAAATCTCCCGTATTGGCCATCTTCAATAACTGCCACGCTTCGTCGATCAACAGGAATTTCCGTTTGGAGCGCATACCGGGATCGGCGACGAACTGTGTTACAAAAAACATGATGTTTAACAGCACCACCAACTGCAGGTCAGGATAGGCAGAAAGATTCGCAAGTTCAAAAACCGTAAAACGGCTGTTCACGGAAAATTGATTTTGACCGTCAAAGAACTTTCCATAAGGCCCATTCTGGGTAAACGGCGCCAGCCGAAGGGCGATGCGCGGCCCCATCCCCAGTGCATCTTCCCGGTGGACATCATTTAATATCCCCACGACATCCGTCAATGTAACCTGACGATTCGAAACAACTTTATAGGCCTCCAGCACGGCCTTCTGAAGAAATCCTTTTTCTTCACGCGTCAAACGGTCTCGCTCATCACCGCCGGAAGCCATAAAGGCAAGCACTTCGACAAGGAATGCCAGGTTCTCGCTGCCAGGATCACATAAAAATGGATTGATGGTCAATGGCGCCTGAAGATCAAAATCAATATATTGGCCGCCTAATATCGCGCATGTCTTGCGGTAAGAATGCCCCTTGTCGAGGACAAAGAAATGCGCCCCTAAACGATAGTTCTGATATATGAAATCGTTGATCAAGAATGATTTCCCGGCCCCCGAAGCCCCGATCACTATGCCGTGAGGATTGGTCTCGGAATCGAAGAAATCGACCCCCACAGGTTCTCCGCGCCGGTTTAAATACAGTGCGGCTGGCGTCGCTGTACCGCGGCAAGCGCCATAAAATGGCGCCATGTCTGCAAAATTATCCGACAGGATCCTGCGTTCCCTGCGGATTGATCGCTCAAGGCGATGGTCAAAATTTAATGGCAGGCACGTCAAAAAGAGAGACGGCGCAATGATCTCTTCTTTCAGGCCTTCAGCACCCATCCGATGAAGATCCACCATAAGGTTGTCACAGGCACGCTCCAATTCATCCGGTGATACGCCCCACAGGATAAGATGTACCCGTGCCTGTATCACAGCCTTGCCGCTTTTAAATGTTTGGGTGATCAACCCGCTCAATTCTTCTTTCTTTTGCAGTGCCTCCTCACTGATATCCCCCAGCGACGAATTTCTCTGTAAAAAAGCCATCGCTTTCTGAAACTTGATCCTTTCGAGTGCCGTATTCTGATCAGGCACCGTGAAATTGATGACGATCATCATATTCCTGTGGCTATCACACATTCCCTCACGGGCAGAAAACATTCCGGGCCACGTCGTTTGAGGAAGTTCCTTAAGACTCAACACCCTGGTATGGCAAGTGTCGAGGATAAATCCGTTCCCGCAGACTTCCGGAGCGTTATACAGGACCTGTTCCCTTATAAAATCATTCTTCAAACGCGGCGGCGGCACCATACCGGAACGCCGCGGGTTTAACAGCTGATAGAGCAATGCCGCCAGAAGGTCTTTATCAACCGCCTTAAACGACAGCTTCAACGCCTGAAACTGGCTTTCCAGCGCATCACAAACTTTCATGAAATCATTTCTGATCTTATCCCACGCCATCCGATCATTCCCTGTCCCAGGCCACTTTGGAAAAGAACGGACTGTTATGAAAAGCCGCATGCGTCTGGGATAAAAATTTTCTCCCGAATTCCTGAAAAACCCTTCCCGGCTATCCAAAATATGCTGCAACTTACCGGCAATGATCCTCTCCGTGGCCCTGTCAACCTGTTGGGATGTCATAGCCCGGTATTTGTCCAGAAACGGCGTGATATCTCCGTCTGACAAAAGAATAAACTGTACGCTTATTCCCGGTAAAAAACGTCCCGACAGTCCCGCAATCATATTCGATAATTCCTCAAGTCGCGCCCCTTCAAGGGCCTCGGATTCATACAATGACAATTCCCACGCACGCCCTGTACTGCCATCAACATGCAGGAACACCTCGTCAATGTTTTCGGCATATGGCAAATGATCGACCAGTGAATTTTTTTCATTAAACATGTCCTGGATCCCGGCGCGTGTCAGCATCACTCTTCCTTCCGCGGCAATACGGGAAGTACTGCATGCCCGCCAGCATTTTCTCGCCCATACCGTTGGATATACCACTGGGGCGCATCAACCATAACAAACACCCAGTGGCCGGCGACCATAATATCCTTATCGTTATCGTCAACATGCGCCGGAACCCACACCTTGATGATCCGGGGCGGTTCATAGACCGGCCAATAGGGCTTGACATCACCCGCCTCGGGAAGCAGCTGGACTTTTCCTTGCGGCACTGATATCCGTCCTTCACCGGACTGCTGATAGATCTCCGTCAACGTCCGTGGCGCGTCATCATTCAGACGTCGCGTAACGCGGTGCTGCCCTGCGCTGGCGCAGCCGCTAATCAGCGTAACGCACAAGAGAAATGCTATTCTTCTTAAGCCCATAAACCGCCACTCCTTCCAGGATAATAAAATACACATCCACCCCTGCGTCAACCTTCACTGCCGGTACAATATGCCCCAATTGATCCTCGTAATACTTGGACATTTGCGCCGCACTCTGGGCCAGCCCCTGAAACCCCGCATTTTTGGCGCGGTTACCCGTCACATTTCGGGCCATCCGACCGCTATCGCTAACCACCGTTGTCGTTTGAGCATCCGCCATCGCCTGAGAAGCCCCGCCTGTAAAACCTGTCATAAATGACATGGCCAGCTGCCCACCGGTGTTATGAACAATCAATCCCTTTAATCCCAACTGCCCCGACGCATCTGTCAAATAACCGATATTCCCCTTATGCTCAAAAGCCTGCCCCCCGGGAAGCACTGCGGACAGGGTGCAAATCTGTACCAAGGCCCGTTCGCTCACGAGATCACCCGATGCCTTCCCGACAGCAAAAGCGCCCTCCAGAGGTATGCGCGTGTCATTAGGCCCATAAAAAGCCTCCTTCAAACGCACAAGCACCGGCAAAGGATTGGATGCTTCTGATGGGGCATAAACACCCGTTAACAACGTCCCGCTCACAAAACTGCCAGCCGGTAAATACACAACATTTTCATCCCGCTCCCCTGCAAGGGCCGGCGCGATATTGATGACATCCATCTGATAAGCGCTGATAACAGGTTTTTGCTGTTTCAAACCGTTAATGCCTGCCGTTGCCGCTGATTTCGCGGCAACATCAGCCATGCGCCTTTCGAGTTCCCCAAGGTTATCGGAAATCCCGCCCTGAGTCCTGGCCATCTCACTCACTTTCCCCGCCAAATCATCGATCTTCCCCTGGAGGATCTGATTTTTTTCCGAAACGGAAAAATATTGAGATTCCAGCCGTTCAACATAAGCCTTCTTATCAACATCCTCGCCAAGAAAATATCCGGCCTCTGCCTTGGCCATCCCTTGTGATGCATGTGTATCTTTTACCGGTCCTGTCACCGATGGCATCCCCTTAGGCAACATAAGCCAGGCCGCTGTTATGGCCGCCCCCACAACAGCCGCTGCTGTCATTAAACGGCTGTGCTTATCCAGGGCAAGGTAGCGCTCTTTCCACGGCTGATAAAACTTCTGCAATCCATTCATCGGGCCACCACCATATAAACGTTGGCTTGTGCCCTGGCCTCTAGGCTTTCTTTATCCGCGGCAACGGCCAAAAGCCCGGGATAGGCAATGCGTTGCAGTGGAAGAGCCGCAGGACCATCGGTCAAATTCTCGGCGGTCACTACATAACCCGCCAGCTTCGGCAATTCATGCATTACCACAAGGGTCATCCGGACCTGGGCATCCTCAAATATCACCGGACCTCCCTCTCGCCGTCTTGATCCTTCAGGCTGACGCCCTCGAATCAGATCCCGAACCATACTCATGACCAGGTCCTTGTCCGTTCCTGCTTCTTTCTCCCGACAATCTCCGACAACAATTTTTTCATCCACACCCTGATCAAATACATATTTGATCCTGTGGGAACGCCCGACAGCGTCAAGAATGGTAATATCCGCCGGAGCAGCCGCAAGCGGCGTCAGGAATATATGCCCGGAGGTATGTTCCACCTTCACCGTCGAGGGATCTCCGGAACGCACCAGGTCCGCGATCCCTTCCTCAACGTAAATGTCGACCATTTTCCCCACTTCCACCCGCACAAGAACATCCGTTCCGGAACAAACATTCTTTTCTGCCGATGCACAAGCCCCCCCAAGAACAACCATCATCCACGCCGTTACAATGTGATTAAACTTGATCATGCCTCACCTTTTCTTTTCTGACATCTTCCACGGCAAGCCCATAAGGATTAAGCGTTGTCGGCGTTGTCCGGCGGACATTCACCGTAAACCGCACAGCTTCCCGTGACATTTCTTCTTTCCCCATATAAATCCTGCGATCCCCCTCGAATATCACCGCAAACCCTCCCTCATTTTCCATGCAGCGCGGTTCAGCCTTAAGGGTGAACACCGAAGCCAGCCTGTCGCGTGAAATCTTTTGCAGCTCTTCATCCAACCCCGCCCGAAGCTTGGCCATGAACGAAGGCATAACTAAGAGCAGAGCCCGTTGATAAACTCCTTGGGCCGTATCAGGGGTATAATTCATCCAGTCCATGATCCACGCCCCTGTGAAACTGACCACCGATGAGACCGGCACCTGGCCTGGATAAGAAATCCCGGAAACAGGAACTGCTGAAACATAATGAATGGGCTTCGGACGTACCGCAACGCTGATAAGCCCCATCGCAAATGCCACACATACCGCGCCCAACACATAAACAACACCCACCAGAAGTGTCCGCTGTTGCTCCGCCTTGGCATAGCGTTCAAAATACACAGAGCTTTTGGATCTTATGGGATGTTCTTCAATCACAACATCTCCTGACTGTAAGGTGAATAACGCTTGCCTTCCGACCCAGGTGGTAATAGTCCAGATAATGGCATCCCCATTCGGTACAAGGCATGCAGGACATATCCTTCAGGTTTGCCCCGTTTGAATGCCACAAGCGCAGGCCAGGCCACAAAGATCAACACCAAAGGAATCGCCGGAGAGATCATGATCGCGGGGATACCGAAAAAGAACATCAACACAGCGATATCCTCGCCTTCCAATCCAAGGATCAATAACGGTTTATCTATGGTCTTGGGACAATGACGCATGTTTCACCGGCCAAACACGTTAAGGATCTGCGGCAAGAAAACAAGGGCCAACAGGGCAATCACACACCCAACAGCCGTCCCGTAATCCTTGTTAATTATTCTCCATATCCCGACGAGAAGAAGCACCAGGGCAATGATCTTGGCCACAGGGCCGGTCATGACGGTGACAATGAATTTCGACAGGTTGTCAAACTGCTGCTTGGTTTCATCTTCCATCCCGGATTGCTGGGCCCAGGCCCTGGTGGCCGCAACCACGATCATCGTTAGAATCCCGCTTATCCTAAAAATCTTCATCTCATTCTCCTTGCTGTTAACTTGTCCCATCTTGATGTTACTTCGAGTTTCATCCTTTCTGCCCCGCCTTCATCCGCATGAACCCCATAAAAAATATTCCCATCCCGGCCAGCGGCACCATGAACGCCGCAATGGCTGTCCCGTCATTGACAACGGGCGCGCGCCACAACTCAACCCCGCCCCACGATGCCTGCAGCAAGAACCAGAGGTCTGCGCTCTTCTCCACAATCACCCAGCCAACCGACCATCCCTTCACACACAGGATCAATCCCATCCATAACGCAAGATATCCGAAAGATTGAAACATTAACGCTGCCGCCACAAAGATCGGAAATGAAGCCCACCCAAGAAAAAGGCACAGCCCCTGCGCTAAAGGAAGGAACTGGATAAGGCGTTGAGACGCCTTCTGCATCACACCCGTTACATTCCCCAGAACCTTCTCATCTCCCCGCCGTGATGCATAAGTAAAAAGCGTGTACAGCCGTGAATGCATCTTCATCTCACTATTCAATAACGCCTTCACCACGCCATCCTTGTTAATGTTCCCGTTGTAGAAACGCGCGAATGTCCGGTCGAAGATCTTGTCCTGGTTGGCGAAGGCATAAAGCGCGTCGCGCAGGGTATTCCAGCGCGCCCGCGCCTCTTCCTTATAAAGGGCAACGACACGGGGATCTCCAGGCCACACCCCCTGTGCCGACTCCCCCAGCCCGCGCACCGTGCCCCAATAATCCTGCTGATAAAAGCGCGCGGCATCTTCCCTGAGCTTTGGATCCGTGATCCCTTGCGCCACGATCGCGCTGGTGATCATGGACACCTTGACCCGCAAGAATGGACTCGCCAAATAACCGCGGCCTTCATTCCCCACATGGTCAATCACAGCCACCACACCTGTCACCAGCACATCCATCCACCGGCTCACGCCATACACAACCGGGTTGACCACAAGCTCCGCGTAACCGCTCTTCTTTAATATGTCGGCGGCCGTAATATCCTTATACCCGTTACGTTCCATGGCAGAAATAGGGGGCGTTACCCTGACATGCGGCATCACACATAAAAACCATAAAGAGAAGAAAAGAAAGACGAACATCAATACCGGCTTAAAATTACCTTTTTCCAAGCCCTTGACCAGGCTCAGGATGAAACCCAATCCAAAAAGAACTTTCCCAGCCAGCGTTTCAATGAACATGAACCGCGTGAGCGCCTGGGCCTGATGAAGCCCCATCATGTCGAATGCCGTATCTATTGGAGTAATGCCCTGGATCATACCTTCCATTCCTTGTCCATAAATCAACCATTGTTTGATTTCTTATCAAAATATAAACCATGTTTCACAGGAAAGCAAGTATTATTTTGATAATAAGTCAAAATAATAAACCGAGACCCGTTCGATCCTAAACTAGAGATTCAGCTACATATGGAAGGATTGTGTGGACTGAAACCTTGTCCCTTTTGGAAAGGATATGGAAGGAAATTCATGAAATCCGTCGCCCACCATGGATTTGATGAACGTATAAAACAAAATACAGGCTAGCCATGCAACGCTGCATAAACAGCTTCAGGATTCTTCTGCGCCACAGTCAATAAAGCAATCGCGGGCCCATCTGGATGACGAAGCCCTTGTTCCCAGTTCCGTAATGTCGATGGACTAACGCCGATCATAAAAGCAAACTCACTCTGCGACTGATTCAGGCTCTTACGGATCAACTTAAGAGAAACAGGATCAACCTTCGTTATCCGTGCCGCCTTTTTATGACCTTTTTGGATCGATTTCATCTCTTTGACACTGCTGATCAAACGCTGAAAATGCCCTTTTTCCATATCACACCTCCAGTGCTTTTCTTAAAATCTTCAACTCAGCTACCGTCATATCTTCTTGCACAGACTTCTTGTACACATATAACAGAAATATTTGATCATCCTGCGTAACCCAATAATAAATCACCCTTAATCCACCGCGCTTGCCTTCGCCATCCAAGACCCATCGCAATTTCCTTAAACCTCCGCTCCCGGGAATAATTTTTCCTGTTGTTGGGAACATCGCAAGGGTGGTTTGCAAACGTCGCAGTTGATCGTCCCCCAGTAATTCTCTTGAAACTTTAGTAAAGATCGACGTTTCGATGAATTCCATAGATTTTCCTCACGACCAAAGTATACTTCAATGAAGTATACCTGTCAACCATGGCCATTACACAAGGAGCGTTAATAAAAAAACCCGCGCGGAGATGAACCCCGCACGGGCTTCAAACTTGTTCAATAATATCCAGTTATGCCGCGCTGGGCATGGAGCCCTGGGCCTCGCTGAACAAAGGCACACTTACCGCAGGCTGGATGCTCAAGATTTCCGGCACCAGGCCGTCGATCTTGATGTTGTCCAGATTCTGCTGACTGAGGGGCAGCGGCACCCCGGCGCCGTCACGCTTGATTTGCATATCCAGATTCGATTGCGCGAAATCGATACCACCTTTAAGGGCGGCATTATCGACTTGATCAGCCTCAGCAAGATCCCCTGGCTTTTTACCAGACGTATTTGCCGGAATGACCTTCTTTGTAGACGTTTCTTTATAAATAAAAACCCCAGGAGTACTCACTTCCTGTTTAATCGTCCCACCCTGAAAAATAAAAGGCCTGCTCATCCCAGGAACAAATCCGTTTTTCATTCTATGCTGAATGATTATAGATCCCTCACTGTTTTTAATTTGCTGCATCCATGGACCACCATTCTTCTGAACATAACGTATCTGCCGCAAAGATGTTCCTGATAAAGGCTTCCATGTTGTTTCTACAACACTGGAATACTGACGCGCTATCATAACGAACGTCCCAACAGGTAGCTTCTGTATCTCTGTAGTTCGCTTAATAAACAAAACTGCTTTGGGTGTCTCTTGTACAACAAAACTCCCGCTATTGCCTGGCGGAAGCAATTTCTTAGGCTCTTCTTTCGTGAATGCAATATTTTTTTCTATACGAATACTCGCAGGCGCTAGCCCAATGCTATCTTTAGGCAACGCCTGGACGTTGGATGCTGACAAAACCGAAAGCCCAAACATAGTCGAAAAAATAAGTATGCCCTGCTTCAACGCGCTTATCGCCGCATTGTCCGGAATATCAATATGCATCGCTGTTGCCAGCGCCTCCAACGAACGCTTTCTATCAATAGTGAGAATTAAGCTCTTCCCATCAGGTGTCAGGACACTTTGAGAAACGAGCTTATCCACATTCAATCCAAAAAACAACTCGGCGGGTGAGTCTTTTTGGTGAAGTTTATCCGCAAACAACTGCGCTGCCGAAGCTTCAAGATTCATCAACCGAAGAAGCCCTACTTGTACGGCCCCAAACTTATCAGCAACAACATCAATGACCGTCTTTAATTGATCATAACTAGGGACGTTAACATTCTGCCACGCGGTCATCACATCAGTCATGTTTGTTGTCGACGGAAGAACAGGCACGGCAGCTTCTGCTAAACTTGTCAGCCTACTTCTCACAACATCCGTCTGAGAAGCCATATCGCCGGACTTCTTTTTAAATTGCGGTTCGGTCCCCGTTGTTAATGCCGCATGATCAAACCCCACTGTCCCGCCAGAAAAATACTTGCGCGGGATCACTTCCTGGGTGTAATTATCAACGTCCTCCTTGATCATGTTGAACACGCCCTTTTGAAACGCCTGGAGGTACTGATTATAAATCTCCTGATTGGTCCTGGGATCCTGGTCAACCCCCTTGACCTTGCCCTTGTCCGCATACAGCTTCCCTAAAATGCTTTCCTTGAGCGTGCGCTTGTACCATGTGGCCAACAGCATCCCGCTGTAAACCTGGCGCAGCGGCGCAAAGCCCTTGCCCTCGTTCACTTCCGTCTCAATGGCCGGAATGATCACCTCTTTCATCACCTGGGAAGAAATATCCGCCATGGCCCCGGCTTCGGCCGGCGTATCACCGGATACATTATGCCTGGCCGCCAGATAATCTTTGTCCGTCATGACCTTCAGGTGATTCTCCAGGACATACACGGTATTATCCTTCTCGAAGACCACCGCCTTGTCCGGCATGATCCAGACCTTGTTAAACACATCGGTGGGCACACTGGTCGTGCCAAAGCGCTCATGCGCCTGCGCGTACACATGATCCCAGAATTTCTTGCCCAGCTGGCTTTCAGGGTCCGTCAGCGAAGATGCCAGCTGCTTTAAGAGATAATCCTGCGCCAAAAGGTCGCGCCCCATTTCCGTCAACCCGAAATTATTAGGAATAATGCGGTCTTTCTCATACGGCGAAAGGTTGACCCACTGGTCCGTATCAGGCACCGCGAGCGCCGCGAGGAAATATTTGATCAACTTCGTATATTCCTGAGTCTTTTCTACTGCGGTCAGGGTTTCGTTACCACGATGGATGAGAAAATCAAACTTGAACGGATCATTGGGATGCATGGCCATGCCCCACAAGTGCGCCGGTGTAAATGCAGGCGTCACGGCAACCATGTTCCCTGGCAGGGGCATAAGCCCAACCGCTGAAAGGCTTTGCGCGAATCCTTGCGGGGGCATGATACAGCTGACGATAAACGTTGCCAATACCAGAAATGATGTGATTTTTCGCATACCAAGCCTCCTTTGTTCCTATTGCAAAATGCGGGATAAATATCTCTACGGGAAAATATGTCCAACGTGACACTTGCCTAACTATACAACATCAATACCTGAAAAAGCAAGTCGGGGGCCTTCCTTATTATATCAGGATTGATCTGGATAATAACGGCGGAAGTCCTGTTGGAGGGCGGCCAGGGGGATCTGGCCTGGCGCGGTGGCCTGGCTGATATAACTGTAAGTCAACAGCGATCCCATGGCCGGCAGGGCCAGGCGGGAGATCATGCCCCGGGTTCCCAGCGACACGGTGATAACCGCGCTTTCCTGATGTTTCAGCGTGAAGGCCATCAACCGCCTGACATCATGGATGGTATTGGCCTGCATGGCGATCTTGACAATGTCAGCCCCGAACCCCTTTGCATCCTGAAAGAAAGCGTCAAGCGCCTCATCCGGAAGTGTCTTTTGAAAATCGTGCTTTGAAACAATGACCACCTTGCCATTGTCCTGGGCGAGCTTGCGCACATCGGCCCTGATCAACGACGATAACTCGATATCCACCGCATCGACCAAGGTGATGGCGTCCGCGAATATCCTGTATTTCCGGCTGTCTTCCAGGGCATGCCGGGCGCCTTCCGCCGGATCATTGCGCACGGTAAGGATCATGGGTAGACCGATGTCACGGATCCTCTTGACCTGTCCGGTCACATAGGCCTCATCCGTGTCCGAAAACTCATCGGCACGCACTTCCAGGACATCCGCATGAGCGGCCGCGATCGCGCTGTTGTGATCACGGTCCGTGACAGCCACAGCAATGCGCGGCGTAGTGTCCAATACCAACTGGCCCAAACGTATCATATGTTTATCCCTTGAAGTTCAGATGAAAAATGCGGCTCTTTCCGTGAATATCCTTACGCTCTTTGTCATCAAATATCTTGATGACACCATACTCCCCGTCGTACCCGGCGGCGATCGAGACCTTGCCTTCCCGCACACGCCCTACGGCTTCGGCCAGCACGCCCCCGTCCACTGCCGCGATATCGGCCAAAGGAACATCCATGAGGATCCCCAGTTCCGGGCCGAGCTTGGCGATCAGCTCCATATAGGCACGCGCCACCTGCCTGGACTGCTGGCCCACACCCCGGGCTTCAGCCATCACCTCCATAAGCGGGATCAGGCGGCGATACGGCCGCGCCCGGGTGGCTTTCCTGCCCTCAGCACGGTCCGCGAGCGCTTCCACCCGGGACATGACGCCGCCGGTCAGCTGTCGGCCGCACACCGGGCACAGCCCCTTGCTCTTGATCGTCTCCGCAGGATGCAAGCGTACGCGGCAATCGCGGTGCCCGTCAAAATGATACTTCCCCTCTTCAGGAAAAAATTCGATGGTGCCGGAAAACCCCTTGTCATTCTTGTCGGCCAGCGCACGGTACATGCCGGCATAAGAAAAATCCGTATCGAACATATTGGCTTCCCGTCCGAGCTTCGCAGCGGAATGCGCATCGGAATTGGAAACCAGGATAAAATCATCGAGCTGTTGCAACCGCCAGTTCATGCGCGGGTCCGACGATAGACCCGTTTCCACGGCAAAAACGTGCCGCGTCAGGTCCTCAAAACATTCCTCCATCGTATCAAATCCGCTTTTGGCCCCCAGGACGGAGAACCACGGAGTCCAGATATGCGCCGGGATGAAAAGAACCCTGGGGTCGCATTCCAAGGCAATGGCCAGAACGTCTTTGGCGTCAAGCCCCAGGATCGGCCGGCCGTCGGAGATGATATTGCCGATGGCGCCCAGCCGTCGCTGGAACGCACGCGCGGCCAAGAGCGACGACAGGATGACAAGGCTATGAACCTTGCGGACCTTGCCGTTCTTCTTGTAAATGCTGGATATCTCGGTGGAAAGGACAAAACGGACATCGCCGCGGCAACGGTCAGGGACCTGGGGAGCAACCTTGGCAGCCAACGCCGGAACAAGACGGAAAAAACCCGCCTCTGCAGGCTCCATCTTTTCCTCGATCTCCTTAAGCCATGCCGGGTGGATGCAGTCGCCGGTCCCGATAACCTGGATCCCTTTATACTGCCCCCAGCGCCACAAGTTCTCCGGCGTCAGATCGCTGGAGGTCGCGCGGGAATACCGGGAATGGATATGAAGGTCAGCGATGAATTTCATAGGATCAACACCATCCCCGGCGAAACAAGATCATTTTTTTCCCAGAAGGGCAAACATCTTCTTTTTGTATGCCTCGACACCAGGCTGGTCAAAGGGATTGACGCCCAGGATATAACCTGAAATGCCCACACCCTTCTCGAAGAAATAATACAACTGGCCGGCATGGAAGGCATCCGCCCGCTCCAGCGTCAAAAGCATATTGGGCACGCCGCCCTCGTAATGGGCGTCGGCCGTGGCCTCATACGCCTGCTTGTTGACCCAGTCCAAATCCTTGCCCGCCACACAATTGAATTTATCCGTGTCCTCGGCCTGCGACGGAACAACAAGACGGTCCGCCGCCTTGTCGATCATGATGAACGTCTCGAAAATATTGCGCATCCCGTCCTGCATGAGCTGTCCCATGGAATGCAAATCCGTCGAGAGGATGGTGGATGCCGGGAAGATCCCCTTGCCGCCCTTGCCTTCGCTCTCGCCGTAAAGCTGTTTCCACCACTCCGCCACATACTGAACATTGGGATAAAAGGACGCCATCATCTCGATGACCTTGCCCTTGCCGTAAAGGACATTGCGCAGGGCGGCATAACGGTAACATATATTGCTGGCCATATCCGCACAGGCATATTCCTTTTCCCCGGCACGGAACCCGTCGACAAATGCCCGGATATCAACGCCGGCCAAAGCGAGCGGCACCAGCCCAACAGGTGTCAGGACGGAAAAACGCCCGCCCACATCATCGGGGATCACATACGAACGATAACCGGCCTTGTCGGCCACCTGACGCAAGGCGCCTTTTTTTTCATCCGTGACGCAGATGATACGCTTTTTCATTTCCGTGGCGTTGTATTTCCGACGCATGGCCTCATCGATGATCCGCAGCGCCAGCGCGGGCTCTGTCGTGGTGCCGGATTTTGAAATAACCACCACCGTCACATCCTGCGCCTCGATGAGCCTGACGATACGGGCCATATCGAGCGTGGACATGTTATGCCCGGCGTAATAGACCGGCAGGGCCGGTGCTCCGCCGAGAAATTCCAGGGTGGAACGGATCCCCAGATACGACCCGCCGATCCCGATCGAAATGATGGCCTGGGAGTGCGTACGGACTTCCTGAGCCAGTGACGTCAGCTCCCTCACCAGGGCGTCAGGCGTCCTCGCGGGAAGATCGACCCATCCCAAAAACTCATGGCCGGCACCGGTTTTCTGGTGCAGATCCTGATGCGCCTGGCGCACACGCGGCGCCAAAGCATTCAATTCAGCTTCAGTAACAAAATTTTTCAAATACCCGGTGTTTAATGTGATACCCATGATGATCTTTTCCCCTTACTTCTTTGTCTCTGTTGTTTTTACAGGTGCCGCCACTTTGGCTGCCGGTGCCGGAGGCAGTGTTGCGGAGGGCACAGCAGGCTTTTTGGCTGTCGCCAGGTCTGCCCCCGCATTGTATGCGGCACGGCTGTCCAAGACCCCGTTGCGGTAAAACTCCTGGGCCACAGGCTTTCCACTCTCATCAAACTCAACCGCTGACCCGTCGAGAACGGCATTATTGTACGACATCTGCTTTTTGATAGCGCCGCCGGGGTAATAAAGGGTGGTCGGCCCGCTGAGAACACCCGCCTGGTATGTTTCTTCCCGGGACAAAAGGCCATCCTTGTCATAGGTTCTAAAGACGCCTTCGATCTCGTTGGCCTTGTACACCGCGGATGTTTTGCTCACACCGCTCTCATAATAGGTCATGGCCTCCCCCACCCGCACGCCCTTGACATAATTGAGTACGGATTTCAACTTACCGTTCTCGTAATACTCTTTAACCGTTCCGTCGAGATCGGTGTTCCTGTAATTTTCCTCCCGCTGGATCGCGCCGCTCTGATAATAGGTGCGGAAAACGCCATCAGGCATGGATTTCTTTTTAGCTTGCGCCACACCGGCACACATACACAACGCGCACAGAATAACGATCAATGTCCTCATGTCCCCTCCATGGGTTTAAAGAATTCAAAAAGCCCTATCAATGACCGCCCCACCCAGCACAAGATCCCCGTCGTAAAATACAACGGACTGCCCGGGCGCAACGGATTTCTGCGACTCCATAAAACGGACACGGACACGATCCTGTCCGGTAAAATCCACCAGGGCGCGCACATCATGGTGATTATACCTTATCTTCACGGAGGCTTCGATGGTTTCTTGCAAAAAATTACCTGACAAAAGGTTGAGCCCTGACGCCTCCAGCCCCTGGCTTAAGAGCCTGTCCTGGGGGCCGATATGCACCGTATTGGCCACAGGATCGATGCGGTTGACATACACCGGATGACCCAAGGCAATGCCCAGGCCCTCACGCTGACCGATGGTGTACCGCCAAATCCCATGATGCACCCCCACCACACGCCCGTTCTGATCCACAAAATCTCCGGGACGATCTATCCCAAGGCCGTGCCGGGCGAGGAATTCCTGATATTTACCATCGGGTACAAAACAAATGTCCTGGCTTTCCTTTTTTTCAGCGACCGGCAGGTTAAAGCGCCTGGCATGGGCGCGCACCTCGTCTTTCATATATCCACCCAACGGGAAAAGCAGGAACTCGAGTTTCTCCCGCGGAATACCATAAAGAAAATAGGACTGATCTTTGCGGGGGTCGACGGCTTTGCGCAGTTCATACACACCGCTCCCAGGATGCAGGATATTCTTCACATAATGCCCCGTAGCCAGGTGTGTGCCCCCCAACGCGAGGGCATCCCTGAAAAGACGATCGAACTTGAGGTAGCGGTTGCAGCGCACACAGGGATTGGGCGTGCGGCCCTGAGCATATTCACTTACAAAATCCGCGATCACCATCGTCTCCAGCATGTCACCGTAATTAAGGACATGATGTTCCACGCCCAACGCGCGGCATACCCGCCGGGCATCTTCGATGGATTCCAGGCCGCAGCAACTGGGGCGGCCGCCGGCACACGCAGGCGGAAGCTCAAAGCACATGGTGACCCCGGCCACATCATACCCCTCTTCCAGCAAAAGGGCCGCAGCCACCGATGAATCCACACCGCCCGACATGGCCACCATGATCTTTTTCATATTGATATCCATAAAATGATAAAGACGCGCACGTAGGCCTTCATGTCTTCCTTCCCTCGGCGGAATCTTTGAGCCCATTTTTAACGGAATTCAGTGCTTTTGGATTCTTGTACAGCCACGCATCCATCTGAGGAACCGCGCGCATCGGCTCCAGGATGATCCTCCCATTCTCAATCTTGGCGTCAAACAACGTGACGTCCTTATCCAAATGAACGCGGGATAACCCCGGCTTTGCTGGACGATAAAAGAGAGGAAATATCCTCATAATTCAATAATAAGAACTCCCTGCCAGCTTGTGTCCCGGATCCAGCATAGATAACAGCAGCCTGAAACGGTTTAGCATGAAAGACCTTTTTGACATATTTCAGACCTTTCAAGAAATCCTGATGGAATGTCATCGACGATTTGATCTCAATCCCAACGATCCCGCTGTCGGAAGCGGTTATCACGTCAACCTCGTTTTGCTTGTCATCCCGGAAAAAAAACAGCCCGTGGTCCTGCCCCTTGTTGATACGGTATTTCATCAACTCCATCACGACCATGTTCTCGAACAGGTTCCCTCTTAACGGATCCCTGCTCATCTGGGTCACATTCTCAACCCCCAAAAGATAGGCCGCCAAGCCAACGTCATAAAAGTAAATCTTGGGCGACCGGATCAACCTTTTGCGTATATTGGCAAAGTATGGTTGCAAAAAACAAACTATATATGACTCCTGAAGAATCGATATCCAGGCATTGATCGTTGGAACGGATACGCCAACTTCTGATGACAACGCACTGGCATTAAAGATTTGCCCGACCCTCCCGGCGCAGAGTCTGACGAACTTCTGGAAAATAGCCAAGTCCCTAACCGCGATGAGGGAGCGCAGATCGCGTTCAATGTATGTTTGAAAATAATTTCGATATGCTTTATACGGATCCAATTTATCCGCATAAATGCGCGGATAGAACCCTTTAATAAGGTACTGATCGACCGTATTGGCCTGCTTGGCCTTCTTTAGTTCTAGAATGCTCAAAGGCAAAAGGCTCAGGATTGCCGTCCTCCCGGCCAGAGATTGGGTGACGGATTCCATCATCTCGAAATTCCGGCTACCCGTGAGGATGAACTGCCCCTTCTTCTTTTTCTCATCTACAATGACCTGGATATAAGATAAAAGCTCAGGAACTCGCTGAATTTCATCCAAAATCATCCCGCCATCAGATCCTGCCAGAAACGCCCGTGGATCAGCCTGCGCTAACTCACGCACATCGGGCTCTTCCAGATTAACGTAACGATGCTTCGGAAAAGTCTTGCGCGCCAGAGTGGTCTTTCCCGATTGCCGTGGCCCAGTAATTGTTACCACCGGGTACTGCCGCGCCATACTCTTTAATTCTGAGGTCAATTCTCTCTTTATCAGCATAGCGAAAGCATACCATAGGATAGCGCAGAATTAAAGTTCAATCTTAAAATCGCGCAAAATGGCCGCGAGGTACACATACGCGGCCACGACCCCTTTGGCGTAAATGTATCGTAAAACAAAAAATCCTCGCCACAACTTGAATCTCAAGCGATGGCGGGGGATGATAAATGACGAAATCTTCTAAATTATAATTGTATTTCCGGTCCTAACACATCCCCGATCGCCTTCTCCAGGGCCGTGACCATGGCATCCAGTTCATCCCGGCTCATGGATAATGGCGGCATGAGGACGATGACATTCCCCAGGGGGCGCAGAAGGACCCCGTACGGGCGCGCCGCTTCACAGACGCGGGCGCCGACACGGTCCTGCCAGGGGAAAGGCTTCTTGGTGCGCCGTTCCGCGACCAGCTCAATGCCGACCATAAACCCGCGCTGGCGGATATCACCGACACAAGGATGTTCCCCAAGACGCGCCAGACGCTTCTCCAAAAACCTGATCTTGGGTTGCAGCCTCGCCAGCAACCGTTCTTTCCTGAAAAGATCGATGTTGGCGATAGCCACAGCGCATGCCAGCGGGTTGCCGGTGTACGTATGGCCGTGAAAAAATGTTTTCATGTCCTTGTAGGGAAAAAGAAACCCGTCAAAGATCCGCTGGGTCGTCAGCGTCGCGGCCAGCGGCAGATAGCCGCCGGTGATCCCCTTGGCTACACATAAAAAGTCCGGATGGACATCCTCGTGTTCACACGCGAACATGGTTCCCGTCCGGCCAAAACCGGTAGCCACCTCATCGGCGATAAGGAATACATCATGCCGGCGGCAAAGCTCTTCAAAGCGCTTGAGGACGCCCCGGGGCCACATGATCATGCCGGCCGCCCCCTGCACCACCGGCTCCAGCACCAGCGAGGCGATCTGGCCGTGTTTCTTCTTTAAAAGGGCCTCAAAACGATCTACAGCCTCAAAGGCGTAATCCGGATACTTCTTCCCCGCCGGTGCCCGGTAACAATCCGGCGTTTCAAGCCTGATCGTTTTAAAGATCAGCTTGCGGTAAACCTGATGGAAAAGGGCAATGCCCCCCACGCTCACACTGCCGAGAGTGTCGCCGTGATAAGAATTCGCCAGATGCACCAACGCCGTTTTTTTCTTCTGCCCGGTATTCTGCCAGTACTGATAGGACATCTTGAGGGCGATCTCAACCGCGGTCGAACCGTTGTCCGAATAAAAAACTTTGGCCAGGCCTTTGGGCGCGATATCCACCAGTTTTTTGGCCAAGACGACAGCGGGTGTATTGGAAAGACCCAGCATCGTAGAGTGGGCAATCTTGTCCGCCTGGCATTTGAGCGCCTCATCAAGTTCGCGCTTGCGATGGCCGTGCACCGTTACCCACAGGCTTGAGGTCGCATCCAGATACCTGCGACCCCGGGTGTCAACAAGATACGACCCCTCGCCGCGGTCAATGACCAGCGGCTCGTCGGGAACGTCTGCCAGCCAATCCTGCATCTGGGTGAAAGGATGCCAGACATATTTTTTGTCCATGGCCACAAGCTTGCCGGCATCCGGCCGCGTGACTGATAGCAAGGGGGCCATATCGATACGCCCGCGGCAACAACGCGCCACACTGGCGGCATCTGTCTTTTTTAAAAATGGCACGGTGCCAAGCACGGCAACACCGGAAAATTCCCGGACAGCCTGCGGATTGGTCCGCTCCGGGATCCCCGGACGGGTGCCGCTGGCATCGCAAAAAATAACTCCGGCCACACGCACCCCCCGGCGCCGGGCCTCATGGACCGTCAGGAGCGTATGGTTGATCGTCCCCAACCCCAGGCGTGCCACAATAATAAGCTCGGCATCAAGATCCCTGGCCAGGTCCGCCATCGCATAACCCCGCGTAATGGGGACCAGCAGCCCGCCCGCCCCTTCCACCAGCATGATCTGATGGCGCACCGCGATTTTATGGTAAGCAGCAAGGATCTTTCCCGGTAAAACCTTGATGCCGGCACGTCGAAAAGCAAGATGCGGCGAAAGCGGTTCCGGCGCCCAAAACGGATTGATCTCACGCAGGCCGTCGATGATCCCCAGCCGGTCTTTCAGGAATTCGGCATCCCCGACCCCGGACTGAACAGGCTTGAACACCCCCACATCATGGCCCGCCGCCTTCAACAACACGCCAAGGGCCAGGGTGGTATAAGTTTTCCCTACACCGGTATCTGTGCCTGTGATAAAAAATGTTTTCATGCCAGCGCCTCGATCCACACCAGTTCAAAACTTGCACGCAATTTATCGTCGTGCATGAACCTGGCCCGGTATTCTTTTTCCGTCGTGGCCAAAAGCCCCCGGCCCCAGTAAAACCGGCGCGCCAGGCTGTTGGCCCCGATCCCCTTGAGCCATACAAGCAGGGCGGTCACGCTGGAAAACGAAGTCCTGCGTTGTTCTGCGACGATCTTGGGGCTCTTGAAGCCCGCTGCGCGCATGGCGGCCTGCACATCCTCCACCCCGGGCAGATGCCTCATCGGCGGCAAAGGCTTGTCCAGCTTACACGCCGCACCTTCCAGGCTTTGGAAAAACTCAGCCAATGTCCCCCCGGCGAACATGACAGCGGAAAAAAGCCCCCCGGGCCTAAGTACACGCCGCGCTTCGCTGAAAGCACACGGCAGGCTGTGAACCCACTGGTACGCGGATGCCGATGCCACCACATCAAAACATTTATCGCCAAACGGCAACGCACAGGCATCCGCCTGAACCCAGGCAGCCCCGGAAAAACGCCGCCGTCCGGCTTCGACCATGCCCCACGCCGTATCCAGGGCCACAACGCGGCCGCCCGCCTGCAACAAATGACCCGCCACCGCCCCGTCCCCGGCGCCCACATCCAGAACAAACGCACCCCGAACGTCCAGCTTTTGCGCAAGATGGTGCGCGACCGCCGCCTGAATATCCGCCAGGGCGGCGTATCGTGCGGCGGCATCGGAAAATCGCTGCCGGATCATATCATGCCCATGCGGGGTCATATGCCTGTAAACTCCTTCACACGTTTATTGAATTCAACAGGGCTGGACAAAAACGGTAAATGCCCGCAGCCGGGCATCACGTCCATCCGCACCGCAGGACAAAGCTCTTTCAACGGCGCCATGAGCGCCTCGGGACAAATATAATCTCCGTCCCCCCACACCAACTGGACCGGGACCCGGACACACGCCAGCACATCCCTCAGATCCGCAGACGCCAGGATATTTAAAAAAGCGTGCAAGGCTTCCTTCGACGGGACAGGGATCCTCTTTTGGCATTGCCTGACAACAGCATAGAAAGGATCCTCACGCTCGCGACGGGTGAACAGCGAGCGAAAAAACATATCCAGCACCGCAGCGGTATCGCCTTCCAGTTGAAGGCCAAGCGCATGGATGCGTTCAACGCTCAAGCCCGCCGGGATTCTTTCCGCCGCGGTAAAACACGGGACAGCCCCCACCAAGGTCATGGACCTGAAAAGATCAGGACGGATCTGCCACAATTCCAGGGCCACAAGCCCTCCGAAAGAACTTGCCACAAACGCGCCCTGCCTGATAGCCAGCGCATCAAGGGTTTGGGCCACGCCATGCGCCATAGCACGCAATGTTTCCCCCTTCCACACCGAAGCCCCGTGCCCGGGAAGATCAACGGCTATGGCACGTCCAACGGTCCCAAAATATTCTTCCTGCGCCTTCCAGAGACCGCGGTATCCGCCAAACCCGTGGATGAACACATGCGCCCCACGGCCGGATTTCTCAAAAGACATCTTTGAGCGCCTCCACACACCCCGTAATATCCTCCGCCGTATGCAGGGCGGTAACCGTCACGCGCAGGCGCGCGGTGTTGACCGGCACCGTCGGAGGCCGGATGGCAGACACAAAAAACCCCCGCGCCAGCAACTTGCGCGAGATATCAGCGGCACGCGCGGCATCTTTGATCATAACCGGAATAATGGGAGTTGTGCTGTGGCCTGTGTCAAACCCGGCCTGCTGCAACGCCGCACGCATGCATCGGGCATTCTCAATCAATGTGCTGCGGCGCCAGGACTCCGCGCGCATGATCCCCAGCGCACAACGCGAGGCCGCGGCCACCAATGGCGGCAACCCGGTCGTAAAAATAAAACTCCGCGCCGTGTTGAGGAGGACCTCCTTGAGGGCGCGTGAGCCAGCGCCATACGCGCCATAGCTGCCGGCGGCCTTCGAGAGCGTCCCCATCTGCACGTGGACCGCATCACCCAGGCTCATTTCCTCAACCAGCCCCGCGCCTGTAGGCCCCAGAACCCCGAAAGCATGCGCTTCATCCACCATCACCCAGGCATCGTATTTCTTCGCCAGGGCGCACAGATCGCCCAGCGGCGCCACATCCCCGTCCATGCTGAACACCGTATCCGTCACGATCAGTTTCCGGGGAATATCCTCGGCCTTGTTAAGCATATCCTCGAGCACATCCATCCGCGCGTGCGGATAACGATGAAACGCCGCTCGGCTCAACATGACCCCGTCCACCAAAGAGGCATGATTCAATTTATCGGCAAAAACGGCATCCCCGCGCCCCACCAGGGAAGGAATGATGCCGGTGTTGGCCATATGCCCGCAACTAAAAAGCAGTGAGGCTTCCGCATGCTTAAACTGCGCCAGCTCATCTTCCAGTGCCTCATGTTCATCGATATCGCCGCACACCAGCCGGGAGGCCCCGGCGCCAAAACCGCGCCGCCCCAAGGCCTCTTTGGCGGCCTGCGCGAGACGCGGATCTGCGGCCAACCCCAGATAATCATTGGAACAAAAATTAAGGACACGCCGGCCCTCAAGGACAATCTCACGCCCCTGCGGCGATGTGAGCGGCCGCAATGAACGCCGCAAACCGGCTGCCTCAAGATCATGGATCCGGCGATCCAGAAAGTCTTTCATAACAGGACATCTCCTGCCACACGTTTGACCAGCTTCCCGTCAGGAAGGCGCACCATGAGCCCGCCATCATCAGCCAATGCCTCCGCCACTCCGACAAAGGCAACACCCCGTTCCGTAAAACGAACCCGACACCCCAGCGTCGCGGAACGCGCCTTCCATCCCTCCAGGACCGCACCGGGGCCATGGCGCAAAAAGGCCATGTAAATTTTTTCAAATGTCCGCAAAACCTGCTGAAAGATCAAAAGACGCGGCCACGACACTCCTGTTTCAGCGCGCAAGGACGTTGCCTCCGGTAAAAGCTGGGGCGCCGTATTGTTCACATTAATGCCCACCCCCACCACCACAAACTGCACCCGGTCCGTCTCGGCACGAAGTTCCGTGAGTATCCCGCAGAGTTTCTTGCCGCCCACCAAAAGATCGTTGGGCCATTTGATGCGTGCCTGCGCCTGAGGGACAACCGTCTCAATGGCTTCACTCAACGCCACGGCAGCGGCAAGCGTCAACAGCGAGGCCTGGGACGGCGGTATGCCCGGACGCAGGATCAGGGAAAAATAGATCCCCCGGCCTTTGGGCGACGACCAGTGACGCCCCATGCGACCGCGCCCTTTGGTCTGGGACTCGGCCACCACCACCGTACCCTCGGGATAACCCTCCAGCGCCAAACGGAAGGCCTCGTCCATCGTCGAAGCGACACTCTCGAAATGGTGGACATCGCAGCCGAATTTGCGCGTGCCCAGCCCATGCTGGACCTCAAAAGGCAAAAGCTTGTCCGGCGCCGACACAAAGCGGTACCCGCGATGCGGGAAGGCTTCGATCTCATAGCCCAGCGCGCGCAGGTGGTCCATATATTTCCATATGGCCGCACGGCTGATGTTAAGGGCCCGGCTGATCTCTTCTCCGGAAAGGTACCCTTCATGGATCCTGAGGGCGCGGAGTATCCTGGTCTGCATGAAATTGATTCTACCGGAGGGAAAATAAATTGTCAACCATGGGGAAGTGTATGGTTGACGATAGCCCAGGCGTGGCGGCCTGTCTTGATACGAGTTCAGAAACCAAGCTTTCCCTGATTCCTTTCAGAAAAAGCTGTTTCTGCTGTCTGAGTAGCAAGACAGGCCGCCGCGCCTGACAGCGTCTCATCTGAACATGCTTAGCTTACTATCAAGGGAAATTTTTGAGGCAGGTAAGAATGCTGGAGGTGGGACTCGAACCCACACGCCCTTGCGAACATCGGTTTTTGAGACCGACGCGTATACCGTTCCGCCACTCCAGCGAAAAAAAAGTGGAGCCGATGGGGGTCGAACCCACGACCTCCTGCATGCCATGCAGGCGCTCTCCCAAACTGAGCTACGGCCCCATAATTCATTTCTTGTCCAAAGAACAACAACAAAGAATACTACGCCTTCGCTTCTCCGGCGGCCGTTGCTGCGGCTGCGGCGGCCGTTGCTGCGGCTGCGGCGGCCGTCGCGGCGGCTTCTTTCTGCTTCTCCACAAACGCCTGCCATGAGGCCTTGTTCAGGAAATATTTGCCGTTACGATAATAACGCTTGCGGCGCTTGATCGCTTTACCGCTCTGGGCACACTTGAACTTCCATTCATTTTCCGGCTTGACCTTACCCATAATGCTTCTTTCTCCTTTTTACTATCCTCTAACGCCACAAACGTACCGACCGGCACGGAGGGCTTAAGATGAGAGGCGTATTATAGTGAAGCCCCTTGATTCATGCAACTTTATTTTTTTCCGTTGTTGAGAAGACAAAAATAACCGGATATGCTAGTGTAGTGTTACCAACACTTCTTTACATTTGGCGATCTTTGTCAGAATTCGCTCAACCGACGCCGTCCAAACAAAGACGTGCGGATTTTGATTGTTCGTTTCAATGTATTGCATGATTGTTTTGATTAAGTCGGGG
>CAILQW010000038.1 GCA_903836515.1 Candidatus Omnitrophota bacterium | reverse complement strand
TTCCACGTCAACACCAGCGTCGCCAGCTTCCTGCCAAAATCATCACCAGCGCGATGAGCATAGTTGTAGCCGTTATGCTGTATTCTCCGAAAGCAATGTGCCCACGACTTCATGACCATTGTCCTTTCAAAACGTCACGCAAACAGTCAACACGCCAGCACTCAACCAGTAAACTGCATGTCGCACGTCGCCCTGCAAGGCATAGACACATGCCGCCAAAACATCCAACACGATCAACACCAAAGGAAATATCTTCTCCATCACACAACCCTCCCATTAAAGATGCGCACTGCATCGTGTACCTTTGTCCAATACGCCTTGTCCTCATCTGTAAACTCTGCCCACAACGCATCCATGGGTTCAACGACAGACCGCATGAAGTCTGCCTTGTCCTTGTCCACGTTGATACCTTTGGCCATCTGGCCGTTGATCCAACGCGTGCCATTGACAAACTTCCTGTACAACGCCTTGTATTTGCTGAAATGCTCATCTGTCATATGCGTCCTTCGAGTAGAAGAAATAGAGGTGTTTTGCATTACCGTTAATATCTAATTTCTTTTTTTTCTTTTTTAGTCTTATATATAGGAGAAAAAGAAACTCTACTTCCTCTGCTCCTGCCATAAACCTTTGTATTTCCATTGGTTCTGCGGTAGAAGTTGTTCAAAACATGCTCAACCGCCGTTCAACTTCTCTACTAAAACGGCCTATCCACGAAGTCCTCCTGGACTTCCCTGCCATCACCAGCCTTCAATCCAATCCCAAACCAAAACATATTGCCCTTACCCTCGCCCGCTGAAAGCATCTCCTTGGTAAAACCACGCTTCTTCATGTAATCAATGAACTCGTTGCGTTTGACATAACGCAAACCGCTGTCCTTGGCCCATTGCTGAATATCCTTGAGAATAACGCTTGCCTGAGCCTTGAGATCCTTCCCAAGAACACACCGCTCCTCGATATAGTTGCCAATCAAATCAGACTCCTCCTGATATTCATTCGTGGCCGCGACCACCTTGTCCGGTCTTCCAAGCCCCTGCTTCTGCCAAAGCTGAAACCCTTCAACAGCCCAGCTCAAAATGCCCTCATACTCAGCCGACAGCTTCTCATCCAATTTCGGGTCGCGTTCTTTAGGTGAGATAACCTTCTCAAACGGAATCGTGATGATGCGCCGCCAGATGCCCTTGTCTGTCCCTGAAATATTTGGCTTGTGATTGGTGGCAAAGAAAATCTTGAACGTCGCAAAGAAGTCAAAATATTCCCGATGCAGGAATCGTGCGGATATCGGATCGTCACCAGTCAACTGCTTGATCTGCGCCTCGGCCAATGCCCGTGACTTGCCTGACTCAAGCGCGGTCACAAAACGCGTTCCCTTCAGCCGGGCAACATCATTGGGAATAGAATCGTTGTACTTCTCCATCAGCGTCGATGACGGCGTATTGATTGCATAGTCCCCAAGGATACGAAAGATGTGCTTTAAGAACGTCGACTTACCATTCATTCCAATGCCGTAAAGGATAAAGACACACTGTTCCTTGGTTGATCCAGAAAGCGAATACCCAACCGCTCTCTGCATAAAATCAACCAGCTGAGCATCACCCTGAAATATCGACATCAGAAAATGCCGCCACTCCGGGCATGGTGCATCTTTCTTATAATCAAACTCAACCCGGCGAGTAATCAGATCATCCTTGCTGTGTCCTTTTAATTCCCCGGTCTCAAGATTTAACGTCCCGTTTTTGCAATTAAGAAGAATAATGTCCTTATCGAAATCCTCATTCTTGACTGACACACCCTCGCTCCGCACAAGATTGATCATGGCCTTAAGCCGCGCCTCTGATTCGCTCTTGATCGCATGCTTGAACAAAAACTTGTCGTTCGTCACGGCTGACATCTGATACATCTGCTTGACCGTATTCTTGGCCAGCTTCAGTATCTGAAACTTGTCATCCCGTTCCCATCGCGTACTATCCCAGATAAACCATCCGCCCAGAGCGTCGCAATATTTGATATTCTCTCCGTATTTCTCAAGAAACAGATTTGCGCTCCATACATCCGTAAAAGGTTCTTTAGCCTTATCACCGACGCTATAACGCGACACGCTTTTGGCGATCCCTGATATCTCTTTCTTGGGTAACGGGGGAACACAACGGCTGTCATTAATGGCACTGAGCATCATCTCGATTTGTGGCTGATCAAGACCCATCTTGCGTAACTTCACGCCCATGAGCATGAGCGAATTATTGCGATTCTCCGTAATCGTTGCGCCCTTATCAGACAGATCAACAACCGGCTGTTTCTCGCTTAAAATCTCAATAAGCCATTCCGGCGCGTCCACAATCATCGTCTCATCGGGATGATGCGTCGCTTCCCATTCATACGATCTGCTGTCAATGACGCTGGGCGGCGCGACCACATAGCCCCCATCACCACGGACATCGATCCCGGGTCGAACATTGGTCTTGCAACCAATGCCATTCGCCGGGCAGTTATAAAAGATATGCCTTCCGCCACTGGGCGTAATCGTCTCAACAGAATGAGGCAGATCACCGAACTCGCGCTCAAGATCACGAAGCGTTTCATCACCGCACAGCCCGTTCTTAATATCGATATCAACGACAAAGAAACCGGACACCCTCCCCGTTGCTATAGCGACGTTCACATTCTGACCCGTGAACATGCGCCTGATGATTGCTTCGTCTTTCGATGCGTCCTTAAAACCGTGTTCTGTTAAAGGGATTTTGTTTTTGCATGGGAAAACCGCCCATCCTCGTTTGGCATAATTGATAGCCTGCTCAAGCATGTACCATCCTCTTTAAAAAAGGGGGCGGCATTACACCGCCCCCTGATGTTTTCAATACGGTCTTTTTTCACCGGTTTCTTCCTGCACTTCCTCTTCATGAACCTGAATGGCCTCAACCTTTGCGGAATAGTCTTTCCATAACTGTTCACACAACTGGTATTCTTCCGGTGTCACCGAACCAATCGGCTTGACCTTAAAAACTGAATACGTCGCCACGTCGTTTGTTTCCATCTGAGAAAACAAGCGGTATTTGCGTGCGAACATATCCCCGCCGCAAAACTTGGCCAGCGACAACAGGTTCTTACCCGTCTTATAGCCGGTCTTTGAAAAGCTCACGATGATCGGCATCGGTACACCCGGAAAATACGAAAAGAAGTTAATAAACGTGATCGCCAGTGGCTTCTCACCATTGGGCCCGAATCGCGCCTCATCTTTAACCTTGTGATCAAGCGGATCCGTTGACTTCCAGATAACTCCACCCGGATCAAAATCCGGATTAAAATTCGGGTCATCCTTACTGCGCGGATTAAACCGGATGAAGTTCTTAAATGTGAAAATCGGGATGAACTCCTGCGGCAATACCTCTTTGGTCAGTGAGTTAATAATTGAACCCACCTTGATCCCATCAAGTCCCTCGGTTAACTCCGGCGAGAGTGCCTGAATGAGTTTTGCTCTCGGGATGATCAGATCCTCCCGATCGATCCCTCCCTCAAAACCTCTTTGTGGCTGAGTGGGTGTTACTAACGCGGTTTGACCTTTTTCAATGACTTCGTTTGACATGACCTGCCTCCTTTATGAATAGAGCCTGACTGACGGTTTAAGGTAATAACTCACACACTCTGGAATCTCCTCGCCGCTTTCTATGCGCTCACTCATAAAGGTCGAAAGGCTCTGCGAGGCTACTGTCGTCTTGATCAAATCCTCACGGCGTTGATCTTTAAGGAAATCGAACAAATCCTGCAGGTTTTCCTCTTTACAACTGGCATAGAGCCTCGGCTTTTGAATCTGCACATACCCGATGCCTTCATACTTGGCGGTCGATATAGCAGAATTCGATTCCAGAAACTCAATTAGACCGAACTCGATCTTTTCGTATTCCTCCTGCGCCTGCTTCAGCCCCTCTTTAAGGGCATCACGCTTTTCCTTGGCGCATTTGAACTGCAAGACCAAGTCCCTCTCTGTTGCTTTTTCCATAACGCGCTCCTTATTTCAGAACTGTCTTGATGTCGTTTTGTGAAACCCGTAACGACGGATAACAACGGCCGTTATCGCCAGCAACAACTTCGTAGCTGACGCCTTCTTCGTTCTCGATCTTCTGGACGACTCTCGCCAAAATGAGAACTTTTTCACCGACGCAATAAATCATGTGGCACCTCCTTTCATGAATTGCTTAACCTCGTCCAAGCTCCAGCAGACCGCCACCCGGCCGCCTGCCGCCCGGATCCGTTTAATGACAAACTTTTGTATTGGCGTCGGCTCATTCCGTCCGACCTTCAATTCGATTGCGAAAAACTTTCCATCAACACACAAGATCAAATCTGGAATGCCTGAAGTAAAACGATCAGCGGACTTATAAAACCACGCCGTCGGATACGCCCGCCTCAGATACTCAATGACCTGATTTTTTAGTTTTGTTTCTAACAAGTGCATAAACGGTGTCCTGTAACCCCTGCTTTCTCTGCAAAACTTTCATCAATTCCCCGTCGATCGTGTCCCGAGCAACGATGTAGATATAAAGGCAACTATTCTTTTGACCGATGCGGTGAATGCGATCCCGCGCTTGGGCATGAGCCTCATAGGAATAATCGAGGCTATAAAAGACCATCGTCTTACAGTTCACGAATGTTAAGCCATGCGCCGCTGACTTTGGATGGGCTATCAAATACCTGACCGCGCCGTTCTTGAAGCGATTGATTGAATCGTCCCTGTCTTTGGTTTCTGAATAGAGCGTCGCAACCTGATCGCTTCCGTATTTAGCCGCGATCATCTTTTCGATGACATGAACCTCCTGATGGAACTGAACCCAGATGATGACCGGCTGTTGCCCCAATTCCTCAAGGATCTCCTCAAGCTCTTTAAGTTTGGAAGGCCGATCGATCTCAACAACCTCGCCTGTCTCTGAATAAAAGAACCCCGATGTGGCTTGGCGTAATTTCATCAGCTTGGTAAGTGCGATCTGGGCGGTGATCTCTTGCCCTTCAATCTCTGTGATCAGATAATCACGCATCTCCTCATAGGCACGATCCTCTTTGGCACTTAGCTCGATCTCCCGAACCTCATCCACCTTCTCGGGCAAATCCAACGCCTCCTGCTTCTTTACCCAATGCGTGACCGGTCGTATGGTCTCCATCAGCCGCCTGCGGTTTTCTGGCGTTATCGTGTACTTCCATCCCTGACTGAGAATTTCGCGCATCTCATGACGGCTCATGTACTGACCGGCAAGCGACATCCGCTCGCCATAGCGTTCGAGATGGAAGAAGGTATTGCGGAAACCGTAAAAGGATTTGTGTAAGAGATCCGGGTTAATAAATCTGATCTGGCCCCACAACTCCGCTTCACTATTCGGCATGGGGGTGCCTGATGCGATCACCCGGTAGCGAAAATAATTGGTCATCTCCAGAAGCGTCTTTGTGGTAATGCTCTTGTTGTTTTTAAGCCGGGAACTTTCATCTAATACGCACATGAACGGATTGCCAAAAATGATGCTCATGACCTTTGGCAGATACTTTTTTGATATGAGTGCTTCGTAATTAACGATCACAATGTCCGGGATCTCAGCTTTAATCGCCTTTAGAGGCATACTGGTGAAGTCCGTGAACCTGCGAATGTCCTCGCCCCACGCCGAATTGACCAACGACAAAGGACATACCACCAACAACCGCAATTTCGGATTGACCTGACGAAGCCGCTTAAAGGTCTCAAGACATGTGCGGGTTTTCCCTAATCCGGGTTCATGGAACAGCGCACAAGAGCCGTTATTCCTGACCGCGAACTCAACCGCCTCTTTCTGGTGATTAAACAGACTTTCCATCGCGATTCCTTTTCTGTTTTCCACATGGACGGTTGGCCTCAACCAACTTGCGCCGGTTGTACCAGCTCAACCGCCTGTAAATCGACATGAGTTCCTTATCGACTTTCATTTTTCTTTACCTCTTCCACCTTGTAGTTACGCTCACCCACAAACCTGTTCATCAGCCCCATAAAGACCTCCAAGACATACGCCCCAACTTTGCCCACAACCTCAATAACAATCCGGCTCTCAAAAGCCGCATAGCTCGCGCTCAACCTGACCTTGGGCATCCCGAAAAGGCTCTCAACCGCAATAACCGCGATCGCCACACACAGCTCGATGAACTCCCGCTTGACCTTCTTCTTGAATGTAAACCGATAGATTTTTGCCATCGCTTGATCCTCCTATGACGTACATACGGGCTTCCCTGCAAAAATGTTGCAGGCTATTTCAATAATTTTTCATTTTGAAAAGTTTCCCGGACACGCCCGATCTCGCGATAAACCGTGGTTCGCTCAACACTTAAAAGCTCCGCCAGCTCATTCATGCCGGTATGGCCATCAAGAAGAAGCTCACAAAGCCTGCGTTGTTTTGTGGTGAGTTTTGAAAATGCCTGGGTAAGATCGATCTTGAATTCTGTCTCGTTTCTGAAATCGGCTGGATCAGGCAGAATATCTGCGAAGGAATCAGATCCTTCCTCTTTATTGATCGGCGCATCCAAAGAAACGCTGTGATGAGAAACCTTGCGTTTCTCGCTTTCTCGTTCCCGGACAATGTCCATCAACTTATGCTTCACGACCCGGGCCATGAACGTACTGGGTGACGCCCCGCCTGCCGGATCATATTTATCTCTGGCGTAAAACCATTGCGTCAGGCATTCCTGCAACAAATCCTCATCATCTTCATTCCTTAAACACTGCCACTGGTTCCTGAACTGCCTGATGATGTTGAGAGCAATTCCGACTTCCCGATCCTTAAACAACCCGCGATATTGGTGATTCATGAGACACTCCCCCTTTCGGTTTGAAGTGACTCAATGAACCCCTAAAAATAATGTTAGACCGTTTCGAAACCCCACTCCATAACGGAGGGTCAACGGAGGATTCTTCGCTTTATTTTCTCGTCGATATCCTCATGGCCAAGAATCTCCGCCTCGGTTGGCTCCCGGCCCAGCAGATCGGTGTAAACCTCAACCAAGGCCGCCCGGATGCGTGCGCTCAAATGTTCCTGCTCACTTGGCCGTAACGGATCCTTGGCAAGATGAAGCTCGATCCTGTTCCCAAAACGTTCATCAAATGTTTTGCTCATACCCACCTCCAACAGGTACATACGGCAAGAAAGCAGAAAATGTTGCAGGCGACCTGCCACAAAATGAAGAAAAACTCCGTATATACCCGAGGGTGTTTGAGCTTGACTTGTCCGAGGGGGTGTTATAGGGGTGTTGCGATGCAGAAACCGACAGAACAAAAACGATTCGTAATCTACACGCGCTGTTCGACCGATGAACAGGCACAGGGCGATTTCACAACGCTTGACGCGCAAGCATTCCACTGCAAGAACATGCTCGATGCCTTCGGCTATGAACTGGCTGACATCGGGAAGAAAGGGATCATCGCCGATGACGGCTATTCCGGCAAAGACCTCAACCGCCCCGGCATACAGACCATCCTCAAAGACATCCAAAACAAGAAATCTTTTGATGGCGTCGTTTTTTTCAGACTGGATCGCCTGACACGCAACCCCCGCGACCTCTATGCCCTGATCGATCTGTTCCGTGCAAATGACATTGGCTTTGTTTCTGTCCGTGAAAATCTCGACAGCTCCACCGCGATCGGCCGCGTGGTCATCGGCATCCTTGGGCTTCTATCCGCTTTTGAACGCGAACTGACCGGTGAACGCGTAAAAGCTTCCTGCATCGCCCGCGTGAAACAAGGCCGCTGGGTTGGCGGCAGACTGCCATACGGATATAAACTTGAAAACGATGGCGCACCTCTGCCCAACGGTCATCAAAAACACAAAATCCTTGTAGATGAAAAAGTTGCGCCGGATCTTATATCTGCCTGGGAACTGGCCGCTGATAACAAATCCCTCACCGAAATCGGTCTTGAGCTTCAAAAACGGGGCATTCCCTCCGCCACCGGTAAAAATTGGCGTAGGCAAACCCTGTCGATGATCATCAAGAATCCGTTTTACAAAGGGTACATGCACTACAGCGGGGAACTTCACAAAGGAACCCACGATCCGATCGTGGATGAAAAACTATGGGAAAGGGCCAATATGTTTCTGACAGGAAAAATGCCGGGACACAAATTCATTAAGAAAATCAGGAATTTTGAATACATGCTGGCGGGGATGGTCAAATGCGGATTATGCGGAAGCCATATGGTCGCCTCTCATGCAGGCGGCCGGAATAACAAGAAATTCTTTTACTACGAATGCTCACGGGCGCGGCAGAAGCTCGGGTGCGCACAACACCGCCTCTCTGCTACAGCGTTTGAACGCGCCATCATCAACTACCTGCGCCAAGCATCCAAAGATCAGGACATCGTCACCAGCGCCATCGGGAGCGCCATTGTCGAATCCCGCATCAAGCTGGATCAGCTGGACAAAACCACCAAAGAAAAAGAAACCCTCCTCTACGCCCTGCGGCACGAAGCCGCGAAACTGCTGGAACTGGCCATGAACGGCACTGTCTCCCAAGGATCGACCCTAAAGACCAAAATGACCGCCATAGAAGCCGAAATAACCAAGCTTGATGACGAACTGACCAAATTGATCGCCCAAAAACGGATCGCCGAAGTAAACGCCCATTCTGGCGAGTTCTTGCACAAGAACATCTGCGCGGCCATGCGCTATCTGGACAAGATCAAGCCCTCCGCCCAAAAGAGCCTATTGCGAGCCATGATCAAGGACGTTTACATCTATGAGGACAAAATCGCCATCAACATGTTCATCGGTGAACCGATCGAAGACCCCCTGCCTGCCCTTGACCCAAAAACAATGCCCCATAATGACAAACGCCCCACCCTGACGCGAGGTCAAGATGGAGCGTTGGCTCAGATCGAACATGGTTCGACTGATTGTCACAATTGGCTGCCCGGCTAGGATTCGAACCTAGAAACTCAGAACCAAAATCTGATGTGTTACCATTACACTACCGGGCAATAATGTCTTGCTTAATATGTCTGCGCCACGAACACCTGGGCATAACTGCGTGCAAATGTGTCCTTGATCCTGAGGGCGCCCCCCCTGGATGCTGTCAGCGCAAATACCGTCGGGCCACTGCCGGAAAAAGACACCCCCAGGCTTTCCTGACGGGCCATGCGTGCCTTGAGCCTGGCCAGATGCGGCTTGAGAACCAGGATGGGCCTTTCAAGGTCATTGAAAAGCCCGGCGCCCACCCCCGCGGGGTCCTGCGCCTTTAAAGAACGAAGCATCATGCTAACATCCCCGTCGGGCTTTGTCAAACGCGCCCGATTTTTCCCCAACGCCCCGTAAACATCCTTGGTTAAGACCGGCGCCCGGGGCACCACCAGCGCATGCCAGAGCCTGGCCTTAAAGGGCAGGGGCTGGATGATATCCCCGCGGCCCGTGCCCAGCGCAAAAGGCGTGTCATACAAAAAAAACGCCACATCACTGCCGATCTGGCGGGCATAATCGAGTTGACGGGCGCGTGAAAGCCCGAGCCCCCACAAGCGATCAAGTCCGGCAATAGCCGCCGCCGCATTGCTTGATCCGCCGGCAAGGCCCGCGGCCACCGGGATGCGTTTAACAATATGGATGCGCGCCCCCAGTACCGCCTTTTCGCCTTCACGCAGAAGGGCCGCCGCCTTGAGGACCAGGTTGCGCCCGTCGCAGGGAACCCGCTTGTCGTCGCAGGTCAAAGAAATCTCGCCGCGGGGTGCGGGCGTGAACAGGATGTCGTCGTGAAGGTCAATGCGCTCGAAGAGCGTCACCAGCGCATGAAACCCATCCGGCCGCCGCCCGATAACCTCGAGCCGTAAATTCAACTTGGCATAGGAATAAACCGTCAAAGGCTTCAGGCCTGTCATTTTCTCACCGGGGCCTTCTGGGCATCATGGATCTTGCGGCTGAGGCCGGGCATCGTTTTATCGAGGCTGAGCGCCTGACGCCACGCGGCCAGCGCCTTGTCCATCTGCCCCAGTTTTTGATAAACATCGCCGATATGGTCCAGGATGGCAGGGTCCTTCTCGATCAGAACAGCCTGCTCTAGGGCCTCCATGGCCTGGGTCCATTTCCCCTGCTTGAAGTACACCCAGCCCAGAGTGTCAAGGTACGCCGCATTGTGGGGTTCCACGTCCAGGGCGCGCCGGACAAGGCCAAGCGCCTCCTCAAGGTCAACGCTGTCTTGCGCGTAACTGTACGCGAGCGCATTGAGGCAGTCGGCCGCCCCGGGATCCGCCTCAAAACAACGCCTCAAAAGCCCCTTGCCCTCATCACGGCGTCCATGATCAAGGTAAAAAGACCCCACCTGCAGGAGTGCCGTCGTGTTTTTGGGCTGGAAAACAAGAAGTTTCTCGAACTGTGCCACGGCCAGTTCCATTTTCCCCTGCCCATAATAGATCTGCCCCAGGTACATGTGGATATCCGCATTACCCGGATCGACAGACACGATGGCCTTGAGGATCACCTCATATTGTTCGGACGCACGGCGGTAATCGCGCAAGGCGCCGTAGGCCAGGGCCAAAAAATAACGGGATTGAAGATCGGCAGGTTGAAGATGCGACGCCCGGGTGAACGCGTCGAGAGCGCGCCGCCCCTGCCCCTGGGTGGACGAAACGATCCCCAGGCGCATATGCGCGGGAAATGACGAGGGATCGGCCCGGACAGATTTCAGGTATTCGTCGACAGCATCCGCGGGCTTTTCCTGGAATTCATAGGAGATTCCCATGATGTAATGGGCAAGCCCCTGCGGCGTCTCAGCCCGCAAGGGACCAGGCGCCGCAAGACAACATCCCACCACAGCAACGCAAACCGCTGACCAACGCAGGGCATGGCACAGCATGGCCGGCAAAGGTTAGCGCGTGTCTCTCTTCTTGAGATGACGGAGGGCTTTACGCAGCTTTTTGCGCTTGTGCGTCTTGATCTTCTTGAGTTTTCTTTTTCTTCCGCAAGGCATGTTATAACCTACCTTTATATAAGTGTTGCCTGTTCAGATGATAAGCTTGTTGATCGAATATTCGATGATGCCCTGGGCTCCCGCGTCCTTAAGAGCCGGGATGATGGAACGCACAACGCCCTCTTCAATCACTGTCTCAACGGCGAGCCAGCCATCCTGCGCCAACGGCGCCACGGTCGGGTTCTTGAGCGCGGGCAGGGTCGATAAAAGCCTGTCGAGATTCTTTGCCGCGATATTAAGTTTGAGGCCCACCATATTATTGGCCGCCAAAGCACCCCTCAACAGCATGATCACCTGGTCCATCTTGGCGTGCTTCCACGTATCCTTGAAGGCCGTCTTGTTGGCAATGAACTGCGTCGAAGATTCGCACAGCGTTTCCACAATGCGCAGTTTGTTCGCGCGCAGGCTGCTGCCAGTTTCCGTCAACTCCACGATCGCGTCCACCAGACCCGAGGCGACCTTGGCTTCGGTTGCGCCCCAGCTGAACTCCACCTGGGCCTTGACCTTGTTCCTGGAAAGATATTTCTTGGTGATCCCCACGACTTCCGTGGCAATGCGCTTGCCGGCCAGATCCTTGACGGATTTGATGGCTGAATTCTCGGGAACGGCCAGGACCCAGCGGACCTTGTTCGAGGTCGCCTTGGAATACTGAAGCTCGGTCATGACATGGACCTTGGAGCCGTTCTCCGCCACCCAGTCTGCCCCCGTGATCCCGCAATCAAGCGTGCCGTCCTCGACATAACGCGACATTTCCTGCGCCCGCAACAGCACGGGAGATATTTCAAGGTCATCGATATGCGGAAAATAAGACCGGCTTGAAACAACCAGTTTATAGCCCGCTTTTTCAAAAAGAGCGACGGTAGCGTCCTGCAGACTTCCTTTGGGCAACCCCAGCTTTAATATAGGCATATCCTGCGCTTTCGGTTAAACGTCTTTAAAGAGGGGACATTATAACTTAAGGTGCGTAAAAATGTAAAGAAAAAATCCTTTCCAAACCGCGCAGACCTCCGTATAATTTTCCCCATTACCATGCGGCACCACTTAACAACCAAGGAGTTTTCTTATGCTTAAAGTTTTTCGCCACAAGGGCGTCGCCAAAAAAGTCCTCTGGGTCGTCGCCGGCATCATCATCATCTCCTTCGGCTTCGGCTTCGGTATTTCCCGTTACGGCACCTCCTTCGACATCACCCGCCCTGCCGGAAAAGTCTACGGCAAGACCATATCGCTGAAAGAATACCAGAAAAATTACCAGAACGTCCATGACCAGGCGGTCATGATGCACGGCGCGGATGTCGACAAAGCCCTATCCATGATGGACCTTGAAACAGAAACCTGGTCAAGGATCCTCATGCTGAAGACCGCAGAACAGCGCGGGCTGAAGGCCGGCGATATGGAAGTGATCCAGTTCGTCGAAAGGATCCCCTTTTTCCAGCGCAACGGAGAATTCGACAAGAGGCTTTACGCCAACATCGTCAAGAATGTCTTCCGCCGCGAAGCACGCGACTTCGAGGAAGGCCTGCGCGACCAGATCAAGATCATGAAACTTTTCGCGCCGACCCTCCAGGCCATCTCCTTTACAGATGAACAGGTGCGTAAAGAGTACGAACACCGCAACCAGAAGGTGCAGGTCAATTACATCCTTGTTCCTCCGGGATCGTTCCAAAAAGACGTCGCTGTTACCGACGAAGCCCTGCACGGCTACTTTGACGCCCACCGCGAGGATTTCCTGGAACCCGAGGCGGTCAACGCGCGCATCATTACCCTGCCCCTGGCCCCCAAGGCCTCCGCCGCAGATAAAGCCGCGATGGCGGCCAAAGCCGCTGAACTCCGCACCGCGCTGGCTTCGGGTGCTGACCCCGTAGCGGCCGCGAAAAACTCCAACGCAACTATCAAGGAAACAGGCTTCTTCACCACCGACGCGCCCTCCCCGGATATCACCCCTTCCCTGGAAGTCCTCCAGACGCTTTTCACGGCCAAGACCGGCGACCTGCTTGACCCTGTCGAAGGCCCCGGCGGATACCAGATCATCAGGATCGCAGAGAAGAAACCTGCCTTCATCCCCGAGTTCATGGCGGTGAAAGATAAAGTCAGCGCCGCGCTGGTCAATGACAAAGCCGCGAAGCTCGCGGCGGAAAAAGCCGCCGCCATCCAGAAGACCATCGCCGAAAAAACGAAGACCGGCATGGATTTCTCGGCCGCTGCCCGCGACCTTGGCCTGGAGCCCAAACAGACCCCTTTCTTCGGATTGGGAGAATACGTCCCGGAGATCGGCATGTCCGACGATTTCACGACAGCCGCCTTTAACCTCAACAAAGATCATGCTTTAAGCGGCGTCATCCTGACATCGCGCGGGCCGGCCCTTCTTTGCTGGGCGGCCACACAACCTGTGGACGAGAAAAAATTCCTGGAGGTCAAAAAGGACTTCACGGATTCCCTGTACACCCAGGAGCGTATCCGCGTGATGAACGAGCTCATCCGATCCCTGCGTGAAAAAGCCGGGCTGGTCAGCTACATCGACCAGATCAACGCCCAGCAAAAAGAAGCCATGGAGAAAATGCGCCTGAGAAAATAAGACAGTCTGTCCAGCGCAGCCAGCAGCCCCCGGCATTTTCACGCCGGGGGCTTTTTTTACAGCATCGATGTGTTGATCCACTTCAGGTAAACGTCACTCCCGGCCAGGACAGGGAGCGCGATGATCTCGGGGGTCGTATAACTGTGCAGGCGCCTCACCTCCGCTTCAAGGGCGGGAAAAGCATCCCGGCGCGACTTGATGACCAGCTGGACTTCACGGGATTCCTCGACAGCGCCTTCCCAGCGGTAGACGGCATGTACGTCCTTGACCAGGGTGCAGCAGGCCGCGAGCTTCTTCATAATGAGCGCACGGGCAATACCCAGCGCCTCGGCTTCACTCCCGGCACTGACCAATACAACGACAGCGTCTGTCATATCCTGCCTCATGCCAGTATGATGACCGAGATCATCCGGCCCGACCTCTGTGCATCCCGGCGGAATGAATGGAACCGGACCGCATCGCTGAACGAACACAGCCCGCTGTCAACAATGTTCTCGCGCCTGACACCCGCACCGGTCAACTGCCTCAGGTTGGCGCTGACAATATCAAACCGCAGGCCGGCGCCGGTCTTGACCGTATCCTGCGGAAAATAATCCATGAACTCAAGCCCGACCTCGCAACTGTCCCGGCGGATGCACGGGCCGATGGCCGCGCGGATATCACCAGGGTCCACCCCATAATCCCGGTGCATCAAGGCGACGGTCTTGGCCGCGATTTCGAGCCGCGTGCTTTTCCAGCCCGCATGCACTGCCGCGACCACCCGGCGCACAGGGTCAACGAGCAGGGCCGGCAGGCAATCCGCGGTACGGATCGCCACGGGCAGCCCGCCGCAGGATGTCACCACCGCATCGGCCTCGACACATCCCGAACGGGCAAAATCTTTTTCCGTCACTTTCCAGATGGCATCGCCATGAACCTGTTTGGGCAGAACCACCCCCCCAACGGCGGGAATCCCATGCGCCGCCAGGTACTCCCGCTGGGCGGGTGTCAGGCTATAAGACGGGAACGCCGGATCTCCACTCATGAAATCCAGGGGGGCCTCGCTTGTAAACGACGGGACGCCCAGAAATGATGTGTAATTAACCTCAGGCATGCGGCACCTCCGTAACATCATCGGACGCCGGCAACTGGCCCTTGCGGAACTCTTCGATATGCCGGATCTTGACATCAATGTTTTTGAAACTCTTATCGGAAATATCGCGGAAATTCGCCTCCAGGTCCATGATCAGCCGCTCCATGTCCTTGAAACGCTCCTTGAAGGTCGCATAGTGCTTCATGAAGATCTCGATATCCTGGATGATCTTGCGCATATCGCGTTCAAAACGAAAATTCTCATGCGCCTGTCGGATGACCGCCAGCGTCGCATAAAGGGTAAACGGCGAACACAAAACCACCTTCTGCTTCAAGGCCTCGTCCATGAATTCCGGCGCCGCCTCATGGATATAACCGAATACCTGTTCATTGGGGATAAAAAGCATGACAAAATCAAGCGTATGTTCGGCAGGATTGATATATTCCCGCGACTGCAGTTCCTTCACGCGGGCACGGGCATTCCTGATAAAATCGCGCGAAAATGTTTCGCGCTCCATATCCGAAACGGCATTGACCATCTTAAGATAATTATCCAGCGGGAATTTAACATCCATGTTCACCGAGCGCCCCCCGGGCAAAAGGAACGTGATATCGGGCTTGCCCGTGGAAGACGTCATCTGGGCCTGCTTGCGATAATTCACGCCCTCGATCAGTCCGGCATGCCGGATGATATCCTCGGCCATGCGTTCACCCCACTGGCCGCGCAATTTCACATTGCCCAGGATATTCGTGAGCTTCCCCGTGGTATCCTGAAGCCTTGTCGTAGCCTGGGCCGCCGCGCCAAGCTCCTTCTCGATAGCACCGAACTTGACCGCACGATCCATTTCCCAGGAACGGAGCATCTGCTCATACTCTTTCAAGCGCGTGTCCAACGACCCCACCGCGCCTTCCAGCGACTGCCGGCGAAGGGCATCTTCCTGCGACTCCTGTACCCCCCTCAACTGTAACTGTTCGCGGGCAGCACGCAAAAGTTCCTCGATCCGCGCGTTTTGACGCACAATGACCACAGCAAAAACCGCGGCCAAAGCCAGGACCGCCATGGAAACAACCATCAACAGCATAGACCGCCCCTTAAGAACCGACCAGGTCCGTGATCTTGGCAAACAGCACGTCAAAATTGACAGGCTTCACCAAATAGTTGACAATCCCCCGACGGGCAAAAATGGCCCGGTTTTCCTCATGCGCTGTCAGGACAATCACCGGCGTGGCACTCGCGCCCGCATCTTTCTTCATTTCCACAATAAAAGTGTAGCCGTTCATCTCAGGCATTTCGATGTCCAGAACAACCAGCGAAGGCTTTTCCTTGAGGAGCCGTTCAAAACCAACCTGCCCGTTACGGGCTACGACCACATCATACCCCGCCTTGGACAACCGCGACTGCATGAGCGCAATACCGACAAGATCATCATCAATGACCAGTATCTTTTTTGCCATAATCCTCACTCCTTGTTTTGGTCTTTAACATCCCGGCGGACCTGTGTCCCGGCCATATCGAAATAAAAATAAACTTTCGGACTCTGCCATGCCCTGGCCACGCGGCGGTAAAGGCATTTTTCAAGACGACCCTCGGCGCGACAGAGAACCGGCTCCCCGAACGCCCGGACAACATCTTTCTTGCGGCGATAACGCTCGAGTGCTCCGGGTTGCTGCGCCTCGCGCCAGAGCGCCTCAAAACGCGCATCATGCGCCTTCACCCACGCCTCCTGCGCATCCTTCTCATCAGCGTATTCCTTAAGGGCCAGGGCCTGGTCGACATACCCCAGCTGCGCACACCCGGTACACGCCAGCAACATCAACAAAAGAAGGGCTCTGGTCATCATGATCACTCCCGGCGGAAATGGACAAAGATACGGCCAAAATTCTTGTCATCCTTTTCAATGCGGTGAAAACGCCCCTTGTAATTCTTCTCCAGGAACCGGAGCACCGACTTTTTCAACTGCCCCGACCCCTTGCCAGGGATGATCTCGACCGCCTGCGCGCGTTTATCCATGGCGGCACGCATGATGCCATGCAGGGCCTCGTCAAGCGCACGGCCATCGGAGAAAATATGATGCAAATCCAATTTTAACCGCATATGACCTCGCCCGCCATGGCGGCGGCACCGGTTATCCCCGCTGGACCCTGTCACGCTCGTCAATCAAGGCCTTACGGGTGCTCTCGATGGCACGCAAACGCGTCTGGATCTCTTTCAGGCGCCGGCCGCAGGAGGCAATATCCTCCCGCGCGCGTCCGTTAAAAGAGTCGTTCATCACCCGGGACTTGATGTACGTCTCGGTCTCCAGCTCTTTTTCCTCACGGTCAAAAGCTTTCAGCTGATCCTTGATCTGCTGCAGACGCTGGAGAGCTTGCTCGTGCTGTTCCCGGGCCGCCCTCAGATTTTCAGGTTCATGGGGATCACCCCCCTGTTTCTGGCGCGCGTCTTTGCCGTCCCGTTGACGGGCAGCATTCCCCTTGGCCGCAGCGTTCTCGGCGGCCAGGCGTCCCGCCTTCTTGTCGAGATAATAATCCAGGCCCCCGGGATAATGACGCAGGACACCGCCATCCACCTCCACGATATGATTGGCGATCTCGCGGATGAAGTAAAGGTCGTGGCTGATAAAACACAGTGTCCCTGCGTACTCCTTGAACGCCCGGGTCAACGCCTCGACCCCCGCCACATCAAGATGGGTCGTGGGCTCATCCAGGAGGATAAAATTGGGGGGATTGATCAAAAGTTTCGCCAGGATCAAACGGCTCTTCTCCCCGCCGGAAAGGACAGAAACAGGCTTAAACACATCCTCCCCGTGAAAATTGAACATGCCCATCAGGCTGCGGGCCTGCGTCTGGGGAAAACTGCCGCCCACGGCGGAAAGGAGTTCTTCATACGCCGAACGCGAAGGATTAAGCACATCCAGGCGCGTCTGTGAAAAATAACCCATCTTGACGCCATGGCCCAGGCGGCGCGTCCCGCCGTCATAGGGGATCACATCCGCCAGGATCTTCAAGAGCGTCGACTTGCCCGCACCGTTAGCCCCGACCAGGCACATCTTCTGCCCCTTGGTGATCTCGAAATCCAGGCCGTCGTAGATCTTCTTGTCGGGATAGGATTTCTTGATGCCCGCCAGCGTGATGACCGTGTAACCGCTCTCATTGGTCTTAGGAAAATTGAAATCCCTGATGCTCAGGCGCGCCTGCGGCAGGTCCTGGGACTCCCCCTCAAGCTTCTCGAGCATCTTCATCTTGTTCTGCACGGCAGAGGCGCGGTTGGGCTGGGCGTGAAAACGGGACGTGAACCGTTCCAGCTGGTCTTTTTTCTTATCCACAACTTTCATGCGCTTTTCCAGAGTGCGGTACTCGATCTCTTTCTGGGCCATGAACGCCTCGTAGCACCCCTTCACCTTGGTCATCTTCCCGTTCTCAAGGACAATGGTGTAATTGGTAACCTCGTTCAGGAACACCTTGTCGTGCGAGATCATGACAAAAGAACCCGGGTATTTCCCCAGAAAATCCTTGAGCCACAGCGTGGCCGCCAGATCCAGGTAATTGGTCGGCTCGTCGAGCAGCAACAAATCATAACTGTAGGTGAGGAGTTTGGCCAGCAGGGTACGCATCTGCCACCCCCCCGACAACTGCGCCACAGGCTTGTGGAATTCAAACTCCCGAAACCCCAAGCCCGTCAGTATTTTCTCGGCCCTGTGTTCAAGCTCGTAAATACCCAGCTCTTCCAGCCGCTCCAGGATATCCCCGTAACGCGTCTGCGCACAAAGTTCCTCGTTCTCCATCGTGTGCTTCTCGTCCATGAGCCGGCGGATCTCCGCATCGCCGGAAGTCACTTCTTCCATGACCGTGCGGGTTGAATCAAAGTGAGATTCCTGGGGCAGATAGCCGATCTTGCTGCCTTTCTGGATAGTGATGGTCCCCGATGAAGGCTCCATGTCGCCAAGGATCATATGGAACAGGGTTGTTTTCCCCGCCCCGTTGGGACCGGTCAGGCCGATGCGCTCATTGCGAAAAATGCTCAGCGACACATCATCCATGAGCATGCGCTCATCAAAATTCTTGGAAACACCGGTCAGTGTGATCATGGCTTGGCTGGTCTCCGGGCTGCTGCCGGCTTACCGGAGTAGGCCTTCTTGACAAATGGCTTTGACCCGAAAGATCTCTGCGCTTGCGACCTGGAAGCAGAAGCCCTCTCCCCATCTGGCCTTGGCCTGAAAGAACGCTCCCCCTGCGGCCGCGAACTGTACGGCTTGCTCCCCTCGCTCCGCGGACTGTACGGCCTTCTCTCGTCCGGCCTGGATGCCGCGGGCCTGTCGCTGCCCGGCCTCGGCCTGAATGATCTCGACGGGGAAGACGCGGTCCGCTCATCGCGCCCGCGGGACGATGGCGCGGATGAAGGCTGTCCACTGCGCCAGTCACGGTTGGCGGAATACCGGCGCTGGCTGGAATGCGACGAAAAGACAGGCTGCAGGGTGCGGCTTCGGCCGATGGCATGCAGCAGGGCCTGTTCTTCCCCGGTTAACGGACGCCAGGCCCCGGGCTTGAGCACATCCAGCTTCAAGGGCCCCTGCGCGATGCGCGTGAGGCGCACCACCTCGTGCCCGACCTCATGGCACATAAGCCTGACCTGATGCTTGTGCCCTTCGTGGATGGTCAGGTCGAACTCGGTGAAGTCCCCGTCAAAAACGAGATTGGCGATCTGGGCGGGCGCGGTCTTGAAATCCTCGATCACGACCCCCTTTTCCAGGCGGTCCTTTTCGCGGAACTGCATGCGGCGGACGACGCGGACATGATACGTCTTGTTCACATCAAAACTCGGATGGGCCAGGCGATGGGCCAACTCGCCGTCATTGGTGAGGACCAAAAGCCCCTGGGTCTCCTTGTCCAGGCGTCCGACCGGCTTCAAGTGCCGAAGGTTCGGCGGCAAAAGCGCAAGCACACCCCACTGATCAAACTGCGTGGCACAGGTCGTCACATACCCCGCAGGCTTGTTGAGCATGATATAGGCGTAATCCTTGAGCTTGACATCCTGCCCCAGCAAAGACACCTTGTCTTCGCCGGAGTCCACAACATGCGACGGCTCCTTGACCACAAGGTCATTGACTTTCACATCACCTGCCAGGATATGATCGAATGCCTTGCGCCTGGAAATCCCGCCGTTATGAGAAATAAAAAGTTGTAATTTCATAGCCGCCTTCTTTGTCTGAGAGATTCATAGACCATGACCGCGGCGGACACGGACACATTGAGCGAATCCACCTTCCCCTGCATGGGGATCCGGACCTGCTCATCCGCATTGCGGCGCCAAAAGTCGCTTAACCCGTCCTGTTCACTGCCCATGATGATCGCGCAGGGGCCGGACATGTCCCTGTCGAAATAATACGCTTCGGCCTGCACCACCGCCGCGAACGTGCGAATACCCCGCGCCCGCAGGAAGGCCAGGGCCTCCTTGTTGGTACACGCTACGGTCGGAACGGCAAATACGGCCCCCAGGCTGGCGCGGATGACATTGGGATTGTAAATATCCGTCTTTTCATCACACACCAAGAGCGCCTCCACACCCGCTGCGTCCGCGGTCCGCAGTGCCGCCCCCAGATTGCCGGGCTTTTCCACGCGCTCCATGACCAGTACGAGCGGGGCAGGACCGAGCTTGACCCCCTCGAGCGTCAGCTGCGGCTGTTCGACCAGCCCCAGAACACCTTCCGCCCGGTCGCCGTAACACATCTTGCCGAAAACGGCACATCCGGTGTCAAAGATCTTGACCCCTTTGGCCTCAAGCCGCCCGACCAATGCCTCATCGCAATGGTAAAGGCCCTCCCGGCAGATATAGACACACATGAAACGCAGCCCTGCCGCCAACGCCTGGCCAACCTCGCGATGCCCCTCAACGATGGTCAACCCCCGGGCCTCGCGGCTTTTTTTGGTCCGCAGGCGCACGACACGCTTGATGCCCGCGTTCTGTACACTTGATATTTTCTCGATCACCATAGCCCGTCCTTGTCCGATATCCCTACTTCCCGGCCGCCTTCTTTAACACCGTCAGAATCTTCGTATTGGCGACAAAATTCTCCGTCTTCCACGAAGCCGCCATATCTTTCTGCCTGTCCTGCCAGCAGTCAGCCCAGGTATCCCATCCGGTCAGAGGCCCCGGGCGGTTCACCCACGGCGGATTCTCCCGGTAACTGTAAACCCCGTCCGGGAACATGAAATGCCTGACCGCTTTCCATGTCCAATAAGTCCAATGGATGTCCATGGCCTTAAAAGCGCCGAGAATATCCGCTAGCCATCGGTCTTCGCCATAGAAGCCATCGCGGGCATGCACCCCGAACTCGCCGCACCATAGTGCCCGCCCCTGTTTGCGCGCCAGCTTCACGGTTCCCAGGAGACGTTGCCGCATAAAAGCCTTGTCCCAGCGCGATTTGCCGCCGGATAAAGGGTATCTCAATCCCGGCACAAAATTGAACGTGAACTCCAGCGGTTCATAAAAATGAAAACTGAGCGCGAGCTGGGCATCCTCGAAATGATCCAGGCATTCCAGGTCCTGCGCCCAGCGGTTGCCCTCGATAAAAATAATATGCGCGGTGTCAATGCCGCGAATACGGCGGATCGCCGCATGATAATAGGCGTTCAGGATCGAGGGATCAGCCGCCACGCTTTCATTCAAAAGGTCATACCCGGCCACAGCCGGCTCATCTTTATAGCGGTCCGCCAAAAATTCCCAAAGCGCCAGCGCCCGATGCTGGAATGTCTTTTTCTCCCAGAACGCCGCCTTCCCGCCGGAATCGGAATGCCAGTCATGATTCTGGGCGCCGGGGACCGCATGCATATCCAGGATCACGCGCACATCATGCTGCCGGGCCCAGCGCACGGCCCTGTCCAGATAGCCCACGCCGTCATGGGAATACACGTAAGGGCTTTCTTCGATCAGGCCGTAATGAAACGGCAGCCGGATACAGTTAAAGCCGCACCCGGCGATGCGCGCCACATCATTTTCAACGATGAAGGCATCCCGGAAAGACCGCTCCATGCTGCGGCAGGCATCCTCCCCGAGTTTGCGGACAAAATCCCGGCGGAACAGATGATACCCCCGGTTGGGCGCATGCATGATATACCCCTCGGGCATAAGCCATCCGCCGAGGTTAACCCCTTTTAAAACAACGGGACCGGCACCGTCGGTGATCCGCCCGTTATGGATGCGCAGCATGTTCACTATTTCCTGGCCGACGTGTATTTTTCAAGATCATACACGATCTGCTTGGAGGGCATGGCAACCTTGTCGATGACAACCTTGGCCCGGGCAAAGAAATCCGTGGCCAGCGTGCTGTGGTAATCGGAAAAAACCACCACCCGCTTGATCCCCGCGGCGATCAGCGCCTTGGCGCAGGTCGTGCAGGGCATATTCGTGACATACGCCATCGCACCGTCGATAACATGCCCCTTGCGCGCGGCCTGGGTGATCGCGTTCATCTCCGCATGATTGGTGCGCACACAATGATTGTCCACAATCAGGCATCCGGCATCCTCGCAATGGACATCCCCGGGGATGGACCCGTTATACCCCGTGGCAATGACCTCGCGGTCCTTGACCAGGACACAGCCGCAATGCATCCGCGGGCAGGTTGCACGCTCGGAAGCGATCATCGCAAGCTTCATGAAATACTCATCCCAGTCGGGTCTGGCCATGGCAGGTCACCTCAGGTTCAGGTTAAATGTATATATTAACAGATACGACGGGGCACGTCCTCTAAAAAATAACGCCTTACCGCCCGGCGGCCTGCGCCCCCGTAAAGCTGAAAAGCGCCGCCACGCCTTCCCGGAAAACATCCTCCTGCGGCAAAAGGCTGAGCACAAAGAAATCTTCCTCTTCAAAATCGAAGAAAAACCCGGGATGTACAAAAACATGCCGCTGTTCTAAAAGCTTCAGGGCCCAGACATCGCCGGGCATCCCCATCTCCGTACGCAGGACCGCATACCACCCGCCTTCCACGGGCAGAACCTGCACCCCTGCTACCGCCGCCGCGGCAAGAAGGTGCCCGTAATTGGAACGGACCCGCGCCATGACCGGTGCGCTGATGGCCTCGCGCGCTTGCAGCCATACCGCTGAAGCATGCTGGACAGGCGTATTAACAGACAAATACGTGTCGGCGATCACCTCGAGGCGGCTGAGCGCCTCGGCCACCTCGTCCGCGGGGCCGTTGACGGCGATCCAGCCCATTTTCATCTGGGGCAGGGCCAGCGCTTTGGACAATCCGCCCAGCGCAAAACTGAGTGCGCCGGTATTGGCCGCAAGGCTCGGGCAGGGCGTCCTCACCCTGTCAAAAACATAATCCGCAAACACCTCATCGCTGATGATGGCCATGCCCATATCCGTGCATAAGGTGTTCAACAACGCAATCTCCCCGGGCCGCACACACGATCCTGTCGGATTGTTGGGGCTGACAAGCACCACCGCCTTGGCACCCCGCCGGGCTGCCTGCCGGAGGAAGTCGAAATCGATCCGCCAGGATTCTCCGTCAAAACACAGGCGGTAAAAAACCGTCTCCACATCATTAAGCCCCGCCAGGTAGGAAAACAAGGGATACCCGGGCACCGGCAGCAGGATGCGGTCATGAGGATCCATAAGCAGGCGGAAGAGAAATGTATACGCCTCGGAAGATCCTGACGTCAGGATGATATGTTCCACAGGGACCTGGATGCCCTTGGCGGCGTAATAACGTGCCACGGCCAAACGGGCCGAGAGCATCCCCTTGGGATGCGGATCGTAACGCAAATTGACGGGGTCCAGCAAAGGGGCCAGCAGCGTATCCTGCGGGGCAAGAAGGCCGGCGCGCGTCGGATTCGATTCCGTAAGGTCAAAAAAAGGCACCCCAGCGGCCCGCATCCGGTCAAGCTCGAGAGACAGGGGATTCTCGCACAGATCCCATTGTGTTCGCCGTGAAAACAAACGCACGTTCTACCGCCTTACGCGCCCATGGCGCCCATTTCCCGACCGGCCGTACTAAACCTGTTCCGCGAGGCGCAGGACAAGTGCCTGCGAATCTTCCCAGCCCAGGCAGGCATCGGTGATCGACTTGCCGTAAACCCCGCCGCCGACATCCTGCGATCCTTCCACAAGATAACTTTCGACCATGATCCCACGGACAAACGGCCTCAGCTGCGGCTCGAATTTCAGGCTGTTGACCACTTCCTGCGCCACACGCGGCTGTTCCCGGAACTGGCGGCTGGAATTGGCATGGCTGACATCGATCACCACCGCAGGATGCTCCAGGCCCGATTCCGCATAAAGCTTGCGCAGATGAATAATATCCTCGTAATGATGATTGGGCAAAGGCCGGCCGAACGGGCTCATGGCACCGCGCAAAATGGCATGCGTGAGGGGATTTCCTGTCGTGGCGACTTCCCACCCGTTGTAGGAAAAAATATGCGGCGACTGGGCCGCCCTGACCGAATTGAGCATCACGCTCACATCACCGCTCGTCGGATTCTTCATCCCCGCCGGCACGTCAAGCCCGCTGGCCGTCAGGCGGTGCGCCTGGTTCTCGACGGATCGCGCTCCGATGGCCACATAACTGAGCAAATCTTTCAGATAAGGATAATTCTCCGGATACAGCATCTCGTCGGCCGCGCTCAAGCCCGATTCGCGCAGCGCGCGGATATGCATCCGGCGGATGGCGATGAGCCCCTCGACAATGTTGGGGTCTTCGTTAGGATCCGGCTGATGCGCCATACCCTTGTAGCCAATACCGGTGGTGCGCGGCTTGTTGGTATAAATACGCGGTAAAAGGACCAGCCGGTCCTGCACACGGGCCTGGAGGGTGGCGAGCCGGGCAACATACGCGCACACCGCGTCTTCATTATCCGCCGAGCAGGGCCCGATGATCACCAGGAACTTCGGACTTTTACCCGTGATGATGTCAGCGACCTCACGGTCACGCGAGCGCTTGACGGCCGCGAGCTCAGGGCTCACAGGCAGCTGCTCCAGGATCGCCTCCACCACAGGGAGGCGTTTACGGTATTCAAAAGACATACGAAGCTCCTTGTCTCTCAGGGATTTTTGTCCACCGCGCATCTTGGGCGCGGCGATATTAAGCGGGCAAAAGGGCCTTCAACCTATCTATTTCCTGCCGGGCGTTCTCCAGCATTGTCCGGGCCTTGTCAAAATCGTCCTTGGCCACCCACCGGTCGGATTCTTTCTTGACCTTCAGCCTGAGGTTCTCGGCCCGCAGCGCCCCGGTTTCTTCCGCAAGCTCTCTCAGGCGGCGTTCAAGATCATTGTTCTGTCCTGTCAACTTTCTCACATCGGACAAAAAAACATCCCTTTCACGACGAAGATCCTGGCGTTCATGGTCGTAACGGATGCGCTGGGCCGCTTCTGTGTGGAGGGCCGCGTTCAACCTGTCCAATTCAGCCCGCAGGGCATCCTCCTGCTTTTTCTCCTTCAACGCCGACAATTCTTCCTTCTGCCGCCACAACGTCTCCTGCGCCAGTTCCCGCTCAAGGCTGCCGATGGCCGTGCCCAGCCGCTGGACTTCCCCGTCCTTCTCTTTCTGGGCATCCTGGGCAACCTGCAGGGCGTTCTCAAGCATTTGAATACGGCGCTCGAAACGCAGCGCATCCTGGGCCGCATCACGGGACGGAGTAACGGCAGCCGGCGTTTCTTTCCGGCTCTTTTTCTTCCGGGAGACGTCCCGACGCCCCCAGCGGGCAGCTCCATACGCCACCCCCCCAAAAACCAGTAACGCCCCGCCGATAAGCGCCGGCACCGGCGCCATCACTGGCCGCCCTGGCCGAATTCCTTCCTGATCCGTGCGGCTTCGGCAACAAATTCATCAAACTGGCGGCCAAGGGCATTAACCGCCGGCCCGGCGCCGGAAACATCACAGTTCTTGCCCATAAGGTCAAGGGCGATGCAGTTGGCGTGCATCCGGCTGGCGGAAATATTCCCCGTCGCCCCTTTGAGCCCGTGGGAAATCATCTGAAAAGCCGCGCAATCCCCCTTGCGGTACGCCTCCTGAAGCGCCGCGTACTTTCCCGTAAAATCTTCTGTAAAAATATCAAAAAGTTCCAGTAAAAGCTCCTTGTCATCCTGGACACGCTCCATGGCATCCTTCAGATCAATGATATCCATCACTTAATCCTCTTTCCTTTGTTTGACAAGATTAATGATTTCCTGAAAAAGCTGTGCCCGGTCCACGGGCTTGGAAACATAACCATCCATCCCCGCCGCAAAATATTTCTCACGGTCGCCGGCCATGGCGTTAGCCGTCATGGCAATGATGGGGACATGAAGCCCTGTCTGTCGCTCCTCGGTCCGTATGACAGCCACCGCCTCGACCCCGCTCATCTCGGGCATGTGATCATCCATCAAGACCATGTCAAAACGGGATTTGCCCAGCGCCTCAACGGCTTCCTTGCCATTATTGACAGCCACAACATCCCAGCCGCGTTTTTCCAGGATGCGCACCGCGATCTTCTGGTTCACAAGGTTGTCCTCGGCCAGAAGGATCTTCAGCCGCCCCACATCATCCTGGGGCGACACCGCATGCCCGGCGTCCACCCGCGCTGTTTCCGCGGGCCTGGTACTGACAGGCAGTCTTAAAATAAAATTAAAAGCGCTCCCGCCGCCCTCGGGGCTCTCCACCCACAAACGGCCCCCCATCAGCTCGGCCAGCTTCCGGGAAATAACCAGCCCCAGCCCTGTCCCGCCGTAACGGCGCGCTGTCTGCTCATCGGCCTGGCTGAACATCTCAAAAATACGGGACTGCTTTTCCGGAGGAATGCCGATGCCCGTATCCCGGACCGCAAAAAGAACATCGCAATCCTGCGTGCGGGCCGCCTGCAGGCTGACACTGACGGTCACGCCGCCCTTGTGCGTGAACTTGATAGCATTGTTGACGAGATTGATGATGATCTGCCGGATACGCACGGGGTCGCCCATCACCAGCGGCGGCACGTCCGGCGCTACATCCCAGTTCAAATAAAGGCTCTTGTTCTGTGCCAGGATCTGCAGGCCCCGGCAGACACTGCGGATGATCTCCGCCAGCGAGATCTCGATCGCGTCGACGGATATCTTGCCCGCCTCGGCGCGCGAAATATCCAGAATGTCATTGATGAGCCGCAACAGATTCCCGGCGGCATCCTTGGCCACCTTCAGATTCTCATGCTGTTCGGCGGTAAGGCCCGTATCCAGCGTCAGGTCGAGCATCCCCATGATGGCGTTCATCGGTGTACGCAGCTCATGCGACATCTTGGCAAGAAAAAGGCTTTTGGAACTGTTGGCCTCTTCCGCCTCCAGCCTGGCCTTGACCAGCATTTCCTGAATACGCCGCTGCTTGGAAATATCCCGCAGGATCCCGATACAACCGGCCATGTTCCCCTGCGCGTCCCGGATGATCGAAATGGATGCGTCCACATCAAGGGTCGTCCCGTCCTTCTTGATGACCTTGGTCATGATGCCTGACACAACGCCTTTGCGGCGGATATTGAGCTTGCGCATCTTGCGCCATTCACGGTCCGGGTAAAGGGCCTTGACCGGCTTGTTGAAAAAATCCTCCCGCGTCATTTCAAACATCTGTTCGGCAAAAGGATTCCATGCGATCACCTTCTCGTCCTTGTCCGTCACGGTGATCGCTGCGGCGGAGTTGTCGAAGATCACCTTGAAAAGCTCCCTGGAACGGCTGAGATCCTTTTCAATCTCTTTCTGACGGGTAATATCCTCAACGACAAAATCCAGGAAACACGCGCGCCCTGCCGCATCATACTCGACGGTCACCGACAGGGATGTCCACACCGTCCCCGACTTCTTGCGCCGCAGCAGGGCCTCATGATTGTCCAGGGGGTCGCCCTTCTTCAGGCGGGCCAGGATCTCCCGGAACTGCTTCGACACCGCAAAAATATCCGCGGCCCGGCGGCCGAGCAATTCGTCCGGCGTATACCCCAGCATGTGCGCGAAAGCGGTGTTCGCGAACAAAAATTCTGCGCCGGGGCCGACGCTGGTGCGGCAGATGCCGATCTTGAGCGCGTTGATGAAGTCACGCAGCTGGGTGTGATTGAGCGCCATACGTCAACGTTTGAATTTGATGTTAACCATGATTGCCGTCAGATTGATCAGGCCCGTTGCCGCGGCCAGTCCCGCAAGCGACACCTTGACCAGCATGGCACCCGGATCAATGGCCATAAACCCGCGTGTGGCCCAGGATGTCAGCGCCATGCCTGCGGCGACAGTGAACGCCGAAACAAGAAAAATAAATAATGACAAAAGGCATGACAAAAGGATGACAAACACATTGTAAAGAACAAGGTCATCCTTGGCGATATGACTGGCGGCTATCCCTATTCTTTTCATTGTCCCTGCCTGTCCTTGTGCGTGAGGCCGACCTGCGCCGGCACGGGTTCAGCGTTCAAATTTGACCACATTCTGCCACCAGGCGGCGGGATCCCAGCGCCTTAAGCCCTTCCAGAGCTGTTTGGCGGTACGGGTCTTGAGAAATCCCGGCGCACGCTGGAGGAACTTTTCCGCCACAGGATGGCCGCTGTCCTCGTATTCCCTCGCCTGCACCAGGCACTCGAGGATGTCCGCATCGCGCGCGATCAGGGCTTCATGCGTGAGCTGGGTGTCGTAATCACCGCGGATATCCGTCAAAGCATCGCGGACTTTAGGCGGCAGTGTGGCAACCTGGTCCTTGAAAACGCGTTTTTCAGCATCCTTGAAATCGATGTAATAATGGCCCATCTTGTGCAGGTCATTGATGCGCGCCTCATGGATATCGTTAAAAAGGGTCATGGCCAGTACACGGTACGGGTCGGCCCCCTCTTCATGGGCGATATAAAATCCGATGACCGCACAGCGGAAACAGTGATCCGCCACGCTTTCCGGGTCCTTGATCCCCGCCACCCACCAGCCGCTGCGCTTCACGCGCTTGAGCAGCCCGGCTTCGGCGAAAAAATCGAGGGCGTTGTCACGCCGGACGTTTTTTGGGCTGCTGGTCTTTTTGTTTTTTGATTTCATAGCAAAACAAAGTGGTTGCATGTGATGCGTTGAGTGAAAGGCGCGGATGCGCCATAGGCACCGTCAATTGCATATCGATGCGTCCCAGGGTGATATCGCGGATCCCCTTGCCCTCGGACCCTATGACAAGCCCCAGCGGAAAAGGAAACTTGACCTGGGCGATATCCTCCCCATCCTTGACCACACTGCCCGCGATCCAGTACCCCTTGGCCCTGGCCTTTTCAATGGCGTTATTAAGGTTATTGACCTTGGATATCTTCACATAGTTCTCGCCGCCGCAGGCCACACGGGTCACCGTATCGGTCACCTCGACCGCACCGTGCACGGGGATGACAACGGAAAACCCGCCCAGGCAGGCCACCGTGCGCAGGATCGCCCCGAAATTCTGCGGATCGGTGATGCCGTCCAGGAAAATAAGGGTCGTTCCGGCGGCAGAAGCCTCTTCCAGAAGATCGTCGTAATCGGCATACGCAAAGTCCGCGACATCAATGAGAAGCCCCTGCGTGTTGAAACTGCGCCCCAGTTTGAGCATCTTGGTGGCCGGAACAACACTCACCGGAATGCCGTACTTCTTGGCTTTCAGCGAAATATACTTGAGTTCGGCGTGCCCGGTCTCGACAAAAATATGCCGGATGCTCCGGGGATCCGCCTTGATGCGTTCCAGCACCGGATTTTTCCCGTAGATCTTCATTTTCTGATCCCCAGTCCTAGATAAAATAAAGGTTTTAAAATACTCCACCACCCCACAAACGGGGTCATCTTGGTATATCCCATCTTCCTGGGCGGATAAATCTTGGTGACAAAAACTTCCGTGAACCTGTACCCCAGGCGGATCGCCTTGAACATCAGATACGGCTCCAGCTCGTAGGCATCCAGCCAGTCCTGGTCAAGGTTGATCCGCGGATCGCGCGCCAGGCTCAGGCGGAACGCGCGAAAACCGTTAGTGCTGTCGGTCACGCGCCGCCCGGTGAACAGCGACATCAGCCAGGGATGCAGGCGTGTGGCAACCTTGCGGTAAAAGGGCATATCCCCGCCGGCGCCGCAACGGCCCAGATAACGCGACCCCTGCACAAAATCAAAACCGCCTTCAAGGACCGGGCGCAGCACCGCCGGGATATCGCCGGGGTCATCCTTGTCGTTGCCCGCCATGATGACGATCACATCATACCCATTGTCCCGGGCATAATGGACCGCCGTGCGGATGGCCGCCCCCACGCCGCGCCGGCGCCCATGCCGGATCGTGGCCACACCGCAGGAAGCAAACGCCGCAACCGCCTCGGTTGTCCCGTCGGTGGAACAATCGTCCACCACAAGATAATCGGCCATGGCACGCGCAGGGCTCTTGAGGAACCGTCCCATGACATTCCTGATCTTGGCGCACTCGTTGAACGCCACCGGCACCACCAAAATCCTAGGCATGATCCCCGCCCTCTTTCCGGCAGGGCCGCCCGTCGTCTGCGGCCGTACCGACCTGCCGCGCGGGATTGCCGACCATGATCGCGTGTGCCGGAACATCCCTGGCAATGACAGCGCCTGCGCCCACCACGGCGTGTTCACCGATCGTCAGGCCGCACAGCAACGTTGCATTCCCGCCCAGGGACGCGCCCCTTTTTACAAGCGTCGTCTCCATCTGCCAGTCCGTGGAATGGCTGCGCGGGTACCGGTCATTGGTAAAAACAACGCCGGGGCCGACAAAAACATCGTCTTCCAGGACAACACCCTGGAAAATAGAAACACCGTTCTTGATGGTCACATTATCGCCAACGACAACGCCGCCCTCAATAAAACACCGGTCCCCGATATTGCAGTTGCGCCCGATCACCGCCCCGGACTGAATATTGCAATACGCCCAGACCTTTGTAGCATCGCCGATACGCGCCTGCGGGCTCACCAACGCTGTTTCATGCCTGAAATAATTCATGCTAGACCCCGACGAGGCTTCCGTTCTGGTCCATCGAGCGCTGGATCGCCGCCAGCGTGCGCACCACCTGGGCACCCCGCCGGGCATCCGCCAGTACGGGCGGACGGCCGCTCTGGATGCATTCAATGAAATACTGCCCCTGCGCCTTCAACGGCTCGGCCAGGCTGATCTTGGGGATAATGATACTGCCCTCCCGCGACAACAGCTGAAACTCGCCGTAGGATTCATAATACTTCGATGTGCGCTCAACCGACTTGTCATAGACCTTCACCGCTCCCATGGGGTCCAGGTCATCCCATACCAGCATTTTCTTTTCACCCACAATGGTGATCTGGCGGACCTTGCGCGGATCGGCCCAGCTGACATGCAAATTCGCCAGTTTCCCCTCCGGATAATCGAGCGTGGCAAAGGCCAGGTCCTCCAGGGAGTTACCCAAACATTTCAGGCCCCGCGCCGACGTGCTGAGGGCCGCTCCCGAGAACAGGAAATCGAAAATAGCAATATCGTGCGGCGCCAGGTCCCAGAGCGCATTGACATCATAACGGAAAGGCCCCAGGTTCGTGCGTTCGGAATGCGCGTAATAAATGCGCCCGATCTCGCCGGAATCGATGCAGGCCTTCATCCAGCGGATGCCGGCATTGAAAACAAAGACATGCCCGACCATGAGGATACGTCCCGCCTTGAGCGCCAGGGCCTCAAGTGCCGCGCACTCCTCAGGGGTCATGGCCAGCGGTTTTTCACACAGCACATGTTTCCCGGCGGCGAGCGCTTCCCTGGCCACAGCGTAGTGCGCTCGCGTGGGAACCGCGATACAGACCGCGTCCACAGCCGGGTCTTGCAGGATAGCGCGGTAATCCTTCACCGCCTTGATCGAGGGGAACATGGCCGCCACGGCCTTCAGACGGCCTTCGTCGACATCCGCGCACATGAGGCAACATGAATCTGCCAGCTGGGAAAAAACACGGACATGGTTGGGGCCCCAGTGGCCGCACCCAATGACACCGACTGATATCACGCAACCCTCCCTGATAACGCCCAAGCGCCCCTCCAGGGGCGTTCGCATAAAAAATAATTACTTATTATATAAGGTAATGCACCGCTCACAAACATTTTATTTCAGATTAATTCCCAACGGCCCATCGGCGCGCGCATTTTCAGCAAGAATTTCATTTGCAATCCGCCCGCCGGATTCCTACAATGTTGCCATCTGGACAATATGACCCATACTATTACCAACCCCATCAACCTGCCCTGGCGCCACAAGATCCTCGGCGCCCTCATCGCGCTGATGATCGCAGGCCAGACCGTGCAAACGACCATGACCCTCGCCAGGATCTGGCCCCTCAAACACCCCGCTGCCTTTGCTTTCGCCGGACAAAAATTTGAAAGCCTGGCCCCGTGGCTCAAGGGCCAGGCCTATGCCGGCTATTACACTGACCGCAATATTGACGACACCCGGCCGCTCCTGGAACTCCTGCAGGCCCAGAACACCCTCGCGCCCCTGATCCTCGATCCGGAAAATATCAACCGCCGCTTTGTCATCGTCAACTGTGCGGATATCCCCCGCGCTATCGCCAAATTCAAGGCCATGGGAGCCAGGCCCGTCGCCGCAACACCCTACGGCATCTTCCTCATCGAACGCCCGGAGTTCACGCCATGATCTACATCATCCCCGGGCTTATTTCCTTCACCCTGGGCCTGCTGACCCTCAAGGCCGTGCTGAAGGACAAAGTTCCAGGGCCTCTGCTGGTCTTCTTTCTCAGCGCCACCCTGGGCCTGGGCCTGAGCGGGTTCTTCACCCTGACGAGCTTCTTCCTGTTAAACCGGCTCAACCCCGCCTTTGTCATCCTGCTTCACCTGGCGGTGCTGACAGGGCTTGGCGTCGTGCTGGGCAAATCGGGGCTTCAGGACATCCTGTCGCTGGTACGAGCCATACGCCTGAAAGACATCCTGGCCCTGGGGGCCATCACCGCCCTGATCATTCCGATGCTGATCTTCAGCCGGCTCTACCCCAACGGCGGCTGGGATGCCTGGGGCTTCTGGAATACCAAGGCCAGGTTCCTGTTCCTGGGCGGAAGCGCCTGGAGCCATATGTTTGACCCCGCCTTATGGCGCGTCCAGACATCCTATCCTTTTTTACTGCCGCTCATCAACGTCTGGTTCTGGTGTTTTAGCAGCACCGCAACGTACGCGGTCCCCGCGGCCATGACCTGCATCATTCCATGGCTGACCGCCGGCCTGCTCTACAGCGGCCTCAGGGAACTCACACAAAACCCATGGATGATCCTGGCCCCGCTGTGGATCTTCACCAACATGTTCATCGTCCAGCTTTCAGCCAGCCAATACAGTGACCTGCTCGTCGGCCTTTTCCTCCTCGCCGCCATGATCATGTTCATCCTCTTCCAAACAAGAAAGGCAAGCCGCTTTCTCCTGCCGATGGGGTTTTTCCTGGGCTTGATGGCTTTTACCAAAGTTGACGGGACCGCGCTGGGAGGACTCACGCTGGCCTGCGCCTGCGGGCTGATCATCAGCCCCAAAGACACACACGTCTCCAGACGCCGGGCGATCGCGGTCCTCACGGCCTCAACCGCGCTGGGGGCTCTGCCGCTGGTCATTTTTATAACGCGTTACGCACCCGCCAACAACCATATTTTCATCAACGGGCTCACGTCCCAGGAACACCCCGCGACATGCGCGCGTCTGGCCACGGTCCTGGTCATGCTGCTGCGCGAAATCGTCAGCTTCAAATGGAATGGTTTATGGATAGGCATCGGCGCCATCCTTGCCTGTGCCGGAATCAGGCCATGCCTGCGCCCCGGCCTGCGCCTCATCCCTGCGGTGCTGAGTCTTTACCTGATCCTGTGCACCGCCACGTATGCCATCAATACGGCTTACGACATCACCTGGTGGCTTGATTCGAGCCTCAACCGTATCGTCTTTGCGCTCATCCCCGCGGCCATGCTCTGGGCTTTCCTGGCGCACGAAAAATAAAACCCCCGCTCCTTGTTGAGGAACGGGGGTTGCGCCCCATCAAAATATCCCTGCCCTACCGCGTGATACTCAAGACCTTGAAACGCTTGATCCCCGCCGGGACTGTGATAGAAACCTCATCCCCGGACTGATGGGTCAAAAGCCCTTTGCCGATGGGAGAAAACACGGAGATGCGATTAGCCCCGAACTCCGCTTCCTCGGGAGAAACAAGCGTATAGGTTATTTCTTTCTTCAGATCAAGATCTCTCAGTACGGCTGTCGCGCCAATAAAGATCTTGTCGGAAGGGATGTTCATGTCTTCAATGAAAGCGACGTTGGTCAGCGTCCCCTCGAGCTGGGCGATACGCGCCTCGTTATGCGCCTGCGCGTCCTTGGCCGCATCATATTCCGCGTTCTCGGAAATATCACCCTGCGCCCGCGCCTCACCAATGGCTTTGGCGATACGCTGGCGTTCCGTGGTCTTCAGGAACTCGAGCTGTTCCAGGAGTTTCTGATAACCTTCTCTGGTCAAATATACTTGTCCGGCCATAACACACCAGCTCCGTCCTTAGGTATCAACCCGACGGAACCCTGCTCCTTTCATCAGATCACATACTCTCAACGGCCTTCATCATGACAGGGACAACGGCCTGAACTTCATCCTTGGTCATGCGCCCGAGCTTGCTGAAACGCCATTCACCTGACGCATCCTGATTCTCACGGCCGAGCTGGAGTTTCTTCTCCCCGCCATTATACGAGAACACGCCGACACTGATGCGTGACCCGTCAAACTCCTTGACCTCTTTGAACACTTCAACATCGAGCGACTTGTCGTAAGGCATGAAACCCCTCCTGTGTTAAGACAAGCCCGGGATATTAAGTCCGGGCATTTTCTGCATCTGGGCCGCCGCTTCCTTTTGGGACTTGCGGATAGCCATATTGACCGCCTTGATCAGCTCTGTCTGAAAACGGGCCTTCTGGGCCGGATCAAGCCAGCTGTCCTCAAGCTCGATGGTCTGAAAGATCTGGGCGCCGTTCAACTTGATCTTGATCCCGCGTACTTCATTGTAATCGATCACAAGCTTTTCAAGCTCTTTCTTGAGCATGTCCGCCTGTTTCTTCAATTCCATCAATTTCTTCATCTGATCAAACATGGGCCACTCCTTTAAACGTTTTCATCTTATACTCTAAATAATAATCTTTGGCAAGAGAACTTTTCTTTAATATGCCTCAACGGAATGAAAAACCGATGTCAAACAACGTCTGAACCAGGAATTTCTGGAGAAACAGGATAACCAGGAACACGACCAGCGGTGAGAGGTCGATGGGCATGGCCGGCAAAAGGCGGCGGACAGGCGCCAGCACCGGCTCCGTCACGCGCCCCAAAAACTGCACAATGGGATTAAAAGGGTCCGGATTGACCCAGCTTAAGAGCGCACGGACCAGGATCAGCCAGTAAAAAACATTCAGCACGATATCCACGACCTTGGCCAGTGCAGCAAAGAAATTCGACAGAACAAACATCACGGCATCCTTTCGGTGAGAACTTATTTTTCCTGGATAAAGGTCCGCGTCGGATAAGGGATGACGATCCCTTCCGCGGCATAACGCTTCACCAGTGCCTTGATAAAATCATGGCGAAGCTCATGAACCGCGGCCCAGTCCCTGGCCCGGAGGCTCACATTGAAATTGATGCTGGAATCACCCAGCGCGTTATACCGCATGGACGGCTCAAAGAGCGGCACCCCTCCGGCACTTTCTTTCTGGGCCTGACGCGCCACCTCCAGGGTGACCCGCTCCACCTTGTCGAGGTCGGCCCCGTAATGCACCCCCACCGGGACCGCCACCCCGGTCTCCAGATCCGGATAGAAATAATTCAGCACCCGCGTATTGACCAACAGCTTGTTGGGCATGACCACAGTATTGTTGTTGGGCTGGCAGATCCACGTGGAGCGCCAGCCGATCCGGGTCACCGTCCCTTCCTCACCGGACTCCAGGCGGATGAACTGGCCAACCTGGATGGGCTTGTCGGCGACAAGCTGGATGCCTGAAAAGAAATTCTCCAGCGTCGGCTGAAGGGCCAGGGCCACCGCCAACGACCCGATCCCCAGCGAGGCGATGATCGGCGTGATGGAAACGCCCAGGCTGTCGAGCAGGATCAACAGGCCCAGCCCCATGATCACAACACGGACAAACCCCTGGACCACGCCGCTGGACGTGCGCAGGATATCGATCCGTCCGGCGTAGAGCATCACAAGCCCGCGCATAAACCTGTCAAAAAAGAGTGCCGCCGCCACAATGGAAACAGCTTTAAACCCTCCCAGCAGATACCGGCTGATATCCACATCCCCCCTGGGGATGAAATTCTGGACCACCAAAACGCCGGTCGCGCAGATCATCAGCTGCAAGGGGATATCCAGGGCAGCAAAAAGGATATCGTCGATCTTTGTCTGCGTGCTCGACGCAAATTTCCTGGCGATGGCAAACGTTGCCTTCTTGACCGTAAAGAAAACAAGCACCCAGACCAAAAACACAGCCGGCGCCGCAACCCAGGGCGACACATGGGCAAGATCAATCCCCATACCACACACTCCTTGGATGAACGTTTAAAACACCTTGATCAGCGTTCCGTCGATCACGCGCCGTTCGACGCGGTCCAGGATACGCTTGGTCTTGCGCGACATATATTTCAATTCGGCCATGATCGCGCTGATATCCCGGGTGGTCCGGTTGAACCCCTGGGCCGTATCGCGCAGGACTTCCGCGATATCATAGACATCCAGCATCGCTTCACCCGGCACAGGCTTGGCCACATCCAGGACCGTCTCGTTCACCCGCCGGCTGATCTCGACATATTTGGCGCCCAGGACACCCTCGGTCTGCACCGAGACCCGCGTCGAACGGCGGACCTGCGGCTCAAACTTCCTGTAAATATCCAGCGCCACATCTATACCGCGCCCGTCAAGATCGTCGCTGATGAACGCGATCCGGTCAACCCGGCCCACCGTCACCCCCGAAAGCCTGACCGGCGCGCCCTCCGTGAGCCCCCCCACTTTGTCAAACAGGACCTGCAAGGTGAACTTCGGCTCTGCCATCCCTTTATTGATGCCAATAAAGACAATAACACCGGCCACCAGCCCCATCCCCAGGAAAAAAAACATCCCGGCCCAAAACTGTTTCATCGCATCATCTTTCAGCATGATTCACTCCAGAAATTCCATGACAAACGGATCTGTCGACGCCCTTAACACGTTTTCCGGCCCGCAGGCGGCCGCACGGCCCTGGTTGAGGACAAGGGCCCGGTCCGCCGTACGGAAGGCATTGCGCACATCATGTGTTGTAATGAGCGTCGTGCAGCCCAGCTTGCGCGACAACTCCCGGATCAGCAAAGAAATATCCCGGCTGCGGATGGGATCAAGCCCCGATGTCGGCTCATCGCACAAAAGAACCTTTGACCCTAACGCCAGCGCCCGTGCCAGCGCGGCGCGTTTTCTCATCCCGCCGGAGAGCTCCGAAGGGTATTTCCCGCCCGCCCCCGCCATATCGACCATCTTGAGCAGTTCATTGACCCTCTCTTTGATCTCAACAGGCCGGGCCGGCGTGTGCTCCCTGAGCGGAAATCCGACATTCTCTTCCACGGTCATGAAATCATACAAAGCGCTGTCCTGAAAAAGATACCCCACCTGGCGGCGGAATTTCAAAAGCTCCCGTTCCGCCAGATCCGTGACGACAACGCCGGCGATCTCGATATCGCCCTCGTCGGGCGGCATCAGCCCGATCAGCTGGAGCAGTAGAACGCTTTTTCCCGTCCCGCTGGGCCCCATGACGGCCAGGATCTCGCCCGCCGCCACATCCAGGTCCAGGCCGTCAAGAACCTTCTGGCCGTTGAACGCCTTGGAAAGCCCGCGCACCCGGATCATTGTTCAAACGCACGGTAACGGTTGGGGGCAAACCGCGTATACAGCCGCTCGAAAGGACGGATATCTGTCTTTTCAACATAAAAGGGCACATCCCGGAAAACCCCGGCTTCGTAAACCTCGGCAGGCAGAAAATTCTCCACCTCGTCTGTCGGGTACCATTCCTCGGCCTCAACCACAACCGGCTCTCCGTTACGGATCCACTCCGGCTCGGTCAACTGGGCGGCGATCATGACAGGAATCTCGTCCCCCCGCTTGGGCAGGGAACAACCGGCCACCGCCACGGCACACACCACCAATAATACAGGCATCATCTTCATCAGTTCCCCCAGAAGGTCAGGATGATCTTGGTCAAGAGCGTATTGGAAACAATGATCCCGACATAACACATCGCCACCGCTGCGGTCGTGTAACGGCCCACGCCCATGGATCCGCCCGATGTAAAAAACCCCTTATAACAGCATATCCATCCGATCAGGACGGCAAAGAAGAAAACCTTGACGAACCCGCAGAAAAAATCGACGAACCCGATGCACTGGATGGTCTGGTTCACATAATAAACAGGGGGGATATTCGCCTCGTGCACCGCCACGATATATCCGCCCATGATCCCCACCAGCTCGGAAACAACGACCAGGATCGGCAGCACCACAAGGCATGCCAGCATCCGCGGGACCACGAGGAATTCCACCGGGTCGACCCCCAGTGTACGCGTTGCCTGGATCTGGCTGTTAACGCTCATGGTTCCCAGTTCCGCCGCTATCCCGGCCCCGGACTTTCCCGAAAACACCAGCGCGGTAAAGACCGGGCTTAACTCCCTGACCAGCGAAAGCGCGACGAGCTGAGCGATGAATTCCTTGGCGCCAAAACGCGCCATCATAACCTGACCCTGCAGGGCCAGGACCGCACCGGACGCAAAAGACACCAGCATCACAATAACCAGGGATCGCACCCCCTGGTCGAATATCTGCTGAAAAACGCCCCCCCAGCGAACCCTTCCCTTAAGGACGCAGCCGCCTGCTTCCATGAAAAAGAGCGCCCCGCGCCCCAGGGACGCCAACCCGTTCTTGATCATGATAACAATGGCCATCTTACGCTTTCTTCCTGTAAAGCCACAACCCGGAAAGTTCGCGGTCAATGCGCCCGGCGGCCGCAGGCGACAGGGCCTTTTCCTCCCCTGGCAGGGCACGGCACGCCTTGCCCTGCCGGGAAACCGGACCAGGATCTTTGCTGCCGCCCTGACCCAGGAAACGCGCCACGCTCCAGACCACGCCGCCACGATGGCGGCAAGCCAGGGCCAATTCACGGTCGTCGGTCACACACACAACCCGACCGGGATCAGAAGCGTCTTCCAGCAGATCGCGGATCCGGTCGTCGGCGGACGTGCCCTGGGTGAAGATCACCCGGATATCGGACGCCGCCTGCGGCACGCCCACAACATCCTCACGCCCGTCAAAAACAACAGTCATGGTGTCGGGACCTTTACCCTGCGGACGGCATTCACGGATAAACCGGATCAATCCCGTGCGCCCGTCCTCAAGGCTCAGCCCGGAGGCAGGACCCCGCCCCGGCATCTTGTACATCACATTGTAACCGTCGATGAGGAACTGTCGTGACATAAACAACTCCGCCGATAAGTCCTGTGACAATAACAAAAAAGAAACTGATGAGGCTAAGCCCCAGGGCCACACCCTGCCCCACCCCGACCTTAGCCAGAAGATACACCCAGCCGATCTCGCGGACGCCGAGCCCTCCGATGGACGGAAGGAATGTCACCGCCGAAACAATGGGAGCAAACACCAAAAACGGCAGGAAATGAACGTCCTGGTGCATGGCCCTGGCGATGAGATAATACATAACCGCCCCCAACCCCTGAATAAAACAGGAAAGGACAATGCACCCCAGCCCGGTGCGCTTTTTCCCCTTCATCAACATGACATCCCGGTGCATGTCCAGGATGCCTTTCTGGACGTGCGGAAACCTTCGGACAATTCTCCCGAAGAAATGATAGAGCCCCTGGTTAAAGAGCATCCCCCCGATGACAAACGACAGCAGCGTCAGCACCACGATGGGAATAACGACCGAAGGGGCATCAATGAGGCTGCTGCCGGCCGCGTAAGCAAGCGCCGCCACGATGACAAGCCCCGCGAACCCGCTCAAACGGTCCAGCACCACCGAAGCAAATACCTTGGGCTTCTGCCCGACCCCGCGGCTTAATCCAATGGCCTTGACCAGGTCTCCGCCGATGGATGTGGGCAAAAAGAGATTGCAAAAAAGACCGATGAAAAAATAACGGCACGTCAACCCGAACGACGCATTAAGTTTCAACGCCCGCATGAAAAAGAACCACCGGAAAAGGATCGCGACCTGAATGGCCATGTGAAAAGCCACCGCCCCCAGCAAAAGCCCCCTATCCGCATGACGCATGGCCACAAGGGTGTCCCGCCAGTTGATGAAGGAAAATACCCACACCAAAAGCCCGGCGCTCAGAGCGAACCGGCCCACGAACGAAACCATGTTCTTCACCCGCTCTGTCATATCTTGGCCCCTTCCAGTGCCTTGCCGTAAAGCTCCTGCGCCAGGAATGAACTCCTGACCAATGGGCCCGCCAGCACCTGGGACAACCCCATGGCCAGGCCTTCCTGACGGTACATATCAAATACCTGCGGCGCCACGAAACGCGCCACGGCCCGCTGACGACCGTCTGCGGCGGGCGCCAGATATTGCCCGATGGTGACAATGTCGCAGCCCGCAGCCTTCAACTCGGCCAGCGCACCGATCACTTCGCCGTCTGTTTCACCCAGGCCAACCATGAGCCCTGATTTAACAAGCCCCTCACCCTGCACCGATTTTGCCAGGGCCAGCGCCGCCAGAGACCGGTCGTGGCCGGCCTGCGGCCTTAACAGAGGAGACAACCGCCGCACCGTCTCAATATTGTGCCCGATCACATCCGGACGCGCGGCAGCGACCACCTCAAAACACGCCGGGCGTGCGGAAAAATCCGGTACCAGAAGCTCCACCTTGATATCCGCCACCGCGGCCCGCAGCGCCTCCAGCGTCCGGGCAAAATGCCCGGCCCCTTCGTCCTCAAGATCATCGCGGGTGACGGAGGTGATAACGGCATACCGCAGGCCCAGCCCGCGCACCGTTTGCGCCAGCCGGAAAGGCTCCTGCGGATCAACAGCCGCCGGACGCCCTGTCCGGACCGCGCAAAAAAGACATGCGCGCGTGCATGTGTCGCCGAGGATCATGAACGTGGCCGTGCCCCTGTTCCAGCAATGGCCCATGTTCGGACAGCGCGCCCCGGCACACACCGTATGCAGCGCGCCCGCATCAAGCCAGGACCTCATCCGTGCAAACGCCGCAGGATCCGGGAGCTCCTGCCGAAACCACGCCGGAAGCCTGCCCGTATCCGCCGGAACGCTTCCGGGCTCAGGCACGGACCTTTTCCTTCTTGCGCGCCGGGACAAGGCCCGCAGACAATTTCTCCGCAAAAGAATCCATTGCGGCCTTGCTCGCGTGATCAATGATCAGGCAGCCGTTCAAATGATCGATCTCGTGCTGAAAAACCTTGGCGGGGATACCGGTCAACTCGGCCTCGATGAGCTCATTGCGCTCGCTCAAATACCGGACACGGATGTCCGCCGGACGCTTGACCTTCACATGGATCCCCGGCAAGCTCAAACACCCCTCTTCCAGGACCGTTTTCTTCTCCGATACCCGGATGATCTCGGGATTGATGACAGCAAACGGGCCTTCACCGATATCGGCCACGAAAATCTTCTCTTCAATACCCACCTGGTTGGCAGCCAGGCCCGTGCCGTCAAAAGCATACATCGCCGGGATCATCTCCCTGATCAGGAGTTTCTCCGCCGGACCGACAGCAAGAACAGCCCGCGCCGGCCTGCGCAGGCACGGGTCGCCGTATATTCTAAGCTTTAATCGTGTTGTCATCGGTTAAATAGACCGTGCGGGTCTTAAGGGCCTTGGCTTCTTCCGGCGTCACCAGTGCATAACTGACAATGATCAGCCGGTCGCCGACATACCCCAGGCGCGCCGCCGGGCCGTTGAGGCAAAAGTGACCGGAACCGGCCTTGCCGGCAATGATGTAGGTTTCAAGGCGGGCGCCGTTATTGACATTGAATATTTCCACCTTCTCGCCGGGGAAAAGCCCGGCGGCGGCAATGATATCCGCATCGATGGTGATACTGCCTTCGTAGTACAGCTCCGCAGCGGTGACCCGGGCGTGAGCGATCTTGGATTTGCAGAACGTGAGCAACATAAAAGACGTGACTCCTTCGCGGCCCTAAATATGGGCCTTCAGTTTTTCGAGCAAACGCGCCTTGGGGAGCGCCCCGACCATCTGGTCCACCACCTGGCCATTCTTGAAAATAAGAAGTGTCGGAATCGACGCCACATCGAACTGTCCCGCGAGATCCGGCGACTCATCGACATTGATCTTGCACACCTTGGCCTTGTCCGCAAGCTCCAGGGCGATCTCCTCGACCATGGGAAGCACCATACGGCAGGGGCCGCACCATTCCGCCCAGAAATCCACCAGGACCGGAACGGACGCCTTCAATACCTCAGCCTCGAAATTCACAGCAGTCACCTTGACAGCAGCACCCATAAAGACCTCCTTCATGATTGAAAATTCATTATAATGAACCCTCACTCAGGCCGCAAGGCTTTTCCCCGGGCTCCCGGCGCTTTCAACAAAGCCTGCACGCAGGCCGGCCCTGCGTTCAAAATCTCCAGCACAGGCCGCACGCGGCACTGAGCGCATAACTTTTATTCACAAGGGGACTTTTGCGGATCTCCGGGGCCAGGGACTCGGCCCGCAGCATCGTGAGTACGATCAAATTACGGGACACCCCCACGCTCAGCACACCGCGGACAAAAGGATCGGCCGCACTACCCGGCGTATAGGCGGGACGGCCGGCACGCGCCTCATCATCCCGGACGCCGTAATAATAATCTGTCATCTGGCGGGTCTCATAACTAACCCCGACGGAAGGATAGAAACGGAAAATACGCCCCCTGACAGGCCGGCTGACAGACAGCTCGCAGTTCCCGCCGTCATAGTGCGCGAGCACGTCCCTCACCGCCTTGGCGGTGAACGTCATCTGATGCCACGGCAGGGCATATTCCGCCTTGACACCCGCTCCCAGAGACATGCCCCGGTCCTTCATGCCCTCCAGGGCCGCGCTGTCCCCGGCATGGTACCCCATCCACTGCCCATCGACGATAACGCTGACCGTCAGATCCCCGGCCTTCAGGCCGCGATACCCGGCCTCAAGGCCTTTGATATAAAAATTTTTATACTCCAGCGCAAAAAAAGGGATCGCATGCGTCCGGGTGCCCACCCCGGCATAAGGGCTGGTTGACATCACGGCCCCGCCGCCCGCCAGGCTCGGGTCTCCCGGCGCCGTTGCGGCCATGGCCGCCGGGACAAAGCCCGCCATGGCTAGTACCAGAAAAAACAAAAACTTTACCATGCCGATCCTCCTTAAGGCCCACGGAACCCCGGTAATTTAAACCATCCGGCTGACTTCTTCAATAAAACAATGATTTCTTTACAGCCCCGGGCTATCCAGAACGGCCGTCACCTGCGTGAATACCGGGCCCTTGATCACAACCCACAACGGTAAACGCGCCGCATCATCTGTCACATAACCGCTCCCCCGCCCCTCGCGGATATCATCCCCGTTGATCTTGGCAAAAGGAACCAGGTGAAAGGTCCTGCGCCCGGCGATCACTGACCGCCCGCGCGCCGAAATATACAGATCATAGACCTTCTCGCTGTTGCAGACTTTCACATGGAACATCCGCCCTCCGGCCAGAGGCAGGAAACGCCCCAGATAGGCACTGGTGAGAATGTCCTGCACCCCGGAAGGAATATCAAATATCTTGTCGCTCTTATCGACCGCATTGTGAAAATGCGCCTTGCCGGAGGCATGGTCAAAATCCGTCACGGCATCCTTCCGGTACCCGCCCTCATGGCGCAGCTCTTCATGGCGGAGCGGATAAAATGCCGCCGCATCCAGATAAGAACGGAAGAGATCATCCACCCGGTAAAAAGAAGAGGCAAGACCGGACGTGCGTGCCCGGACCTCGATCAGATAACAGGGACGGCCCTGCCATACCACGCCGCCGTTGATCTCCGCGGTGATCTCCCCGGCGGTCATCCCCAGCCATTTGACCCGGAACACAAGCCGTTCCCGCACCGGAAACCCTTTCCCGGGATGAACATCCGCCGCGGTCAGCGGCACCTCCGGCAGGTCTTTGGGCACCGCCGGCATGGTCGAGACACAGCCCGCCAGGCCCGCAGCGAAGACGAACAGAAATATGTTAAACTTCTTTATCATGGCATGCCTGAAATTATAATGGATGTCATTGCAGCGGTTAACAGCTACATGCTACCAAGGCAGGTGACTTATGGCCGAAAAAACCACCAAATTATTCGTCCTTGACACCAACGTGATCCTGCATGACAGCGCATGCCTCCACCAGTTCAAACAACACGATATCGTCCTGCCGATCACCGTCCTTGAAGAACTCGACAAGTTCAAAAAAGGCAATGAAACGCTCAATTTCCATGCACGCCATTTCCTCAAGGAGATCGACAAGATCTCCAGCGACGGCGTTTTTAACGGCGGACTGCCCATCGGCCGGAACAAGGGAAGCCTCATCATCAAGCTCGACCAAAAATTCCACCCGGACCTGCGTCCCCATTTCGAGACCGAAAAACCCGACCACAAGATACTCAACTGCGCCTACTGCCTCTCCCGGGAAGCCCAGGGGCGGACCGTAACCCTGGTCACCAAAGACGTCAACCTGCGCATGAAAGCCAAGGCCGTCCATCTCATCGCCGAAGACTACACCACGGACCACGTGAAAGACATCTCCACCATTTACAAGGGCTACCGTTTCGAGGAAAACGTGTCCCGCGAGGTTATCAACCAGCTCTGCCATGACAGCGCCGGTGTATCGCCCAAGAAATTCAAATCGCGCGCCAAGTTCCATGCCAATGAATTCATCGTGGCGCGCAACAAGAACATGTCGGCGCTGGGCTATGTCGACCCCGGCGACATGATGATCAGGCACATCACCAAGATCCAGGCATCCGGCATCAAACCGCGCAATGTGGAGCAGATGTTCGCCCTTCACGCCCTGATGAACGAGAACCTGCGCCTCGTCACGGTCTCGGGCAAAGCCGGAACCGGCAAAACCCTTCTGGCCCTGGCGGCCGCGCTCCACCAGCGCGACAACTACAAACAGATATTCCTCTCGCGGCCGATCGTGGCGCTTTCCAACAAGGACCTGGGCTACCTGCCCGGCGGCGTGGATGAAAAAGTCGGCCCTTACATGCAGCCGCTTTACGACAATCTGGGGGTCATCCAGGACCGGTCCATTGATCCCGCCGAACGCCGGAGCAAAAAATTCCAGAAACTTCTCGACGATGAAAAGCTCGTCATTGCCCCGCTGGCCTACATCCGCGGCCGGAGCCTGGTGGACACCTACTTCATCGTGGACGAAGCGCAGAACCTGACCCCTCACGAGATCAAAACCATCATCACCCGGGCGGGCGAGAACACCAAAATGGTGTTCACCGGAGACATTTTCCAGATCGACCACCCCTACCTGGACATCTATTCCAATGGATTAAGCTACCTGATCGATAAAATGCAGGGGCAGAATCTGTACACCCACATTTTCCTCGAAAAAGGAGAAAGGTCGGAGCTGGCGGAACTGGCCAGCGATCTGCTGTAACCCGGCCTGATCTACCACTTCTTGAACACAAAAAAAACGGCGGCAAGGATACACAAGAAACCCGCCGCGTAATTCCACCTGAACTGTTCCTTGAGATACAAGATAGAAAATCCGCAAAAAACCATCAGCGTGACCACCTCCTGAATAACCTTCAACTGAGTGGTTGTGAACTGTGTGCTCCCCCAGCGGTTGGCAGGCACCATGAAACAATACTCCAGGAACGCGATCCCCCAGCTGGCCAGGATCACGATCCACAGCGGCTGATCCTTGAACTTCAGGTGCCCGTACCAGGCAAACGTCATAAAAACATTGGAAACGGTCAGCAATAACACCGTGATCATATTTTTATCCTTCGTATAACTGCCCGGGCTGCGGCCACGCCGCTGGCCCAGGCCCAGTGCAGGTTAAATCCGCCGATACGCCCGTCGACATCTACCACCTCTCCGGCAAAAAAAAGGCCTCCCTGCAGGCGCGATTCAAGCGTGGCGCCCTTAAGCTCCCTGAGATCAACCCCGCCGGCAGTCACCTCGGCCTTGGCATACCCTGCACTCTCGGCCACCGGCAGGGGCAAAGCCCGCAAGGCCGCGGCCAGTTTCCTTTTTTCCTGACGGCCGAGATCCCCGGCCAAACGCCCCGGATCCACACCGGCCTGTTCCAGCAAAACAACCACGAGCCGTTCGGGGAGCATCCGGGCCAGCACATTTTTAACACTGCGCCGGGCCGATAAGGGATCGAAGATAAAATCAATCCCATCCCCCGCCGCGGCGGGTAAGAAATCCACACGCAACGCACAGGCGTGTTGTTCCCGTGCCGCCATCCAGGCCCCGCTCATCTCCATGGGCGCCGGACCGCTGAAACCATGGTGCGTGAAAAGCAAAGGCCCCTCCTGAGAACGCAGCTTCCTGTCACCGGACCAAAGCGAAAGCCTGACCGCCACAACAATGCCCGCCAGACCTGAAAAAGCCGGATTACCCGCCATGAGCGGCACCAAGGCAGGTCGTGTGGGCACGATGCGGTGTCCCAGGGCCGCAGCCAGGGCATACCCCGAGCCATCGGACCCCGTCACGGGAAAAGACAAGCCGCCGGTGGTGATCAGCACTGATCGGGCCGCATACGCCATCGCCCCTGCTACAACTTTAAACATGCCGGCGTGTGCTGTCAGGGCATCAACGTGCGCCTGGCATTCGATCCTGGCCCCGCCATCCACCGCCGCGCGCACGAGCGCGTCCCGCACCGTCCTGGCATGATTATCCGCCGAAAAGAATTCACCCGTTTCCTGAAGCGCCAGAGGCGCACCCCATTTCTCAAAAAAAGCCACCGCCTCCCGCGGCGTGAACGTCTTAAGGACATGCATGAGCGTGTGCCGGCATCCGGCCGAATAATCTCCGGCACTGACACGCGCATGGGTGGCATTGCAGCGGCCGCCACCAGCCATAAGGATCTTCACGCCAGGTTCACGCTGCCCCTCAAGAACAAGAACGCGCACCCCCGCATGGGACGCCTCCGCCGCGGCCATAAGCCCAGCCGCCCCCGCACCGATGATCACAAGGTCGTAGATGTTTTCCGACATGACCGCCATTATACCTGCATTTTTGTATTTGTTTAGCGCCAAAATTTTTCGCCTGCCTTAACACGCGAACATGCTCACATTTTTATTATCTTCCCGTCAAAATCTTGACAATGATGCTATAATTCATTTTCTCCACTAACTCACCAGAAGAAATAAATGATGAAAAACAGAACATTCGAACCTCAACTTATCACCGTCTTAAAAGAAGGCTATTCCCTCTCCCGGTTTACCAACGACCTTCTGGCCGGCATCATTGTGGGCATTGTGGCCCTGCCGCTGTCGATTGCCTTTGCCATCGCCTCGGGGGTAAAACCGGAGCAGGGGCTCATCACCGGCGTTATTGCGGGCTTCCTCATTTCCGCGCTTTCCGGCAGCCGCGTCCAGATCGGCGGGCCCACCGGGGCCTTTATCATCATTGTTTTCGGGATCGTCCAGCAATACGGCTATAACGGCCTGGCCATGGCCACGCTCATGGCCGGGGTCATCCTCATCCTCATGGGCGCCGCGCGCCTGGGCGATGTCATCAAATACATCCCCTACCCGGTCACCGTGGGGTTCACCAGCGGCATCGCGCTCACCATTTTCACCACCCAGATCCCCGATCTTTTCGGCATGACCCTGGCCAAAACACCCGTCCACTTCGTCGACAAATGGGTGGCCTGCCTCCAGCACTTGCCGGGCATGAACCCGTTTGCCATCTCCCTGGGGATACTCACCATCCTCATCATCCTGATGTGGCCCAAGATCACCTCCCGGATCCCTGGCTCCATCGTGGCGATCATCGTGGTCACACTGCTGGCCCACGCACTTCATTTGCCCGTGGAAACGATCGCCAGCCGCTTCGGGGTGGTCCCCAACCGTTTCCCGGCGCCGGTATTCCCTCATTTTACCATGCAGGAATTCGGCCTGCTCTTCCAGCCGGCGTTGACCATCGCGCTTCTGGCCGGCATCGAATCGCTTCTTTCCGCGGTCGTGGCGGACGGCATGCTGGGCTCGCGCCACCGCTCCAACATGGAGCTCATCGGCCAGGGCGTGGCGAACCTGTTTTCCCCTCTTTTCGGCGGCATCCCGGCCACCGGCGCCATCGCGCGAACAGCCACCAATATCAAAAACGGCGGACGAACACCCATCGCCGGGATCATCAGCGCCGTCACACTCCTGTTGATCTTTCTTTTCTGCGGCCAATGGGCCGGGCTTATTCCCATGGCTGCTTTGGCGGGCATCCTGATCATTGTGGCTTACAACATGAGCGAAATCCACCTTTTCACCCGTCTCCTTAAAAGCCAGCGGGGTGACATCCTGGTCCTGTTATTCACCTTTGGGCTGACCGTGCTGGTGGACCTCACGGTGGCGATCGAAACCGGTGTTGTCATGGCGGCATTCCTGTTCATGCACAACATGGCCAAAATGACCAACATGCACCTCATTGAAGACGACACCAACGGCCGGCCCCATGAATACGACGGCGTCCCCGACGGCGTTGAAATATTCGAGATCAACGGGCCATTTTTCTTCGGGGCGGCGGACAAGTTCCGCGACACCATGGCCGAGATCGAAAAAATGCCCAAAGTGCTCATCCTCCAGATACGCCATGTCCCGGCTGTCGACGCCACCGCCATCAGCGCCCTGGAAAGCCTGGTCATCCAGGCGCACAAGGGCGGCACCCAGGTGATCCTTGCGGGCGTGAGCAAGCGCGTCTTCAAGGCCCTGCGCAACACCGAACTCATCGACCGCGTGGGCATGGAGAACATCCTGCCTGACGTACAGCTCGCCCTGGCCCAGGCTATCGCCATCATGGATGCCGCCAAAGAAACGGCCAAAAACTAAACTTGTTTTTTGGAAAATATCCTGCGGATAAACAGGACCGCAAGCCAAACCAGCGCGGCGGCGGCAAGAACGATCATGCAGATCTTGGTGAACTTGACCAAGACAACACCGAAGATGGCCAGCAGATAAAGCCGCGGTACGACCCCGATGAACGTGCAGGCGATAAAAGGCAGAAACGGGATCCTGGTGATCCCTGAGGCGATCGAAAAGACCTTGAAAGGGATGATCGGGATAAGCCGTCCCAGAAGAACACCCCAGACCCCGTAACGGCAGGAAAATGCTTCCGCCTTGGCCATGCGCTGGGGTGTAATAAAAATATATTTACCCAGCTTGAGGATCACCGGAAGCCCCGCGTAACGCCCTATCGCGTAACCGACCGCCGCACCCACCGTCGAACCAAGCGCCCCGAAGACCATGATCGACATCAAGGGCAGCCCGACGGCCCCCGCCGCCGCGATCACCACTTCCGAAGGAATAGGGATGATCGACGACTCCAGGAACATGGCCGCAAAAATACCAAGATCCCCGTAAGAAGAAATAAGATGTGCGAGTTGTGGTGGAAGCGTGTGTGTCATGGTGCCGCTAGATTACCCCCCGGCAGCCGGGATGGCAAGGTGAAAAACAAAAATCCATTCACGCCCTCAGAACGTACCGCGATACCTGAGGAAAACCCGATCATCGGGGATCTTGCGCGATGCCGCATCAGCCCCCAGGGGCGCGGGCGGAACGATCTCCTTCTGCGCGCCGATGGTCACATGCGTGCTGACACGATACTCGCTCTCCACTTTCTGCGTCAATTCACGCTGGCGCTGTTCTCCCGACGTGCCGATCTCGACCCCATAGCCCACATCCAGCCGGTCGGTCAAATCCTTGTTGAGGGTGATGCCCTGCACCGTCTCGTCCAGTTTATAGGAGATTTCCGACAGGCCAAGCATCCGCGCGATACGCGCCCCCGATTTTCCAAAGAAAAAATAATCCACAAAATCTCCGGCGAGTTCCGGGGTCATCCTGTGCGTGGTCATGGCCATGTCAATGCCGTCCCAGCGCTTGCCGGTGGTCAGCATCAACAGAAGCTGTTCCTGGGAAAGGGCCGGATCCGACGTCAGGCTTATCTTGGGGTCCTTGCGCTTTCCGCGTACCATGATATCGATGCGCGTGCGGGCGATCACGGAGGTGGCATGGATATCCAGGTCAGGATCAAGCGGGTCCCCTGAAAAGATCAGGCGACTTTCCCCCAGATGCACCACCGAGTGCGGCGTTTTCAACGCACCGCGGTGAATGAGTAATTTCCCGTATGTTTCCCAGAACATACCCCTGCGCTGGAAATAAAGATCGCAGGTCACAGCCGCATCGTAAAGGACAAAAGCATTATTGGGAATATGGTCCACGGTAAAGACACCCTGGAGGACAGGGCGGGAAAGATCTCCGGTAAGGGCCAGATCAAGGTCCCTGAGCTCCCCCTGCAACAGAGGAAAATTCCTGAAATGCCGGATCACCGACCGCAGTCCGGCCAGATCAAGGCTGCGGGAATACGCGTTGGCATCATAACGGCCGTTGTGCAAGGTGGCATTGACAACAAGGTTATCGGCTTTGGGCAGGATCAGCCGCGCATTCACAACCCCAGTCTCCAGGCCATCCAGCGCCGGCCTGACCAGATGCACATCAAGCTCCTGGACGCGGATCACACTGCCCTCGGGCAAAAGAAAAAGACGGCGGACTTCCATATTAAACACACGGATGCCGCCCGCCAGCGATCCTTCGAGGCGCTCGGAAGAAACATTTCCCGGTCCAAAGATACGGTTGACCCCGAAACGTACCACCAGGTCAGCCCCTTTGGGCGTAAACAAAATAAAAGCGGCACAGACCCCTGCGGACATGACAAGGGCCGCAACAATAACCATGATGATGCGAAGGGATCTCATGACAACCTCCTGACCGCAGCTATCTTAACGCCAGAGATAAAAAAAACCAATAATTTTCCGCCTTACCTGGGACATGGTGCCCATGGCCCGATCAACCCTTAATCAATGCGTTGTTGTCAAAGCCTGGCGGCATGTTTCATCGATAAACGCTCGTTAAGACAAAAGTTATGCGTAGGGGCGGACCTTGTGTCCGCCCGACGAAACGGGCCGAGACCTGTCTACCGGCAGGCAGGCAAGCTCGGTCCCTACACTTAATTTGAACAGTACTGCTTCTCCCTAATGCCCCGCAACAGGCTCGGCAAGATATTTGGGACGCCGCAGAAAAAACAAAAAAGGAATGATCACGATGAGCAGAATAGTACACAGGTAAAACGCATCGACAAACGAGAACAGGCTCGCCTGGGCCATGGCTTTCTGATAGATCACAGCCTTGGCCGCCAACGGCACGGATGCATCGCCCATGGCATGGGCCTGCGGCATGGCCGAAAGATGCGCCACGGCCTGCTGGTAATTGGGATCATACGGATTGGCCTGCTCCAGGTAGCGCGCCTGGTGGTACTGCGAACGGCGGGCGATCACCGTCGTCATAAACGCCACGCCAAAACTTCCCCCCAGGTTGCGCAAAAGATTATACACAGCCGTGGCATTGCCCATCTCCTCCTTGGGCACACTCGATAATGTCAGGTTGGTGAGCGTGATGAACACAAGCCCGAGCCCCAGCCCCATCACCACACGCGCCCATACGAGAAATTCAAACGAACTGTTGAGCGTCACGGCCGTCAGGATCCATGTGGAATACGCGAACAGGCAAAGCCCGACAAAGAGTATGGCCTTGGGGCTGATTTTTGTAACAAGTTTTCCAACGATGGGCATCACAATGACCATGGAAAAACCGCCCGTGGCGAGCGCCAGGCCAGCCCAATACGCGTTATACCCCAAAAGTTTCTGCATAAAGATAGGCATGGCCACGATCGTCCCGAAAAGCACAAAGAATGTCATGAACATGATCGCGTTGCCGGAGGCAAACGCATGATTGCGGAACACGCGCAGATTGACCACCGGCTCCTTGCCCCGAAGCTCCACGATCATAAAAAGGATGAGCGCCGCGGCCGAAATCCCTGCCAAAAGAAGAATAAAGGAGGAATTGAACCAGTCCTCCTGCTGCCCTTTGTCGAGCACGATCTGCAGGCTCCCCAGTCCCAGGCTGAGCAATATAAGACCCCAGTAATCGATGCGGTTGAGGGACACGCGCTTAAGGTAAGGCGGATCCTTGATGAAAACATAGATCAGGGCCATGGAAAGGATGCCGATGGGGATATTGATGAAAAAGATCCAGTTCCACGACCAGTTATCCGTGATCCACCCACCCAGGATGGGGCCGAGGATAGGCGCGAAGATGACCCCGATCCCGAAAACCGCCATGGCCATGCCGTGTTCTTTGGGCGGGAATGTTTCAAGGAGGATCGTCTGCGAAATGGGCTGAAGCGCCCCGCCGCCGATGCCCTGCAGGACACGGAAAAAGATCAGGCTCGAGAGGCTCCACGCCATCCCGCAAAAGAGGGAGCTCACGGTAAAAAGCGCGATCGAAAAAAGAAGGTAGCGTTTGCGCCCGAAAACCCGTGCGAGCCAGCCGGTGAGCGGGATAATGATCGCATTGGACACAAGATAGGATGTGATCGCCCACGTCGCCTCATCCACCCCTGCGGACAAACTGCCGCGGATATGGTCGAGCGCCACATTCACCACGGAGGTATCCACCACCTCGATGAACGTGGGAATGATCACCACCGCCGCAATGATCCATTTATTGACAGAGCCCGGAACGCCCATGCCGCCTCACTCCCTGATCCTGATCTTGGCGACGACCGACATCCCTACCCGTAGCAAATGCCCGGGATCCGTTGCTTTGTCGAGCCTGATCCTGACAGGTATGCGCTGAACGATTTTCACATAATTACCCAGGGCATTCTCCGGCGGAAAAAGCGAGAAGGCGGACCCTGTGCCGGCCATCAGGCTTTCCACCTTGCCGCTGAAAGAATGCCCGGGATACGTATCCACCTTGATCGTAACATCCATGCCCGCCTGCACCCGCTCCAGCTGGGTCTCCTTGAAATTAGCCGTAACCCAGACATCATCCAGCGCGACCACGGCCATGAGCGGCTGGCCGGACTGGATCATATTCCCCGTTTCGACAGATTTCTTCGTTACAAATCCGTCCGCCGGTGCGAAGATCCGGGTATATCCCCGATTAAGCCGGGCCGCTTCCAGCGGCGCCTTACGGGTGGCCACAAGCGCTTCCGCCAGCTGACGCGCCGCACGCGCCTGCACCACACCTTGTCCGGCCGACACCAGTTCTGCCCGGGCCAGATCCAGGGCGGTCTGCGCCTTTTCCAGTTTCTCCTTGGCCAGCACTCCCTGGGTGAAAAGACGCCCGGCGCGGGTTTTGTCCATCACCGCCTGCCGGCACGCCACCGCCTTGACCGTGAAGAGCGCCTGCGCCCCGGAAATCTTCTCCCGGGCTTCGACCAGGCGGGCTTCTTCCGCAGCAAGCACCGCTTCCGCCTCACACACCCGGACATCATAATCGGCCGGATCGATCTCCACCAGAACATCCCCTTTTTTAACCGCCTGATTATCCGTGACCACAACATCCTTGACCATCCCGCCTATTTTGGCCGATATGGCATGGACCCGGCCATCGACATAGGCATCATCTGTCGTCACATACGCACGGCTGGCGATCATATGCACCACTCCGGCGGCTACAACAACCGCCAGGATGACACCCCCTGCCATGCCGGCAGCGCTCTTTCCCCATCTATTCAGATATCTCATGAACAGCCTCCCTGGTCAAATATCCCGCTGCAAGATCCGTTCCTGTCGCGTTCAGCCATCGCGCATAGGAACGTTTAAGTTCATACGTGCCGCGCCACAATTCCGTCTCCGCCCCCGCGCGCAGGGCCACCGCGTCGAGCACATCCGACGATGTTCCGGCTCCCTCACGGTAACGGGCCGCCGTCACGCGCACATTTTCCTGTGCCTGTGACGCGCCGGAACGGGCCAGCACCATGCGTTCTGTGGCATTATCCATATCCAGCATAGCTGTCTCAACCTCAAAACGGATCTGGTCAACAAGTTTGCGGCGCTCTTCAAGAACACGTTCCTTATCCTGACGGGCGCTATCGATCTCTGCCCGGGTCAACCCGCCGTTAAACACGCTGATCTTCACCCCCACCTGCCCCTGCCAGTTGTCATCACGCGCCTGATACCGGTTATCCATCCGGGTGTAGGCGCCATCCGCAAACAGGGAAGGACGATCCGATGCCCGGAAAAATTCCTCATGCCACTCTGCCGCCTGAACAGCCTTGTCCATGGCCCGCAATTCAGGCCGTGACAGCATGGCGAACTCCTGGGCTTTTTTAAGAGTCACCCCCGGACGTGCGGACACCTGTGGATCTTCCAGGGCCAAAGGCTCCTGGTCCGGCAGGAGCAACAGTTCTCTTAGACGCGCGGTCGCTGTCCTCTGCCCGTTGCGGGCCGCCACAAGTTTTTGCCGCGCCTCGTTAAAACGCACCTTGACCGCCAAAAGTTCATTGCGTGTGACGACCCCTTCCCGGTAGAGTACCGTCACATCCCTGGCGTGACGCGCCAGGCTGGAGAGTTGTTCCCTGGCCACCCCGATCATGCGTTGCGCTTCCAGGACGTCAAAATACACACCGACAAGCTCCAGCGCCGCGCGATTCCTTACGTACACGGCGTCATCTTGCGCGGCCCTGGCCTGGGCCATGGCCGCCTGATGCCTGGCTTGGGACGCCCCGAAATCAAAAAGCGTTTGATGCACATTCACGCCATAGGCAAAAAAAGACTTTTCAGCTGTAAAAATCTTGCTGCCGCCCAAGATCGACGCCGGCTGGTAGGCATAATAATTCCTGGAAACACCGGCTGACACCTGAGGGAAGAGCGGGGCGCGTGCCGCGGCCGCCTGGGCCTGTGCAGTCCCCCAGGCTGCACGGGCCATGCGCACATCACGGCCGTTTCCCGCCACACGCTCCAGGGCCTCCTGCAGCGTCAGGGCATGCGCGGCTGATACCCGGGGACAAGGTGCGAGCATAAAAATCATCACGGCCACGACATATAACGGATAGCGCATCGTCATTTCCTCGAGACTTTCTGTTCCGCAGGCATGTGTTCTTCAAGCTTGCTGATCACCCGTCCGGCGCGCTCCAACAGGGCGCTGAAATCCCGCACATGCATCATGCTGATGATCTTCTTCTCATGATCGGCAAAGATCATCAGTTGTTCGCCGGGCTTGATATTCAGCTCTTTGCGAAGATGTGCCGGGATCACGATCTGCCCGCGCTCCCCGACATTGACCGACCCGTACGCCTTACCCTTGAAAATGGTCATCATACCCTGCCTCTTTCTCTGAAATGTGTGAAATGTATGCCATCGCACATTTCAAGCATACCTGATGGGGGAACGGAAAAACAAGGGAGAGAATAACAATGTCCTGAGGATAACAATGTTCAATGCGTCAAAGGTGATGACCATCGTCCAGAAAAGCCGGGATTATCCCGCGTTGCTCAGGATCTCCTCCGCCCGGCACGTCCAGCCGCAACCGCGTCCACTAACGCCATGGCCTCACCGAGCCACTGCCCGCGCTCCGTATAACTGAGCCTCATAAAAGCATCCAGGTGTTCGTAAACCTCATGCCTTCCGCGAAGACTTTCTTTTTTCACGTTCTTCTTCATGTAATCGCACCCGAATCGCTTTTAATTGAACGATGTCTGGCTTGTCCGGCCTCTTCGCCTTACAACATCAAATTAAAGAAGGTGAAAAATCCGTTCACGAAATACACCAGGCCGATGACGCCCAGCACCACACCGATGACCCACGCGTATCTTTTCTTCAACAAAGACCCGATGGCCGAAAGCATGATGGCGATCTGGAAAAACATCACCGCCATCCCGAAATTCCCGCCGTGAAGCTTCAACGCCGACTGTTCGACGTTCAACTTCTCCGCCTCAGCCTTGATATCGGCCTTTTCCTTGTCATACCGCCCGATATTCCCGTCCGCCGCCTGGATCTTTTTCTCAAGCTCCGCCTTGACCAGGGGGGCTGGATCTTTCAACAGCTCCAGCTCAAACATATCGCGCTTGGTCTCCATCAGGCTCTGCTTGATGCTCTTGGACTGAAAATAAGACCACTTGTTGCTTTCCTGGGTCGTCAGAAGTCCGACTTTTGTCGAATACCCGCCGCCCTTGAGCGATCCGATGGCCGCGCACACGGCCAAAATCGTTGTGGTCAACCCCACCCATTTGATCCATTTTTCCTGTGCTGTATCCGACATGCCGGCTCCTTACCGTTGATGAACATGTTGAGCGCCCTGTGTTTTCGCCGCGCCAAGCGCCGGGTGCCTTTCCGCCTGGAACGAGGGGCGCTTGAAGCCCCGAGAGAAGCCGGAAGGGTGGCGCGATAAGGCAGGCGAAAAAGTTTCAGGCGCTAAACAAGCGCCAATTTATTAACAAAAGACCGGCCATATTCCTGGAAACGCACCATAGCGGCTTCATCCGGTTCCCATAAATTCGTAATACCATCGTCGACGACCTGAAAACCGATCTCCTCAAGCGTATGGTTCAAACGTTTCTGCCCCTCGCCCGACCAGCCGTAACACCCAAAGGCCGCGGCTTTCTTGCCCTTGAAGGCCAGCCCACGCATCTCCTCTAAAAAAGCGCCGACAGACGAAAGCGCACATTTGTTATGCGACGGCGATCCGACCAGAACGGCCTTGGAACGGAATACCTCGGTGGCCACGTCGTTTTTATCCGACTTGGCGAGGTTCATCACATTGACCGTCACATCCCCGTCGGCCAGGCGGATCCCCTTGGCGATCTCATCGGCCATCACACGCGTACCGCCCCAGATGGTGTCATACACAATAGAGATCCGGTTTTCCTGATAGGCATTGGACCAGGCGGCATACTTATCGATCGCCCTGGGCACATCCGCCCCGCGCCATGACGCGCCATGGCTGGTGCAGATCATATCGATGGGCAGGTTCAGGGCCTTAAGTTCCCTGATCTTGGCGTCCACCAACTTGCTCCAGGGCGCGATGATATTGGCATAATACTTCATGTCCTCTTCCCAAAGGATCCAGGGATCCACCAGGTCAGCCCATATTTTGTCTGTGGCTAGATGCTGACCGAAAGCATCGTTGGAGAAAAGGATATTGTCGCCCGTGAGATAGGTGAACATCGTGTCGGGCCAATGCAGCATGGCCGCTTCGATAAAAACCAGTTTCTTGCCGTTGCCGATATCCAGGGTGTCCCCGGTGCGCACAGGTTTGAAATTCCAGTCCTGATGGAAATGCCCCTTGAGAGATTTAACGCCATTGGGAGTGCAATAGACCGGAACGCCGGGGATAAGATCAAGGAGATCCTTCAGCGCCCCGCTGTGGTCGATCTCGGCATGATTGACCACCACCGCATCGATCTTCTTCAGATCCACGGTCTGCGCCAGCTCCCGGATAAACTCATCGGAGAACGGGCTCCACACCGTGTCAATAAGGACCGTTTTTGCTTCCCGGATCAAATAGGAATTATACGTCGAACCATAATGGGTCGACAGCTCATCGCCATGGAACATGCGCAGTTCCCAGTCCACCTTACCCACCCAGTCCACATTGTTCTTTATCTTTCTGGCCATAATGCCCCTTTCTCCCCTGTGATGCTCAGACCAACGTATGTACTCAGTTTTTACAGTATCCCGACTGGAAAGTCAAATAAAAAAGCCCCCGGTTTTTCTCCGGGGGCTTTTAAAAGAAACGGTCAGATCATCTTGCCGCCATGCCCGCGCCCACCGCAGGGATGCACGGCCTTGACCCCGGCCCCTTAACGGAACCTGCGGCGTCCGCGCGCGAAGGACTTGTTCACAAAACTGCGGCTGACTCCCTTGCGGCCCGATGAGGCGCCTGGCTGAGGACGGTAGAGTGTCTGTGTCTCCATCTCCGGGTGCTGCATGACCTTGATCTCCGAACGCATGATGCGCTCGATGGCCTGCACCTGGTCGGCCTGGTCGGGTGTTGCGATCGAAATCGCGCGGCCTTCCATGCCCGCACGGCCGGTACGGCCGATACGGTGAACGTAATTTTCGGCATCATCCGGCAGATCGAAATTAACGACAAGTTCGATCCCCTTGACATCAATACCGCGCGCGGCAATATCTGTCGCCACCAGAACGCGGTAACGTCCGACCTTGAACCCTTCCAGCGACGCCTTGCGCTGGGCCAGGGTACGGTCAGAATGGATCTCCGCGGCGCTGTGTCCCATTTCCTTGATGTCGCGCGTCAGTTTACGGGCGCCATGCTTGGTACGGGTGAACAACAAGACCGACCCGCGGTATTGGGACAACAGCTTGGCCAAAAGGACCGTCTTCATCTCCCGGCGGACCACAAACATCTCCTGGACCACGCGTTCGGCGGCGGTCCCCTGGGGTGCCATTTCAATGTTAATAGGAAGCTTCATGTGACGCGACGCCATGCTCATGATGTCGCGCGGCATGGTAGCGGAAAAAAGCATGGTCTGCCTGTCCTTGGGCACAGTCTGCAGGATCTGCTCGATCTGTGGCGCAAAACCCATATCGAACATGCGGTCAGCTTCATCCAGCACCAAAATGTTGGTGCTGTCCAGGCGAACGGTACCGCGCTGGATATGGTCGATGAGGCGCCCCGGTGTGGCGATCAGGATGCGTGCGCCCCTTTTGATCCCGCGGATCTGGTCTTCCATGGAAGCGCCTCCGATCAGGACCACGGTCTTCAGGCCAAAGGGCTGTCCAACCTTGTTGACGGTCTCATCCACCTGGATGGCCAGCTCACGGGTGGGCACGATCACCAGTCCGTTGTGCGTGGTCTGCGCCAGGCGCTGAACCATCGGGATGGCGAACGCGAGGGTTTTGCCCGTTCCGGTCTGCGCGATGCCCATGATGTCCTTGCCCTCGACGGCAAGAGGGATGGCCCTGTGCTGAATGGGTGTCGGTGTCTTGAACTTCATGCGTTCAAGCAGTTCGAGCACCTTCGGCGCAATGCCAAGCCCAAAAAAAGTTGCTGGTACATTTGTGTTCGTCATGTTTTGATTCTTCTTTCTATTTCAATTTTTAAGTTTGTTAGGTAATGAGGCGGGATTATGAGGTGGGCTGCTCGTGTCCAGATCGCTACCTTAGTTGACCACTATAATGCCTCATAGGCCCCAAAACGTCAATCTTTTTCTTTGCCCCCCAAAAATCTTACGGCCACAACACGTTCCAGCAAAGAACCTTTGGCGGTTCCCTTCCCCAGCGAGAGGTCGCTCACCACCACCCGGCCCAGGATCCGTACCACATCCGCTTTGGCCGATTTCTCACGATAGGACCAAGCCGCATGGATGGCATACAAGCGCCCCTTGACTTGCCCCAGATAAAGCATCACATGCCCTTTCAGGCGCAACAGGGTCAATCCCCCTATACCCTGCCCCGCAATGACCACAAACTTTTCGGGCGCGTTATAATGGGCGTCAAAATCAGCCACGCCGACCCCCGTGGAACCCTGCTCCGAAGAATTGCGCGGCAAATCCAGCCCCACCGTGGCAAAAACCATATGGATGAACCGCGAACAATCCTGCGCCCCTCCTGTGTCACCCCAACCATAAGGGGCATCCAGCAGCTTAAACGCCTGTTCGATCACGGTGCGCGCCGTATACCGCAAATAACCCTGGGAAACATCCCCGCGCGGGATGAACGCACGCCCCAAACGAGCCCTGCCATCCTCGCCCCGCACCGGATACACCACCTCCACGCATTCTTCCCCCACACGCTGGAGCCTGAAACGGGCGCCCATGCGGACCGAGCTGAGCGCCGCTGTCATCGGCGCATCCTTGAAGATATTGGCACGTGCGGACGTGACCACGATAAAGCGCTCGGGTAAAAAGATCGCACGCCACGCCACCGCATCCATGAAGGCGATATCCACCTTCCTCACCCAGCCTGAAGATATCCCGTCCTTGACAAAAAACCACTGCCCGTCAGCCGTCTCATGGAGGACCACAACCGGGGCCCCCAGATCTAGGCCGCTATTCTGGACCTGATCAAAATGCACATCCCCCGGAGCGGTATACAAGGGTTCATCTGTGGGCACAAGGCGCTGGCGGGTAAACCCGACGGTCAACGCATAACGCACCGGGACATTCATCCCAATGCCCTCAACGGCCATCGCTTTATCGAGGCGCTCATAAAAACCCGCGTCAGACCTGGCGCCATCCTGGCGAAAAAGACTTTGTTGCTTTAACAGGATCTCAAGGGCGGCTATCTCTGCTTTGACATATGCCCCGGGTACAAACGCCGGCAGGGCCGCCAGGTCATCGGTCAACTTCTTCTGCCGGAGCCTTTGATTAAACGTATTGATCCGGGCGGGCGTCATGACAACCTTGTCAGCAGAAGGATGCCGCCTGATCCAGAAATCCGGGGCCCGCATATTCAACGTCACATGCGGCAGCTCTATCGTGGAGGAGCCCCCCTCTGTCGGAGCGGCAAAGGCGCTCAGAGTATAACTCAGGAAAACAAACGACAGCATTGCCCGCATAATATCCCTCCGTAAGTCCCTACAATATTCCCTAAAATAGCCAGCAAAAGCCCCACGGACGCCAGGCCTGGCTCGTACACCGCCGCCACAACAGGCGCGGAGGCAACCCCGCCGATGTTCGCCTGGCTTGCCGCTGCGGCCAGGAACAAAGGCGCGCGCATCAGGCGGGCCGCCCCCAGCAGGAACAGCGCATGCACCACGATGATCACACCCCCTGCGCTGATCAAAACCACCGACGTCCCCAGATCCGACAAGGAGGCTTTTGCGCCAATGGCCGTCAATACAAAATATAAAACCCAGTAACCCACCCTGGAAGCGCCGCAGGCTTCAAGGCGGCGGGCCGGCGTCAACGACGCGCCCAGTCCGATCAGGCTCACCACCATGATCGTCCAGGCCGACGTGCTGAAGAGATCCTTGACCTGCGGCAAATACCCGGCCGCGTATTTTGCGGCCACACCCGCACTGAGCGCACACACCCCCAGCAGAAATACCCCCGGCATCGTCAACAACGTCTGCGGACGCGCCTGCGTGCCCAGCGACATTTTCAATTCATCCAGCACAACACGGTCCGAAGAATTCCAGCGGTCGAATGCCTCCTGCCAGCGCACCCCCGCGATCAATATCCCCATCCAGACATATGGCACAATGGTATCCACGACCACCATCGGCAAAAAAACATTATCCGGCGTGCCCAGCGCTTCGCGTGTGGCGATCATATTCGCGCTCCCCCCGATCCATGACGCTGAAAGCGCGCCAAACCCCGACCAGAATTTCCCGCCAACACCCCCCTTGACCATCAGAAACGCGAGGAGCGTCCCCGCCACAACACCCAGGCTCCCGCAAAAGAACATGCCCAGCGCTTTGGCGCCCAAACGGGATATCGCCTTCAGATCCACCGTGACCAACAGTAAAAAAAGCGCCATGGGCAGCACGTTGGCGATGATCATTCCCAGGATCGGCGCACGGGCATCAATGAGACCGGCGCTCGAGGCCATCATGGGCAGGAAATAAATCCAGAAAACCGGCGGAAGAAAATTGAACCAGGCGCTGGTCCGCGGCTGTGCGGCCAGCCAAAGGACAAACCCTTCCAGGACAAGAAGAACGGAAACAATGAACACAGGATCATGGATCATAGGCGAGGCGTTACCCCGATCCCGGCGCGCGCCGCAGAAAGATCAAAGCCGCCCTTGCTGTCAAGATAAGGAGACCTGGCCAACGGCCCCCGGAGAAAATACGTGGTGTCAAGGTCAATGAACCGGAAACACCCCATGCCGCAGGCCACATGCGCAGAGGCGGTAATGGCCAGAGAGCTTTCCATCATGGCCCCGATCATGAGTTCCATGCCAGCGCCCCGTGCCGCACGGGCGATCGCCGCGCCCTCGAGGATGCCGCTCTTCATGAGTTTCACGTTGACGGCGGAAACAGCTTTGATACGGATAGCGCGCGCCGCATCCGCCAGCGAACCGACACTCTCATCGGCGCACACCAACGTCCCGGCCAGGCGCGTGACTTTCTTCAACCCTTCCCAGTCATCCCGGGGGACGGGCTGTTCGATGAGCAGCGGATGAACCTTGCCAGAACGCAGGCACTTTAAGAATTTCAACATGGTTTCCGCGCTGAACCCCTGGTTAGCATCCAGGATGATCCCCGCGGATGGCGCGGCTTTTTTAATGGCCAGGACCCGTGCCATGTCAAGGTCAACATCTCGCCCCACCTTCACCTTGAACGTAGCAAAGCCCTGCCGGGCATACAACCGGGCCGCGGCAGCTGCCTCTTCCAGCGAGCCAATAACAATGGTAATGTCCGAACACAGGGCCGATGGCGTTTCACCGAACAATTTCCACAGCGGCATGCCCAGCGAACGCGTCCACGCATCCAGGACCGCCATCTCCCATGCGGCCAGGGCGGCATGATTGCCTGAGAATTTTTCACGAAAAGCTTCCAGAAAAGCGCGGTAATCCGCTATGTCTTCCCCGGGGCTGACAGCCGCGGCTTCCCTGAGATTCCGCTCTGTCACCGCCACGGTCTCACCCGTAATATGCGTCGCGATAGCGGCTTCCCCAAACCCCTTGATGCCGCTGGTAAGTTCAAGTTTAATAAAAATATTTTTCAGGCTGTTATGCTGACCGGTGGCAATACGGAAGGGGACTGCCAGAGGCGCCTCGACCACGGCCACAGTAACGCCGCGAATGACCATTTTTTTAAGATCGATACGCGGCATGTTTATGCGCCTCCTGCCGGCAGACTGACCGTGAAGACCGCCCCGCCGCCGGGCACACTGCGCACCAATATCTCGCCGCCGTGCTTGCGGACAATGCCATAGGCAATGGAAAGGCCAAGGCCTGTCCCCTTGCCGACCTCCTTGGTCGTAAAGAACGGCTCAAAGACACGGGGAAGAACATCCGGCGCAATGCCGCAGCCGTTATCCTCGAATTCCATGACCGCCATGCCTTCCCGCATGAACGTCCTGACATGGATACGCCCGTGCCGGGGATCCACGGCCTGGACCGCATTCATGAGAAGATTGATAAAAACCTGTCCGAGCTGGCGCGGATAACACATGATGCGCGGCAGATCCCCGCGCTCCTGGATGAGTTCGATGCCGTATTTGACCTCATGCCGGATAATATTGACCGCCAGGTCAAGCACCGCGTGAATATCGTCGAGTTCCAGATTTTCCTTGTCGGCACGCGCAAAAGTCTTCAGGTCAATGATGATCTTCTTGACACGCTCCACCCCTTCCCGGGTCTCGGCCAGGACCTCATGGAATTCCGGCAAAGCCGCCTCGAGGCCCACTTCAAGCTTCATGGCGTCGAGGATCTGCAACGACTCCATGCCCTGCACCTGGGCAAGAGGCCGCGCGGCGGCTTCCCACTCGCTGTAAGTCTGCAAGAGATCCTCAAACTTTTTGGCATATTGCCCGAGGATCACAAGGTTATTGCTGATATAGCCCAGGGGATTATTGATCTCGTGCGCCACGCCTGCCGCCAGCTGGCCCAGCGAGGACATTTTTTCAGCCTCGACGAGACGGGCCTGAAATGCGACCAGCGTTTCGTAAGCGGCTTTAAGTTCACCGGCACTTTGACGCAAGGCCTGCTCCATGCGTTTGTGCTCGGACATGTCCATAAAGCTTTCCAGGAGGAAATTCCGGTCATTGATCGTCACCGGGACAACGGTCTTGAGGATCGGCGACACCTCCCCGTTGCCCTTGAGGAGCATGCGGTCCGCGGAATCGATCTTCTGATCCAGGTCCAGAACGGGACAGTGGCCTTTCTCCATGGGGCAGATGTACTGGTGGCAGACATGGTTGATGATGTGCTCCTTCTTCTTGCCGAACATATCCTCGGCGACCGGATTCACATCGACGATCCGCCGCGTCTGGGCATCGATCAGGATGATCCCGACCTGTACGGCATTGAACAGGGTGCTCAGATACGTCTCGCCCACCTGCATGGCCCGCCCGGCCTGCTCGGCCCGTTTGCGCTCCGCGGTCTCGAATACAGCCGCACGGCTGCCCGTGAAATTGCCATCCCCATCCGCCCCCACCCGGGAACGCAACCGCACCGGGAACAGCGTCCCGCCCTGACAGACCAGATCACACTCCAGGTCATCGACCGGGCCTTTCCCCATGCCCGCCGCGGCATAAACCTTCAGCCCCTCGGGCGTTAAAATATCCTGAAATTTCATCTTCCCGATAATGTCTTTCCGCGCATATCCCAGCCAGGAAAGTTCCGTGTCATTCACGCGGACAAAAACACCATCCTTGTCGAGCGAATGATAGCCGCAGGGCGCCTGGTTGTAAATATCATGGATCTCTTCGGGCGTCTGGGGCAAAGAGGCAGGGCAGGGAAGATTGTCATCTTTCATAAAATAGCGCCTTCCTGGGGCATCCACAAAATCTCTGGCTTGTGCGGGCCTTCTACCGCTTATCATGAAACATTATACACAATCGGCACTACAGAAATACCCTAATTTTAGCCGCCTGCCATCCGGGATAGATCAATGATCCGGGTGTTTGTACCCGCAGCGCGCATCACCAGGCCAGGAAGTCCCAAGCTTCTGGCGCACATGCACACAGGTGAACGGACGGCCGCCCACTGTTTTATGCGGACCCAGGCGGGCCGGATACACAAGGCATCGGGAATGCCCCTCGGGCGTCATAACCAGATGCACACAGGGGTCTTCAAACGCGCCGCAACACGCGCCACAGTGCCGGCAGCGCGCTTCCCAATCCTCCTGGCGGGTCGCCAGCCATGTGTCATAACGCTGTTGATCGGACATAACGCCTCCACCCCGGCAACATGAAAAAGCCCAGGCTTAGACAGCCTGGGCTTGAGCTCAACATCAACACGACACCACTTATTTCCCGAAGACGCCCAGAAGCCCCTGGACATGTGTTGCCGCCTGATCCGCCTTTGATTGCACCGCACCGACCTTCTTCTGCGTTGAGGATGTCGTGGTCTGCGCATTCTGCCCGGCACCACCCAGCACGCTGGCGAACTTTTGCTTGGCCAGGGCAGCGATCTTTTGTTTGGCAGTAGTCACAATATCCTGCGCCCCCGTCGATTTTGAATTAAGCGCCGTCAGGACATAATTGGCCACGCTGAGTGCCGTCTGATATTTACCCTCTCCCAGCAATGCCCTGGCCTGGGTCACCAGAAACTGCTCCTGCTGCGCCGGAGCCCCTGTGGCCTTGGACTGATCAATGATCTGCTGAGCCTGCGGATCAACGGCCACCTGCGCGGATACCTGACCCACCGGCGTATTAACCGTTGCCTCGGCGGCGCGGGCCAATCCTGCACCGGCAAACGCCAGTACCACCAACCCCGACACCCCCACCCTGACAGCACGCTTGTTCATACCCAGCTCCTTGATTGATGTGTGATCCACCCTATGCCTTATCCAAAAACCCTGTATTAACTTAATATCGCCGACAATCTCACGCGCCAGATCAACGCCGGCCATCATCCGCCGCGAAAAATTCCCTGCGGTGATAATCCATCCAGGCCGCCATCATGTTAGTGGGGATCATCTCAACGGCATTATTATACTCGACGACCATAACATTGTACACCCGGCGCGCCGCCGCGATCTGCGCCTCGAGTTCCACCAGCGCGGTCTGTAATTGCAAAAAACTCCTATCCGCCTTCAGCTGAGGATACGCCTCCGCCCGCATCAAAATCCCCAGCATCATCGGCGTGATCATGGCATCAACCTTGATCTTCTCCTGGTCTGCCATTCCCGCTGATACGGCACGTTCACGCAAAGCTGTAAGCGCCGTCAGCACAGCCGCCTCATGATCCGCATAACCTTTAACCACCGCTACAAGCCCGGGGATCAGATCATAACGCTTCTTCAACACCACATCCACCGCGCTGAAAGCGCTTTCCACGCGGTTCTTCTTACTCACGAGGTTATTAAAAAAAACAACGGGAAGAAAGATCAAAATGACGATCAGGATTGTCATGCCGCCCCCTCCTGACTTCCGCAACGGGACACCCTAGAATCAGTTTTTTTGTTTAACAATATTATAAAGCACCTGTTGTTCGAGATCCATTTGCAAAATAACTCTCTCTGCGACCGGAGCGCTCAACGATTGATGATCCAACGCGTACATTGTGTGCGTAAGTTCAGCTGCTCGCTTTGGGCTTAACCCAGCCCGACCTTGTTCCAATAATCGCTCAAGTTCCTTATAATCGTATACGCAACAAACGCGATGCAAATGTGAGCCTCAATGCGTTTTCTGCGATAATGATACACAGGACGAATTCTTAAATCGGTCTTTGATATTCGGAACGCCTTTTCAATTCGCCATAACTGACGATAATTCTCGACGACCTTTTCAACAGATAAATCTGTGTTAGTAATGTACCCTTTCAGCCCGTCCCAAAGGCTGTCTCGCTCCGCCTTAATCTCATCAATCGATACTTCAATGTTGCCTTTGAGCGTCAGAAACTTATTGTATCCGCGATTATTGATGTGTTCTTTTGACAACTTTCCGGATTTAATCTTTTGCCGGAGCCTGACAAGGCCGCGTTCTCGTCCATAGGCATCTTTCTTCCGGCGTTGCTCCGAATAAGTTACGATCAGTCTACTACCGTCTGCTCTTTGCAGATCGAAACCTTGTTGATCATTAATTCGTTTAGCTTGTTCAAGAATTTTTTCCTTGCTGGCGTCGGACTCATTCTTAATGCGTGCACCAAGAATAAATGTGTAGCCTTCGGCTGCCAATAGTTTTAGGTTGTCCCTGCTCAATAATCCAGCGTCTGCCACAACCACCGGCCGCCCAAGCCCATATTTCTGGCGAATCTTATCCAGCGTTGGCAACAAGGTATGCCCTTCAAAAACGTTTCCCTCAAAGATATCATATCCGATCGGATATCCTTGTTCGCCAATCAGCAGACCCAGCATGATCTGTGGATGTTGGAACTTCCCGTCTTTTGAAAACCCAACTTTTCTGAGATCATCTTCATCTTCGGCTTCAAAATACAGGGTTGTCATATCATAAAAGACCACTGAGATGTGTCCCAATACGCCACGACTGTACTCAAATGCCAAACGCTCCACGGCTTCTTTATGTTTATCATTTAACCTGTCAAGAAATCGATAAATGCTATCAGCGTCGACAACAACACCTTGATAGCGATATAAATAATCGACAGTCTTAAGTTTACTAACAGGATGCGCTAGACGCGCGATCACTATGTGGCGAAATAACGCTTCCGGGATAGAGCCAAAACCGAGACGGTCAAACAATGTCCCAAAAATAAGTTCTGGCCCAACAACACGAACTTGCTGATTAGAAAGCTGCCCCAAAAACCGTTTGACCGCGGCTTCTTCTGATGTTTGAAACAAAAACAATTCATCCTGCTTCCCGTCGCAAGTTCGAATAATATTCCAGGCTTTTTGAACAAGAAGACTGATTTTATTTTGTTCGTTTGAGGCACCGACTGTTCTAAATACTCGATAACCGTCCGATTTATCGATAATCTGAACACTGACGGAGCCGCTCTTGTTTCTCTTCTTTCGTACAAACATGAAGCCATTTTAACAGCGGGACACCCATTTTTGAATATTTTTTAAAAGTCTATCGACGACAACTGTCTATCAAAGAACGCGAAAATTAAAAAGTGCGGAAGTCAGGAAAATGACGATCAGGATTGTCATGCCGCCCCCTGGATTTCGCTTAGAGGTCCAATTTTCCCAGATAATACGCTTCCCGTCAAACAGTTAACCGGCATGCCGGGGTGTGCCGTGGAAAAGCTCCTGGAACCTGGCCAATATTTTAGACGGGGCGATCTCCGGAGGGGTAAGCAAAAATCCGGCCTTCCGGAAAAATATGCCGGCCGAGGGGTAACTGAAAAAAACAGAGATCGGAACTGCCAGGATAAGAGGAACCGCGATCAAGGATACCCACCAGAAAAGGGTCTGGTTGACCGCATACGCAATGGCCGCCCAGATCAAGGCCCCGACAGACCCTGCCCAGTGCGCCTGGAACGCTTCTTTCACCGAAGTCTTTTTGAGATTACGGATCTGCCGCTTCCAGACCAGTTTCTGGCCGATCAAATTCAGAAATACGTACCAGGAATGGAAAATCATCCTGATGGGCGCCAGGAATATGGAAAAAAGCGTTTCCATCAAAATGCTCGCCAAGAGCCGCCAGAACCCGCCGAAACAGGCCAGCCTCCGGCGCGACACAATGATCAAAATAAAACTGAGGACTTTGGGGGCAAAGAGGAAGACCGCCGTAGCGATCAACAGGTGGATCGACAATTCACGGTATTCCACGGGCCATCGGGGAAAAAGGCTCAACTCCGCCGAGAAATAGACGGTCCTGTGAAAAAAATTGACAATGGCATTCACCGTCATGAGGACCAGCATTGAAAACCACATGAACGATGAAAAATAAAAAAGGTTGCCGTTCAAAAAAAGAATACGATGGCCGAAGGATATCCGCTTCATGAACATCAGCCGCAAATGCTGGATATTCCCCTGGCACCAGCGCCGGTCCCGTTCCAGTTCCTCAAGCAAATTCGGCGGGAGTTCCTCGTAACTGTCGGGCAGTTCATGGGCAAGCCACACCCCCCACCCGGCCCGGCGCATGAGCGCGGCCTCCACGAAATCATGGCTCATGATATGTCCGCCGAAGGGCGGCCCGCCCAGAAGCTTGGGCAGAACGCAATAACGCATGAAAGGCTCCATGCGGATGATCGCGTTGTGACCCCAAAACCCCGATTCATCCAGCTGCCAGAACCTTAGCCCCGCAAAGAAAAGCGGGCCGTACACATGGCCGGAAAACTGCTGCAGCCGCGATACCAGGCTGGTCTGATTCATGGCCATGGGGGCCGTCTGAAGTATGCCGATATCCGGGCGCGCGTCCATCATGTTTACCAGCTGCACCAACAGCCGCCCGCCCATCAGGCTATCGGCATCCAGGGTGAGCATATATTTGTACCCGACGCCCCAGCGCCGGCAGAAATCCGTCACGTTCCCGCTTTTTTTATGGATGTGAAGTTTGCGGCGGCGGTAAAAGATCCTGCCGAATCCGTTCACCCGATGGCATAATGCGGCCCAGCCGGTTTCCTCCTCGATCTGCTGCTCCCGATGCGACGAGTCGCTCAGGATAAAGAAATCAAAACGTTCCACAACCCCCGCTTCCTGCAGCGATTCATACATGGCCTGCAGCGCGGCATAGATCCGCGGCACCTCCTCATGATGGACCGGCATGATAATCGCCGTGCGGCTTTGAGGCGGGATCGGCACGACATCCGCAGGGATCGGCAAGTGCGCGTCTTTTCCACGAAGCGCCAGGAAAAATCCAAAAATAACCGTCCAGAAATTAACGGAGATCCATCCAAACAAGAATGTAAAAATAAAAATGATCCAGGAGGTGAACGGCGAGAATGCCTGGGGGCTCAGGATCATTGTGATCGTCGAGGCAGCCATCGCCGTGGAAGCAATAACAAGGCTGAAAAAAAACAACCGCCGCAGGGTAAGGCGCATGATATGCCGGATATCCCGCTGCGGAGGATCCTTGGGATCGAGGCCCCGGTATCCCATAGGCGTCCGTTGCAACGGGCGCCGGCATGCAGGGCCAAACAGCGGATAGAAGCGTTCATCGGGAGCCACGCCCTGTTCCTGCAAAAGGCCCAACAACACCGGCAGAATACGCGGAAGACTGATCCGGCCAGGCTGATCGGGTGCGCCGGCCGCCAGGCGCGCGATCGCCTTTTCCGTCAGATCCTGTACCGTACTTTCCGGCAATTTCAGCAACTGCAGGTAAAGTACGATCGTTTCACGGACCAATTTAACATGTTCACCGGGTTCATCCGGCGGTTCGTTCGTTCCCGACATCATCATCCCTCTGGATCGTCAAAAAGCTTACGCTTTAAGGCAGATAGGTATAGCTCCATGTTTCCGTCACAGGTACATCCCCGTCTTTCAAAAAAGCGCGCAGATCAATCGCCGGCGGCTGATACGGCAGCATGCCCTGAAAGATCCCGGTCTGATCCACTTTCACTTCAATCACTAGACGCCATCCGCCAATGGCTGTATTCCGTATGACCTGGGCCCGTTCCACCTTGTACCCGTTAAAAATCTGAATATCGGGCATCACCTCTTTGCCCGGCACAACCGTCCCAGCCAATTTGCCGCTGAAATCGATCACAAACATCACGCCGTCCTTCTTCTTGACCACACGGGTTGCTGTCACATAACTTTGCGGCAGCGGCCTTTGACCCGCAAAATGCCACATGAGCGTGTAATTATAATGCACAACTTCCCCGGGCTCCGGTGTCCGTTCCGGGACCCAATACGCGCCGATATTATCATTGTACTCATTGGACGTGGGAATCTGGATGAGTTCAAGATGCCCTTTGCCCCACTCGCCCTGCGGCACAACCCAAACACCGGGCCGCCGGTCATAACGGGCCTCGAGGTCCTGATAATGATCGAACGCTGTATCCCTTTGGATCAGGCCGAATCCCAGCGGTTGTCCGCCGCCGAATGAATTGACCAGCAGTTGTGCGGGGGCCACCAGGGGATGCCAGACCCATTCGCCCGACCTCAACTGCATCAAGAGCCCGTCGGAATCATGCACCTCGGGACGAAAATCGCTTTCGCCTTTAAGCCCTGAATTCTCTCCGAAGAAAAACATGGACGTCAAGGGCGCGATCCCCAGCTTGCGGACCTTCTTGCGGATGAACAGCACGCTTTTAACCCCGACAACCGTCTCTTCCCCTGGACGGATCACGAATTCATACGCGCCCGCCAGGCTGGGGCTGTCGAGCAGGGCATAAATGACAATTTCTTTGGCCTCGGCCCTGGGCTGAACGATCCAGAACTCGGTGAACAAGGGAAATTCTTCGCCGACGTCCTCGACGGTATTGATCGCCAGCCCTCGGGCGGACATGCCGTACGACTGCCCCTTACCCAGCGCCCGGAAATAACTGGCCCCCAGGAAAGAAACGATTTCATCGGCATACTGGGACGTATTGATCGGATAATGGATCCTGAACCCCGCAAACCCCAGATCCCCGGAAGGCTTTTCCTGAACGGCATTTTTCGTGTAATCAAAAAGGTCGGCGGCAAACGGGATATGGTGCGTCCCTTTGCGGTCGATATAATGGATCGTCACAGGTTGTTGATAAATAAATCCCGGATGAAAAAACTGGACCTGAAACGCTCCCGGGCCTTCGCGCCACAGGCTTTGAGAAGGCTTGAAACGGATATCCCGCCATTGGTCATACCCTATTTTCTTCAGGGACTCCGAAAGGTTTTGTCCCGGCGCCTGAAAAGGCCGGGTGGATACCCCCTTGGCCTTCTCGATGACATCCTGAAAATGAATCCGCACGGGCTGATCATCCGCGGCGGCCCATGCCACCGACGGGGATACCCGCGCTGATGTGCAGGCGAGCATCGCGGCAACAATAAGAATGAATTTATAAAATACTTTTTTATTTTCGTCCATAAACACCAGCCAATTCTTTTTGGGGTCGTATAACAACAGGATGGAGTTGTAATTATATCAGAATCCGCTGAATTCCAACAGTTATTTCAGCGTCGCCATGATCACCAGAACCCCCTTACGGACCATCATCACACCGATGGCCGCCAGGAGAAGGTACATCACCTTGGACAAAGCCCTGGCACCGCTCACGCCTATCAGGCGCATGAGCCGGTCAGAAATTGAAAACACCACGCCCACAATGACAATATTCAACAGAACAGCCGCCAGCGTCACCACCCAGCCGGATTGATTCATCAGCATCAGGGCCATGGTCAGAACCGCAGGGCCGACGATCAAAGGGGTGCCGATGGGCACCGCCGCCAGTTCCATGGGTTTGAGCTTCTTCGTGGAAGACGTTTGCCCCATGAGATCCACCATGGACAGGCAAAAAAGGATCAGCCCTCCGGCGATCATGAAATCGCCCATGCTGATCCCCAGAAAATTAAAAATAGCCTGGCCCAAGAAAATGAAACTGATGGCCAGGACCGTGGCTGTCAAGAGCGAACGCACAATGATCCGGCGCTTCTCTGCGGCGGAGATCCCATGGGTCAATCCGGCGAAGATCGCCAGGTTCCCCAGAGAATCCATGGCAAAGAACATCGGGATAAAAGCCAGAAGGATCTGATTGAACATTGCTTACCGCCTGCGGGGGCCGCCTGACACGTACTGTGCCAGGTTAACCCTTCAGATTGATGCACCAGCCATTTTCAAATGCTATTTGATCCCCAAACCTGCCTGGGGCGATTCGATGGCCGTCACACTCACAACAGACGGCGTCAGGCCGCTGAACGTATCACTGGTCAGTGCTTCAATGGCCGCATCATCGAGAATAAGGCGTAACCCGCCCCCCTGGGCTGTCAGCGCAATATTCTGGATCGCCACACCGCCCGGGATCACTTGCGCATTATCCGGGACAGGGACATTGATCAAATCCCTAAAGCCTTTATCAGCATTACCCACTTCCCCTGCCGGAACTATATACCCATAACTCATGGTGTATGCCCCCTCCGGCCTAGTAAAGCCATCTTTGTACGGAAGCACATCCAGGATCTGTGCCCCATTAACAAAAACATGAAAATTCGCCAAGCCGTCCAGTAGCCGCCATTTTCTCTCTCTAAAAAACTGTTCCGGCCTAACAAAACCATTTTGCTTGATGTACTTAACATACGGCCATGGCCCTTGCACCGGCGTTGAGGCAAGGTAAAGATAAATTCCATGCTCTTGAATCACCTTATCCGCAAGGCCGCTATCCTTCAACCCCTGGATAAAATTCTCATATTTCTGCTGAGCTATAGGACTGAACGTGGACAACCAAGGCGTTTTACCCGTAAAATAAGCTTTGGCCAGTTGCGCGAATATTTGCGGAAGATCTTCCCCTTCCTTCCTTTTGCTGTCGGCAACGCCAATGGCCCATAAAAGACGCATGTCCTGAACCCCTTCACCCTGATAGCCATCAACCATATCCCTCCAAATGGGCCTGGTCTTGTAATCCGCTGAACTGATCGGGTGGGTCAACAAAACACCCCGGATCATCTTGCTATCATCCTTATCCTGCAGGACAAAAACCCTGTTATCCCGAATCAACTTTAACAACACATCTTTTTCAAACTGAAGATAATTATCCCGCTTCCACGCTTCATTGTGAACGGCCACGATCTCATCAATCCGCGCTTCCATCGCAGGCACTATCTCCACAGAGGCTTCCCGATTAACAGCGGGCGGCGCGGCAACAACGTCCACCGCAGCGTTCAACAAGAATATCGGACCTGACGAACGAGGGATCGCCTGGGAATCATCTCCCTTGACAAACGTAAGGGTGTCGAACTTTTCACCACCCGAAAGATAATGGCGCGACACACTCTCGCCGGATACAGGATCCGGCGTTTCCTTAACCATATTGATGACGCCTTTCTTGTAGGCATCAAGATAACGCTGGTAGATCTGCTCCGTGATCGTCTTGTCGGCCAGGTCCACCCCGGCGATCTTCTTCTGGCCCACATACGCCGTGGCCATGAGCGTATCTTTGACCGCCTCGCGGTACCACTTGGCCAGGATCACCGCGTAAAAGATCTGACGGATCACGCCAAAATTCATCCCCTCATTGACTTCACGCTCCAGGGCCGGCAAAAGGACATCGCGGAAAACCTGTTTGGAAAGTTCGCGCGACATATCTGCCGCCGGCGCACTGCCACCCTGCTGTTGGGCTGTATAATCCGAATCCAGCATCAGCTTCAAATGCGCCTGGGTCACGTAAACGGCATTACCTCTTTCAAACACCTTGACATCTTCCGGCGTGATCCACACCTTGTTGAACGCATCCACCGGGATATCGATCGTCCCAAATTCCGCCTGGGCTTTGGCATACACCTTGTCCCAAAAATCTTTGCCCAGATTCTTGTCAGGGTCCATGACCGACGCCGAGATCTGTTTTAAGATGTAATCCTGCGCGAGCATGTCGCGGCCAAGATCCGTCTGGCCCAGCGCATCCTCGATCATGCGGTCATGCTCATAGGGCGACAGGTTGACCCAAAGGTCCTTTTCAGGCACAGCCACGGCCGCCAGGAAATACCGCACCATCCGCTCGCCTTCCGCTTTAACATTGGATGAAGAAACATTGTTATTGCCGGAATCAATGATGAAACGGATATTGAACGGCTTGGCCGGATCGATCACCATCCCCTTGATCAAGACCGGATTGAAGGCCGGCGACGGGGGCACGATCGTGCCGGGGATCGGCAAAGAATCGACCTTAAACTGCTGGGCCTGCGTCAGTTCCGGTCCAACACTCAGAACGATAACCAGCAATAAGCATAAAATGCGTTTCATCATAAAACCTTTCCCATCAAACGTTTTTTAAAGGTTTGCATATAATTTTATACAGAATGAAAGAATTATAACATCCTTTAGCGCCATCTTCAAGGGCAAGCGCTATAAGGAAGAGCGGCGGTCAGTGCAGGTCTTTGGCATCAACATGGAACTTATGCAGGACCCTGTGCACCACAGGGGTGAACACGATGCCCATGACCGCGATGAATACAAGGCCGCTGAAAAGCGCATAAAGCGCCGCGAAGACTTTCGCGCCAACGCTGGTCAGGGCACCTATCGGGCCCATGCCGCCCAGGATCATGGCGGCATTGAGAAAAGAATCGATCCAGGTGAAACCAGCCGCCCAATGATACCCGGCAATGCCAATGCCCAGCGCCGTAAGGATGAGAAGCAGCGCCATCCCTGCATATACCAGCAGTCTTTTAACAAAAATATCAACTGAAGCTACTTGTTCGTGCCTTCGTTCGAACATGATCAAACCCCTTATCCCTAAACAACATTTCCCTGCATATGTTCCATGATATGGATCGCCTTGCCTTTGTAGCGTGGGATCAAATGGAGATGGGCGTGCATGACCTGCTGGCCCGCCACCTTGCCGCAATTCGCCCAAATATTATACCCGTCGGGGCTTAGATCCCTTTGGATGAGCACTTCCATTTCCAGCATCAGGTCGTACATTGCCTTGTATTCCAGCGGCGTCACATCAAAGATCCGTTGAACATGCCTGAAAGGGATGATCAGGGTATGCCCCTGGGAGACAGGCTTGATGTCGTAAACCGCATACGCCAAATCATTCTGGAGAACTTTGGGAAGGTGAGAACAAAATTCACAGCCCGTCATAACGACCCCCTGATTTTATTTGTCCAAATTATTCCTGGCAAGAATGGCCTGGCACAAGACATCAACCCAGGAAACTTTTTAGTATTATCGCATAAAATAATAAAAATAATACCGGCTATATACGCGGGCGCTCTTGCTGGCCGTTTAGCCTATCTTGACCGAACGCATGGAAATCGCGCCCAGCGTCACTTTCTCGGCGAAAAAACTAACCGCGTCATCCGGCGCCTGCAGGGCCAGCACATAAAGGAGCGGCAGATAATGCTCGTCGGTCGGGACCGCCAGCTTCGCGGCCGGACCCAGATCCTTGTAATTCACGATGGCGGTGTGATCGCCGGCCAGGATCAACGCTTTGATCCGCGCGTCAAACTCAAGCGCCCAGTCAAAGGCCGACGCATCCCAGCTCAAATGCCCCAGATTATGGACCACATTGCCGCTGGCGATGATCAAAACACCCTGACGGCGAAGATCCTGAAGCTTCCGGCCCAACTCATAATGGGCGGAGGGCCCCATGCGGCGATCAAGGCTTAACTGAACCACCGGGATATCGGCACGGGGAAACATCCGGCATAGAACAGACCAGGCGCCGTGATCCAATCCCCACTGATGATCAAGGCCGACACGGTCTTTCCCCAGGATATTTTGTATGGACCGCGCAAGCACCGGCGCCCCGGAAGCCGGATAGTCCTGGGCATAAAGCTCCGGCGGGAATCCGTAGAAATCATGGATCGTCCGTGGATGCTCCATGGCTGTCACATACGTTCCATCGGTCTGCCAGTGTGCGGAAATGCAGAGAATTGCTTGAGGTGTGGGCAACGATCGCGCCGCCTTTTCCCATGCGGCAGAAAATTCATTGTCTTCGATGGCGTTCATCGGATTGCCATGCCCTACAAACAGCACCGGCATTCTCGTATAGTAAGTAACATAATTTAGTTTAACTTCCCGTCGAAGAATGATGAAATTCTGCTCTTGTCTTTCTTGGTTCTTCCGGGAAGTTCGTGGGTTATCGACGGAAGGCGGTTTTGGTAGAATATGCCTTTAACCGGAGGGCATATGCACGATCGGGATTTGTATTCTCAGGTATTAGGTTTAACG
>CAILQW010000037.1 GCA_903836515.1 Candidatus Omnitrophota bacterium | reverse complement strand
TTCGTTCCGACGATGTTTTAACCTAAAATCGATTAAAGTCGAAAAAAGTGTTGGGTTTAACTGCGGAATAAAAGATTTAATGCAGGTAGAACGTCAATTGTAACTGCATTAACCCCGGGTGACCGCCGTTCATCTCTTCCTGGAAATACTTTTTTTATCAATGCGGCCGATTTGATCTCCGATCTCCATCTATTTGCATTTTCTTTTACAATTTTCTTCATATTCTGTTTCACCTGAATTAAGCCGAATTGCTCTTTTTTAGCTACTATTAATTGAGGATTTTTCAAAACAGTGTAAACGGCTTCCTTAACATAATCACTCATCTCAGGAGTAAAGACGATTTCCGAATACTGATTTAATTCATGGAATTTTGGCAAAATATTGCCCTTGAAATCTATGTATTTTGCTTTTAACAACTCGTCCCAGATCAGAGCCACATTAAGCCGCTTCTTTGCGAGCATGCGTTTAATAACAGCCTCATTACTGGATTCCTCAGCCAGATCAACCGTCAACTTTAGCTTGTTGCCAGGCTTTTCAGCAAAATCAACCGGCACCGGGACAACCTCCATCTTGGACGTGTCGCCAATGACCCCGCCGGAGAAATACTTCCTCGGGATCATTTCCTGTGTTGCCGGATCCTGTTCTTCCTTGATGTAGTTGTACACACCCGTCTTGAACGCTTCCAGATAGCGGCTGTATATCCTGGATGCCTCCTGCGGGTCAGGGACATCAACACCGGCGACCTTGTTCTGATCCGCATACACCTGGGACAGGATGCTGTCCTTGATCTTTTTCTTGTACCATGCGGCAAGAATGAGGGAATGGAACACCTGGCGCAGTTGGGTGAAGTTCTGGCCTTCGTTGACTTCTTTTTCCAGGACGGGGATCACAACCTCACGGAGAATATTTTTTGTGCTCTCATTGCGGGCGGACACAAGGTCCGCCCCTACGCCCATGGAACTCCCTGCTTCTGTTGTAGCGGCCGACTTTATGTCGGCCCGCGTATAGGCCGTATCCCCGACAGGAGCCGGGGATTCCGCCATGTCCTTCTGATGGGACATGGCTACATAATCGGATTCCAACATAACTTTCAAATGGGTCTCGGCGACATAGGCCGTGGCGGTGCCGGCATTTTCGTAAACGACCGCTTTGTCAGGAATGATCCAGACCTTGTTAAAGGTATCCACAGGGATATCCGTTGTGCCGAACTTGGCGAAGGCTTCGGCGTACACGCGTTTCCAGAATGTCTTGCCCGTATCCCCTTCGGGATAGATCAGGCTCGCGGTGATCTGCTTCAACAGATAATCCTCGGCCAAAAGGTCGCGCCCCATTGCGGTGCGGCCAAAGGCCTCCGGGACAATGCGGTCTTTTTCATACGGGCTGAGGTTGACCCAGAGGTCTTTTTCAGGGACCGTCAATGCGGCCAGGAAATATTTGATCAGACGGGTGGAATCTTCCCGTAGAGACGCAAAATTTTGCGTCTCTACACCATGACCCATATCCCCCTTATCAAGAATAAAATCGAAACGGAAGGGCGTGTCAGGATATACCTTCATGCCCGTCAACAATGCTGGCTTGAAAGCCGGGCTGAGATCAACCCGAACACCGGGTGCCGGGAGCGGCAACAAGGCCTGCGCACAGGCCAACCCGGTTGCCCCCATGACACTGGTCGTCACAAATGCCGTGAGCACCACCGCTGCCACAATCCGGCGGAGCTTGAGATGTAAAATGAAGAATATCAATGTCAGCATACTTTTTACCCTGTTGAGAAACCCTCCCAAACAGGTAAAAGTATATACTACTATTATAGGATTGCCAAAAAAAGCAGGTTGCAACCTTTACCCAAACACCCTTTTGCCCCTCAGCTGACGGTGGTAGGCCAGGGCGAAACGGTGGGCTTCGTCACGGGCACGCTGGAGGAGTTTCAGGGCCAGGGAATCTTTGGACAACATGACAGGCTCGCGCTTGCCGGGGACAAAAACCTCTTCCTCCCTTTTGGCCAATGAAATGAGCGGAATCTGCGCATCAAGCTTCTTAAGCTCATCGGATGCCGCCGCAAGCTGGCCCTTGCCGCCGTCAATGATCACAAGGTCAGGGTAGGCCTCCCCTGCACGCTTGAGGCGCCCGTAACGCCGCCGGACGACCTCAGCGATCATTTTAAAATCATCCATGCCCTTCACGCCCTTAATGCGGAAACGGCGATAGCGGCTTTTATCCGGCTTGCCATTCAAAAACGACACCAAAGAACCGACAGCCTGTTCCCCCATCGTCGTGGAAATGTCAATGCACTCCAGGCGTTCCGGCAGGCGCGGCAAATGAAAGGCCCGCTCAAGCTGTTCGGCCTCCTTGAAATAATTCGTATCGGAATTGGACGCATAAAGCGCCCCGATGGCCCTTAACCTGTCGCGCACCACCGCAGCCCGCTCGAACATCCGCTCCCGCGACAGACGCGCCATCTCCTCCTGCATCCCCCGGTAAAGATCATCCCGGCGCCCCTCCAGGATAAGCACAATGTTTTTGATATGACGCCGATAATCATCGCGCGTCACTTGACCCGCGCATGGCGCTGCACACAAACCCAGATTGTGATAAAGGCACACCTGTGGCGGCATCACAGCACATGTGCGGAAAGGAAATATCCTGCGGATAAGCACCAAGGCTTTGCGAATAAGGGCCGCGTCAACATACGGGCCGAAATAGCGCGCCCCGGGTTTTTTCTGCTGCGGCCCGGCCAGACGAACCACCCCGACCAGCGGGAAATCCTCGTGCGTGATCTCGATATAAGGATACGACTTGCCGTCCTTAAGCTCGATATTGTACCGGGGCATATGCTCTTTAACGAGCGCCGCCTCCAGGATCAGGGCCTCGGCCTCGCTGTGGGTCAACACCACCTCAATATCGGCAATATGCTCCACCAGAAGATCTGTTTTCAAATTCCGCGTCCGCGGACGGAAATAGGATTGCACGCGCCGGCGGAGATTGACCGCCTTGCCGACATAAATGACCTTGCCCGCGCCGTCTTTCATCAGGTAAACGCCGCTGGTAAGAGGAAGAGCCGCTATTTGATGTGAAAGATATGGGGTCATAACCTGTACCAGAAATGGGCTTGAACCGGTCCAGGCCGGAGCCTTAACGCCTGAACAGCTTGCCGACCTGCCGCGCCTGGGGAAGGCCGAGGGCATAAGCCACGGCGAAGTAGGAACTCCCGCCGGAAACGGCCGCCAGAAAAAGCCTCAGGGCTTCAGGCACGCCGCCCAGCCCATGCCACGCCCCCCAGATCACCAGCCCCATCACCGCGCCGGCACCAAAGAGTTTCATAAAGAAATCCAGGAACGCGCCGGTCAACCCGCCGATCCGCCGCTCCAGGATCATGAAAAGCGACCCGACATTAACAAGGGAAGCGATCGCGCTGGCCAAAGCGATCCCGGCAAGCTTCATCGGAAACATCAAAATGACATTCAACGCCGCGTTGACGCCCAGGCAGACAAGGGCCGCCTTGACCGGCGTACGCGTGTCCTGCATGGCATGGAACGCGGACGCCAGGATCTTGACCCCGCCATACCCCATCAATCCCAGGCTGAAATAAAACAGCACAGACGCTGTCACTGCCGTGGACTGCGCATCAAAAACGCCGCGCTCGAAGATCACGCGTGTCAGCGGCACCGACAAGAGGCAAAGAAAGACCGTGGTGGGCAGCATGACAAAGAATATGTTTTCCAGCGCGAAAACAATGGTGCGCCGCAGCTCCGCCTTGTTATCCGCAACCACATGCCTGGCGAACGCCGGCAATGTCGCCGCGGCCAGCGCCACCCCAAAAACACCCATAGGAAAAAGCACAATGCGATTAGCGTAATAAATGGCGGCAATGCCTCCGGTCCCGACGATCGATGCCAGGGAAGCGCAAATGGTATCCACAAAAACATTCAACTGGTAAACCGCCGAACCGACCAGGCGCGGCAGCAAAAGCCGGCCGATCTGGCGGGCCCCCGGGTGGTTGAGCGTCGGGGGCCAGGCCAGCCGGACCCCGTGCGCCGCCAGCGGCCGCCACTGAAAAAACAACTGCATGACGCCCCCGACCAGCACACCTAACGCCAAACCGTACACCGGCGCACGCATCCAGAAAACGGCCATCAGGGTTGATGCGATCAGCGCCACATTCAGCAAACAAGGACCAAAGGCCGGCATCACAAACGCACCGTAAGTAAACTGTATGGCAGAAAAAAGCGCCGTCAACCCGATCAAAATGAGATAAGGGAACATGATGCGCGTCAGATCAACGGTCGTCTTCAGTTTTTGGGGATCTTCCGCAAAACCGGGCGCGATGACACGCACGACAGCCGGCGCCAACAAAATGCACACAAGGGTGATCGCGGACAGGATAATGAACGACCACGCAACCGCCGCGTTAATAAAACCCGCGAGTTCGGCCGGTTTTTTGTCCTTGTATTCGGTCATAACCGGCACAAATGAAGAATTGGCCGCGCCTTCCCCGATCAGGTCGCGGAACAGGTTGGGCAGGCGAAAGGCCACGACAAACGCATCCGCGCCCGCGGCTGTGCCAAAAAACCTGGCAAAAACAATATCCCTCACGAATCCCAGGACACGGCTGGCCAAAGTCCCCAGCGACATGATCGATGTCGAATGGAGAATGGATCTCAGGGAATGGGGGGGGTGTATTTTATCGATTGACATAAAAAAAGCCGTTTGTTATACTTCAAGTTCAACTTTTTAAACAAGGAGTCTCCAAGTGCCTCAACGTAAGACCGCTGTAAAAGACCTCAAGAAAAACCGTGCGCGCCAGATGCACAATCTGGACATCAAATCGGCTCTCCGGAAAACTGTCAAGGAGTTCGTGGCCACCGCCGCTTCCGACGGCAAGAAAGCCAAGGAACTGCTTCCGCTGGTCTATAAAAAGATCGACAAAGCCGCCAAACTCAACATCATGCACAAAAAGACCGCGGCACGCCGCAAATCACGTTTCGCTAAACTTTTGACCGCAGCACAAGCTCCGAAAGCTTAACCAGAGCGACTTCAACGACCTGCGCCCTGGCAAGCATGCCTGTTAATTTTATGCGCTTATCGGCCTCCTGGATCACCAGGAGGCCTTTTTTATACATATCCGCCGGTACGGTCCCCTTGATCTTGTGACACCACCACCAGCGTGCGGCCCCCAGCACATTTTCAACCGCATCATCCTCCAGAAGCACCTGCAAACGCGCCAGAACACCAGCCCGGGCGCGCGGCAGATCATATAAAAGATCGAATATATTCTTTTCCTCAACGCTGCCTGAGACCTTAACCTTCTCGGCGATACGCTTGCGCCAGGCATTGCGCCGATCCCAGCCCGACGCCTCCAGGATAAGCACGCACCCCTCCGGCTTGCCGTCAATGACATGCTCGATGAATCCCAGATTCTGCTCGCTCAGTTTCTCCGCACGGCTGATCAGGATGATGCGCCGCCCAGCCACCGCCGGAGCCGTGAGCAATGCCGTCTTGAGGTCGTTGAAATCAAGCCCCTGGGCATCCATGTGGGTGAAATCGAACTTGAGGGAATCGGGAGTTTTAAGAAAGCGGGTTTTCAGTTCACCGATAATCTGGTCGCGCAGGCCGGTGTCATCCCCGAGGATCAGCTGATGCATCACGTTAACCCCCGTCACGCCGGAGCGCGCCGCTCACCAGTTCTCGACCGTACGCGCCACCACGCGCAAGGCGAGGTCTTTAAGCGCCGCATCAATGGCCGCGGACTCGGGATCAGCCGTATAATAAGTGGCCTCTCCCGCAAAGGAAGGCTCCTGCCAGACTGTCTCTTTGGTGGCGGGATCCCACAGCGTCAGCGCCACGATCACACGGATCCGGTATTCTTTGACACCTTCATTCTGGTCCAGACGAAGCTCTTCACGTTCAAAAGCGAGCAGCTGCCCCTTTAAAACAAGGGAAGCTTCATCCTGAGGCACCACATGAAGATTGCCATCGAAAAGATACCGGTCCACAATGGCTTCACGCACCCTGGTTTCAAGGCCGGGGATATACACCTGACGGGTATCCTGGGCCATATAATTGATCTTGTTCTCAAACGGCGGCACGAACACAGTACGGTAATGCTCCGGCAGGAGTGAACGCGTTGAATACCCGCAGCCGGCTACAACCACCGCCATGAGCAAAAGGAATATCTTCTTCATGGCACATCACCCGGAATAGTTTTTAATTTTGCAGCTGCCGGCACGGCCCAGGACGTATCGGCATATTTATCAACAACAATCTGCCAATAGAGCTTTGCAGACTTGAATTTCTTGTGTTTGGCGTAAAAATCGCCAATCACAAAATTGTTCTCCGCCTCTTTGTCTTTCAACTTATGAATCTGAGCCTTGGCCCCGGAAGACAACTCGGATTCCGGATTCGTTTTGACATAGTCTTCAAATCCCGCCACAGCGATCGTGGTGGTTTTTTGGTCATACTGGGCGCCGACAGAACGCTTGGCATCCGCCACGGCAATCTGATACCGTGCCGAATCGGCCCACTTTGAATCGGGATAATCGCTGACGGTTTTCTCAAACGCATCACGGGCCTGTTGATAATCTCCCTTTTCAAGATAAAAAAGACCGATCTTGTATTGTGACGCCGGCGCATCAGGGCCGTAAGGATCATTCTTGATGACCTTCAGGAAAACATCGGGGATCTGATAATCCGTACCGAGAATGGACCTGGCGAACTCCTGATCCTTGGCCTTGCCTTCCAGAAAAAGATCGGCAATCGCATACTGGCGCTCAACAACCTGGGGGCCCAGATCGCTGAAAGGATACCGGTCAACGACCTTCTGATATTCACCCACCGCGCGCCAGTACTTCTTCAATGATTCCCACAGGCGTCCAATATTAAACTGGGCCTGGGCCGCTTCCCGCGCTTTGGGATAATGTTTAAGGAGTTTTCTGTACTCCCGCATCGCATCTTCGTACTTTTTGATACGAAAAAACTCATCCGCATACGATAACTGTTCCGCGGGAGAAGGCTTGACGGCATATTTGGGATTGATCCATTGACCCGATTCCGGCGTCCAGATCCAGAATGCGTAAACCTGGGCTGGCGCAGCCAGAAGCACTGCGGCGACAACAAGATATATGGAAAAATGTTTTATTTTCATAGGATAAAAAGTATTGCGCCCACTGTATCACAGGGGCTGTTCTTTGTCAATGAAGGCCCCGGGCTCTTTTACCTGCGAAGAAACCTGAAAATATCCCAGAGCCGCTAACACAGCACCATAATACACCCATAGGAACCAACCCGACAGGTCTGGGCACGCCAGAACAGGTGCCTGCGCTGCGGCCACCAAAACCCCCACCGCGGCATTGAGCAAAACCTTGAGTCCAAGGGCAAAGGGTACAGCTGCCACCGGCAGAATAAACCCCGCCGTTAAAAGTGCCGCCCCCAGACCGGTCACCAGCGCCATGAGCGGGATGACCGGAAGATTCACCATAAGGCCAACCGGCGTCAGATAACCGAAAGCGTACGCCAGGATGCCGGCTGAGCCGATAAACGCCGCCAGGGTCACAGCCGCGCTCTCGGCCAGAAACCACACCAACGGTTTTTTCCGCCATCCCAGGCCCTCCAACGGGGTGAGGAATACGGGCACAATGCCGATCAAGGAAGCAACGCATACAAACGACAACTGGAATCCGATATCACCCAGCTCTCCGGGATCGACAGCGAGGATCACAAGCGCTGCCAGGGCAAGGCTGTTGATCATGTCAGACTCCCGCTCCGCCACAAAACCAAGGATCACCGCTCCGGCCATGAGGGCCGAACGCAAAACCGGGGCGCTGTTACCCGCCATCAACGCATAAAACCCAAGTATCAGCGCCGCCAGAACCGCCCGCGGCCTGCGGGGAATACGTAAAACACCCAGCACCAGCATGACTCCCGCCGCAGCCAGTGTCATGTTCATGCCGCTGATGGCAATGATATGCGCCGTACCTGTTTTTCGAAACACATCATACACATGCGAAGGGATCTCGCCGCGGGGCCCCAACAGCATCGCGTTCATGAGACCGGCCTCACCCGGCGATAAATACCGCCGGAAAACATCTTCAAGACGGCACCTGACAGCCAGGGCAAATCGCGTGCACGTCCAGGAAGGCTGGCCCCCCAACACCTCGCGCCGCGATGTTGAACTCACATGCAAAACAGCCTCATACGCCGGCCTGGCCCCGTGCGCCCGCGCGGGGGCATTCCCGCCAGAAAAATGATCCACCGGCCTGGACAACTTCCCCGCCAGACGAACACGGTCGCCGTATTCAACATGACCGGCGCCATAAAAGTTGACCAACACCCTGCCCGAACGCCCGATGCCCGCGGCCGGATCCAGGTCACACACAAAAACTTTTTTAGGTGCCAATCCCTTTGCCTTTTCTTCCGGCAAAGAAGCCACGCGGCACACCACCTCAACCTGGCGCCCTTGCCACGTTTTCAGCACGCGGCTGATATGATCCGCCGGCATAAGGCCCTTCGACCAGGCATCAAACGCGCCGCACACCACCAGGAAAACAAAAACAGCCCCGCTGAAAAAAGTACGGCGAACCCGTGCCAGAATAAAGGCCACACCCAACCCCGCTGTCAACACCATGAGCAGGGGCAACGCCCCCCAAAGATTTTCAAGGACTATCCCCAGGGTGAACCCCAGGGCAAGGAAAACACCGGGCCGGTGCCTCAAGGAGCCCCCACCATCAGACACGCCGCCGCACGTTCAAAATTCTTCCCGGACATCCCTTTAACGGCACGAACGGCCACCAACGATGTAAAAGGGCCTTTATCCTGGCGCGCGTAAAGGATCCTGGCCGCCATGGCCGGGCCTATCCCGGGGACTGTGACGAGTTCATCGTACCCGGCATGATTAATATCCACCTTGCCGCGAGCCAAGGGAACATCCAGGACGATCAATGCCTTGTAGGCAGGGGGATAAAGCTTGAAAACGATATCAAGGCAGATGCCGCAGAAAAATGCCGCGCCGATAAAGACAATAGCCCGGCGCTCATGAGGCGTGAAGAACAACATGGTACGCGTCCTGTTTCATGGACCGCGCTTTTTCAGACGGGGGAAGAGAAGACTTCAGGGTAAAATAATGGTACCAGCAAAAACAAGGATTGTCAAAAAATCAATGCCCGGCATCGCCGCCGCCTTGCTGTGACGAGCGCAGGAGCGCCTCCGCCAAAATCGCCGCGGTTGCACTGGTGCCGATACGGGAACAACCCAGGGCGTGAAACGCGAGGACATCATCCAGCGTGCGGATGCCCCCCGAAGCCTTGATGCGGATATGCGGCGCGCAGTGACGGCGCATGAGCCCAACATGATGTGCCGTGGCGCCGCTGAAGGCAAAACCGCCCTCAGGCCGGGGCGTAAACCCATACCCCGTCGACGTTTTGACATAAGCCACATTAAGATCCGTACAGACCCCGCAAAGCGCCACGATCTGTTCATCCGTCAGAAAACCCGTCTCAAAAATCACCTTAAGCGGGGAGGCGGTGCGCTGGCAGGCACGGTTGACAGCGCGGATCTCTTCCTTTACATAATCGCAGGCCCCGCTCACGGCCTTGCCGATATTGATGACCATGTCGATCTCGTGCGCACCGGCAGCAAGCGCTTCCTGCGCTTCGCGAAGCTTGACCTGGGCCATGCTGTTGCCGTGAGGGAATCCCGTCACCGCGCATATGGCCACCGATGATCCCGTAAGAATTTCCCTGGCCATGGGCACCGCATACGGTTTGAGGCAGACCGTCTTGACCTCATGATGACGCGCCAGCTCACAGCCCTGGCGGATCGCCTCATCGGATAATGCCGGATGCAGCAGAGAATGGTCAATGAACCGGGCGATCTCACGCGGTGTCATCTGTAGCGCCTCCCTTTGTCCGGTCCGATGCCGGGTCACACCACAATGCTGACCAGCTTGTTTTTAATCACAATGAATTTCCTGATTTCTTTACCCGCCACATGACGCTGCACCCCCTCGTCGGCAAGAACCAGGGGCCGCAAGAAGGCCTCATCCGCATCGCGGGGTACCTCGAATTCGCCGCGCACCTTGCCGTTCACCTGGGCGGCCATACGCACGGTATCGGTACGCAGCCTGTCATCGGAATAAACAGGCCACGGGATAAATGCAATGGATGCTCCAGGCTTACCCATCATCTGCCAAAGCTCCTCGGCAGCATGAGGAATAAACGGCGCCAGGAGAAGGACCGCTGTCTCAAGCGCATCGTTTAACAAGGCCTGCCGGCGCATATCGCCGGCCGGGACCTGGTAGCGGTCCACCGCATTCATAAGAATCATAACACCCGAGATAGCCGTATTGAACTTGAAACCGCCCTCCATGCTTTCAGTGACCTTCTTGACCGCGGCATGACGTTCGAATTCAAGCGCCTTGTCCAACGCATCCATCGGCCCGTCACTAACGGGGGACGCCGTTTTATACCGGGATTCCACCGCACCCCAAAGACGATTGATAAACTTCCAGCTGCCTTCCAGACCCGCAGGATTCCACTCCAGCTGATCTTCCGGCGGCGCGGCGAAAAGGATGAACAGACGCAGGGTGTCCGCGCCAAAACGTGCAATAACCTCGTCGGGATCGACAATATTACCCCTCGATTTGGACATCACCTCGCCGTCTTTTAACACCATGCCCTGGGTCAGAAGCCTGTCAAAAGGCTCCCCCACCGCCACCAGGCCGGCATCACGCAGGAACTTCGTGAAGAAACGGGAATACAACAAATGCAGGATCGCGTGCTCAATGCCGCCCACATATTGGTCAACGGGCATCCAGTAGGCCGCCTCTTTCGCGTCGAAAACCTCTTGATCGTTATGGGCCGAACAATAGCGCAGAAAATACCAGGATGAGTCAAAAAACGTGGCCATGGTGTCTGTCTCGCGGCGCGCCGCAGCCCCGCACCGGGGACAGGGAACAGCCACAAAATCTTTCACCTTGGCCAGGGGACTGCCCCCTTCGCCGGTAATAGGTGCATCGGCCGGAAGCCGGACAGGCAGCCGGTCATACGGCACCGGGACAACGCCGCAAGCCGCACAATAAATCATGGGAATAGGCGTGCCCCAATAGCGCTGACGCGAAATGAGCCAGTCGCGCAGACGCCAATGCACGCTCACGCGCCCCATACCGCCGTCAGCCATCCACGCAGCAATCTTGCCCTTGGCCTCTTCATGCGGTATGCCGTCGAAATGAGCCGAAGCCACCAGAGACCCGGCGCCTTCATACGCTGCGGTCATTTGTTCCGGCGTCAGGCCCGGATGCGCCGGATCCTCGATGACCACCCGCATCCCCAGTCCATGCGCACGGGCAAATTCGAAATCACGCTGATCGTGTGTAGGCACCGCCATGATCGCACCTGTCCCGTACGCCATTAAAACATAATCGCCGATCCAGACCGGGATCGCTTCCCCATTCACAGGATTAACCGCGTACGCCCCGGTAAAAACACCTTCCTTGCGCTCATCCCCGGACATGCGCAGGGACCTGGACATGTGAGCCGCCTTGTCAAGGAATGCGGCCACGCCGGCTTCCTGAGAAGTCCCCCGCGAAAGCTTGCGGGCTAAAGGATGCTCGGGAGCCAGCGTCACATAAGTAGCGCCAAAAATGGTATCCGGGCGGGTTGTAAAAACCGTGATAACATCCGCGCCACCCTTGACCTTGAAGAAAATATCACAGCCATAACTTTTGCCGATCCAGTTCTCCTGCATGGCCACAACGCGTGCAGGCCAGTTCTTGAGCGTCTTTAAATCCTCCAGAAGTTCATCCGCATAATGGGTGATCTTCAAATACCACTGGTCCAGATCCTTCTGGATGACCGCCGTTTTACAGCGCCAGCAGGCACCGTCGATAACCTCTTCATTTGCCAGTGTGGTGGCGCATGACGGGCACCAGTTGACCGGCGAACTTTTCTTGTACGCCAGCCCCTTCTCGGCCATCTTGAGGAATATCCACTGGTTCCATTTGTAATAGGCAGCATCGCAGGTGGCCAACTCACGGTCCCAGTCATAGGAAAACCCCATCCGCTTGAGGCCGCTGCGCATATCATCGATGCACCGCGCGGTCCATTCCGCCGGAGAAACCCCCCGTTTGATCGCCGCGTTTTCGGCCGGCTGACCAAAGGCATCGTAGCCCATCGGATGCATGACATTAAATCCACGCATCATCTTGTAACGGGCAATAACGTCCGTGATGGTGTAATTGCGGACATGCCCCATGTGTATTTTCCCGGATGGGTAGGGAAACATTTCCAACACATAATATTTTTTCCTGGCAGGATCGGCAATGGCGCGAAAAATCCCGCGCTCGGCCCAGTAGGCCTGCCATTTTTCCTCGACGCGCTTGATATCATTGGTTGTGTACGGCATAAATCCTCGTGTTCTGTTTTAAGTCCTGCCCCGGGTTTAACGCAGGGTCAGCATCAACGCCGCCAGGAGCAGCAGTCCCATGCCGATAAAAATCCACCGCATGCCGGCCCCGCGCATATGGCCCAAAGCCCCGCCACTGTTACGGGCCAGGCTGTGGCCGCAAAAATGGCACAAAAGCGCATCCTCGTCATAGACCGCATTCTTGCAATGAGGGCAAATGGTGCCGGACATGGCGATTATATTACCATAAAGTATCAATATTTAAAGGACCGGGGAACATATCCGATTCTAGCACCGCCATGGCGGGATGACATTCCATTTTCTTGCATTTTCCTGATCATTGCCCTAATATGTCCGTCATGATACTGACTGTCAATGGACAACCCCACGCCATGCCCGATGGAGCGACGCTCCACGATCTCGTGGCACGCTTTGCCCCGAACCCCGCGCTCGTCGTGACCGAACTCAACGGCACCATTATCGCGGCCGCGGCCCGGCAGGGGCAGCCCGTCCGCGACAAGGACACCATTGAACTTGTTGCTTTTATGGGCGGAGGCTGACCCATGAATGATCCATTCCTTCTGGGAGGCAGGGAATTTGCGTCCCGTTTCCTTCTGGGCAGCGGAAAATTCAGGAATAAACAAGATCTTCACGCCAGCATCCTGGCCTCAGGCACCGGCATCGTGACCGTGGCCCTGCGCCGCATTGACCTCACCCGCCATGAGGACAATATCCTGGAACATATCCCGCCGGGCATTGTCCTCCTGACCAACACGTCGGGCGCACGGACCGCCGAAGAAGCGGTGCGCATCGCACGTCTGGCCAAAGCGTCAGGCCACGGCACCTGGATCAAGGTCGAGGTCATCAACGATTCGAAATATCTCTTGCCGGACAATGAGGCCACCGTGGCGGCCACCCGGGTGCTTGCGGCTGAAGGCTTCACGGTCCTGCCCTATATTTCACCTGACCTTTATACCGCACGCCTCCTCGTGGACGCCGGTGCGGCAGCGGTCATGCCCCTGGGATCTTTCATCGGCTCCAACCAGGGCTTGCGCACCCGGGACTTCATCCGGGTGCTGATCGAAGAAATCGATATCCCCGTGATCGTCGATGCCGGCATCGGCGCCCCCTCGCACGCCTGTGAGGCCATGGAACTGGGAGCTGACGCGGTGCTGGTCAATACCGCGGTGGCTGTTGCGGCCAATCCGCCCTTGATCGCCAAAGCTTTTGCGCAAGCCGTTGAGGCGGGACGTGCCGCCTGCTTAAGCGGCCTGCCTGTGCCGCATGCCGCAGGTGACGCGTCATCGCCGCTCACGGGCTTTTTGTTTCAATAATACACACACGTCAAACTTCAAGACACCCCCATCATTATGACGACCATCTCTCCCGACACCATCAGCGCCCTCCTGGCAGATAACGACTGCGGCCGGCTTGAAACACTGGCCCGCGATGCCCAGCGACTGACGCGCCAATATTTCGGGCGCGCCATCGGACTATACACCCCGCTGTATCTCTCCAATTTCTGCGCCAGCCACTGCACCTATTGCGGATTCCACAGCCGCCACAAGATCACCCGCGCCAAACTTACAGCTGATCAAATGGCAGCCGAGATGCATGCCATCGCCGGCCTGGGACCGCAGAACATCCTGCTGTTGACGGGTGAATCGCCGCAGGCAACGCCGCTGGATTACCTTCTGACCGCCGTAGAAATGGCAAAAAAATATTTCCAGGGAATAGCGCTGGAGATCTACCCGATGCTGGAAGACGAATACCGCACGCTCTACCGCGCAGGCGCCGACGGCGTCACCATTTACCAGGAAACCTATGACCGCGCACGGTACGCCGAAGTCCATCTGGCTGGCCAAAAACAGGACTACAATTTCAGACGCGGAGCCCCGGAGCGCATCGCCAAAGCCGGCATGCGCCAGATCTCCCTGGGAGCTCTGTTAGGCCTTGGCCCCCTGGCCACAGACCTTTTTGATCTGTACGAACACCTCAGGGAGCTTGAACGGAAATTCCCAGGCGTGGAATACAGCCTTTCATTCCCGCGTTTACGGACCATCAAAGCCAGGGAATTCGCGGCATCCTGCGTGGACGACACAACCTTTGTCAAAATCCTCTGCCTGACCCGGCTGTTATTCCCGCGCGTGGGCATCAACCTTTCCACACGCGAAACCATGGCAGTACGCAACCGCCTCCTGGACATATGCGTCACGCGGATCTCCATCGGGTCCAAAACCAGTGTCGGCGGATATCTCGACCAGGGGCCTTCCGGCGACCCGCAATTCGACGTGGCCGATGACCGCAGTGCCGCCGATATGATCCTTTATCTGAAAGCTCACGGGTTTGACCCTGTTTTTACGGACTGGCGCCGGATAGACAACAAAGGCCCGGCGTAAACGCCAGGCCTTATGCGGTTGCACAACATCCAGGATGCTAATACTGACAGACCTGATAGCCGATGGCCGGGTTGTCTTCATATGCTGCCGATCCCGCCCACACACGGACATACGCCTGGGCGCCGTCGCACGACACATCATAATTCGGCCCGCTGCCGGATGTGCGCGGCTGGGACCAGTTGTAATCCTTGCCGCTCACCGTGACCGTTTGCCCTGCCACCACGCCGGGGGACAGTTTCATGTTCCCCATCTGGGATAAAAGATTCCCCTGCGCATCAAAACATGTGGCGATAAAATAGGCGTCCTCCGCATAAACATTTATACGAAATGTATGGGTATGCAGCAGGTCATTGTTCATCAGATAATCCACAGGCGTTTCCTTGGGATCAACGCCTGCGGGAACGCTGAGATGTTCGCAATGCCAATCGATGCACCCTGTGCCGGCCGCATTGGGCACCGTGCAATTGGTGCAGTAACGCTCACAGTAACGCCCGGTGGAACACGCGCTCTGGCCCATGAACGCATCCCAGACTTTGATGACCCCCACACGGGTCGCATCATCTGCGGCGGTGAAATAACTGTAGGTCCGCGGCGGGGCATCCACATTGTTCAAACGCAGGCTCACTTCATACGGCAGATCCGAAGGGTTATCTTCTCCCGGGGGATTGCAGAACTCGGAATTATCCCTGGTCATCATAGGCATACACCCGGGCAAACAGGCAGATTCTACGGCGCAGCCGTATGCATCCTTGGTGCCGCTCCCCCCCGGCATGCCGCAGGTCGTTTTATACTGCCGTTCTCCGATGGCACATCCCAGCACTGCGCCGGCGGAACCAAGGCAGCGGCCTTTGACCTGATGGCCGGCGGCCAACGCGCTGAATGACGGATCGAGCGCTTCACGGCCCAGGCATTGATTATTGGGACTGCTGGGAAGGTCCAAGATAGACCCGCAGTCCATCATGAGCGCCTCCGCACAACACGAATCATCCGCGATACAGGCATTTTCCGGCTGGCATTTCAATGGAGAACACACACGGTGATGCTCGCGTTCGGTCGCTTTGCAGCCATTCACATGGCAGGAACCTGCCGGCCACAGGGAAGGATCGGCCGAAGCCGGCGTGCACACACACGGGGCGGCGCTGCCAGCCCCTGCCTGCTTGATATTCTCATCAAAAGAATCCCGGACACCATTGTCCATGATCTTGAAATGGGCGTTGATCCCGTTGATAAGGAAAGGACCGCCAACAATGATTGCCAAAACCACAACAGCGGTTAACACGCTATATTCAATGATGGATTGGGCGGATCTTTGCCTGGCAGCCATAGCAGCTCCTTATTGCCAATTTACCTTAAATATAACATATTCTCTGGTCCTGGCACGCGCAACATCCGGCATGAACAGCCCGCCGGGATTTATCCCGTCAGAAGGAACCGGAAGGAGTGCGCAAAGGGATCAATGTCGCCATAAGGCGAACCGCCTGGACAATATCTTCCATGCGGCAAGGCTTGGTCAAATAATGGTCCGCCTGCAGATCGAAGCCGCGGCGCATATCTTCCAGCTCGCCCTGGGCCGACACAATGATCACCGGAATCCACCGTTTCGACGCCGGCGCGGCTTTCACTTGCCTGAGGACTTCCAGTCCATCCTTGCGCGGCATATTCACATCGAGCACCAGGATGTCGGGTTCTTCGCTGTTAAAAAGCACCAGCGCGTCTTCCCCATCCACGGCGGTCACCACCTTAAACCCGGCTTCCCGAAGCTTGCGTGCCGTGATCGCCAGGACATCCGGCTCATCGTCAGCCACCAGTATTTTCAAGGCCCGATCGCTCATATCTCAAAGACACAGCCCATGTCGGCGAGCATGTTTTGATCATCACGCCAGTTCTTGCGGGCCTTGACATAAAGCTCCAGAAAAACCTTTGTGTCGAGCAGTGTCTCAAGCTCGGCCCGCGCGAGGGTGCCGGTTTTTTTGAGCATCTGGCCTTTTTCGCCGATCACGATCTCCTTCTGGGAATCCCGTTCAACATAGATCACGGCCCGGATGCGCGTGGTTTTCCCCTTGACCGGACGCATTTCCTCGATCACGACCGCGATCGAATGCGGGAGCTCCTCCCGGGTCAGGCAAAAAAGTTTCTCACGGATAATATCGCTGGCCAGAAGTTTCGCCGGCATATCCGAAACAACGTCCGCCTCGTAAAGAAAAGGCCCCTCCGGCAAGAACCCGAAAAGCGCCTCCAGGATCTTGTCGGTCTGGATCCCGTCACGGCCGGCAACAGGGATCATTACAAAGTCACGCATCTGGCCGACCGCCTGGCCGCGGGACTCTTCCCACAGCGCAATATAATCGTGCAGGTACTTGCCTTTGAGGTCGATTTTGTTGAGGGCCATGATCACAGGCACCTTGACATCTTTCAGATGACGGACCACCTGACGCTCTTCCTCGCCGACCGCCCTTGAGGTGTCCACCACATAAATAATGCTGTCCACGCCTTCCAGGCTGTTCTGGCAGGACCGGTTCATGAAACGGTCCAGCCCGTCACGGCCGATATGCCAGCCGGGCGTATCCACAAAAACGATCTGCCCGCGCGCATCCGTAAAGATCCCCCGAACGTTCATGCGGGTGGTCTGGGGCACGGGAGAAACAATCGCGACCTTCTCCCCCACCAGCTGATTGAGAAGAGTTGATTTTCCAGTATTGGGCCGGCCGATGATCGACACAAACCCGCACTTCAATTCTTTGGGCATTCGCTTGCTCCCTGACGATATTTAACGACAACCAGCACAACAGACGAAAACAGGATAAAATTCACCAGGCTGAAAACCTTGAGCACAACCTCTTTGGTCACGACGGCCCAGGGCACCATGAGGAGCATGCACAGCCACACACCCCACAGCCATGCCAGGGAAAGATCACCCGAGGACTTGCGCTGCACAATCCTGACGACCAGCGGGATATTCCATAACGGCATCACCACAGAGGCGATGAGCGCGAGCATTTCCAGCGGCTGCATGATCATGCCAGCGCACAAAAATGATGGTAATCTTTCAGGCGCTTTTCAATCTCTTTCATGGTCAACGGCGCTGTCCGCCCCATGCCGAACCCTTCCACATTGAATGACGCGAGCACCGTCCCGTAAACCGCAGCGCGGCGGAGTGTCTTTTCATCCACCTTTTTCGACTTCGACAAGTATCCAAAAAAACCGCCGGCAAAAGTGTCCCCGGCACCGGTGGGATCGACGACACGCTCAACAGGGTAGGCCGGGTATGCAAAACGGAAACCGCCCCCGTCCACATAAACACCGTGCTCGCCTTTCTTGATCACCACCACGCACGGCCCCATGGCGCGCAAGGCCTTGGCCGCCACGACAATATTCCGCTCCCCCGTCAACATCCGGCTCTCGCCGTCGTTGAGGATCATGAGGTCCACGTTCTTCATCAGGCGCTTTAAATCCTTGAGCGCGGTGTTGATCCACAGGTTCATGGTATCCAACCCCACCAGCTGGGGTTTCTTGACGATCTTCAACAGCCGCTCCTGAACGGCAGGCGCCAGATTCGCCAGGAAAATATGGCCCATGTTCTTCTGCTGTTCCGTCAACTGGGGCGCGTATGCATCCAGGACGCCGATCTCCGTTTCCAGCGTGATGGCGCTGTTCAAATCATCAGCCTTGTATTCCCCGTTCCAGCGAAAAGTCTTTCCCGGAACAATCGACACCGACGCCGTATTGATCCCCTTGCGTTTCAGAAAATCCAGGTGCAGTTTTGGAAAATCGGTGCCGACAACGCCCACCATATGCACATCGTCAAATAAGCGCGCACTCATGGAAAAATGCGCCGCAGACCCCCCCAGCATGCCCTTCTTCGTCCCTGAAGGGGTTTTAACATGATCCAGCGCAACAGTGCCCAAAACCAGAAGTCCCATATCCAGCTCTCCTTTTCGCTCCGATAAACCAGGCCAAGAACACATTTACGCCGTCTTAAAAGACCGCCGCCCGTCTCCCGCGCACCGTCACAGATCCCTGGCAGCGCCTTTTTTGTCTTTCTGCCCCCGGTAATATTCCTGAAACCCGGGGTCCTTGAGCAAATTCAGCAGATCGGGATCCTGCTCCAGATAGGCCAGGTCCTGATAACCGCTGTCCAGCGCGCGCCGTAAGATATCAAACGCCCCGGCAACATCTCCCGTCAACGAACAGCTGCAGGCCAGGTTGTAAAGGATCACGGGATCCTCGGGCCTTAATTGTTCGAGACGACGGTCCAGGGAGAGCCCCTCGACATGACGGCCCGCCCGCGTATAAAGTTCAGCCAGTGCCGAGAGCGCCTCCACAAAATCAGGGCTGTGCCTGAGAATGTTCTCGTAAAAAACGATCTCGAATTGAGGATCGTGCTTATCCGCTTTGCCTTTAGCCACGACGTGCCTCCAGATATCTTTTGATGCGCACCACAGCTTCACGCAGGTTGTCATAGCTGGATGCGTAGGAAATACGCACATGATCCGCGCAATGGGACCCGAAGGCGTTGCCGGGAACAAGCGCGACCTTCTCTTTTTCCAGCAGGTCCCTGGCAAAATCCATGGAACTCATCCCCAGGCCCCTGATCGAGGGGAACGCGTAAAAAGCACCCGCGGGCATATGGCATGCCATCCCGGCCTCATTGAGAGACGCGACAATAAAATTACGGCGGCGGTTATATTCACGCTTCATGGCCTGAACATCTTTCATCCCGTTGCGGATCGCCTCCCGGGCCGCCATCTGGCTGGTAATGGGTGCGCACATGATCGTGTACTGATGGATCTTGGTCATGGCCGCAAGGATCTTCTCCGGCCCCGAAACCCATCCCAGGCGGAATCCCGTCATGGCGTAAGCTTTGGAAAACCCGTTCAAATAGATCACGCGCTCTTTCATGCCGGGCAATGTCGCCAGCGGCGTATGTTCAAAATCATAGGTCAACTCATCATAGATCTCGTCCGAGATGACCAGAAGATCGTGCTTTTTGGCAAACGCCGCGATCCCCAGAAGTTCCTCACGCGTATAGGACACGCCCGTTGGGTTGCACGGGTAATTGAGGATCATCGCCTTTGTTCCCTTTTTCAGGGCCGCCTCAAGCTTGCGCGGCGTAACCTTGAACCCCTCCTCCTCGGTCGTTACCACGGCAACGGGCTCGCCCCCGGCAAGCCTGACCAGGGGCGCGTAAGCTACAAAACACGGCTCGTGGACCAGTACCCGCTCGCCCGGATTGAGGATCGCCCGAAAAGCAAGGTCCATCCCCTCGCTCGCACCGACTGTCACGAGCATTTCACTATCCCAGTCATACGCCAGCCCGTAGCGCCAATCGAGGAATTTGACGATATCCTTGCGCAGCTCCGCCATGCCCTTGTTGGACGTGTAGGACGTATACCCCTGTTCCAGGGCATAGATCGCGTGTTCGCGGATGTTCCAGGGCGTGATAAAATCCGGCTCGCCAACCCCCAGCGAAATAACATCCTTCATCCCCAGGACAAGATCGAAGAACGCACGGATACCCGACGGAGGAAGATCCTCCACATGCTTGGCAACGTACATAGATTCCTTGTGTTTCATATGAACAAACAACCCCGTCCGCAGCCAACCGCAGCGCGATCCGGCCGAAACGGGGCGAGCCTTAATAGGTGATATTCAATCTTTTCTGACGGGGCGCAACCTTGAAAATCTTCCCGTCCTCTTTATATTTTTTCAAAAGAAAGTGTGTGGCCGTCTGCCTCACGTTCTCCATGGACGAAAGCTTGGAAGAGACAAATTCCGCCACCGTCTGAATGCTGTTCCCCTCGACCACCAGCAAAAGGTCATAACTCCCGGAGACCAGATAACAACTCTTGACCTCGGAGAAATTGTAAATACGCTCTGCGATATGATCAAACCCGACGTCCTTCTGGGGAACAATACTGACCTGGATCAACGCACGCACCATATTCTGATTCCCCTCGACCATCTCGGGGTTCACGATCGCCTTGTAATGGACAATGGTCCCGTCCTGTTCATACTTTTTTATCTGCTTTCTGACAGCCGCAGCACTTCCCCCCGTCATCTTGGCGATCTCCTCCGGGGTGGTGCGCGCATCATTCATCAAAATCTCAAGGATCTCTTTCATCGGACACTCCTTACTTCGGCCGAGAGGCCGGTTTATTACGATCTTTGTAGCGCTGGAGGGTATTGACCTTGTATTCCAACAACGCTACATTCTCGCGCAGCTCACCCGTCTCTTCCTCGATCGATTTATTCTGCTGTTCCAGCTGCCGGGCCGCGGCCTCAGGGGACGGCGGCAGGCCCTGGGCATCCTCGGGTTCATGAGCCTTCAAATCTGCCAGGAGGGCATCGGCATCCTTCAAGCGGGTTTCCAGCGAAGCCCGGTCGGCTAACAGCTTTGCAATCCGCCGCGCATTCTGATCCCCGGCGGATCGACCCCGCAGTGCCTCCAGATCGCGCCATTTCGACTCGGCAGACTCTTTTTCCGCGCGAAGCCCAACCAGGCGCTCTTTGATCTGAACATTCGCCGCAACGACCTCCCGGATCCTGGGCAGATACGGCCTGTCGATCTTCTCAAGTTCAGCGGTCTTTTCCAAAAGAACACGGGTCTGTTCACGGGTCAGCGCGATACGCTGCCTGGCCCCCTCAACCTCGGCACGCAGGTCATTCAACGCGGCCTGACCGCGCGTTTGCGCATCAATCACGCGCGACTTCTTGGCAACTTGAAGTTCCGCGACACGCAGGCGCGCCAGCGTGGCGCGTTTTTTCGCGGCGGTCAGACGGGACTTAAGAACAGCAAGCGCGTCCTGCTGGGCCTGGACTTCCCGGTCTCGCGCCGGAATTTCCTTTTTCAGGCGGGCCACCTCCCCCGCACCATCCTGTTCCAAACCCTCAAGGCCGGCCTGCCGGGCGGACGCCTCATTCTTGACGCGCTCTCCCCTCAGACGTGCCTGCAGGTCTTCCTGGTTCATTTTCAGCTGCGTGTACTCCCCCGAAAGCCTCGCATTCTCCGATAACAGCGACGCTGACGTATCCTGGATATCGCCCAGGGAAGATTTCCAGCGCGGCAAGCTATCCTGGCCCTGAAAATCAACCGCATCGGACATCGCCGGCGGCTGGGCCATATAACGGTCAAGCGCAGCATCGACCGTGCTCATATCGCGAACAGCGGCCTGAGCCATGCCGTAATGCGGCACAACCAGCAGGAACATCCCTATAAATATAAATATTTTATTTTTCATGCGCACCCATTATAACGGGAGCCACCCGGCTTCGCAAGGAAGTCTTTGGGAGAAATATTTCAAAAAACATCCTAAAAAAATGTCGGCTGGACCGCCCCCTGGATCTTGAAATTCGGCTTTTCAACGCCGAATTGCGCGATCATATCCCTGAATGTCAGCACATTATAGTCCGGCGCCAGTGCGAAAAGCCGGCGCATGATCCCTACCAGAATATCCACATCCGCCGCGGCACGGTGTGTTGTTCCGACCGTAACGCCAAGGGAATTGGCAATATACGCCAGGCGCTGGCTTGTCAGGTGCGGCAGAAAACTTCTGGATATCTTCATGGTGTCGAGCACAGGCGTCCCTTCATGAAGTTTACGCCCGGCTAACGCGAGCTCATAACTCACAAACTTGATATCAAACGACGCATTGTGAGCCACCAGACAAGCACCTCCGGTAAATTCCATAAAACGCGGCAAAACCTCGGCGGACGTCGGCGCCCCCTTAAGCATCTCCTCGGTGATCTGATTAAGCTTCTGCGCCTCGGCATTCAAAGCCCTTAACGGATTCACGAATGAGGTATACCGCCCGATGACCTCACCCTTGTGCACGCGCGCCGCCGCGATCTCAATGATACGGTCGCCATCGACAGGAGAAAGCCCGGTGGTTTCCACATCAAAAACCACATAATCCATATCCAAAAGATCCATCCCGGCCACCTTAGTATAAAACCCGTGACCCTGCGGTCAGGGGTTGTTGTTTAACGCTGTCACTGTATAAACCGGCTCCAGGTGATGCGGCCGCCAGGAGAGCTTTGTCCGGGCCAGGTTGTTTCCCGCGCCCCCATCCATGGCATTGATCCACCGATAACCCGCCAGGGCGTCCTCCGCACAAAAACGGCTGAACACAAAAGCAGGCAGCCCTTTAACCGAAAGGTCGGCAATCTCCAGAAGCACACAAAACGTATCGGCACCCAGAGCATAGCCGAAGGTGTAGGCGGCGATATGCCCGTGAATTTCAGCCACACGCCCCACCAGCCCGAGATGAGCTGCGTGGGCCAGCAGAAGCCGGTGAACCCCCCGGTTATCATCGAGCATCCATTGGTAAAGATCATCCTGATGCCGCTGTTTGGCGGGAGCGTGACGCCACCGGTCAAAAAGCGCGGCACAGGCATTAAAATCCTTATCCGTGTAAGGACGAAAGGCGACGCTTCCGGCATAAACCCGTTGACACGCGTTCACATCACCCCGCCTGGATTTGTAGGCGTTCCCCCTCAGGTGCGCAATATCTTCGCGGGCATAAACATATTCATGCCCGCGCAGCGAAGCACGATATACCCCTGGATCAAAGAGCCCAAGTTCCCGGCTTGAAACATTCTCCACGCGTGTCAGGCTTCCGCCGCGGTTGGCCTGACGCATCCGCAGGAAACAGGCATCAGCCACGGCCGGACTCACATCCTTGCCCCGGGGAGGCCAGTACATGAACATCCCCGCCGGCTGAACCGCGAAAACACATTGCGCCCCGTCGATCTCTTCAAGATCAAAACGGAAGGAATCCTGCCAGGCAAACATATCCACAAAATGCGCGCCAGAGAGCACGCGCGGCGCAAGCGCCAATGACGCCTCGATCTGAGGCTTCATCTGCCACAAGGGCGCTCCGGGATCAAACGTAAAAACCTCTTCGACCTCATCGGGGGACAGCGAATAGTCGGGGAAACAGGGGGCATTCCGGTAAAGCGCCGCGGCTACATCAGGCCGGGTAAAAAACTCCCTGACTTTGGCCGTCCAAACCGCCCATACCTCCGTCCCGCGCACTTCGGTCACCGCCGGGCAACTGACATGCGCGTAAACCCTGAACCCGGACTTTTCGCGGGACAGTAAAAATGGATACAGGCGGCATTCCAGGGGCCTGGCGGCGTAGACACGGCAATGATGCGACGCTTCTTCCAGAAAAAAACACGCATGAGCGGCGCGGCAGGGGCGCAAGGCCACGCGCTCATTCCCGTTGCGCCAGAGCGCATCGGGAGCAGCCGCCTCAAGACCCGCGATGTCTTCCGGGGTCAGGCGCGGCGCCCAGTCGCCTAACGGATCATGAAAAAGGCAACATCCGCGGCAGGCGAGGCATTGCGCGGATGTCAACCATTGCGGCGTATCCACTGCTTTTATTTCACCACACTGCCCAGGACAACATCACGGTCCGGCTGGAGAATGGAAACGCCCGCCTCATCGGAAGCGGCCAGCAGCATGCCCTGCGACTCCACCCCGCGGATAACAGCGGGAGCAAGATTGGAAATGATAACGACACGCCGCCCCACCAGCTGCTCGGGCGTATAGGAACGCCGGATACCCGCAACCAGCTGACGCACCTCTGTCCCGGTGTCAACCTTCAGCACGAAGAGCTTGTCCGCATTCGGATGCAAAGCGGCCTCCGTGACACACGCGACAACCAGCTTGAATTTTCTGAAATCATCCACACTGGCCAGCGCCACGGCAGGTGCCGGCGACGGCGCGGCCACAGGCTGAGGGACGGCATTGTTCAGGGCATGGACTTCGGTCATAAGGGCTCCTCTATGTAATATCCATTAAAATTTTTTGTCATCATACCACAAAACCGTTCTTCATAAAATACTCATGAAGGCGGCAGCACGATATTGTACTTCGGATGCACCGTCGTGAAATATTGCGGGCACAAAATCTCCGCCATCGTGTACACACGCCCCGGTGCGTCACCCCGGCGGAAAAGCCAGTCGGGTGTATAATTGCCGGGATAATCCGGCCCCACATAAAATGAAAATCCCGGCTCCTGCCGATGCGTGCGGATAAAATCGCCCAGCTCATGGATAAAGACGCGGCTGGGGTTATGGTCACGGGCTATGCGCTCATTGACCGCGTAAACTTCCCCCGCACACACCGCCGAAAAAAGAATCATCGCCGCAGCCGCCCCGTAACCGAAGATTTTCCTGCCTGGGCCGGCCGCAAGTCCGGCCGCGGCCACAAGCAGTATCAAAAAATTGTACGGATAATACAGACAGACAATGATCCCCTGTGAAACACCCTGAACACTGATCCGTCCGGCGGCAATCATAAGGACACCCCCCAGCGCCATGACGAGCGCAAGCCCCAGGAGCGCCGCGTTCCGCCGGACCTCAGCTCCGATCCTGCCGGCCAACGACCCCACCGCCAAAATGAAGATCAACCCAAGCCCGAGCCAGGCATGAAAACCGCTCATATGCCCCCATGGCCACGTCCATGCCGTCACCCCAGGATCTACCATCATGCGGCTCCTGGAAACAAGGTCTGCTCCTCCCAGAAAGAACCCGGAGGCGGCAAACCATTTAACCAGAAGGAACGCATGGCGTGCCAGCGCCGCGCCCCCCAGGCAGGCACTCAATACCTGTGCTTCCTGCACGGCATCCGGATGCCGCCAGGCAAAATCAAGCCCGCTTAACAGCGCATAAACCACCACCACACCCGCGGCGATCAGTCCCGCACGCCGCGCCCCCTGCCTCCAGAAAAAAACCGCCATGGCCACCATATACCACAAACCAACCTCATACAAAAAAACAGCCGCGGCCATCCAGCCGATCGCGGCATAGTGATCCGCCCGGACGTCGGACTCTTTCCGGGCAGGGGCATAAAGATGGCGCAGGGCCATGAGAACACAACCGGCAAAAATCACGTAGGCGCTTATATGATGCCATATCACGGCCTCGATATTGACAGGGATAAAGGCAAAGAATGACGCCCCGGCCAGGGCGAAAATACCGCCGCGCACACGGCATAGGAACGCATACAGCGCGCCAACCGCAAAAAGATGCGCCAGTATCCCCGCCGCCTGCCAGAGACGGAATTCATAACCGAAGAAATATTTTTCCAGCCCCAGCATCAGATAAAGGAGGGGGCGGAACATAAATGTGTCGCCCGGCGCAAACGAACGCGTCCGGTTCAGGTCAAAAGAATCCAGGACGGTACCGGCAAACCCGTGGCGGCGCGCCATTTCTGCGAGATAATTGACTTGATCCCCGCGCGCGACATGTTCCAGGGAAGGCCCGTAAACAACGACAATAACAAGGGCAAGCCCGGCAAATGCCAGCCAACGACGGTTTTGCTGGATCATGAGTATCAAGGATGGACCTTTCATAAGCATCGCATTATACCGCGGCGTTTTAAGATAACAACCAGTCTTCAATCGTTATTCCTTTGACACACCTCCCTGCGGCCCCTAATATAAAACCTACATTATAATCAGGAGATCTTCATGCCCTTTTCTTTTTCCGCCAAAAACATGGCCCTCTCCCTGGCGGTCGTGATCGGAATTTTTTTGGTCTTTAGCAGCATCGACCTGCAGGGCTACCTGTCCACCGGCGACCACGGGCGCGACCTTTACGCCTTTGAACGGACCCTCCATGGCGACATGCCCTACCGGGATTACTGGTGGGTTTACGGCCCGCTCATGCCCTTCTACTACGCCTTCTTCATGAAATGCTTCGGCGTCAACATCCTCAGCGTCCTGGCCGGCAAAGCCCTGCTTAAATTGGCGGCAGGTCTGTTTCTTTTCTTCGGCCTGGCGCGCATGGCGCATCCGCTGGCCGCACTGCTGGGGACCGTCTGGTTCTTTCTTTTTTCCCAGGAATTTTTCTTCACCTACAACCACATGGGAGGGACGCTCTGCATCTGCGCCATCGCTTCCATGCTGTTATCCTATGCCGCCACCCGTCGAGATGGAAACCTCCTGGCCGCCGCACTCATCTCCATGATCCTGTGTTTCATCAAACTGAACTTCGGGCTCGCAGGACTGGCAGCCACAGCTGCCGCCGCCTTCATCACGGACAGCATCTTCGGCATCAAAACCGCACCGGCTAAAAGATTTTTTTACCGGAGCACCCTCATCTACATCCCCCTGATCGTCGGCGCTGCGTATGCCATCCTGCTGCGGGGACTCGAATGGTATGAGATCCGCCAGTGCATGCCCTATGCCACGGCGGACCATCCCTACAACACCACTCCCTGGGCGGCGATCGCAGGCCTGTGGACCCTCTTCGTCAAGAAACTCTTCACAAGCCCCCTGGATTTCTTTTTCGCCGGCGTCATGGCCGCCGTGTTCATCCGCATTGCCTTTCTCTTCTGGCGCCGACGCCTCTTACAGGAAAACGACAAACGCCACCTGGCTGGATTGGCCGTCCTGGCCGTTTACTTTACCTTGAACCTGCACGAATACCTGCGCAGCGGCACCTGGTACACGTCTCTCTGGTCCCAGCCGCTGGAATTTATGTTCTTCTTTCTGGCCATTTCCCTGGCCATCCGTCAAAACGGACGTGCCCTGCGTGCCATTGTCCTGGGGATCATCGCCCTGTTGGCCTTCACAGGCTGGAAGATCCACGCCGGCATCATGACCCAGCTTCATACACCCGGCCAATACATGAGCCATGACAACGTCAAAGCCTACGTCATCAATGACCAGGGCTGGATCAAAACAGTCGAAGATACCGCCGCCTTCCTCGATCAAAACCTGCAACCCCGGGAACAGTTCTTCGCACTGCCCTACGACCCCATCTACTACTACCTGACCGGGCGCAAAAGCCCGGTCCAGCTACTTATTTTCTTTGAGCACATCAATATTCGGCCCCCGCAGGAAGAACGCATCATCGCGACCCTGGAACAAAAACATATTAACTGGATTGTGGTCTCAAGCCGCATGAAAACACAGGAACCCGGCCTGGGCACGCTGGGAATAACCTACGGCCCTTTGATCGGAAAATACCTGCAGGAAAACTTCAAACCTGTCGTTCAATTCGGGGACTGGCAGCACGATGCCGGCTGGGGATGGAACCACGGGACCGTGGTGCTGAAAAGAAAATAAGAAGTGGGTTAAAAATTGGCCTGAATACCGGTGTGAATCCTGAAACGATCATCGCTCTGCTCCGGCTTGGCTCCAAGGGCATAAGCAAAATCCATGGTGAAATAAATATCAGCGGCCATGCGCGCGCGGACGCCAACGCCTGTACCGCTCAAACACGCCGAGGCCCGTTGATCGTTCATCGGCGTCTTTACCCAGCCGGCGCCATAATCATAAAAGACCGCAAAATCAAGCGCGTCCCGCATGCGATTTTTGGTGCCCGGCATATTCCAGGCTTCCGGAAGAAAGAAGAACGGCACCAGATATTCCGCATTCACCAGCACACCCTGGTCCGCAAAATATTCCCCCTCAGGATACCCGCGCACCGTATCCGCCCCGCCAAGCGACATTTGCTCGGAGGCAGGCTGTTTATCCCCGGACAGATGCGCCGTACCTTTTAAGGACATGCGCGTATCCAGCGGCATCTTCTGCATCCGCTGGACGCTGAAATCGGAAGCAAAGAAATTCGGCGTAACCCCGGAACGCTGGGAAGATGTATGGCTCAGCGCCGCCCCCATCGCGCGCACCCCCAGCGAGAGCTGGTCGTCAAGGACCGTCGTGCCCGCATCATCCCTCAGCGTCAAGGTTGGCCCGAAACGCATGATCCGCAGGCGCTCACGGCTGTCGGTGCCCGAGAGGATCATGGTACGGCTTTCCTTGAAATCGATACCCGTCCGCCAATCCAGCGCCAGGCTTTCAGTTGTGATGAACCGGGTCTCCAGCCTGCTCCAGTAATCCATGGTCGTGCTGCTGACACCGTAGGGCTTGTACTGCTTCTTGGGTGCGGCTTTGCCATAACTGACGCCTGTTTTCCAGACTGAATTGATCCTGGCCACAGGAAGGGCATACTCGATAAATCCCGCACCAAAAGACCGGCCTATCATCGTCCCCAGGCGAAGGATATCATCCTGCCCGAAAAGATTATCACGCCGCAGGCCCAGCCCCGCACGATCCTGCCCGATCGGCTTGGAACCCCGGTTATCGGCAATGACATTGGATGACACCAGCCCTTTTTCCTCGACCTTGAAAACAATATCTGTCTGACCCGGCGCCTCACCCCGGCGAATGATGGCCCGGACAACCCTGTCCGGATGAGCATTCAACCTGAAGACGGTTTCCTGCAGTTTTTGATAATTGAAAAAATCCCCCTCACGAAAAACGCAATAACGCCGCAGCACGTCCGAAGCATAATGCCGATTCCCTTCAAAAGTGATCCGTCCGATGCGGCCTTCTATCACGGAAATTGTAAAAACCCCGTCCACCATATCCTGCGGCGCAATATAGGCCTGACTGCTCAAATACCCATGCCGGCGATATTCTGCCGTGATCGCATCCACAAGGCCCTGCATGGCCCGCATGGTCTGCTGCCGCCCCTCAAACGGCGCCAGCAACGGCGCCAGCATCGCGTCTGTCAAAAGCTGGTGCGGCGCAAGCTGAATCTTCCTGACAAAAAACGATGTCGCGTCATCCTCTGCTGCCGAGGTGCCATTTCTTGAAGTCGCAGCCGACAGGGCGGACTCAACCTCATCCAGGGCCTCCTGGATCGCCCGGGATTTGACCGCATCACGGGCATTATCCTGGTCTTTTTCCATGACGGGGGGCATGCGCTGGCCAATCACCAACGACTGGCTGATGTCATCGACACGCGGCGCCGCCGCAGCCCCGGCATGGCCGGCAAGCATCACACATGCCAGCATCCCCATGACCGCGATCACGCGCACAGGACAATATCCGGACTTATGTGTTGGCACAGCCTTTATAACCATGTGCAATCCTTCAACCGTAGTCTTTTCGCACGTTCCCATATCATCAACGGACCGCCTGGGCCGGCAACAGCTCATTGCCATGCATCAGCCCTTGAGGCATCCCCGCCATGGGAGGCGTCACCGCTTCAGGCTCAACCTCCAGAGGGATCGTTTCATCGTCAATGAGAGATGACCCCAAGAATGGCGCCGAAATCAGCGCCTCGAAAGGAATGGCAAGATTAACCGACAAGCTGTGGATATCCAGAAGATCCCACCAGGGAATAGCCTCAGAGGAAACATGCGACGTCGTGTTAAAAATATAACCTGTGTTATTGCCGCCATCGAAAGAATACAGGGGCACGATCCCCAGCCCCGTATTGCGGGAATCCGCAAGATTCAACCAGCGCATGTCCGCTGTCACGGCACTCATCAGCCACTGCTCCCCAGGAACATCTGTGCGCAACCGCATCAAAACACCGGAACTGCCCGTTAACGTCAACGCCCCAGTGATCGCCTGCACGGATCTGGCCTCAAAGGTCAATGTCGCGCCGTTATAACTCGTTTTAATTAGATTATAAAACGTATTATTCCCTGCCACAGACTGATCGTCGCCGGTCAGCGTCACCGTATTATTCCCGGGAAGGAAGACACCCGTATTGCGCCAGTTCCCCGCGATGTCAATGGCATTGCCCACGGCATCCAGCGTAGCATTCATGATCGTAAGATTACCCTGCACCGTAAGCTTCCGGCCCAGTGTTACATGGCCGCCCGCCAGCAACAGGTCTCCGTTGATTTGCAGAGGATCCGTCGCCACGGTCCAGGCGCCCCCAGCCCCCCCATCGTCAAACACGACATGCGTAAACGCCGACGCCCCGGATACGATCATGTGCCCGGCATTGGCCGCGTTGAACGTCACCGTACTTGTGCCCGGTGTGAACGTGCCGTTGTTATTGACCCAGTCACCGCCAACATTGATAGACGCGGATCCTGCCTGAAACTCTGGCGACGACCATGCCGCAGCCATGGTGTTGTAGACAGCCTTATGCGTCCCGTTCTCGCGCAACCATCCCCAGTAATCTTCCCGGGCGTCTTGCGCCAACAGCGAACCGCCCTTCCTCATATTATCTTCCAAGCTCATGAAGGTCACACCCAGGCTATTCTTCTCAAGCTCGTTCCATAAAAGCGGCACATTGATATTTTGCTGTGATTCCCCGCCATCCCCGGGCCACGATGGAAATCCCGCTTCAGAAACATACAGGGGCATGGCAATCCCGGCCGAAGCGCACGCCGCGTTCCAGTCTGTTACCAGGGATTTAATACCGCCCAACCCCCGGTAGGTGTTCATGCCCACCATGTCCACACCCGTCTGGATCGTGGCCACAAAATCAGCAGGATTATCACCTGACGCCGTTGACACCCTGACGCTGCTGCCAAACGCCGCATGGACCGCACTGGCGGCAGCCGTCAGCGCGGAAAACCAGTTACGGATATCCCCGCCGAACCAGCCCGGGTTAAGATTGTACTCGTTGCCGAACTCGATGATCAGGTTCATATTTGATCCCGCCGCGCTGATCCTGTCTTTCACATGGGTGATATACGCGACATAGTTGTTATCAACCATATCCACGCGGTCGGTCACGGCAGGAACACTGCCGCCCCAATAACTCCCCAGCCAGCCATAACCGTTGGCGTCATAGGGCACACCGATGATCAGCGTCTTGACCTTTTTGCCGGCGATCATGGCATCCAGCACCGTATCTGTGACCGGATAATATGTGCGCGCAGTGTCGCCGATGATATTGGCGGCGTCGCCCGCGATGAACGTATCCGCATCCAGCGTCAACCCGTTAAAACCCGTTATGCCCGTGGCGCCAAAAACAACATCCCCGGCAATATTGACTGTGGTTGCCGTCCCTGTCGCAAAGATCCCGCTCTCCAGGGCCAGATCATGCATGGACAAGGTTGTCGTGCTGCCGCCCACGCTCAACGTTTTATCCCCTTTGGCCACCCGCACATCATGGAAGGTCTGGGCCGGTGATGTCCCATTGATCAACTGGTCTGCCGCCATGCTGATAAACGTCACCCGGCTAGTGCCCGGGTTGAATGTGCCGCCATTATTGGTCCAATTGCCCGTAATAAAAATATCCTGCGCGCTGGTGAGCGTGCTGCCAGGATCCAGCACAAGATGGCCGTCAATATCCACATTGTGCCCGCCAGCGTCCACCGTGCCCAGCAACGTATACGTCGGCAATGTCACGGCACCCGGAGAACTGTAAAGGTTCAAACCATTCACACCGCTGATATCACGCAATATCGAGGGGGATGCCAACCCGCTGGAATCCCTGTCCGCAGAATACAGCGTCAGGGCATTATTCCCGCCGGTGATAGAAGACCCGCTGTTCATGGTAAAAACGCCATTGCCATCATGCGCATGCGTGCCCGGATCCGAATCGGCCTCGAACACCGTCGTGCCGGTCAACGTGACCTGGGCATTGTTATCCACAATAATATCGCCGGCATCCTCAAATGTTCCGGAATAAGTACCCGTGCCCAGGACTGCAGCGCCATCGGCATTATCCATGCTGGCTGTGCCGACCTGCACCTCACCGCCCATCTGCCATGACGCCCCTTTCTCCTCAAGCGTCGCGGCCACCAGGTGTCCTGATGTTGTCACCGCCCCATCGCTGGCAATATAAACGCCGCCCTCACGCGCTTCCAGCGTTCCCGTATTATCGACGGCATCCGAAGCCACGATCCTGATGGTGCCATCCGCACCTTTCAGGGCCTTGTTGGCCTGAATACGGCCTTCGAGATTCACACTGCGGTCAAAAACATCGTTCAAGGACTTCGCACTGACGAGCACCATCCCGCTATCAGCGTCAATAGTTCCCGTGTTGAAGACCTGCGCTTTTACGGCATGACCATCCCCATCGGCCACCTTGGATTTCACGGGGTCAACCACATCCACACCGATCAACCCGTTGGCATCGAGGCTCAGTGTCACGGCATCGCCGGCAGCCAGGGCAACCTTGCTCAAAGGCGCCTCGATCACGCCGGCGTTCTCCACCGCCTGGCCCAGCAAAACAACCGAACTCGGGCCCGTTGTCCGGATCAAGCCATGATTAGACACAGCTCTGTTGGAAGCCCCGTGCGAGGCATCAAAAGCGTACTTCCCTGAAATAAAATCACGGTTTTGAATGTCGATCGTGGAGGCCACAAAGACAGCATTATTGATATTGATCTTCGCTAAAGCGCCGATATCGATCCCGTGGGTGTTTAACAGGACAAAGCTCCCGTAATAAATGTTGAGATTCCCCAGGATACGGGTGCCCGAAGGGTCAAGGACGCGCAGGAGAAAGGTATCGCTGGGATTGGCAAAACGTATATTCCACGTCTCACCGGGAAGGATATCGGCCTGTGTAGTTTCACCGACAATATGGCCTGAAACCGTGAAATCCGTGGTGCCTACAGAGGGGTTTTGTGTCTGGGAAAGATTACCGTCGCCTTGAACGATCTTGACCTGCGGCGGCTCCGCCAGCACGCCAGACGTTGCAAGCATGATCACACCGACGGTGACCAAGAATCTTCTGATAAAGTAATTTAGCATGCCTTAAATTTAACATTATTTATAGGGGCGTCGCAATATTTTTTAATATGCGTCCACGTTTCTTCAAGTCCCGTCGCCCCCGCCCAAAAAAGAAAGCCTGGCTTTTGGCCAGGCTTTCTAAATGGCGGGGTGGTCGTGTAATCCTTATAACACTATCTCTACAAAACCAATACCGAATATGACCATAATATTGAGAGAAATCAGGCAACAGAGATATGAATGTTCGAGCGCTAAAACGAACGATATCTTTTAGGGACAAATGTCCATAAAGATGTCCAAATCTGTCCACTTTTTTTGGACAGACATTTTATAACCTATTGTGCAGCAATATATTGAAAATGTCCACCCATGTCCACCGGACATTCTGTTTTGCTCCCAATGTCCACATGGGGAACAAGGCTCTTTTTGCCTGAAATCGCCTCCAAAAAAGACATTTGTGTGGGTCTTTCTTGACCGCACAATTATGCACCGCGCCTCCCTATGGGTCCTTTGATTCCTTGCACCTTCCTCTGCCCGGTTATCCTCTCGATCTGTTCACGGCTTCGCACCAGCTCCTGAGCAAGTTTCTTTTCATCCGGCAAAAGAAGTCGGTATTCCCGCGCTAAAATCTTGTTGGGTAAATTTTCTAATGCGTAATGCGCAACCTCATCGCCTTTATGGGCGCACAAGATGATCCCGACAGGCGGATTCTCTCCAGGACGAACCCAATGTTCACGGGCGTAGTTTAAATAAAGATGCATTTGACCTGCGTCAGCATGAGTAAATTTACCGACCTTTAAATCAACGACAACCAAACAACGCAAGCGGCGATGGAAGAAGACCAGATCCACCCGATACCATTCATCGTCCAAACGCAGGCGTTGCTGACGGCCAACAAATGCAAAATCACCGCCAAGCTCCATCAAGAATGTTTCCAAATTTCGAATGAGCGCTTCCTCCAGATCAGATTCGGAATATTCGTCCTTAAGATTCAGGAATTCAAGCACTAAAGGATCCCGGATCTCTTCATCAGCCGTTAGCACATCTTCTGGCATCACTTTGCCGCTTTTACGGAGCATGGATGCTTTATTCCTGGAAAGCGCAGCCCGTTCATAAAACTGCGATGATATCTGACGGTCAAGCTGACGAACAGACCACCCGCACCGTCGTGCTTCTATTTCATAAAAAGCACGCGCCTTAACAGATTTCACACGCCGGATCAAACGAACATAATGAGTCCATGACAGGGGGAACACTTTGGAGATTTCCTGCAAGGCCAAATTCCGAATCGGTGATTCGGAATTCTGTTCAAGCATCGCCAACGATGAAATCCGAAGCAGTGATTCGGATTTCCCGGCTAAATTCTGACGAATATACTCAGGCGGATACATCAAATAAAAAGTGCGAAACAATTCCAGATTGTCCAAACCGAAGCCCTTCCCGAATCGGCCCGTCAAATCCGCCGACAAACGATTCAGTACGGCCGCACCATAGGCCGCGCGCTTTTCACCTTTCTGTTCAAACTCAACGATCCGTCGCCCCATTTCCCAATATGTCGACGTTATCACACTATTAACAACGCGGGCGGCAGACCGACGAGCTTTTTCCAACAAAGAGTTTAACCCGTTCAGAAACTGATCGTAATCACCTTTAGGGTGAGAACTTCTCCAACCAGTGGTTGGAGTTTTGAGTGCGTCTGTTTTTAGTTTCATTGTCTCCCTTTCTTGCTGTATAAAAAACACGCCCCCAAGACATACTTCTTTGCACTCGGGGGCGTGCGATTTAATAATATCAAAAGTTGCTCAGATGTCCATTATGATTTTACGACCATCACCGCAAACAAGTCACAGATAATTCTTGTCAACCAACGCGCGCGTCATTAACAGCCATTCCTAAGATCGGCAAAGCACTGGTGATGGGAGTAATGTTGATAATGATCGGCATAATACCCGTAAAATCGTCACGCCTGAACTGCGCCAGCATGGCCGCGTTGACGTTCATTTCAACCCCTTTACCGTTTTTAGCAATATCAAGGAACATGCTCTTTGCGTTCAGATCGATACCACCAAGGTCCTGAGCTTTATCTGATGACTCCGACTTATTCCCAGGAAGTCCATTTGCAGCCATTTCTTGAATTGAATCTGTTGCGACTGGTTTCCAAAGATCCTTCGCTGGTCAGGGTAAGTCTTAGCCAAAACCTTCTCAACACCCGTAGAATCTCCCGGTTGGCGGCGGTGAAAAAGGAGCCAAATCCGGCGGTGGTGGTCCCAGTGAGCTTCGCGGCAATCTGACAAGGACCGGTTGAAATTCTTAAGTTTATCGCATACTCAATTGTTCGGCGGCAACATGTTCATTGTTGGCGGCCCAGGAACATCCGCAAAGTCTCCGTCATAGGTCGGATATTAAAGATGACGGGTATGAAGCCGTTTGCAGACTGGTAGCGGCTGATCATAGCGGGATCGAAATAAAATTTCACTCCATCACTGGCCTTTCGGGCTTGCAGGTCAAGACGGCTGGCATCAAGGTCAATGCCGCCGTTAGCCACCTTGGCCGCAAGATCACCCGGCTTCACCCGCTCCGCCCTGTCCACAATATAGGCCTCGCTAAATGTATACTCCTGCGGGGAATAACTGAACTGCTGTTCCTTGCTTAGCACGATCTTCTCGTATTGCCTCGCGGCAATCACGCGCTGGATCTCGGAGCGGTTGGAATGGATCGTGGCGTTCGTGGGAATAATCACCCCGTCATGACCCAAGGCATCGTTGATCCTCCAGGCATAAGCGACCAGCTTGTTGTAAACATCATCCGCGCTCACCTTTACCATAAGACCGGTGCTGGGATTGAGGCCTGGCAGCGACACATATGTCTTGCCTTTGTCTTTCATAAAAAGAATATGCATCCCGCCCATAGCAATGCCTTCTTCGTTCCAGATAATGACATTCATGAAATTCGGGTCGTCCCAGAGCTTTTTATCGGCCGCGACGCACACGCCCATATTGAGGCCCACAACACCGTGAGCTTGTTTCTTCGAGACCTCAAAGCGCACGTTAAGATGATCCTTTCCTTCGTTGAACTTGTATTTCGCGGAGAACTCTCCCTGCATCTTACCGAGGTCCTTACCTAAAAGCAGCCGCGCGATCGTGTCTGCTTCTTTCCCGGGCCGGACCTTGAACTCCACTTTACCCAGAGAGTTCTCAATGTCCTTGATGTCTGTCAGAACCGACAAGTCCTCCCACAAGCGCACCAGGACATCTTCGTCCGTGATCTTCAGCATCCGGCCGAGGACCGACTTTCCTTTAACCGAATCATTCTTGAATGTAGCAAGGACACCCGCAACAGCCTTGGCCGCGCCCTTGTTGATCTTTGTCTGGAACATTTTATTCAGGACAGCAGTGTATTTCTCCGGCTCAGAAACCTGATATCCTTTGAGAACATCAGAAACGATATCCCTTAACTTGTCACCAGCAAATTCCTTGAGAACCATGATGTTCTGTACCGAATTAAGGTCCTGCGGCAAAGCACCGCCGCCATTGGCCAGGCGATATTTATAAAGCCGTGCCAGAAGATCCCGCTTGTCCTTCTCTAAATTCCCGACCTGCCAGCTTGCCAGCAAATCGCTCCCGAGCGTCCACGACTCTTCAGCACTTATTTTGTGTTCTGCCGCGGCATTCTCTTTCTTAACGACATCAAGGATCACGGACCAGGAGGTTGTATCCAGCGGGCTGGCCGGATCTTTAAGAACATAGGAACCCGTTGCCAAGGAAACAGGGCCAGACTTACGCATGTCCGCCGGAATGACCTCGACATCTGCCTGACGGCCCTCACGATGGGAAGTGATCTCATGGTACATCTCGCGCGTCACGGTCATATCCGGCGGGAACACATGCATCTGGATGGCCGGGAAAAGTGGATCATCTTTATATTCCATGCCATCGCCTTTAACAAGGGCTTCGTGCATAAATCGGCATTTCTTAACAAGTTCTTTATATTTGGCCGGATCTCTTTTATATGCACGATAAACATCAATGATCGGATAACCTCCATTTTGCAAGAATTCCAAGATTGTTTTACCCTCTAGTGCAGTGTTACATAAATAAGTTTACTTTTAGCTTTACATATCGCCCGACGATGTCATAATACTTATGGATGAACTTAGCCGAACCCATAACCCTAACTTCCGAAGAACGCCAGACATTGAGTGCCTGGTCTACC
>CAILQW010000036.1 GCA_903836515.1 Candidatus Omnitrophota bacterium | reverse complement strand
CCGGTAGACCAGGCACTCAATGTCTGGCGTTCTTCGGAAGTTAGGGTTATGGGTTCGGCTAAGTTCATCCATAAGTATTATGACATCGTCGGGCGATATGTAAAGCTAAAAGTAAACTTATTTATGTAACACTGCACTAGGATGATCTGTGCGTCGGCCATGATCCCGGGTATCAACGGTACAGCCCGGGGGACGTACAACGCCAAAAACTGGTTCAGCAGATTCTTTTTACTGTGAAGATGCGCACCTTTATATGTCGCCAGACTCTCAAGTGTATACAGGTAATCCGAGTCCCCCTCCAGAAAGTCAACCCTAAACCTGCGCTTGTCGAAAAAATCCAGCCATTCCTCGGCCACGGGAAAAATGTGGTCATAGCGCGTCAACAGAACTTCCAGCAGGGGCAAATCGTGAGCCCTGATCCCGTCCGCCGGGAAAACATACCTGGACCCGTCATACGCCTTGCCTGTAACGAACACAGAATCGCCTTCCCGCAGGATGGCATGTTCATGGGTATCGCGAAAAAGATAAAGATTTGGGAAACTGTATTCGGAAATGAACGTCCGCGCCTCTTTAAGAAGCGGCACCAGAAGGGACCTGTGGTTAAGCGAGAGTTTTTCCAAGGGCATGGGCAATGTATTCAACATAAAACCAGACGACGCCTGAAAGCATTGTACCGCGTTCAGGCGCCGTCCGGGAAAAAATTACTTCTTGCCGGCCTTAGGCTTCTTGTTCTTCTTTTCCTTGCCCTTATCCTTGTTCCCCATCACGCTCACCCCCTTCCACCTGGTTCAATGATATTTCTGCACACCCTATCATCCAAGATCTGCGTTATCCCCGGACTCGGACGAGGTCAATATGCCCCTCATACGGGTTAAGGTCGCTCAAACGTACGCGCACCGTCTGTCCTACACGCATCCGCTCGGCCCCGCGAACCACACGCCCTTCGACCGGCGGGTTCATCAGCCGTACGTAGGTTCCTTTTTCCGACGCACCGGTCACGATCCCGTCAAATTCCTCGCCGATCCGGCCGCTCATGAGAACCGCGGCCTCGACCTTGCGCATGAACCGCTCCACTTTCTTCGCCGCCTTGTCGCGGTCGGTGCACCAGGCCGCGTGCTCAACCATTTCTTTCCTGGTATAAGGACACGCCTGGCGGCTGATCACCGCCTTGATGAGCCGCTGGATGATCACGTCGACATACCGACGGTTGGGCGCGGTTGCATGCGTATAATCCGTCACAGCCAGGCCAAAATGACCGATGGGTGTTTTGCCGGGCTCAAGCACCTCGTATTCCCCCGGGCCCATCAGCTTGACAATGGTCAGCGACAGATCGGGGAACCTTAAGGGATCAGCGGCCTTGCGCTTGAGAAGAAACTTGGAAAGTTCCCTGGATGTCGGCACAAGCGGTAAATTTTCATGGAAAGACGCCGCCACCTCCCGGATCCCCGGCCAGTCTTTGGGTATCCGCACAACCCGCTGGATGACAAGCATGCCGGCTTTACCCAGGCGGTCCATGACCGTGCGGTTGGCCGCGATCATAAAGTTCTCGATGAGATACTGCGCCCGGTTTTCCTGCGGCAGCACAAGACCGACCACCAGATCGCCTTCCTTGACCGCGCGCGTTTCCAGGCTCTCCAGTTCCAGCGCGCCCTGCTCCATACGAAAAACCCTCAGACGCTCCGCCGCCTCGTCCTGCAAGCGCACCTGTTCTTCAAGCCCCGCCATCCGCCCCAACAGCCTGGGCATCGGCCCCCGCTCTTCCAGCCAGGCGCCGACTTCTTCATAGACCAGCTTCGCCTTGTTCTCGACCAGGGCCCGGTAGATCTCCCCCTGACGGATATTCCCGTCCTTGAGGACGGCAAACTCGATCACCACCGCGGCCCGCCGTTCCCCGACCCGCAGCGATGAAATATCCGTGGACAGGCGCTCGGGCAGCATGGGGAACGTTTCAATGCCGGTATAAACGGAATTGCCGTTATCCGCCGCATGAAGATCTGTCTTCGAGCCTTTGGGGACAAAAAGATCCACGTCGGCCACCGCCACCTTGACCAGAATCTCATGGCGCTGGCCGCGCTCGCAGTATTCCAGCTGATCGAGGTCCAGAGAATCGATATTGTCGATCGACGACCACAAAAGCCCGCGCAAATCCCGCACCTCATCGCGCACGCTGCTGACCAGCATCTCCTCGGGCAGGATGCCGACCTCTTTCATCACCGCCCCGGAAAATTCCGGGGCGAACCCATAGCGGCGCATGGCATCACGGGCGATCTTATGCAGGTCAATGGTACGCACATCAGGTTTAGGCATAAACGGATCCCGTTTGGTTATAAAATGACGACTCCTATTACTTTATCAAAAAATCCGGACAATACACCGTTAATCCTGATCATTTCACCACACGGAACATGGTGCGCGGCAATTCAAACCGGTCGATAACCCGCTGATTCACGCCGCCCCGACGGGCAAAAATGATCGTATACCCATCGGCAAAAACAGGCGCCCACTGCGGGTCGTCGACACGCCGTATCAAAAATGGCTGCGCCCATTCCGTCTGATCGTGCCGGTAAAAATAAATCGCCTGAAAATGATACTTTCCATCGACCTGGTCCCAGGCCGTTTCATCGCGCTGCATCGGGCCGTAGACCTCACGAAAGAACGCTGCCGGATACGCCTCCGGACGATTATCCACAAAAGGCCGTTCGCCGGGAAAAAGATGATAGATCAGATAACCGCCGATATCGTAATTGTTAAAAATCGGCCCGCGCATACCGCTGGCTTTGAAAAAATCTGCGGAAGCATTCACATCCGCAGATAACCCGCCCCAAACCGCAGGATGGGCCAGGACCGTAAACAGGCTTGACGCGTACGGCTGCCCTGCCACAGCCCGGCGAAGATCAGGCCGATGCAATGGTGATAGAAAAAAATACGGACTGACTGCGGCCAATGCCACGGCCCCGGCGGCAACCACTGAAAGCGCGCGTTCCAGGCGGCCTGTCCACGCCCCCCCATAAAGCCGAATAACCTCTGTCAGCTGAAAAGCGCCAAGCGGGATAACAACAAAACCGAACATGCCGATCGCACGCACAGCTTTAAAAGCCATCAGCATAAAAAATACTAAGATCAACGCCTCCCGCAAAACAGCTTTCCACGACCGTTCCCGCCATAGCCGCACCATGAAAAGGGCCGCTGTTACGACGGATACGATCACAAAGTACCCGTAGGCCGGATGATCCGGAAAGCGTTTGAGCATAAATAAAATATTCTGGTTCTCGGCGAGCATGTAGCCGTATTCATGAAAAATATTGAATGGCTCCAGAAACCCTTCGCATCCAAAGGGGTTGGCCAGTGAAAGCAGGGCCGCTGCTCCGGCGGCGGATGCCAGCGTCTTCCAACGCGCGCGGTCAGCATCGTTCACCCAAAGATCCAGGATAAAAAACGCCATGAGGGCAAAACCCGTAAAGAAAAGAATGTGCGTGTTGATCCAGGCCAACTGGATAAACGGCAGAAAAATGAGTCCCGTCCGCGTCAAACGCCGTGTACGGTATGCGTCAAGGATAAAAAACTCAAGCATCAGAAAAAGAGTGGTCATGCCCTCAGGACGGATCTCAAGGCGGGATCCTGCCAAAGGAAGGGCCAGGACCGTTGTCAGGACAGCAGGCCAAAATCCAGCCATGCGTACGGCCAGCCAAAAAGAAAGCGCCAGCGTCACTCCAAGCATGCCTGTATAAAATAGGGAAAGCCCGGTGAAGCCGCCCCAAAGATGAACCAGGTAAAATACAACACCGGTCCCCCAGTGATGGCAGACAGCATGAAAATCAGGAAAGGTATACGCGTAAAAATTGGTGGAAAGGATGCTGCGGTGCTGCCAAAAAAGTTCGCCGTTACGGATGTGGCGTCCAAGGTCTGCGGTAATGAGGGATATCCTGGCGGAAAAATGAAGGCCGGCCACGGCGGACAAAAGAACAAGAACGGCGCCGCGAAGCGCGCATGACGCCGGAGAAAGTTTCACAGCGCGCCCCTTACGGTCACGCGCCCTCCATGAGCTTGAGCGCCTGTTCAATATCGCGGACAGATGTCATCCCCAGAAGAGCACGGGCGTGCGCCTGCGCCTTATGGATATCCAGCGTGCGCAGCCGCTCCTGGACCTTGGGGATATACCGTGCGTCAATGCTGAATTTACGGATTCCTATCCCGGCGAGAAAAGGACTGTAACGCGGCGCGTGAGCCATATCCCCGCAAATAGAAAGGTCGCGGCCATGCCGCGCGGCTGCATCCGCCACTCTTTTAAGAGCCCGCAATACTGAAGGGTGATGCGGGATATAAAGGTCTGCCACTTTCTCGTTGGTACGGTCTACGGCGAGAATATACTGGATAAGATCATTGGTGCCAATGGAAAAAAAAGCCGCCTCACCGGCCAGTTCGTCGATGACCTCCAGGGCCGAGGGGATCTCGACCATCATGCCGATCAAGGGATGTTCCTGATGGGCAATGCCTTCGGCGGCAAGCTCTGCACAGCATGCAGCTGCCACGGCACTGGCCTCACGGAATTCATCAGGAGAAGAGATCATCGGGAACATGATGCGCACCTCCTGGGGTGTCCGCCCCGCCCCCGCGCGCAGGATCGCCCTGACCTGCCGGGCAAAAATATCCTTATGGCGCAGGGAAAAGCGAATCGACCTAAGACCCAAAAAAGGATTCGATTCCCGGCTGTGGTCATAATAGGAAAGCATCTTGTCGCCGCCGATATCCAGGGTGCGGAACGTGAGCTCGCGCCCCTCCATCATCTCGACAAGCCGGCGGTAGATCACATACTGTTCTTCCTCCGCGGGAAAATCACTGCGGATGATAAAGGGGAATTCCGTACGGTAAAGCCCGACCCCTTCAGCCTGATACTCCCGGGCGAGAGGCGCATCCCCCAGCAGATTGATATTCGCCAAAAGATGGATCCGCGTCCCGTCCAGGGTGATGGTTTGAGGAAGAACCGCCCCGCGGGCTTGGGCTGCCGAAGCCTTGAGTTCCTCCTTGGCACGGAACTTCGCCATGATATCATCATCGGGTGCTATATAAACATTACCCATGCCCCCGTCGAGAAGAACCTGCGTCCCCGGGGCAAGCCCCAGCAGGCGCGGAGCATCCGCGATGACCAGGGGGATCCCCAGCGAACGCGCCAGGACCGCCACATGAGATGTGACCCCGCCCGATAAAAGAATGATCCCCGCCACATTGCATGACCCCAGCTTGAGCGCTTCGGAAGGCAAAAGCGCAGGCGCGATCACAACTTTGCCGTCAAGGTCATCCTTGCGGTCGGATCTTCCCGCCAGGTTATCCAGAAGCCGACGGCCCACATCCATGACATCGTACTGTTTTTCGCGGATATATTCATTGGTCATGCGCGCAAAACGTCCTGCATACTGGCGCACCACCGTACACACAGCGTCCACAGGATGCGATCCCCGGCCGACCATATCTTCCATAGCCCCCAAAAAGGCATGGTCCTTGAGCATCAGGATCTGCGCCGAAAAAATAAGGGATGCCACATCAAAAAGCTTCTCCTCAATCTGCCGCTGGAGGGCCTCGAGTTCTTTTTCCGTGGCCGTCACCGCCGCACGCAGATCGTCCAGGGTCATGGGGGCAGATTGCTTGTCGCCGGAAAACTCCTCCCACGACGGAACGGTCATCACCGCGGAAGCGCCATAAGCGAAACCTTCGGCACCCACACGGCCCTTGATGAATTTCAGCGGAGGTTCAGCGGATGAAGGGGAAGACTGTTCCGGCCTGTGGATGGATATAAGGAATTTAGCCATCTCGATGGTCGTGGCCAGCTGGGACGTGATGGCCCGGAATACATTAACGTCTTCAAGCGTGAAATAATTCTTTTTTTCACTCTGGAGGGTCATCACACCAATGCGCGTCTGCCCGCGGACGATGGGGGCGGCAACAAACGAGGCAAAGCGTTCTTCGCCGATACCGGAAAAATAATGGAATTTGGGATTCCGGGAAACATCGCCCTCGCAGACCGCCCGCAGTTCCTGAAACGCAACGCCAGTCAGTCCGTCGCCGGGCTTAAGCCGCACTGTCCCGACGGAGGAAGGCGCCAGGCCTTTGGTGGCCCGCAAGACAAGCTCATTGTCCTGTTCATAAAAAAGATAGATCGAACAAACATCCGCCTCCATGTGGAGGGCGATCATTTCCGTGATATTTTGAAGGAGCCCGTCGAGGTTGGATGTGTCCGTAAAGAGCGAAGTAAGCTCGCCAATATCGCAGATAAGTTTGGAATGGTCGCGTTTCATAGGCGGATCAAAACGTTTCCGGGTGAACTAAAAAAATCGGGAAGCAGGGATTCGGCGCCCTTCTCTCGCTGCGCTCGTTCGGGTCGGCCAATCGCTTCGCCTATAGGATGCTCCTGCTCGTCGCATCCAGCGAAGCTCAGTCGAATCCCTATTATAAACCAAATAAAAAAATCGGGAAGCAGGGATTCGAACCCTGGACCCCTTGCTCCCAAAGCAAGTGCGCTAGCCAGCTGCGCTACATCCCGATTGATACATGTTGTTCTTCTGCAATATGTTGCGAAGACACTAAATTTTGTGCTGTTAATGACGTCTGTTCTGGTGTCGCTACGGTGTCGCCGAGTTCAAATCCCTGCTTCCCGACCAACATGTCCACAGCTCTTTGCTTATGACTTTGAGCTAAATGACTATAACGAAGCGTCATTGTTATATCTTTATGCCCTAAAAGCTCTCTTACTGTATTTAAGTCTACCCCTGCCATCACTAATTGACTAGCAAAAGTATGCCTCAAGTCATGAAAATGAAAGTCCTTTATACCAGACTTACGCAAAGAAGTCAAAAATGATTTCCGCACATCCCGAATTCGCTGACCATCTTCATAACAAAAGATATATGTACTATTAGTATTCTTAGCTATTTCTTTCAAAGCTGTTACTACTAACTGATTCATTGGTACTTTTCTTGGCTTACCATTCTTTGTGTCTAATAAAGTAATAATATTTCGTTTAAAATCAATATCTTGCCATTGAAGATTGAATATTTCACCACGACGCATGCCAGTATGCAGAGCAAGCACCACAATCGGACGCAGTGTCTTATCACAGTTATCAATAAGCTTCGTAATCTCGTCTTTCTCAAGAAAACGCAGACGACCCTCCGGCTCTTGAAAGAACTTAACAGATTTCATTGGTGTCTTATCGAGCTTACCCCACGCCACAGCTTTATTAAAAATAATACGTAGTACGCCCATTTGACGATTCACAGTAGATTTAGACACTTCTTTCTGACGTTCCATCTTGAAATGTTCAATGTCTTGAGCAGTGATTTCAAACAAGTGCTTATTCTTAAAGACAGAATTAAAATGCTTTATGTGATATTCATCTGATACCCAGCTCTTTTTATGTTGCTTAGCGTGAGTATTCAAATATTCTTGAGAGAAATCTTCAAATCTAACCCTTTGTTCTCGTCTGACATCCAGAAACTTATTCTCTGCTATCTCTGTCAAACGCTTACGCAGAGCTTTTTCAGCAATCTCTTTATCCGCGCCAACTCTCTCCCGAAACCTTTTCTTGCTGTGACCGTAGTCGATATAGTAGACAGCATTTTCATCTGCGATTTTGATGACATTCCCGCACCTCAGACATTCAATATTTTTAAGTCTGTCTCTGTCACCACGAAGCTCATGATGCTGAGTACATTTTGGACAGATAACTCTTTTGTATAATCCCATAAGCTCACACCGTCGATAAATACCACAAACTCTAATCTTGGATTAAGCATATCCGCAAACCACCGCCGAGAGCAACCAAAAAGATTGCAATAAAATTAAATAAACGTTTTTGTGGTAGATGAAAGACAGCAAAATAATAGGGACCAAAATACCGTCGAAATAGGACCCTAAAAACTTCAATAATAGAGGCCAAAATCGGGTGGGTGCAGTAGATAAGTCGCAGAGGTATTGTTAAGGAGTTGATACGTTTTGCAGATAAATGAGCTTGAAAACCATTAAAACCACACAAAAATCATTCATTACCGACGGTAAACTGCTATTTCAGAGCAAAAATGTACTGTAGCTCATAAGAAAATATAGATATTTCTGAGCAATGAGAGCTTTTCCAGCCACCATTAGAAACGTTCCTACCACCCTAGAATCAACGAACTCCGCCGAGAGAACATACTTGACTAACAGTAGAGAGCGAACGTTTATAAATCAATCCAAGCTCTGACCACAATGCGAACACTCATTCTTAACATCTATATCTTCCGCATTAACCCACTTGCCACAGCTACCACACTTCCGACCATTTATCAGCTCATCACCGCCAGTAGTCATGAAGTCAAAGAAATCATCTGTTGCCATTTAGAGTCTCTTTCTTTATCTCTCTCCGTCGGTGTATCATGCTTTTAGAATATCACACAGAAATCAAATGAGCAACCACGTTGAATGAAGAAGACTGATAACCACAAAGATTTAATGCGAAGACTTGTTGAGACTTTAGGTAAGACTTAATGCAGATGTATCAAAAACCTGTCTGAAATTTATAAATAGAGCTTAAGCTAACTTTTAAGCGAACTCTTACCGCTCAAGCCCACGTTCTTCTCTTTCTTGCTCATAGACTTCTTTTGCTTTTGTAAGGGATCATCATAAAGGGCCCGATTATAATCATGCTGGGCCCCTCGAGGGCATGGTTCTACGCGGGGGTTCTGTTATTAAAGACAGCATCACCCCTTGGACATTTATCAGATCTGCAAATACCCTCTGATTATTTCT
>CAILQW010000035.1 GCA_903836515.1 Candidatus Omnitrophota bacterium | reverse complement strand
TTCCACGTCAACACCAGCGTCGCCAGCTTCCTGCCAAAATCATCACCAGCGCGATGAGCATAGTTGTAGCCGTTATGCTGTATTCTCCGAAAGCAATGTGCCCACGACTTCATGACCATTGTCCTTTCAAAACGTCACGCACACGGTGAGTACCGCCGCGGACAGCCAATAAACGGCATGGCGCACATCGCCAAGACATGCGTAAACAACTGCCGCGCACACATCCAGCGCGATCAGGACGACCGGAAATATCTTTTCCATTTTTTCCTTCTTTCTTCGACCAAGCGTTTTCTACGTTCCTCATCCTCAATCAAAATCGTTCCGTCAAATATCTCGACAGCCGTTTTGACCATTTCCCAGTAAGCCTTCTCCTCATCCGTAAACGTGAACCACAATGCATCCATGGGTTCAACAACCAACCGGCTGAAATCAACCCAGTCCGCATCACGCCCGTATGCCTTCAACCACCGCTTACCCTCAACGAATTTCTTGTAAAGACGCTTAAACTGCTCGTGTTTATCCATAATTTCTTTCTGACGAAAGACGAATTAGACGAATCGGCCCTATTTAATCTTTATCTCTCTTTCTCTTTCTTCTTTTTATTACATTAGAAGAAAAGGAAGATTATTCGTCTTTATCGTCAAGCCTCCTGTTTGCAATGGTTTACAGAAAAACAGTTCGTCAGCGATTAGTCTGAACCGCAACATTCGTCAGAACATCCGAGACTCATGAGATTCCTTTAGCCGAATTCCGTTCCACACCCGGGAACTTCCCGTTGAATCATGCCCTTCAAAGATGTTGCTGTTTAAACACCGCTTGAGTTCCTTGCCGAACTTGCGAATATTGACCGGACGAAAGCCGCTGTCCTCACAATAAATCTTGTACGCATCGTAAATATCCTTCTTGATGACACTGGCTATTGACTCCACAACGCAAAGTTCTTCCACAAAACTCATGACCGGATTGTTTTCAGCCTTATAACCCTCGATCGTTTCAATCATGTCTTTGCCAACCATAAACCGGCCACGCTCCTTGAGCCGCCTTAACCCCGCCACCATCCAATTGAAAATGCCGTTACGCTCATTCAAAAGAGTGCGGTAATATTTATGTTTGTTATCGACGTCAGTGAACTCTTTGGTGAGCGGCACAATAAGAAGCCTGCGGTAAAACGCTTTTGACTTGTCATCCGTGCGAGGCATGTTGTTCGTGGCAAAAATCAACTTGCACACCGGCCGAAACGAAAACGGATGCCCAAATTTGTGATCCCCCATCACGTGATCATGGGTCACAATCTTTTTGAACATTTCGTCACAAACCGTGCCCTGTGCGCCGATCTCTGTAGCGATATTCAGGATCTTGTTGTGTAACTGCGCCACGTAATGACTTTTTTCCAACTGCTCCAACTGCACCTCGCAAGTGTTCTCATTACCGAGAATCCCTTTGAGAACGTCGAGAAGTGTTGATTTACCGTTACTGCCCTCGCCAATAATGAAAAGTGCTCTATCGTAGGTTTCCTTGGTCATGCAAAGACCAAAGAACTCCTGCAAAATATTTATGTTGTCCATTTTCTCGACTATCGTCCGCACAGACTCTTCCCACAACGGACAACCTGCGGCCGGGTCGTACATCACATTCAAACGGATCGTGGAGTAAACTGCCGGGGTATGTGGCTTAAGCTCAAACGTGTCAGTATCAAAAAGACCATTCTCAAGATTAAGGAAATGATCCTTGTTCAGAAGATCCGTCGATATCTCACTCTTGGACTTCAAATACCGGATGATGAGATTAATGACGGTATTCTTTAAACACCCGTAATCACCGGAAATGAGGCTGACCAATACGTTCTCACTCAATTCCTGATAATAACCATTCCTGTAACGATAGAATTTTCCAGCCTCGGAATAGATAAGACCGTGTTTCTCCTTTAACTTCACAGCCAACTTCAACTCATTTATCTTGGGGCGATCTGTAGGTGGATCATCCGCATACCCGAACGCCCTTTTGAGCCAGCGTTCAATATCACGGTCAGTAAACGGATTCTTGGTATCCTGTGGGCATTTCTTGAGCGCCTCTTTTAACGCGCCACGCACCATCTCCGGTGGAAAGCTTTGGGCTTTAAGTGAACAGGCAAAACGAAACAACATGTCATCCTGTTGCCCCTTTGGGATATCCCCTTCTGGCAATGTAAATTTTTCTTTAACTGGCGCGGCGGCCGACACAATCAAATCAATTAACCACTGCGGGGCCTGCGCGATTGGCACGTCGTCTGGATGACACGATGCTTCCCATTCATACTTGCCGGTTTCAATAACACTTCCGGCCGCCACCACATAGCCGCCGCTTCCGCGAATATCTACATCCTTGCCAATCTTATTTTGAGAACAAGGTATGCGAACGCCTTTGGGCGTCAGAAAGAACCAATGCAAACCACCCGAGGGTGTAATGCACTGGACGGTGTGCGGGAATTTTCCAAACTTATTCTCAAGTTCCCGGCGCGTTTCATCGCCGGTCTTGCCATCTTTCACATCCTCATCAAAAACAAAAAAATCAAACTCTGTCGCAATCGCCACATTCGCATTTGGATGCTTCCGCCACATCTCCCTGATCTTGGCCTCATCACAAGAAGCATCCTTGAAACCATGCGTTTCATTAAATGGTCTTTTATCGCGTCCGACAGGGAAAACCCGCCATCCTCGCCGGGAATACTCCAATGCTAATTCCAGCATGCAGTCTTTCTCCATACACACTCCTCAATAACAACTGGGGCGAGGACGCCGTGTCCCCGCCCCAGTTATTTCAGAACGGCTTCTTATCACTTGGGTCATCCTGAACTTCCTCATCGTGGACTTGAATGACAGCCGCTTTGGCTGAGAACTCATTCCACAACTGTTCGCATAACTGAAACTCCTCTGGCACAACCGACCCCACTGGCTTGACCTTCAGAACGGCATAGGTCGCCACGTCGTTGGTCTCCATCTGTGAGAACAGCCGGTACTTGCGGGCAAACATGTCCCCACCGCAAAACTTGGCCAGCGACAACAGGTTTTTCCCCGTCTTATAACCGGTCTTTGAGAAACTCACGATGATCGGCATGGAAACGCCCGGGAAGTACGAAAAGAAGTTGATGAACGTGATTGCCAAAGGCTTCTCTCCGTTAGGCCCAAAGCACGCCTCTGCTTTAACCTTTGGATCAGATGGATCCGATGACTTCCAGATGACCCCGCCCGGATCAAAATCCGTGTCGAAATTCGGGTCATCCTTACTCCGTGGATTGAATCGGATGAAGTTCTTGAACGTGAAAATCGGAATGAACTCCTGCGGCAAGATTTCCTTGGTCAGGGAATTGATAATCGTCCCGATCTTGATTCCATCCAATCCCTCGGTCAGTTCCGGTGACAATGCCTGAATAAGCTTGGCGCGCGGAATGATCAGATCCTCGCGATCAATGCCGCCCTCGAAACCTCTTTGCGGCTGGGATGGTGTTACTAACGCGGTTTGTCCTTTTTCAATGACTTCGTTTGACATGACATGCCTCCTTTATGAATAGAGCCTGACTGACGGTTTAAGGTAATAACTCACACACTCCGGGATCTCGGCGCCGTTTTCTATGCGCTCACTCATAAAGGTCGAAAGGCTCTGCGGGGCGACTGTCGTCTTGATCAGATCCTCACGGCCCTGATCTTTAAGAAAGACAAACAAATCCTGCAGGTTCTCCTCTTTACAACTGGCATAGAGCCTCGGCTTTTGAATCTGCACATACCCGATGCCTTCATACTTGGCGGTCGATATAGCAGAATTCGATTCCAGAAACTCGATTAGACCGAACTCGATCTTTTCGTATTCCTCCTGCGCCTGCTTCAGCCCTTCTTTAAGGGCATCGCGTTTTTCCTTGGCGCATTTGAACTGCAAGACCAAATCCCTCTCATTTGATTTTTCCAACATGACTTTTTCTCCTTAATAAGCGGTTCTGATGTCTTCATCTGTGACCCGTAACATGCAATACTCACGCTTGGGATCATCCGGCGTGACGTCATAACTAACTCCGTCCTTGTTTTCAACCTTCTGGACGATCTTGAGCTTGACGAGCACTCTTTCTCCGACGCTGTAGATCATTTGGCACCTCCTTTCATGAATTGCTTGACCTCATCCAAGCTCCAGCAGACCGCCGCCCGGCCACCTGCCGCCTGGATCCTTTTAATGACGAACTCCTGAATCGGGGTTGGCTTATTACGTCCGACCTTGAGTTCAATCGCGTATAACCTTTCCTCCACACACAAAATCAGATCAGGTATTCCCGATGTCCATCGATCGGCTGATTTGTAAAACCATGCCGACGGATATTCACGCCGTAAGAGATCAATGACCTGACTTTTTAGTTTTGTTTCTGACAAGGGCATAAACGGCATCCTGCAATCCCTGTTTCCTTTGCAAAACCTTGATCAACTCCTCGTCGATGGTTTCCCGAGCGACAAGGTAGATATAAAGGCAATTGTTTTTCTGGCCGATACGGTGAATGCGATCCCGCGCCTGTGCGTGCGCCTCGTAGGAATAATCAAGACTGTAGAAAATCATGGTGTTGCAATTAACGAAGGTAAGCCCGTGCGCGGCTGATTTGGGATGAGCGATCAGGTAGCGCACCTGCCCGCTCTTGAACCGATTGATCGAATCATCCCGGTCTTTGGTTTCAGAGTAGAGTGTCGCCACTTGATCCGCGCCACACCGGTCTGAAAGAAGCCGGTGGATAACATCAACCTCATGGTGAAACTGAACCCAAATAATGACCGGCTGTTCCCCCAGCTCATCAAGAACCTCATCCAGCTCTTTGAGTTTTGACGGATTGTCGATCGGCACCGCCTCACCCGCCTCTGAGTAGAAGAACCCGGATGTTGCCTGCCTGAGTTTCATCAGCTTGGCCAGCGCTACTTGCGCCGTGATCTCCGTGCCCTCAATTTCTGTGATCAAAAAGTCCCGCATCTCCTCATAGGCCGTCTGTTCCTTCGCGCTCAATACCACCTCACGAATCTCATCAAGCTTTTCAGGTAAATCCAAAGCCTCATGCTTCTTGACCCAGTGCGTCACAGGGCTAATGGTTTCCATAAGCCGGGAACGATTCTCTGCCGAAATCATGTATTTCCAGCCCTTACTCAGAATCTCGCGCATCTCATAACGGCTCACATACTGCCCCGGCGCCATCATGCGTTGGCCGTTACGCTCAAGATGAAAATAGCAATTGCGGAAGGCATAAAACGATGCCGGTAAAAGGTCGGGATTGATAAAACTGATCTGGGCCCAAAGCTCCAGCTCACTGTTGGGCATGGGCGTACCCGAAGCGACAACCCTGTGCCGAAAATACTCCATCAGGTAAAGCAATGTCTTGGTGGTGATGCTCTTATTGTTTTTAAGGCGGGAACTTTCATCAACAACACACATAAAATCACTGGCGATCAGCATGTTGATAATCTGCGGAAGATATTTCTTCGAGATCATCGCCTCATAATTAACGATCACAATATCCGGCGACCCCTTCATCTCTTTTAACGGCGCATGCGAAAACTGTGTAAACCGGCGAATGTCCTCACCCCACGCGGCATTGACCAAGGACAACGGGCACATCACCAGCAATCGCAACTTCGGATTGATCTGCTTTAGCCGCTTGAACGTCTCAAGGCATGTGCGTGTTTTACCTAGCCCGGGCTCATGAAAGATCGCCCCGCAACCACGGTTGCGCACCAAAAACTCGACTGCGTCCTGTTGGTGTTTAAACAGACTTTCCATCGCTCTTCCTTTTCTGTTTTCCACATGGACGGTTGGCTTCCACCAGCTTCTGGCGGTTGTACCAGCTCAAATTTTTGTAAATTTTCTTGAGACCCTTCTGGACTTTCATGACTCTTCCTTTCTTCTGATCCGCTCCAGAGTGAAGTTTGTTTCACCCAACTTGCGGATCATTAGCCCTGTGAAAACTTGCGCTATGTGTTCCCCCACATCGCTGGACACATCAATGACCGCCTTGCCATCAGCCGCGGCATAACTGGCATGAAGCCGTACTCTTGCCTGACCAAACATGCATTCGGCTGTGATAATCGCCAGCGCGACCTGCTCCTCGATCATTAACTTGCTGACGCCCTCTTTGAACTTGAACCTGCAAACCATATCCATTTCTCATCCCCCTCAATACGTACATTCCGGAAGTCTCACAAAAATGTCGGAACTTTTTTACTCGATGTATTCGTTGAGCTTTGCCATCTCGAATATGCCCTTTATGCGTTTGATGTCTTCATAGACCGTGCCGCGAGGAATATTGAGCGCCTCACTGGCTTCTTTAATATTCAGCCCGCCTTCCCCTAAAAGACGACACAGCTCACGCTGTTGCGGCGTAAGTTCTTTAAGCGTCCGGGAAATGTCGATTTTGAGTTCGATATGCAGATTGGATGCCTGGCTTTCATCTTCTGAAAGCCGGTCTAAATAGGTAGGCGCATCTTCTTCGTTAGAAATTGGGTCATTCAATGAGACGCAATCAGCCTTGCGTTTTCCTGCAGTAAGTTTCTCGATATGCCGCTTAATTTTGTGTTCCAAAACCCGGGACATAAACGTCCGCTTATTGGCACCGGCCAAAGGATCGTAATCATCCTTTGAAAAGTGCCAATAAGTCAGGTATTCCTGTAACAGATCATCAAATTCTTCCAGCCGTAAACATTTCCACTGCTTCCTGAACTTCTCGATCACATTCTTGGCAAGACCGATTTCCCAATCTTCAAACAGCCCCTTGTAATCCATAAGACACCTCCCCTTTGTTTTTTTGAGGTGTCTTAAATGAGGGCAAATAAAGGATAGGGCTTTTTAGACCCTTACAAAATCACGGAGTGCTCCGTGATTTAGGCTTTCCGACGCTGATACGATTTAGATAAATCAACAATCCCAAACAACTCCTCTTGCGTTGGCTCACGCTTAAGGATCCCGGCAATCACCTGAGCAACGGCTTTTGCCAAGATTTCTCCATGGACTTGCTGATCAACCGCACTGCGGGGCTTATCGGCATAAACCACACTGATGCGATCACCAAAGCGTTTCTGAAACTGGCTTACTAACGGCTTTCCCATTTGACATTCACCTCTAAGACGTACATTCCGAAAAACGCCAAAAAGTGTCGGGAAATTCCGACAGAAAACCGAAAAAACCGGAATATACGATCAGGGCTATCGAAGGTTGATACAGCTTGACTTGTCCGAGGGGGTGTTATAGGGGTGTTGTAAACATGATCGCGCCAAATACAGATAAAAAACGAAAACGGTTTGTAATCTATACCCGATGCTCCACTGATGATCAGGCCCAGGGCGACTTCACCACCCTTGACGCACAGGCTCATCACTGCAAGAACATGATGGACGCGTTCGGATACGAACTGGCAAACTTCGGTGATAACGGCATAATTAATGATGACGGTTATTCAGGCAAAGACCTGAACCGCCCCGGCATCCAAGCCATCCTCAAGGACATCCAGAAGAATAAATCTTTTGACGGCATTGTCTTTTTCAGACTGGATCGGCTGACGCGCAATCCCCGCGACCTATATGGCATGATCGACCTGTTCAAAGCGAATGAGGTCGACTTTCTGTCTGTGCGCGAAAATCTGGACAGCTCAACCGCCATCGGCCGGGTGGTCATCGGAATAATTGGTTTGTTATCCGCGTTTGAACGGGAACTGACCGGTGAACGTGTCAAGGCATCCGCGATCGCAAGAGCACGCCAAGGCCGCTGGGTGGCCGGGAAACCGCCTTTCGGCTACAAGCAGGTCAAAGATGGCGCTCCGCTCCCGAATGGCCGACAGCCGCACAAGATCGAAATTGATGAAACCATAGCCCCTCACCTGCGGCGCATCTTTGAACTGGCGTCCGATAACAAGACCCTGAGCGAAATCGGTAACATCCTCATCCGAAATGAAGTTCCTACCGCCAAGAAGATGCTGTGGCGAAAACAAACAGTCGCCAAAATCATAAAGAACCCGTTCTATAAAGGCATGATCACCTACGCGGGTGAAACCCATAAAGGCAACCACGCCGCGATTGTCGAAGAAACAGTCTGGGATAAAGCAAACCGTGTTATTTCAGCAAACCTACCGGGGCACAGATTTATGAAAACACTCAAAGATTACAGCAATCGTCTCAAGGGATTATTACGTTGTGGGAAATGTGGAAGCAGTTTCGTCTGCACCATCGCTCATAGCCATACCGGAAACATTTTCTATTACTATGAGTGTAGTCGGGCAAGACAGAAACTCGGGTGTGACACCAAGCGGATATCCGCTACGGCGTTTGATGAGGCAGTGATCTCTTTCTTCAGACGTGCGTCTAAAGATCAAGAGATTATTGTGCGGGCGATGGGAAATGCGGTTAAAGACAATGCGTCAAAAATTGACATCTACGACAAGGAAATCCGGATACTGAAAAAGAATCTGGCCAAGGCTAAGGAAGGCGCGGAAAAATTATTAAAACTGGCCATGGGGAAAGTAGTCTCAAAAGGCGTCACCTACTCTGAACAAATGAACGCTTTCGAGAAGGAAATCACCGTTCTGGACGATAAACTGTCCAAAGCCGTGGCGCGCCGAAGGGCCGCGGACATGGCGATCCATTCAAGCGAATACCTGTATTCAAACCTGCGATTTGCCATGGCGCATCTGGACGAAGCACCGCCCGAGGCCCAGATCACGCTCCTGCAAGCCCTGATTAAGTGCATCGAAGTCCACGAAGACCACGTTATCATGCGGATGTATATTGGTGAGCCATTCGACGAGATCGCATGCCAGATATACCCCAAAAAACAGGAAACCCTGCCCAGTACTGATATCAGCACCGGACAGGGTTCGCCTGACCGTCCACACTGGCGGAGAGATAGGGATTCGAACCCTAGATACCAGTTACCCGGTATAACGGTTTTCGAGACCGTCTCCTTCAACCACTCAGACATCTCTCCAAATGAAGTAACCAATGCATTACCACAAACCGTACTTAACAAAACCCCGGCATTTGAGAATGTGCCGGCTTCCTTCAAATCTTTCCAGCCAAGCCGGCCAACCACTCAGACATCTCTCCAAACAAACAAAACACCCGAAATCAGAAACTGTTTATACCAGACTTTATGCCCTTGGTAAAGAATGAATTTAATACGATAAAAAAGAGGGCGACCCAGCGGGCCGCCCTTGCAAACCTAATACTTGCAATAAGACGGATTTATTTTTCGTGTTCTCCGTCTTTCCATCCGCCATGACGGCCATTCTTGTTCATGTCATGGGCACGTTTTTCAGCTTTTTTCTCATGAAGTTGATGCAATTTCTGGAATTGTTCGGGCGTCAGGATCGCGCGGATCTTTAAGATCTCGTCCACACGATTCATGGCCATCTGCTCTTCAAGGACCGACATTTCCTTGATAATGGCTTCGGCCTTGGCACGATCCGGATTCACCCCGTCAAGTTCCTTGCGGATGGCCTCATGCTTGGCCTGGATCTGCTCCCGCAATGCACCCTGCTTCCCCCTATACTCCTCACGCAGCGCCTTCATCTGAACACGCTCTTGAGGCGACAACCCCAGGCTCTCCTGCTCCTGCTTCCAGTCCTTGTCAGACGGGGGTTTCCCGGGACCATCACCCCTCTCGCCGGCAAATGATGTGCCGGCAACCGACAAGAGCACCGCCCCGGCCATAGCAAAAACATAAACCCAGTTTTTCCTCTTCATACATCCTCCTTAATTAATGATTTTTATAACCAATGCTCAAGGACAAGGCTAGTGCCGCCTTGTTCACTATCCCAACCAACTGCCGGATTTTCATCATCCGCATACGCCAACTGAAGGAGTTCCTCACGGTCAGCCCTGGCAGCCGCCTGCTTTTGGGCTGCCAGCGGTACGATAACAACAAGGGCCACCAGCATGGCAGCGGCCATGCTTCCATAAACCACCCGCGGTCTGAACCCATCGGCAAAATCCTCCCACCAACCTCTAACCACATCCCATGCATGATCAGGCCTGGACTGGATCTGATCGGAAATCTTCGCCCACACATGCGGCGCAGGCCCCACGGGCAACGGCCCTTCCTTGATCGAGGCATCGACGTTCAAAACTGCCTCAAAGAACTCCCGGCAATGCGGGCAGGCGGCAAGATGCGCCTCCACCTCTCTCTTTTGATCGACACCGACCTCATGATCAACAAAGTCTGTCAACACATGATCCTGTATATCCTGGCACCTCATAACGCCCCCCTGTTCTCTTTCCTGGCAACCAGGAGTGTTTCACGCGCACGTTTAAGCCTGGACCGGACCGTATTCACGTTGATTCCCAGCGACCGGGAGATCTCTTCATAACTCAAGCCTTCCTGGGCCCTCAACAAGATGCAAGCCCGCTGATCGGGATTGAGATGCGCCAACAAAACATTAATCTTATGCTGGGAAGCTTCTTTCTCCACCGCTTCCCTTAACCCATGCCGCTTGTCTTCAGGATCAAAACCTTCCTCCCAGGCGACCTCCATATGTTTCTTCCTGGCCTTGAGCACATTCAATGAACTGTTGATCGTGATCCGGTAGATCCAGGTCTTCAGGGAAGACTTTCCGGCAAACGTCCTGAGGTGCCGGTGTACCGATAAAAAAACATGCTGTGTCACTTCCTCGGCATCCTCAACCTTGCCTATCATCCGCAAGGCCACACGGTAAACCATCCCGGCGTACTGCCGGTAAATCTCTTCAAAGGCGTCTCTATCACCGTCACGCGCGCGGCCCGCCAGATCAAGGTCTACATCAGATATCATGCCTTCACCAACCTTTTAAGATCAGGAATATTGACTGTGAAAGATTCAGGGGGTTTTTCCGTAACAGAAAAAAGAAGAGAACTGCTATGGGAACCTCCCGCGTTGGTGTCGTGCGTCTCTGCTGGGTTAGACAGCACCCCAAGCCCAAAAGTTCCCTTAAGGCACCGCGGAAATGTTCCTGGACCGCCTACCGGCCCGCCGATGTCCAGCGTCCGGCATTTTCCAGATATATTTCGCGCAAAATATCCTCCACAGTGCGGGTGAGTTTCCATCCTGGATAATGCGCGGCAAATTTTGACACATCGCTCACCCACCAGATATGGTCGCCCATGCGCGCTTCATTGACCAAAACCATATCCATGGGCCTACCCGTGATCTTTTCCGTCAACGCCGCCGCTTCCTGAAGGGAACAATGGCTGAACCGGCTGCCGCCGATGTTATACACTTCGCCGGCACGCGGGGCCTTGAAAAAATGATCGAAAGCGCTCACAAGATCATAAGAATGGATATTGTCCCTGACCTGTTTGCCGCCATACCCCAAGACATGGTACTGCCGCCCCAGGACCGCGCACTTCATCAAATAAGCCAGAAACCCGTGGCCTTCGACACCCGCATGCCCCGGCCCTGACAGACATCCCCCGCGAAAAACGCCTGTCCTGATACCAAAATATCGGCCATATTCCTGGGTAAGGACATCCCCGGCCAGTTTCGAAACGCCAAACAAGGAATGCATGCATTGATCCAGGGACATGCTCTCATCAACGCCTTTGGAGAAATACGGATGCCCCTGATCCAGTTCCCAGCGCGTGGCCAGCTCCACAAAAGGAAGACGGTTAACATTATCGCCGTAAACCTTGTTGGTCGATGTGAGGATAAAAACAGCCTTGGGGCAATGGCAACGCACGGCCTCAAGGAGATTCGCGGTCCCGACGGCATTCACATCAAAATCTGTCAATGGTTCCCGGGCGGCCCAATTATGCCCCGGCTGGGCCGCGCAATGGATAACAAGCGCGATATCCTTGTTATACTCCTGGAACAGCTTCTCAAGCGCCGCCCTGTCCCGGATATCCGCCTCATGATTGATAAACCCCGGGTAACGTTCGGCCAGCCTCACAAGATTGCCGCGCGAGCTTCCTTCTTCCCCGAAGAAATAGCCCCGCATGTCGTTATCAATGCCAACGACCTTGAATCCGCGGTCAGCAAAAAAACGGACGGCCTCGGATCCGATCAGCCCGGCAGACCCTGTCACCAGAACGACACTCATCTGAACCTCCCCGTATCTGCCCCTGACGTCATACGAATATCTCTTGGATGAGCGTTTCGTTATCCTTGAGCCAGACAAAGATGTCCTGCAGGATGTCTTCGGGAGATTTCCTGGGATCCCAGCCAAAGGTCTTGCCCGTGGCCCCGTTATCTGTCACATACCAGATCATATCCGAAGGGCGGTTGTCCATCCGGGCAGTGACGGCAATATCATTCCCCGTAATGCGCCGGCATATCTCGGTGGCCTCCCGAAGTGACAAACTGGAACGGACAGACCCCCCGGCATTAAAAACAGTCCCGCGAAAATCAGAAGGACGATCGATCAGCGCCGCGATCTGCCGGGCCAAAAGATCCGTCAGATCTTCAATGTGCAACAGATCACGCACCTGGCGGCCATTCCCGCCAAAGCCGATGTATTGAAGAGGTATCTTGAAATAATGCCTGGCCATCCAGAACGTAAAAACACCCTGATCGGCCCGGGCCATCTGCCAGGGGCCAGCCACAACCCCGCAACGGTTGATGATCGCCGGCAGGCCATACTGGACAGCGTATTCCCGTAAAATCAGTTCAGCGGAAAGTTTGGTCGCGCCATACAATGAACGCACCCCATCCATTGGCATCTCCATGCTCACGCCGCCAGGGCTTACCCCCGGGCACCCATCGATGAACTCAAACCGCGTCTCCGTTTCCCGGTAACGGCACGCATTAAGACAGTCATAGGGATAAACACGCGAACTGGATAAAAAAATGACCGGCACACCCCGGAGCCTGGCCCATTCAAAAGAATTGACCGCACCCTTCAAATTCACATTCAGCAGATACAGGGCCTGGTCCCCCGCGGCACCCGAGAGGACAGAAGGTTCCGCGCTGCACTCGATCAGACAGCTGAAACAACCTTTCAGCTTTTCAAGATCCTCGGGATTGCGGACATCCACATGATGAAATTCAACACCCTGGGCCAATAACCGCGGCAAAATAACCTCGGAACCCCGGCGGCTCAAATTATCCACCACCGTGACCTCATACCCCCGCCGGACGAGATCGAAAGCCAACGATGAACCGATGAAGCCACAGCCGCCAGTGATAAGAATACGGGCCATTATTTCTCCTGCCGCATATAGGGGTTAACCAGCATCATATAAAAAAAACGTGTCACATCGTAAGGTAACGCCAGCGCATAGGTGCCGAGCCTGCGCCAAAAACTTTCATTCTTGTTGATCATCAGGTACCTGTTGCGAAAAGAAAGATACTGCCGCATCAAGGAATTTGTGCCAGAGCCATTGCCACGATGACGGCATTGGACGCGTGGGCAAAATGTGACGCCCCAGCCCGCCCGACGGGCACGCCAGGCCAAATCCACATCTTCGACAAGAAAAAAGAACCGTTCGTCGAAATAACCGGTCTGTTCCCTGACCTGCTCCAGCATCGTCCGCCTGTAAAACGCGGCGGCCGAACACGGCCCCAGTATTTTGCGAACACCAGGATAGGCTGCCCCGGCAGGCCTGCCCCGGTTAATGTCGTGGAAGCGCCTCCAGGGCGAAAGGTAGACCCCCTGCGAATAAACCCGGGTGCCGTCCGCATCCAGGATGTTTGTCTGAACCATCCCAATATTATCCGCAAAACCTTTCGCCGCCAACAAAAATTCGCGAAGAAAATCCGGCCCCAGGATCACGTCGCTATCCAACGAGAGCACCCACGCGCCGCGGGCATGCGCCACGCCCTGGTTCCTCGCCTGACTGGCACCCCGGTTGGTCTCATTCCGGATAAGCCACGCCTGTGGGCATTCCCCGGCAATGATGGAGATAGTCTTGTCCATCGACGCGTTATCGACCACAATGACCTCAAGGTCATCCACGCCCTGCGCGGCCAGGGATGCCAGGCAGTTATGAATATGTCCGCCGCTGTTACAGGTCAAAATCACCACCGAAATCATCATCCGCTGCCCCCGTTGATCAAATATCTTTCAGTAATCCTGCCAGTTGACGCCCGAGAAGTTCAACTGAAAAACGCTCCTCCACATCCTGCCTGGCCCTGCGGCCGATGTCCCGGCGCAAGGACACATCCTCAACCATACGCTGCATCGCGGCCGTGAACGCATCGCAATCCTGAGCCAAAAGCCCTGTATGCCCGTCTTTAAGGATATGTCCGGCTTCTCCTGTGCCGCTGGCAATAGTTGCCAGTCCCATGGCCATGTACTCAAACAATTTTGTAGGGCTCTTGGACAAATTAAATTTGGTCTGCTGGATGAGGGGTAAAAGCCCGACATCGACGCCCGCCAAATACGCCGGCATCTCATCCGCCGGGATCCAGCAATTGACCCGTATGCGCGCGCGATGAGGGTGCGTTTCGATGGACTGGCAAAAGCGCTCAAAATACTTTCCCTCGCCGGCCAGGCTGAGGACCACATGGGCATAATGGTCCGCCAGGGATTCAAAACACGAAAGCAAGAAATCCAGGTTATGCCCCATCTCTTCATGATACGCGGTGCCGATCCAGGAAAACACCAGTTCAGCGCGGTCCTGGCCAGGACGTGGGAAAAACTGACGGGTATCAACCCCTGTCGGGATATAGGCAACACGCGGGTTGAAGGCCTTTAAATATTCCTGCAAATAACGGCTGGCGGCGATACACATGACCGCCTTGCGCGCCACACGGCGCGTCACATATTCCATCTTGGAGCTGGGATAGAACCCCCAATGATACACCGGATCTTCCCGCATGTTCCAGTCGTCGCAATCGAAGATCACGCGATGTCCTTTCCATCCGGCAGCCAGAAGCGGCGCGAGCGCGTGATAATTAAATCGCTGCAGGATAAAAACCGTGTGCGGGTCTTCGTGCATGAACCTGCCCAGGGCGCGGGCATTCAGCCAGAGTTTATAGGGAAGGGACATGCCGAATTCTTTTTCACCGTATGTCGCACCGAACTCATCCGCAAAGGAGAACACGCGCGCGTCAATCCCATGGCAGCGCAATTCCCGCGCAAAATTGTGGCAGCGGACCCTGGCACCGGAGAGCTCATACCCTTCCCGGGTAATGAATATAACTTTCATAGGATTATTTCAAGAAGCCTTCCCCTGTTATCTTATTAAAAACATTTTCCGCCATAAGGGCATACCCCCTGGCGTTACAATGGCCGTCATAGACAAAAAGATCCTGCTCCTTTACCCCCTGCTGGATCTTCGCCTGAAAAACTGAATCATTATCAATGAATGGCAGGTTAAACCTCCTTGCAACACGGAACAAGATCAAATTCGCATCAAGAGGCTTGGGATAATTGGCAATAATAAGGCCGATTTTCATCCCTTGGATCACACGGACGATTTCTTTCAGATCCGATTCCACCCACTGCGAAACTTCGGCATTCTTTAAACCCACAAAGTCAAAAACCTGATCAGGATGCCGGCGATGACACAACGCAAGAAATTCATCTATCTTCCGATTAATGGCACTCTGACGCAAAACTTCATAGACACGATGCCTGGGGCATTGCCGTGGATCACCCCGCTCCATCAACCTCCTGTTAAATCGTTTTAACTTATTCTTACTGGCCGCATCTATTTGTCCAATCAAGTCCAAATCTTCTGCCGTAAGCAACACATCATCATAGTGCCTGTATAGTCCCTTATCCATCAAAGCATTCTGATTAATATACCCAATACCATCGCCATCCGGGATAGCCACCCCCCTTTTCCGAAGAGCTTCAACCAGTATGTCAATGGTCAACGCCCCGTTGAACTCACCCGCGACAAAGTCATCAGAAACCGGCGCATTCCTGATCCACCGGATATGTTTATAGCTTTCAATTTCCCAATACCTGGAATCACACGCCAAAGCCGCATTCAATGACTTAAAGTACCATTTTAATGCCTCATCATCATTACCCTTGGCATGATAAAGCGCCCCTAATCCAAAATAATTCTGCGGCTCTCCGGGGTCCACTTTGACCCCATTGAGAAACAAACGCAGAGCTTGATCGATTTGCGATTCATCCACAGGTAAAGATGTCCCCGAGTAATTCATGCGCTTGATCAAATCGACAGCACCGGAGTATTTCTCTTCATGTTTGTAATTTAATGATTTTATAAAATTATAACGATGCCACGGACGGCTGTGCTTGAACAAAACCATGAGCCGATAGGCACGGCTGTAGGATAAAAGTTCATTAAAATAATATCCGGGGGATTTCGATGATACACCGCCTGCTTTCTGCCTTCCTAAATAGTCGCCATACTTCAAGTAATTCCACTCATTGGGCTGGCCAGTTTGCAAAACGATCAGTTTAGGATGATGCCGCTCGATATTAACCTTGAGGTCACTCAATAACTCTGCCGTATTCTGATTCCCCTGCCCCTCATTGATAACTGCCACACCCACAGACCTGATCCGTTCATCGAACAAACGCTGCAACTGGACCGGATAACTCATGCCCGATGGGGCACCATACCCTTCAGTATAAGAATTCCCAAGGCACAAAACAACATAGGGATTCCCCTGCTTATGCGCCAAAGCCCGGCCGTGACGGCCCAAGATTTCTTGATGGATGAAACCTCCAAGCCGTAATCCCATTTCTAGAATAAGCAACGCTGTTACGGCTCCGATACAGCAAACAAAAATCTTTTTCATACTTTCTTTAATCATTTCCGATCAATGCTCCTGAAAATGGATTCACGGAAAACAATTTATTTACAGGCAAAGAACAGCCCCGGGACCTTTACCTTTATCCTATAAATAAAACCAGCCAGCCTTAACACGGTTTCCAGCAACAGCACTGCCAGGATCGCCCCGGCCGTAAATACCAGGATTCTTTTCATACTATGGCCGGAAATTCTCAACTTTATTTAAAATAAAATTCCCCAACACAAGGTAATCCATGCCGCTTTTCTTAAAACAGGCAATGGCATCCTCGGGAGTACAAACAACAGGTTCTCCACGCAAATTGAAAGATGTGTTAATGATGACAGGAACCCCCGTGATCCCTTCGAAATCCTTGATCAACTGCCAGAGTTTTTGATTCGTCTCCCGGCTGACCGTTTGCACACGCGCCGTCCCATCCACATGCACGACCCCCGGGATCACCGCTTTCTTGTCCTTCCTGACCTTGGGGGCCAGCAGCATGAACGGCGATGTGCCGGACAATTCAAAGAATTCTCCCGCCCGTTCCTCCAAAACAACCGGAGCATAGGGACGGAAGGGTTCGCGGTGCTTAACCTTATCGTTCAACAGTTCCTTCATGTGCGGGTTGCAGGGGTTCCCCAGGATGGATCTGTTGCCCAAAGCCCTCGGGCCAAACTCCATTCTTCCCTGAAACCAGCCTATGATCTTGCTCTCGGATATCTTTTGCGCAACAAACTTCGACAATGCCTCGGCGTCATATTCCTTGAAAACCATATTGTGATTTAAAAGAATATTTCTGATCCTCGCATCAGGATAGCTCGTGCCCAAATACGCATCCCGCATCACATAGGTTCTCGGATTCTTTAAAACACAATGATGGACGTAGGCCGCGGCCCCCAAGGCCCCGCCGCTGTCACCGGCAGCCGGCTGAATAAAGATTTCCTTGAAGGGCCCCTGCTCCAGGATCTTGCTGTTGGCCACACAATTAAGAAACAGCCCGCCGCCAAGGCACAATCGATCGAGCCCCGTTTCGGCATGAACATGGCGCACCACCGTCAACAGGGTCTCTTCCGTGACCTTCTGCAGGCTCGCCGCAATATCACAATGCCGCTCCTCGATGGTCGTGCCCGGCTTTCTTGCCCTGCCAAATGCTTTCAAAAAGCGCGGGGTATACATCCTGTCACCCTTGTTAAACCCAAAGAAACGTTGATCGATGACATAGCTCCCGTCGGATTTGACCTTGATCATTTCCCGGAACTTGTCCAGATACCTTGGCTTGCCGCAGCTGGCCAGGGCCATCGTTGTACCTTCCCCCTCATGCGCCGCAAACCCCAGATATGTTGTCACCGCGGTATAGACCAACCCCAGTGAATGGGGATACTGGATCTCCCTTAGGATCTTGATATCCGACCCCTGGCCGCAGCCATAGGTCATCGTCGCATATTCACCCACAGCATCGCCGGTCAGAATGGCCGCCTCATCAAAAGGAGACACTAAAAATGAACTCGCCGCATGCGATAAATGATGCTTTACAAAAGAAACGTCACCCTTAAACCCGATCTCTTTCTCCAGGGTCAATGGCAGGATCAACCGGTCCTCAAGCCAATGAGGCATGGTCGTCAAGAAACCAGGCAGGGACAACGGCCACGCCTTAACATGATCAAGGATGACCCGGGAAAACTTGAGGAAAGGTTTTTCGTAGAAACTGACACGGTCGATATCCGCAAATGTGATACCGCCGTACTGGACACAGTCATTGATGGCCTGGATGGGAAATGCCGACGTGTTCTTCCGGCGGGTGCAGCGCTCTTCCTGGACCGCCACAACCGGCACGCCATCCTTGTACAAACAGGCGGCGGCATCGTGATAATGACAGGATATTCCCAGTATATTCATGGTTCAGACTGCGCCTATTTTACAAATACATTAAATCCCGGCATAAATGAACGTTGTGACAACGGCAGGGCCCACGTAGCACGCCAGGAAAACGAGCAGCGCCAGAACGATGAAGATGGGAAGCAAAAAAGCGAGCTTGTGTTTCTTTATCAGGTAAAACATCTCTTTGAAAACATACCGGATCTTGTTCATCTTGCCCCCTTGATGGCCTAGGCCTGGTGCAGCATCTCATCCGCATCGGCATCATGCCCTGACGCCTCGCGCCAGCACGCGCGGTCAACCCTGGCTTTGCCGGGTAAAAGGTCCCGCCGGAGAACCCTGACAAACAACGACGTGAGACCGAAGCCGATAACATACAGGATCATAAGAGATACGGCCATCAACGTCTTTTGCACGGCCATCCTTATGCCATGCATCATGCCGAGGAAACGCTTCAACATTATTTTAAGCCTTTCACGGAATCAAACTTTTGCATGACATGCTGCAAAACCCCATGATCGAAATTAATCTCAAGGAGCTTCAACGCTTCCTGGCGCGACAACAGCGACGCACGGACCATTTTACTCATTTCCACATGGTAATGGGTATAACCGAAATGCTTCATGGAATTGTGGACGGAAATAAAATTCAGATAACAATTCGTCGACAACCCCGGATAGCTCAGGCGCGGAAATTTCCATTTTAATTCTTTCTTCAGGATCTCGACATAAACACCCGCATCCATCGGCAAAAACCAGTGCGGTGAAACCACCATGGCCTTATGGCGTTTCTTGGCCAGGGTCAATACTTCTTCCATGCTCCTTGGGAAATCCTTGTATTTAGGATTTTCCTGGGTGTATTGATCCAGAAATGCCTGTGTAGCCTTTGACATGCTCACAAATTCCGCCTGATGGGCATTGCAGCCGCAGCGCGACATCAACGGCTGATGCGTCGCCTGGCCTTTGGTCCACCCCGCCACGATCATGGGAATATCAAAACGTGCGGCCATGTCAAAAGTAACCCCCATATACCATATGGAACAGGGGTGGCACAATACCGCTTTACTGCCGGTCCTGACGATCTGTGCGAACATTTCTTTCATGAAATCCGACTTAAAAAGAATAAAATCGACCCCCAGGATGTCGACGGCATTACGGATATTCTCAAGGGCATCTTCCGTCTCGAACCCATGATCAAAAGTAAACGCCAACGGGTTAAGCTTGTAGCGTTTCTTCATATAATATAGGGCCGCCGTGCTGTCTTTGCCGCCGCTGCACATGATCAAGCAATCATACTTCCCCTTGCTCTTGTTCTGGTTTAATATTTTTATGAAATCGCTCTCCAGGAATTTCACCTGTTCATGCCCATTGTTCTGTTTGTCAAAATCACGGCAAATATTACAAATGCCCGCCCCATCAAGCCAGATATCCGGCTTGCTTTCAGGCAAAACACACCGCTGGCAAACGGCCCTGGGTCCTAATTCTATTTTTGGATTTGAAGCATCCATTGCTTCCCCCTTCGCTCCTTGACCATGATCCGGTACCCCTCATCTTCGAGCGCGCCCGGCACATTGACGATCGGTTCACCGTCATCCAGGATAATTTCCAGAAAGGAATTATCCTGCATTTGAGCCAGCTTCAGCAATGCCCGCGCCGCATTCATGGGACAAGGTACCCCGCTCAAGTCGATGGACTCCTCTATCTTCTTCATGCCTGAACCCTTATTTTATTTACAGAGGATCGGATAGCCTTAACGACGGCATCGATCTCTTTCTTTGTCGTCCACTTGCTCAGGGTCATCCGCACAGCCCCGTTGGCCCGTTCTTGACCAATCCCCAGGGCCTGCAACACATGGCTAACCTTGAGTTCATTGGATGCACACGCCGATCCTGTCGCGACAAAAATGTTCTTTTTATTCAACACGGAAAATAATCCTTTCCCCGTGAGGCCCTCAAACGAGAAATTCACATTATTGCAAACCCTTGCCTGACGCGATCCATTTAACCGCGCCCCTGGGACATGCATCTCGACCTGCCTGATAAAATAATCCCTTAACCGACGCATCCTGACAATATCGCGCCTGTCGGAGATCTCAACCGCCTTGCCAAACCCTGCTATGCCCTCCGTATTATACGTCCCTGCCCGTATCCCGTGCTCATGGCTGCCGCCATGCATCAGGGGATCAATCTGAATGCCTTGGCGCATATACAAGGCACCGACCCCCTTGGGGCCATGAACCTTGTGGCTGCTGAGCGTCACCAGATCCAGATAATCCCGCCGCACATCAATAGGAATTTTAGTGAAGCTTTGCGAAGCATCGGTGTGAAAATATACCCCCTGCTGACGGCATAGCTGTCCGATGGCTTTCACCGGCTGGACCGTACCGATCTCGTTATTGGCCTGCATGACAGAAACCAAAATGGTTTTTTTTGTCATAGACCTTCGGATATCATCGGGATCTACACGCCCCTGGCGATCAACAGGCACATAGGAAACGCGAAACCCTTGTTTTTCCAGCCATCTGGCCGGCTCCAGGATGCTTGGATGTTCGATGGCAGAAACAATGATATGCCTGCCGTATTTCCTACGCGCCCCGGCGATGCCTTTCATAACGGCATTATTGACCTCTGTCCCGCCGGAGAAGAAATAAAGCTCTTGGGAGTCCGCATGAATGCTCCCGGCAATGACCTGCCTGGCATGCTCCACCACCATCGCCGCCTGGACACCCGCGCGATGCTGGGCCGACGCGTTGCCCAGCCCCTGTTGACAACACCTGGAAACGGCCTGCAGGACCTTGGGGTCGGGGAATGTCGTCGCGGCGTGGTCTAGATAAATACCCATGAACGTTGACACTCCTTCGCTACTTAAATTTAACGCCAAGGCATTCCTGAACAGGCCTCATGACTTGCCCAAAGATTGCGGGATATGCCTCGCACGGGCTCCAGCACCCAGGGCACTGCCGTTGCTTTATACTTTTCCTGGCCATCAAAGCCCTTGGATGATCCCATATTCTATTAATATCGTAATCATGCTCCCTGAGTTCTCCAATGGGCTCATCGAAAATCCCGCACGCATATACCCGGCCGGAAGGAGCGATGAAACATGTCGCATTCAATGCCTGACAAGGCACAGGGAATTTGTCCTCAGACAGGAACTTTGACATTCCCTTTAAATACTGGTTCTCCAAGAATATCTTTACGCGCGATCCCTTCTTGGATAAAGACAGGTATTTCATCACGGCAACAGGATCAATTTTATCCTCCCCTTCGATCTCATGATTCTTGTAATAATGGGAAGAGGCATGGAATAAATTAAAATGCAGGTCTGAAAAGCTAAAACCGGGGATTTCTCTTTTAAGCTCGACGATCATCTCATCGACATACTGGATATTGCTGCGCGAAAGCGTACAACTCAGGTAATAATGCCCTTGAGGCGCTGAACTTCTCAGCTTCTTGAAGGTTTCCAGGCTGCTGTGAAACGCCCCCTCCACCCCGCGCAAGCGATCGTTAAGCTCCCGGGGACCATCCACGCTGACATTAATGACAGGCAGAAGCCCTGCCTTTAAGACCTCTTTGGCCATCAACACAGCGATCTCGGGACGCCGTCCATTCGTAGAAATATGGAATACACACAGATTTCTTGCGTTCCTGGAAATGACATTGATGACGTCAATAATATCCCCTCTAAGGGTCACCTCTCCCCCTGTCAGGTCGATCCAGCCCAGTCTTTTAAAATTCTTAAATATCTTGCCGATCTCGCCAAGGGTAAACTCTGCCGGGGGGCTGTTGTCCCACACCTTGCAAATCTTACACTTCAGGTTACACCTGTACGTTACGGCAAAAGTTGCCTTATACGGCGAAGAAAGGCGGCGAAAATTCGATTCGATTATGCCTTGAATCAAATTGATCTTACTTAGCATCGAAGAATCTTTCCGAAATCTTCATGGCAATCTCACTAACAGAAAAATCCAGGCATTGGAAATCATTATGACACCGCTTGTTTAAATAATCCACCCCGACACAAGGGCCGCACGGCAGCCCTTTATAAAAGACAAGGCTATTGTGATTCAACGGCCCGAACCTCGATGGTGTGGTCGGGCCATAAATGGCAGCCACGTTAACCCCCACACTGGCAGCCAAATGAACAGGGCCAGTATCATTGGAAATAAAGAGCCTGCTCATCTTCAATAGCTCTGTCAACTCCCCCAGGGTCAAGCAACCGGTCAAACCCAACACTTTATCTTTATTTGGAATCCCGGCAATAATGTGGCCTACAACTTGCCTATCCTGCCGGGTTCCCGTCAATATGACCTTCATGCCATGCTTAACGATCAGCAGGTCCGCCAGGGCAGAAAAGTTTTTTTCCGAGAATCTTTTTCCAAGGAAATTCATGCTTGTGCTGGGGTGCATGACAATGAAAGGATCGGCATGCCACGCTCCCAACGCAGATGCGGCCCTTGTTTTATCATCCCGAGTTCCTTTAAAACGGGTATATTGATAAGGCTCCTTGATCTCCAAGGGGATCAAGAGATCAGAAAAGACTTTTGAAATATGCCAGGATTTGTTGTTATCCACGGCATGCGTATAGAAACGTCTTTCATGCTGATTATGTAATCCGATACGGACCGGCGCCTTGATCAAACATGTAAATATCGCCGACATATTGTTGAAAGTCTCAAAATTAATAACAATATCGATCTTTTCTTGCTTCAATTCAGATATGAGAGCGCAAACTTGCCTGATGATCTTGATAAAATTGGTCGTAAATTCAAAATAAATAACACGGTCTACTGCCTGGTGGTTTTCAAAGAACCCCCTGTTGATCCCGAAAGTCAAAAATATAACCCGTGCCTGGGGGAATTTATACTTTATCTTGTAAAGCAAGGGAGAAATAACAATCAAATTCCCCAGCCCCCAAAGTTTAATAATCAGGATATTCCTTATACCGGCCACATTAATCGCGGCAGGCCCCGCCGCCGGATGCATCACCCCCAGGGCTATCCTGACAAGAAACCGATCCAGCTTTCTGATGAAATTGAACATTTATCTCTTAATTCTCCTGTAAACATCAACGCGTGAATTGTCATACACAGGTACTTCTGCGATCTTTTCAAAGTGATCCCTGTACTTCAGAAATCCTGCCCTGAGCCCACGACCAATGAAATTTATCTCCGAATTTGTATGCATGTCGGGAGCCTCAACCTTATCCAGAATATAATGACCCATCAGGATTTCCTGAGGGAATCCCTTCCAGGAAGAATGCTGGGCATCAACCTCATCAAGTTCTATGGGGCACATCACCCAGAAAGGCAATCGCGCCAGGTTGAAATCAAGTCCCAAAGAATCATTGATGGCACCCGTATTGAATAACGGGATAACCATGGCCGGAGCATCAACGGCGGATGCCTCTTCGTTGAAAACATGAACCAAGCCTGTAACCGTTGCTGCGTATGGATCATGCTCAACCGACAATCTCCCTTTTTCAAGAACATACCCCTCGGGAGGCAACAGCCATTCTAGATTATACGCCGCATACTGCGCCGTTAAAACAATGATAAAAATAAAGACACTGATACGCCGCACAAGTTTTGGCCAATCATTCACCAACACGCCGCGGGCGATCAACAATGCCCAAACAGGTGCCAACGGCATCATAAACCTAGTGGTCTTGTTCGGGGATAAACTAAACAAAATAAAAGGAATGAAAAACCAGAAAAACAATATCCAGTCCCTTTCCTTGAACTTGACCCAGTAAGACAAGAAAAATGGAAAGCTTACTATCAGCACCCAAGGGCCAACGAAATCTTTAAACGTATGAAAATAATAGAAAAACGACACGCTGTTTACAATATGCATCTTTGATATATATGTCCCGTAAACATGGGGATTGTCAGCCCTCAAATAAACAATGCCCGTCACAATCAAGAATGAAAGCATGCCGGCTAAAAAACCCACAACGGCCTTCTTGGAGCCCCCCTTCCGCAATGAATTTATAAAATAATAAATCACAAGCGGTCCCAAAAAGATTACCGCTGACTCCTTGGTAAGTTCTGTCAATCCAAAGATCACGCCAAACAATACGCTGTACTTAACAGAAACAAACCGGTTTGTTTTCAACAACAGGCAACAACTCAGGGAACACATGCACATCAACGGATAATCAAGCATGGCGACGCGTGAGAGCCCAAAAACCATGGGCAACATTGATCCCAGCAATGCGGCCAACAGACCGGTTCTTTTATCATAAAGGACCGAACCGATCTCATATACGCTCGATAACAGGATGAACAAGAAGAAAAGATTGGCCAACAGGATCACCAAACCCGGATCCGTTTTTCCAAATGCAGCCAATATCTTCCAGGAAAACGCTTCGATGAGCTCAAAAAGATGGGGATGGCCCTGCCCGTTATCAAGTTGAAAAAACCATTGCGTCCGCTCCTGGAAACTCAGCCCAGGAGTAATAAAAATATCCTGGAAAGCGCTGTACCCGGAAGAAACCCTTACATATTCGTCATAAATATAACAAGAATTGCCCCTTGTTAAGACCTGGTAATTAATCAGCCCATGAAATGTAAGGATACCCAGAAGAACCAACAGAAAAACGTTTTGCTTTACCGGCCCATTCTTCCGAAAAATATTAAAGAAACGGCATTGATTGAAGTTCATCTGGAATACCCCATCCCCGCCAGCTGCCCCTTCTGAATCATATTCAATATCTTGTCCGCAATCCTTCCGGCCATCAGATAATACCCCTCCGTGTTGGGATGCGCCTCATCAAAGAAATATTTCTTACACAACGTACAATTCAAGTCATCCTTAAAATAGTCATTTAACCCCAACAATGACACATTATCCTCTTGCGCATACCCCGTGAAATTAATGATGGGCCTGCCGCTCGGGTAGTCGGAAATCAATAAGACCCTGATCTTATTCTCATCGCACAACCGTATCATTTCCGCTACATTCTTATGCATGACCTTGAAAATCAATTCCTTCAGATTACGCACCTTCAGATCGCGCAACAATGTCCCGATATAAGGGCCGCCATCAACTGGAATCCCTCCGCTATCATCGGTCAAGTCCTTGCCGCAAAACGCGTACATATCCAATATCCCCAGGGTGGCTCTCCGGCAATGCCGAGAGAGCCGCAGACAATGATGATATGCTGACAAAATCCTATCAAACTGTCCTGTTTCACAGACGTCATACTTCAACACATTCCTTCCCGCCGCAGCCTCATCCAAGCAAATCTGGCAGGTATCATCCGCTCCTATTGTCTCTTCATAAAGAGTTTCTTCGGATATGCTTTTAACCAAAGAGTATAACCTCAGGTTGGAAAAAAAATGATCGATTTTTAAAAACATCCCGCTCTCGAAATTCACCCGGAACTTGGCTATCTCACGGTACATTTCTTTAAAATTCCAGAGACTATTTCCGTTGCCAGTCAGGATTACAACCAGATCAATCCGCGGGATTGTCTTGACGGCATTCTTTAATTCTCTCAGGACAACGGCCGTTGATGCCCCCGGGATCCCCTTGTTAATCACAATAACTTTTCTTCCCAGTTTCTTTGCCAGGATAACTCCCAGTTTGGCAGGGTACCCCTCACCGGCCTTGTCGCCAAAGCCGTAGGTAACTGAATCCCCGACACATAAAACAGTCAACGCAGACCTGTCGATGCCGCTGTAACTGTCATGCCTGCCATGCTTGATAATAAACGAAGCCGCTCTTAACGATATTTCACCTGCGCACAGCCCCACCAATATGCCGGCGAAAATAAGAAGAATATTTACCCTCATAACAGTGTAATCAACATGAGAAATCCTGGGTGGCCCCACAATACTTTCATAAGCTCTTTAAAAGCTCCTTTGCATTTTCCTGAAGCCTGGGCTCTTCTCGCCAGGCTTAACGCGCCGCACGTCCAACTTTTCATGCGAATGACGATCCTTTATTTTTTAAGCAGTTCTTTTAATATGCTCTTTGCGACATTGCCCGCTAAAAGTTCATTGCCCTTCTCCGTACAATGGCCGAAATCCTCAAACATCCTGTCCATAAAATATTCGTCAAACCTTGACGCACTTAAAGCATCCTTGAATATTTTCTCATTATCGACATAGATAATCCCTCCCGAATCATAAAATATCTTCCTTAAAGGCTCTATGCTCCGCATCGGGTACTGCACACACACAAGCTTTATCCCCCTGGCATCTAAAACTTTCTTCATCAACCTGTAATTCTTTGCCGTCACGCGCCAGAAACAATCCCCCCTTAACTCTTCAGCCTTCCTATCATCTTCCCGCAAAGACTCTTCACGGCTCCTATACTCATATAATTGTATTAAATCCTGATAAATCCTGTCATTCTCCGGGTACTTCTCTTTAAATACTCGGAACAATTCTTCTGTCTGGTCATATTTCTTTTGAATAATGTAAGTTTTTGCCAGTTCACGATAAGCCATATAATTATCATCGCCGGCATCAATGGCTTGCTTGAATGATTTCTCAGCATTTATAAAATCTTTCATGTTATCGCGATAAAAATAACCGGACATTAAATACACACCAGGTGTATGCGCGTCCAATTCAATGGATTTCTTAAATAATCCTTCAATTTCTGAATATCGCTTAAGTTCCCTCAAGGCTAATCCCAAGCCAAAATAAGCCGCAGCATCATGCGGGTCGATTTCCAACCCCTTCCTAAATGCTTCCGCCGCCTGGGCATACTGTGTCCAGTCATAGTAAAGCCTTCCCAAATTAAAATACGCATTCGCACATGATGGATGCGCTTTCCCAAGCTTTTTATAAGCATCTTCGGCCAGGGAATATTCTCCCTGATCCTGATATTGCGAACCTTGATGCATCGCCATATCATCTTCACACGCGTCTGGGCGTACTGCATGGAGAGAATGTTGCGGGCTGGGGGTTTTCAACAAATATGGGGGAGAAACATGGTCACACGCATCCTTACTTGCGCCGCATTGAGCAATCTTGCCTGTGAAATCGTTCAACCCTTTCATGAAAGCCAGACAAATCACTTTCATCAAACGATAAACCCTTAATCGACCCCAAAAAGAAACTCTTAATTGAGGTGCCAGATAACCACAATCATTAATCCCCATCATGGCAATGACCATATCGGGCTTATAGTGATCCAGATTATCCTGCAACTGCGCCATAATATCTAGAGTGCCCTTTGCGATCATCCCTTTGTTGATAACGCTAAAGTTGATACCCGCCTTACTTTCATTCAATATTCTCTCCAATTTGGCAGGATACGGTTCTTTAACCAGAAAATGTGCGGTGGTGGATTCACCCACACACATAATCTTATACACCCCCTTCTGCGTCGAAGAAACACGATTGCGATCTTCTTGAGCCAGAGAAAACAAATACCCGCCTAAACGCAAAAAGCATTCCAACAAAAATATGGCTCATTCTGAATTGTTGAACGCCACCGTCCACGGCTGAAAAAACCTTAAAGACGAGCACGCCTGGATAATTTTTAGCTTCATGTACTCGTCATCCCGGTAGCCATAGGCACGGCGGATGATGTTTTTAGCTTTAAGGT
>CAILQW010000034.1 GCA_903836515.1 Candidatus Omnitrophota bacterium | reverse complement strand
TATCTTATTGTCAAGAAAAGCCGGGGTTATCCCGCGTTCCTCTGTTCCTATTGCAAAATGCGGGATAAAAACATATAATACGTTTTCATCTTAAACATCACCGTGGAGGCCGTTGAATGGAGCAGCACCCCCAGCCAGCTAAAGTCATTCTTGACGGGAACACCTTCGAGCTGCCGATCGTTGTCGGCACCGAGGGCGAGAAGGGCATCGATATTTCCAAGCTCAGGACGCTGACGAATTACGTCACCTTCGACCATGGGTTCGGGAATACGTCCAATTGCGAAAGCGCCATCACCTACCTTGACGGCGATGCCGGGGTTCTGCGTTATCGCGGTTATCCCATCGAGCAGCTGGCCGAGTATTCCAGCTTCCTGGAGATCGCGCACCTGCTGATTTATGGCGAGCTCCCCACGGCGGAACAACTTCGCGGGCTTTCCGAGAATTTTACGGAACACTCCATGATCCACGAGGACATGAAGCGATTTTTCGACGGGTACCCTTCCAGCGCCCATCCGATGGCTGTCCTGGCGTCGATGGTATGTTCCCTGTCGGCCTATTATCCGGGCATTGACATGATGAACCCGACGAAGGAAGATTTTGACCGGATCGCTGTCCAGCTGATGTCCAAGGTCAGGACGATCGTGGCGTTCGCCTACAAGAAGTCCATCGGTGAGCCTTTCATTTATCCGCGCGAAGACCTGGAGTATGTTCCCAACCTGCTGAACATGATGTTCTCCTCGCCGACGAAGCAGTACAAGGTTTACGACGAGGTCGTCCAGGCCATGAAAGTCCTCTTCATCCTTCATGCCGATCACGAGCAGAATTGTTCGACGTCTACGGTGCGGCTGGTGGGCAGTGCGCGGACGAATCTTTTTGCATCGGTGTCGGCAGGGATCTGCGCGCTCTGGGGCCCCCTGCACGGCGGGGCCAACGAGGCGGTCATTGATATGCTCGAGATGATCCACGCCGACGGGGGCGGTATCGACAAATACATCGATATGGCCAAGGACAAGGCCAAGACGTTCCGCCTGATGGGGGTGGGGCATCGTGTGTATAAAAGTTACGATCCACGCGCCAAGATCATCAAGCAGTGTGCGCATGAACTGCTGGGCAAACTCGGCATCGACGATCCGCTCCTGGAGATCGCGGTCCAGCTTGAAGAGAAGGTCCTCAAGGATGCCTATTTCGTCGAGCGCAACCTTTATCCGAATGTGGATTTTTACAGCGGGCTTATTTACAAGGCCATCGGGATTCCCAAGGACATGTTCACCGTCATGTTCGCCATCGGCCGCATGCCTGGATGGATCGCGCACTGGAAAGAGATGATCGAAGTTCCCGGCGGTTCCAAAATCGGGCGCCCCCGCCAGATCTACGTCGGGCCTCAGCGCCGCGATTATATCCCTGTCACTAAAAGGTCATAACCCATAAGGAGTTGTTTGTGATCAGTTTTTTGCCACGCGCTTCATTTGAAAAACCGGCTGCGCTTGTTCTTTTAACATCAGGGCAGGCCGCTGCCGCGGATTTTTCATCCTGGCCCAGGGATGTTGCCGCCGTGGTGAGCGCGTTGTTGGCCTCCAAAAAATTTGACGGTAGCAAAGGCGAAATCTTCCCGTTGCTTGCCGGTAAAAGCCTTGTGGTCCTCCTGGGGCTTGGCAAGGACGAAGAGCTGACGCTCCCGGCCCTGCGTGTGCTGGTCCGGCGCGCCCTGTTGTCTTCTTTTTTTAAAAAGATGGCGGATATCGAACTGATCCCGCACCGAGACTGTGGGGATGTGGTGAACGCCTTGATCGACGCCCACGTGATCGGCGGCTATGCCTGGAAAAAGTACATCACGCGCAAAAAAGACGACACAACTGTCGAGCACAGGCACCTTCATATTGTGGCGCAGCGCCAGCGTGAATATGCGCAGGCGGTTGCGGTGGCCCAGGCTGTTAATTTCGCGCGGGACCTGGTGAACGAGAATGCGGATGTTACGACTGCCGAATATCTCGAGAAGGCTGTACGTGCGCTGGTGCGGGGAAAGAAATTGATTACCCTGGATGTGCTCGGGCGCAAGGAGCTTGTGGCGGGAAAGTTCGGGCTTATCCTGGCCGTTAACAAGGGGAGTTCCAAGGAGCCGCGCCTGGTTGTGGCGCGTTACAATGGCGGCAGGAAGGGCGAGCCTTACGTGGCCCTTGTCGGCAAGGGCTTGACCTTTGATTCCGGAGGGCTCAATTTAAAACCCTCGGGCAGCATGGAGACCATGCGCAGTGACATGAGCGGTGCGGCAGCCGTGATCGGAACCTTGAGGGCGGCTCTGGAGCTGGGGATCAAGAAGAACATAATTTTTGCGTTTGGAGCGGCAGAGAACGCCATTGACGCGGATGCCTACAAGCCCGGGGATGTGATAGTCGGCTACTCCGGCAAGTCCGTCGAGGTGGGGAATACCGATGCCGAAGGCCGGCTGGTCCTGGCGGATATCATGGCGTATGTCATCGCCAAACACAAACCCGCCCGCCTGGTCGATATTGCCACGCTGACGGGCGCGTGTGTTGTCGGCCTGGGGTATGATTATGCGGGGCTTATGTCCAACAATGATGTCCTGGCGGAGGCGCTTTTGGCCAGTGCGGCGGCCACCGATGACAGGGCATGGCGTTTACCCTTGTATCCTGAACTGAAAGATATGATCAAGTCGAAGATCGCGGACATAAAGAATATCAGCAATCAAAAGGGGTCCGCCGGTTCCATGACGGGGGCGGAGTTTCTTCATCAGTTTGTCGGGGAAACTCCCTGGGCGCACCTTGATATCGCGGGAACCGCGTTTGTGGACGGCGACAACCGGATGTATTTCGGCCACGGAGCTACCGGGTACGGTGTGCGTCTGTTGACGGATTTTATCGGGAAGAATTGACATGGAATACCGCATTGAATCGGACAGCATGGGCGATGTGAAGGTTCCTGCCGGGATGTACTACGGCGCGCAGACCCAGCGATCCCTGGAGAATTTCAGGATCGGGGGCCAGACCTTTCCGCGGGAGTTCATCCGGGCGATGGCCATCGTCAAGAAGGCGTGCGCCATGGCCAATGCCCGACTGGGTGTCCTGGACCGGAAGAAATCAGAGGCTATTGTTTCGGCAGCTGAAGAAGTTATCAGCGGGCATCTCGATGCGCATTTTCCGCTTGTTGTCTGGCAGACAGGCAGCGGGACGCAGACCAATATGAATGTCAACGAGGTGATCGCCAATCGTGCCTGTGTGCTCATGGGCGGTGTCATGGGTGCGAAGGCGCCGGTGCATCCTAACGATGATGTGAACAAGGGGCAGTCTTCCAACGATGTCTTTCCGGCAGCCATGCATTTATCGGCCGCCGAGTCGGTCCATCACGGGCTTTTGCCGGCGCTTGAGAAACTCAAATCGGTCCTGGATGAGAAGTCCGGGAAATTCAAGGATGTGGTCAAGGTTGGCCGGACGCATTTGATGGATGCGACGCCTTTGACGCTGGGGCAGGAGTTTTCGGGTTATGCCCGTCAGGCGGCCAGCGCGGCGGAGCGGCTGGAAGCGGTTTGGCCGCGTCTGATGGAGATCCCGCTCGGCGGGACAGCGGTGGGGACAGGCTTGAACGCCCACCGTGATCTTTCGAAGGTGTCGTGTGCGATCATTGCGGAGATCACGCGTCTGCCTTTTCGTCCGTCGCGCAACAGATTCGAGGGCCTGGCCGCACATGATACGTTAGTCGAGCTTTCAGGCGCCCTGAAGACAACGGCCTGTTCCCTGATGAAGATCGCCAATGATATCCGCTGGCTGGCGTCGGGGCCGCGGTGCGGCCTGGGCGAGATCACCATCCCGGAGAATGAACCCGGGAGTTCGATCATGCCCGGCAAGGTGAACCCGACCCAGTGCGAGGCCATGACCATGGTCTGCGCTCAGGTGATGGGCAATGACACGGCGGTGACCGTGGCCGGTGCGTCAGGGAATTTTGAACTTAATGTTTACAAGCCTGTGATCATTCACAATGTGCTTCAGTCCATCCGTCTTTTGACAGATGCTTGCGTGAGTTTTACAGATCATTGTGTGCAGGGGGTGGAGCCTGATGTCCGGCGCATCGCGGCGTATGTTGACAATTCGCTCATGGCCGTGACCGCCCTTGTGCCGCACATCGGCTATGATCGGGCGGCTCTTGTGGCCAAAAAAGCCCATGCGCAGAACATCACCCTCAAGGCTGCGGCGCTGGCCCTGGGAGTTGTGACCGACGATGAATTTGACCGCTTCGTTCAACCTGTCCGGATGGTCCGGCCGGAGTGAAGAAGGAGGCCAGGGTATGGCAGACAGAACAATTGAAGACCCGGCGGCAGAACGCCGTAATGGAGAGCGTGTTAACCGTATTTTTGCGGTGCGCCACCGGCTTGTCAGGCGTCCGGGGTCACGGAGCATTTCCGACTGGAGCCTTTCTTCGACCAGGAATATGAGCCACAGCGGGCTTTTGTTTTTGAGTGCAACATCTTACCGACGGGGAGATGTCCTGGAACTGCAGGTGGTGATGTCCGGGGTGATCGATGTCTACAATGGCCGCGCCGAGGTCATGCGCGTGAAGGAAATTTCTGCCGCAGCGTTCGATGTCGGGGTGAAGTATATCCCGGCAAAACTTTCAACCCGCAGTGCCAAATCGCATCTGGGCAGGCCCATCGGCTAGTGTAGTGTCCCTAACACTTCTTTACTTTTGATATTTTTTCTAATATACGCTCAACCGGGGCACTCCAAATGAACACTTTTGGATTTTGGTTATGATTATCAATAAATTTATAGATTGCTTCAATCAAGACGGGG
>CAILQW010000033.1 GCA_903836515.1 Candidatus Omnitrophota bacterium | reverse complement strand
TGTGAAATAATCGATCATCTGGTTTGGTCTCCTTTTTCTTTTGGCAGATTAAAAGGATTGTACCCCGTATCGGGGTTCACCAAACCAGATTTATTATTAAAGAGTTATATTTTTATGTTCAACATTCAAGATTGAGCCCTATATTTCAAGTCATCTGTTATCAGTTCTTCGATCTGATCGACATCCAATATGTTATCTTCACCCGTGGCTGTTACATCCACGAGTGCCATCCTGGCTTCAACTCGTTCTTTTAAATTAATGTAATTATCCAAATCCTTGGTCGGCCAGAAATTCACAAGTTTGATCGAGTCATTCTTACTGCCCAACCTGTCAATACGACCAAAACGTTGAATGATCCGAACAGGATTCCAATGGATATCATAATTAACCAGGTAATCACAATCCTGAAGGTTCTGACCTTCACTGATACAATCCGTTGCTATGAGAATGTCTATCTGCTCAACCTGAGCAACGCTGGTCATCTTTGCCCGGTTCTTTGAAACAGGAGAAAAGTTAAGCAAGATACTGTCATAGTCAGTTTTACCATATGTGGTCTAGGTATAACTGCCACACACTAAAGCACAATGAAGTTTTAGCTCCTTCTGACACCAAGGCTTTATAGCCTCATAGAGATATTGTGCTGTATCGGCAAAAGCAGTAAACACCAGGACCTTATTATTGCCAGCATTGAATGGCTTCCTGACCTTATCAAGAATCAACTTCTTCAATTCCACCAGCTTTGCATCTCTATCAGGAGTTACAGCAACAGCATTGTTGTAGAGATCGACCAACGCTTCCTTGTCTTTCTTAAGATCCTTTAGCCAGTCCTCCAACCTAAGATCTGCTAGTTCATACTTAAATTTCTTACCTACCTGCCACTGTTCCAAGTCATCAGCGTTTTCTTCTAGCTCATCTTCTTCAGGCTCTGCCCCTTCTAAAAGAGCCTCAGCAGAACCAACTTTATGCTTCAAGAAATCATTAATTTTTGTTTCCAGATTTTCTATCTTCTTAATGGTCCTATCCATTGAGATCTCAAAAGAATTGATAGAACTCTCAAGCCTTTTGAGAAAGTTCACCTTCATCATGCCAATAAGGAATGTTTCACGATCTTCTTGCTTAAATGAAAGCACCTGTCCCTGAGCCTGTTCTTCATACTTCTTCATTGCCTCTTGCTTGATATATTTGGAAGGCTTGAAGACAGACAACTCGTATTTCAATATTTGCTTATTTAAAGTGTCGTAGGACGGAAAACGGTTATCTGTATCGATCTCCGGGTGAACAGACCCAGGTTTATGTCTCGCTGGGAACTTACCTATAGCCTCGATATTATAAAAACTTTTTATGTGCTTCCTGGACCGGGCTATAGTCATTTCGTCAAGCAGCTTAAAGAAAGAGGAATCTAGCTTTTCCAGGAGCTGCTTCATATTTCTTTTAGGGTTTTTCTTGGGATCTGCCCAGTTTGTGAAGTGTGTCTGAGCATTCTTAAGAGTGGCGGATATATCTTTAATCTTACAACATTCGTACAGGGCGTCTTCTTCACCCTCGGTAATAAGTGCGATTTGATTGCGTAAATCCCTTAAGGTATTGTTCACAGGTGTAGCTGACAGCATCAGCACCTTAGTCTTTACACCTGACTTAATGACTTTCTCCATCAGCCACTTAGCCCGATTCATTCTTAGGCTGCCATCTTTCCCTTCTCTTTCCAAAGGATTCCCTCGGAAATTATGTGATTCGTCTATTACGACAAGATCATAAGCACCCCAGTTAAAGTTCTCCAGATCAATCCCATTGGCGTCTGAATGACCTGATTCCCGTGCCATATCCGTATGGTACAAAACCGTATAATTAAAACGATCCCGCTTAAATGGATTCAGGGCATGGTTCTGGCTTGCCTGATATATAGTCCAATTACCAGACAACTTCTTTGGGCATACCACCAGGACCCTGCTGTTCAGAAGTTCAAAATATTTGATAACAGCTAGGGCTTCAAATGTTTTACCCAAACCAACACTATCAGCAATAATGCAGCCATTATGTTTTAGGATCTTATTGACTGCACCCTTTACGCCATCCTTTTGGAAATCGTACAGCATGTGCCAGACTTCACTATCAAAGAAGCCTGTTCTCTCGTCCAGAAGACCACCCTTCTTCTGTTCGTCCAGATAGTTCTCAAAGATATGAAAAAGGGTCTTAAAATAGATAAACTCAGGTTCATTTTCATTGTATAACTGCTCAATATATTTCAATACCTGAGCCTTAACATCCTCAACCAAGCCTGTCTGGTCATTCCAAAGACCATTAAACCATTCCTTTAATTCCTGGCGATCCCGATCACTATCAACCACCATGTTCAGCTCGATATTCTTGCTACCACCTAGTCCAAGCCCATTAACTGTGAAATTTGAACTACCTGCTATTGCTTTCTCAATCCCGCTTTCCTGTTTGACATGATACATTTTTCCGTGCAAAAAGTTAGGCTTCACCATTGACCTGATTTGAACCTTATCCCTGATCCAATCAGAGCATTCTTGGGCAATCTTTTTCTGTGTTAAGCGATTTTCAATAGGAATAACAATCCTATCGTCTTCAATCTTAAAATCTCTGACATTGGTTTTCTCTGGATCCATAGACTTCAGGAAAGTTGGCTCACCAAAAAGGAATCTCAATTCATTAACATTATCAAAGTGGTTTTTTAACTTATGGTAGGCGTAGATTGTGAAATATGCGGATACTATCGAAACATCTGACTTGTCAGTAAGAACCTGCTTCAGAAATTCACCAACAGTGCCATGGGAATGGTTATCCCGAATAGATGTATAGTTCATTCTGCTTTCTTCCTTTTCTTACTAACAGTCTTTAAAAGTTTCTCTATATGGAACTGTTGAATTTTGCTTGGTTCGTTATGCCCCTTAATCCAGCGATTCACAGTGCTAAAAGCAACAGAAAGCCGCTCAGCCAGTTTCTCCTGACTAAGGCGTTTTTCACACCGATACTGTTCTAGTTGCTTGATTAGATTCTTGATAGAAGGCATTATTAAGAGTTTATAGCAAGTACTAGCAAATAGCAATCCGGATTTTGGGAAGTCTATAAAACAAGAAAAGCTCACCGGGAAACGAATCCCAATGAGCTGTAATATTTATATGTGGTCAATCTAATACGCCTAGAATGACCTTTGAAAAACACGATATTTAGCCAAAAAGTGCGAAAAACGCTGGTGCCTATTAATACTAAATATAATCCGATCTCCAGGTTTTCCTGCAAAATAGTTCAAAATAGTTGCGATTCTCTGGACAGGACGCAAAACAGCTTTATCTTGTTAATTCTACCCAATCCGCTTTTGACGTCCAGACAGCCCTATCCTGAAGCCCATTCTGGACCTTCTTTGGCACCTCTGTCTCAGCTTCTTCCTCTTAGCAGGCGTTGGATAGCATCCAGTCCCCAAAGCTGCCCAGTAAGCCCTTTATTGCTTCGATCCGATAAGTCCGCCAGTCCTAATCTTCAGGCATTCAATACCCAAAAGCTAAAATCGTTCAACACCACAATATCCAGAATAACAGCTTCACTCTGTCAACATTTCTGTCAACATCTATCAACATTTATAGGGCAAAAACCAATGAAAAAGGCACTGCCGTTGCTGACAGTGCCTTACCATAACTTACACAAATCAGTATGTTTATGGGTATTACATAGAAAATGGTGGAGGTGCCGGGAATCGAACCCGGGTCCTTCAGTGTCTAAGATCAAGCGTCTACATGCGTAGTCCGTCTTTAATGTCGCGTCCGGCGTTTCAGCGGACAAACCCGCCGGATACCATTCCCTGACGTCTCACCGTCTTGCGCGGGACACGCACGACAGCCAGCCTGCAGCGTGACTTTACCGGCCCGCAGGCATCACCGGCAAAGTGCATTCGCTAATTAATTAGCGAATGGCGGGTACTGCGACCAGGCCTCCGAAGGGAGCGATCGGGTTTAAAGCGATCTGCTGTTCGAAGTCACTGAACATTAACGGTTTTTCGTTAGCGTTTATTGTGTGCCAGATTTTTACGAGGCCAACTGGCGTCCTCGGCATGCAACCTGGCCCCGGCTCACTCAAGTCGAAACCAGTCACCCCCAAAATCTCAAAGAACATCAGCTCGAACCCTCCCGGCTGATTCAATCTCTTGCAAGAATATAATTATACCAGTTCCAGCCAGAACCCGGCTGTTTTTTTACAATGGGCAACACAGTAACCAGGCTTGAATGTTGATTGGCAATATCAATGGAGCGTCCCCACTCATTGTGCATTGACCACTGTGACTTCTTTGGCTGACGCAGCATAAGCGTCCGCCAACAGGGAACGCAAGTGTTTCGAGCGCTCCCGGCTGATCCGTTCCGCTACTGCCTCCGCTATATAGCGGCTTTTATTGGGGACCTTTTTCAAATATTCCGACAGATCGTCAGGCATCATAATATTCATGCGGGTCATAATACATCTCCTTATACACATAACTATACACACTGTAAAGGTCTTGTGTCGCACGAGATCTTCTCTTCAAAGAAAACGCTCTTAGAGGGGTTTTTCCTGCCAATTATGAAGGGACGCAGCGGATGTGGGATTAGCCACCTTGCTCAGGCTCTGGTCAAAATGGATCTTGGCCTTGGCAGACACGGTGACGGTCTTGCCGGCCAACGCGCCAAATACGCTGGTCTTGGGCCCCACCACAATATCCGTATCCGGGGCATAGACCGCACCTTTAAAATCTGTGCCGCCGGAAATAACCACCCCGTTCGCCCCGGCATAGCGGCTGTAAATGATGAAATTCTGCGGCTTACCCGACAGATTTTTCAGCACAAGATCGGGTGTCAGGGCCACCGCCCCCTCGATGTAGATCTTCAGGCTCGCCCCGTCGTTGATGACCACCTGGTTATTCGTCCCGGAAGAGATCGCCGGAGAATCCGTCAGATAGATCGACACATCCCCGGTCACGCTCAACGCGCTGTTGTCCGCCATCACGATCTTGCTGTATTTGTAATCGCCACCCGAAAGGACCTTGGCCTGGCTGTTGAATAAAGCCAGCGTGCCCAGCGAAGGCGAGGCTTGAAGCACATCAGGGACCACCACCGGGTCCATCCCGATGCCCGCCTCCTTGACAACAGACCCTTTCACCTCACTATCACTGCCGACAGTGACAGCATCCGTAGCGGCGCTGTTGGTGGCAATATTCCCCTGGGTGCCGACATTTTGGCCGCCGTAATCCCCCTGCCTTGAATCATAACTGTCAATGAGCACGTTATTTCTCAGGATGATGCTGTCCTTAGAAAAAGCCCCGTAACCAAACAACGGCGCCACCCCAAGTTCAACCTCAATACGCCGCTGATACGGCGGCATGCCGGCCCCCGAGCCCGACGATCCTGTCGAGATGATATGGGGATCGTCCTTATGTACAACAACCAGGTACGCCCCACCCGCCAGGCCGCCGGCAAGGACCCTGTTGCCATCCCCGCAACGATTGCAGGCCTCGCAGAGAACCTCTGTGCCCGCCTCTTTCATGGACCGGCAGTCATTGTTCACGATATCCCAGAAAGCGCGCTGCAAGCCTGCCTCAGCGGCCCAGAAAGCCCGTGACGCGCCCACATGCCGGCGGATCAGCTGGGTCTCGTGCACACAGCGCGTGGCTGCAACCGCACCGAGACCGCCCAGCAGGATGAGCAGCAGCATGGCGATCAGCATGGCTTGTCCGCGCGCACGCATCCTATTCATTGCGCAGCCTCACCTGTTCGGTTAAAGAAAATATGAGCGGGCGCTGGTAGAAACTTCTCCCGGCCTGGATCGTAACGCTCAGCATGGCGCCGTTTAACGCGAGCTTGAAGCGCTGGATCTCGTCAGCGACAGGCGTGAGGGTTCCCGGCGGATATTCACGGACAAGGCGCGTGCCGTCGATATAATACTGAACCCCGATAACGCCTGGTGTATTAAAAGAGATCTTGTCGTTGTTCTCCCCCAGCGGCCGAACCACGGTAAAACGACTGGAGCGCACCTCGCGGATAAACCGGTCCATGGCCCCGCGCGTCGTCTGCTGAAGGTCCAGGGTGGCACTGTCGGTCATATACACCGACATGCCTGTGGCCAGCATGCTGTACATCCCCGCGGCCAGCAGACCGAAAATCAATAGGCTCACCATCAACTCGGTAAGGGTAAAGCTTTTCATGCGCCCCCCATGATGGTGCTGATCGCCAGCGTTCTGGCCCGGCGATAGGTATTCTTCCAGGTGGCGATCACGGTCACGGTCAAAGGGTCTGTCCCTAGCGCCTCGACCGTGATGCGCTCCTCATGAAGCGGCGTCAGGCCGTGGCCGGAGATCTTGGCCTGATCCCACGCCCAATCACCGATCTTGATGCGGGCCAGGTCCATCGCGTAGGGCGTATTGCGGATATCTTCCAGCACAAACTGAATATGCGACAGGGCGAGGGTGGTATTGCGGCTGTCTTCGTTGAGCACAACGCTGTTGGAAAAAAGGAACATCATGCCGCCCAGCGCGGCGGCAAGGATCCCGACCGTCACCATGATCTCGACCAGTGAAAAACCTTTGGGTGCCTTCAAACGCCCTGGCATGCCCGGCCTCCGCGGTACGCCCCGCTTTTGATGCGGGCGATCCATTCCTTATGACCGAGATACCACCGGATCGTGGCCTTGATCCCGTCCTCAAATTTAACGGCAGGCTCCCAGCCCAGCTCCTGGCTGATCTTGGCCGGATCAATGGCATAACGCCTGTCGTGGCCGGGCCTGTCCTCGACAAAACGGATCAGGGTTTCAGGCTTGCCGAGCTCACGAAGGATCAACTTGACGATATCTATATTATGCCATTCATTCTTCCCGCCGATATTGTAAACCTCTCCCGCTTTCCCCCGGAACAGGACCGCATCAATGGCCCGGCAATGGTCTTCCACATAAAGCCAGTCGCGCACATTCATCCCGTCGCCATAAACAGGCAGCGGCTTGTTGTCCAACGCATTGGAGATCATCAAAGGAATTAGTTTTTCAGGAAACTGATACGGGCCGTAATTATTGGAACAGCGCGTAATGACGCCGGGAAATCCAAAGGTGTGATGATACGCCCGGACCAGGAGGTCGCTCCCGGCCTTGCTGGCCGAATACGGGCTGTTGGGGGCCAGCGGCGTATCTTCCGTAAAATAACCCTCTGTCCCGAGGCTGCCGTAAACCTCGTCCGTAGACACATGGACAAATTGCGCGATACCGTTCGCCCGCGCATGGTCCAGGAGTATCTGGGTGCCAAGGGTATTGGTCCGTGTAAAAACCTCGGGCCCCTCGATACTGCGGTCAACATGGGATTCCGCGGCAAAATGCACGACATATTGAACCCCGGGCATGACCGCACCCACATCAACGCCGGATGTGATATCCCCGCGCCGGAAGCTGTAACGGGGCTCATGGGTCAGTTCAGCCAGGTTGTCCGGATTGCCTGCATAGGTCAGGGCATCAAAATTAATGACCCGGACATCCTGATGCGCGCCAAGGATATGTTTTATAAAGTTGGACCCGATGAACCCGCTTCCGCCGGTGACCAACACGGTTATTAACGGCATGGCTGTTTTTCCAGGTAAATTTTAACGTAGGTCTCGACACCCTCCTGCCACTCGGGGATCCTGATCCCCAGCGCGGTCGTGATCGCGCGATTCGACATGGCTGAGAAAACCGGCCTCTCGACCTTGGGCTTGAAATAGCTCAACGGAACCGGGATCACAAGGTTGGAAAAACCGGCGGCTTTCAAAAAATATCTAGCCCATTCATAGCGCGAGGCATAGCCGCTGCTGGGGGCGTGGTACAGCCCTGTCAGGCCGCTGTCAATGGCCCTGAGGGTGACCGCCACCAGATCGTCCGCATAGGTGGGCACAGACACCTCGTCGGCCGATATCCTAAGGACGTCATTTGCCGCCGCCCACCCCAGGAACTTGTAAAGAAAATTCTGTTTGCCCTCGCCGTACACCCAGCTGGTGCGCAAAACAAGATGATCCGTTGCCAGCGTGCGCGCAAAAACCTCGCCATCAAGCTTGCTTCGCCCATAGACGTTCAAAGGGGCAGGCGCGTCGTCTTCCGTATAGAACGCGCCTTTCCTGCCGTCAAAAACATAATCCGTGCTGTAATGCACGAATTTGATCCCCCGCGCCTGGCAAGCCTCGGCCAGTATTTTTACCGCCTGGGCATTGACCTCGAAGGCGCCCGCCGGGTCTGTTTCCGCATGGTCGACCTGGTTATACGCCGCGCAATTGATCAAGACCGTAGGGCGCCGGGCCTCCAGCATGGCCTCAACCTCTTCCCGGCGGGTAATGTTGCAGGTGGCGGCATCACTTCCCCAATACGGGATCCCCCGCCTCTTTAGTTCCTGCTGGAACGCCAGCCCCAATTGCCCGTCGGCTCCGGTAATAACCGCCTTCATCATGTAACAGTCCCCGCTGTGTACCTAAAATTATTCTCGGCCGCAGACAAGGATTTCCCATGCGCATCCTTGGGCGACAATAACGGCGCAGCCACAGGCCAGTCGATGGCGATATCAGGATCATTCCAGAGAATATTGCGCTCCAGGTCAGGGGCATACTCGTCGGAGCAATAATAAATGATCTCCGCATGATCGGACAAGACACAAAAACCGTGCGCAAAGCCGGCCGGAACCCATATCATCTTCTTGTTAACGTCGGACAAACGCTCCGCGACCCACTGCCCGCAGGTGGGAGATCCCCGGCGGATATCAACCGCCACATCGAAGATCTCGCCGTGCACCACACTCACAAGCTTGGCCTGGGCTTTGGGATTTAATTGATAATGAAGTCCGCGCAGGACATTTTTCTGCGAACGCGAATGATTGACCTGAACGAAGGACGCAGGCAGTCCGGCCGCCCTGAAGTCAGACGCCTTGAAAAGTTCGGCAAAAAAACCGCGGTCATCCGGAAAAATTTTAGGCTCAACCAGCACGATCTCCGGGATACGCATTCTGGAAAATGCAAACGGCATATCATTCCCCTGCTATCTTTTGCAAATAATCCCCATACGACGTCCTGATCTCCCTGCCCAGGCCCGCCAGCTGCGCACGCGTGATATATCCCATATTATAAGCGATCTCCTCGATGCAGGCGATCTTCAGGCCCTGGCGTTCCTCCACGGTCTTGATGAACATCGACGCGTCGATCAAGGAATCATACGTCCCGGTATCCAGCCACGCATAACCGCGCCCGAGCAGTCTGACCTTGAGTTTCTTCTGCTGCAGATAAACCCTGTTCACATCCGTGATCTCCAGTTCCCCGCGGGCCGAAGGCTTAAGGCCCCGGGCGACCCCGACGATGGAATTGTCGTAAAAATAAAGCCCGGTCACGGCCCAGGAAGAACGGGGCTTGGCCGGCTTTTCCTCGATGGAGAGCACATTGGATTGCCCGTCGAATTCCACCACACCGTAGCGCTCCGGATCGCTGACACAGTAGGCAAAAACAACTGCGCCGTCCTGGATCTGCGCCGCTGCGCGCACTTCCTCAAGCAGCCCGTGCCCGAAAAAGATGTTATCGCCCAGAATAAGGCTCACGCCCTCGGCGCCGATGAATTTTTCTCCGATGATAAAAGCCTCGGCGATCCCCCGCGGCTCGGGTTGCTGGGCATACTCGATCCGGATGCCGTATGCACGGCCATCTCCCAGCAGGCTGTTAAGCTGGGGCAGGGTTTCAGGCGTTGAAATGATCAGGATATCCTTGATGCCCGCCAGCATGAGCACCGACAAGGGATAATAGATCATCGGCTTGTTGTACACGGGCAAAAGCTGCTTGGAAATACCGCGGGTGATAGGGTAAAGCCGTGTCGCCCGTCCGCCTGCAAGGATAATGCCTTTCATGCCCAGATCCCCTTATTGCTGAATAAAACGGATGTCATCAAAATAAAAATCCCCGCTGCGGTATCCTGCCACCCGGCAACGGATGCCCGTGATGCCGGGCGGAACCACGAATTCGCCCGAAAACTTCTTCCAAACGCGAGACTGGATATGATCCACCACATTGACCCAATTGTGGATATTGCCGTCGGCATCGTAAAGCATGATCCCCGCACGGGCAACAGCCTGGCCCTCCGTCCTCACATACCCTGACAGGACAAACCTTCTGCCCGGCCTGGCCTTGATGATCAGATGATGTGCCAAAGACCAGTCCCAGAATGAATCGCTGTGGACCTTGAGGCATCTTGAGCCGTCCGGCCCTCCCGGCACGACCGCATCAACGATGGTCGCACGCTCCCTGACCCACATAGCCGACCACGGCCAGAACGGGAAAACTTCATCAAAGCTCGATTGCAAAAGGACCGCACGGCCCGGCGGCGGATCGAATACATATTCACCCTTTTGAAAAACATTGAGCACAGAAAAATGTTCTTCCCACGCAAAGCGGGGAAAAATATCAATGCCCAGCTGGCATTTGGCCCAATACAACAGAAGGAGCAGCAGGATGCCTGCGGCGAAAGAAAAAAATATCCTGGGGAAACGGTACGGCAGTTTCACCTATACGCTCTGATAGACCGCCAGCGTACGACGCGCAATGTCCTTCCAGTCATACTCCCGGGCGATCAGCCCAAGCATGGCGGTACGCGCGTCATCCTGCAAGGGGCTGGAGGAAAACAGAGCCATGTTCTGCGCCCACGCGTCGATGGCCCCCGGCTTCACATAACGCTCTTGCGCCAGGGCCACTTCACGATTGGCAGGAATATCCGAGACCAGGCAATTAAGGCCGTAACTCATGGCCTCTAAAAGAACAATAGGCAGGCCTTCGTAATAAGACGGCAGGACAAAAACACCGGCGTTGGAATAAATCTCTCCGAGAGCCTTGCCCGTCAGGAAACCCGTCAAGACCACCCCGGAAACTCCCGCGGCCCTTGCCTTAAGGGAACGGCTGTAGGCATCCTCATGATCAGCATCTCCGACGATCACAAGCTTCCATCCATGCGCCTCACAACGGGCATAGGCATCGACCAGATCATGGAATCCTTTTTCAGGTACAAACCGCCCCACCGCCACGAAATATTTCCCCGGTTCAAGGGCAAACCTGGCCACAGTGTCTGCGGCGACGATCTTTTCGGGAATAACCACCCCGTTGGGAATGATCACAGGGACCTTGCCGAATTTGGCGGTGATGGCGCGTCCGATATGGCCGGTGATCGTGATGATCCTGTTGGCAAACAGGCATCCGCAGGCTTCCCCGAGCCTGAGGATCGCCTTGGCCACCCCGTTCCATTTCTTGCGCTCATAATCAGGGCCGTGATGCGTGATCACAACTTTCAAGCCCAGAAGCCTGGCCAGCGGTACCACAATCGACGGGCCTATGGCATGGATATGCACCACATCCGGCTTGAGCGTCCTGGCATAAAGCACGGCCCTGAAGGAATGAACTATCGCCTCGAGGAATTTGCTTTGGGGACAATCGACAGGGACAAGATGAACACCGCGGTATTCGCGCAAGGCAGGATCGACATAGGGCCGGCGTGTGAGCACGGTCACGTCCACACCCATACCGGTCACAAGAGGATAAAGCTGCTGGCAATGTTTTTCCACACCACCCTGGACATCAGGAAAACCGCGTGTGCCGATAACAACGATCTTCATGGGATCAGTTCCCGGGTTTCCCCTGCATGGCCTGCATTTTGTTGCTGAACACCCACCAGACGGGCTTGAGCGGATGGTGCCATATCGCGGGCGCGGCTGAACCAATCATCCAGCAGTTCCTCTGGCAAAGCTTGACGGCATGGCGCACGTCCCTGGCCTTGGATCCGTTCCATATTTCATCCCAGGACTGCGTCTTCAGATTGCCCATCGGCATCTTGCGCTCCATGCCGTTACAAGCCAGCACGTCGCCGTAAGGATCAAGGAAGAAACCATCCTGGCCCATCTCGCACGGCAAAAAGCGCGGCTTGCCGTAAATGTAATTGATCAGGCCATGATTGAAATACGCACGGAACCATTGTTTGGGTTTATTGGAACGAAGCAAACGAGCGATCAACCGCCTGAACTCTCCGGTCACCATTTCCTTATCCTGGATACGGTTGTCCGTTTTGCAGAAATAATGCGAATTGTGCAGGGTCGCTGTGGCGAACTCATATCCGAAACCTTCAGCTTTTTCATAAAGGCCGACAAGGTCTTTGGCATTCATGTCCTGGACGGTCATGGCAAACCCGATATCCCGGATCCCCATTTCCCTTAGCTTGAGCAAGGTGCGTTCCGTGCGCGCAGCCCCTTCAGGAATGCCGCGGATCTTGTCATTGGTCTCTGGCGCCCCTTCGATGCTGATACGGATCCCCAGATCAGGGTATTTCTCGCACAGCGCAATGATGCGGTCCGTAAAGAACCCGTTGGTGCTGATGACAATACGCTTGGTCTTCCGTCTTAAGAGGGCCACGATCTCGGGAAGATCCTTGCGAACGAAGGGCTCCCCTCCGGTGATGTTGGTAAAGAACATCTGGGGGAGTTTTTCGTAAACATCCAGGCCGATCTCTTCTTCCGGCCTGGATGGGTACTGCCACACGTCGCACATATTGCATTTGGCATTACAGCGCGACGTCACAATGATCGATCCGTGAAGCTTGCTTGACATAATAGTATCCGACGAAGATTATAATTTTATCCGGTAAACCCCGCCCGCATAACGCGAGATATAAAGGTACTGGCCGTCCTTGGTAAACACCATCGCGGACTGCCCATGCGTCGGTGTCAGATCCCCCGATATATCAGTCCAGGTCGCACCGGCATCCCGGCTAAGATATATTTTCTGCGGTATCGGCGCATACCATACCCCGGTGCTGGCCACAATGATCTTTGGATCGATCGGGCTCACAGCCACCGAGTCAACCGCAACGCCCGAAGCCGAAAATTGCGACAAGAGCTTCCAGGTGGTCCCTTGATCGCGGGAAACGTATAAGGCCGGGCCGTTATTGTAAGTACCTGCGTACACAGCGCCATCCGGAGCCGCTGTGATCGCAACGACCGTATTACTGGTCGAAAACACCTTTTTCCAGGTGAGCCCCTTGTCCGGCGATGTATAGATGCCGCCGTTGGTGCCGATAGCGCCCCAATACAACCGGCTGGTATTGGTATAATCCACAGCCAACCCGCTGTACACACACACTGAACCCGGCTGACCGGACGATTTCTGCCAGGTCGATCCGCCATCTTTGGACACGAACAACCCGCCGCCGTCATCGCCATCGATACCCATATAGACATTATTCGCATCCACAGGATCAACGACCAGTGCATGCGGCAAGCCTGTCCCTGTGACGGTATTCACCTTGGGACGCGTCGTGGGAAGACCGGTATGCGTGATCTGGAACGTCTGCCCGCCATCCTTGCTGATGGCGACCTGATTGATCTGATTGTTCCATGGCGAAGAGGTCAATATGACATTCTGATCGGAAATGGCCCTGACCCGCCAGACATGCCCGGCTGTATCAGGGGAATAAACCTTGGGGAAAACCGGTTCATACGTTTTGCCCATATCCAGGCTTCTCAGCAAACCGATATCCATGTTCGCCACATAAAGTGTCCCGTTGGGCGAGAAAGAGATATCTGTGCCGCACATATTGGGCGCGCCCTTGATCTTCTCGGTCCAGGTGACACCCGCGTCATCGCTGCGCCAGACGCCCCACCAATCGGTCCGATAAAGAATGTTCTTGTTAAAAGGATCAACCGCAATCGACAAGACACTGCTCCAGCTGGGCAGAACCCACGCTCTCACAGGATTGCCCACATTATCAGACTGCATTTGCTGATCCAGGGAAACCCAGGTCTGGCCCTTATCGCGCGACACAACAACACCGCCGTCGGAACCGCTCAAGAACGACACATAAATCGAAAGCGTACCGGAGCTGTCCTCCGACAAACGGACGCGGAAGGTCGTTCCTTTGGGGATCGGCTTGCTTTCCGTCCATGTCTTGCCGCCGTCACTGCTCATCAAGATGGTACTGCCGCCTGCCGCAAAAATAACATCGGAAGACGCCGCGGAAACAGCAAAATCCGTAATGCTCTTGCCCTTCAACAACGGCGTCCAAAGGCTTTGACCAAAACTATACGCATACAAGCCTGTTGTTGTCGCCGCATAAAGATACTGATCCTGATTGAAGAATGATACCGCCGTGATCGCATCGGTTGAGGGGAAATAGGCTGTATCAAGCACCAGCGCCTGCCAGTTCTTGCCATAATCGGTGGAACAAAGGATCTTGCCTTTTGAAGTTCCCACACATACTTTCCCGGGTGACGTTTCGCTCACAGCGACAGGCTTATGACTTGCCGGACGGGCGAAGACGATATCGCCATTCAAGGTGTTCCCTGCGGTCCACTGGGCACCGCCATCGGTTGAATAAAAAAGACCCCGTTCGGAAGCAAAATAAAGCGTGTTGGAATTCGATGGTGCGATCGCCACAGCCGATCCTGAATCCGATCCCAACCCCTGCTTGATGAACTTCCAGTTCTCCCCGCGATCATCACTGCGCCAGACGCCTGTCACATCGGAAACAAGGAAAAGACGCCCTTCGGTCTTGGAATCAACGGTCAGCCCGGGGAAAGCACCGCCGCCAAACCAACCGGCAAATTCCCACTGGCCTGCCGCAACAGGCGCCGTGACCACAGGTGTCGTTGTCGGCGTTGTGGGCGTCGTTGTCGTTGTGGTGGTGGTGGTGGTGGTGGTGGTGGTGGTGGTCGGTGTTGTGGTCGTCGTCGGTGTCGTAGTCGTTGTCGTCGAAGGTGTCGTTGTTGTGGTTGTGGTGGTCGTGGGCGTTTTCGTTGTGGTCGTTGTTGTTTTAGCCTTAAAACGTGCTAACCACTGGGCAAATATGGAGTTTGTTGCGGCAAACGCCGTATCGGATTGATGCAGCCCATCCACTTCAGCTATTTTGAAAGGAAATTGCACTTCGTAACCATTCATGAAGTGTCCCGCGAGCAACATCACAAATGCCAACCCAGAATATTTTAGAATGTTCATACTTCCCCCCCCTGCTTTTTACTACATTATATTTAGAAATATAAACTACATATCTAAATCGCTATCACCTCGTGTAAGAAACCAGCCATCTTTGACCAGGCTGTCCCCTGATAAAACCCCTTCTTTGTCAAAAATCATCCCTGTTAAACTCAATTTTCTGAAAATAAAACCAGCCTGCCTTAAGGCTGCCACATACATCTTGTGATGTTCCACCATATAACAGGTAATAACATCAACGCCTTGAGTTTCCAGCGCCTTGACCGCTTTTAACAAGAGGCCAAGCAAGCCATGGCTCTCACCTTTCCTGATAAAGATATCAACAATATACCCATAATGCAACCCATTCTTTTCCTCGTCGCGGATGACGATATACCCCAAGGCCATGCCTTGGCGCCTGGCCAGAAATATACGGTATTTCTTATGTGGACATTCAAGGAAGCGCCAGGTCAAATAAGCCCTGTCGCGGACCTGAAGGAACTGATAATCGACAGAAGCTTCTTTCCAGAGAACGTCGATTTCAGGGCCAAAAGCCGTGATCTCGGCAATGTCCACATCAGAACCGCACCGAGGCCCCAGAAAAGCGGTCATGGCCCGGACTCCCTGCCACACATAATGACATGCGGCCAGCACGAACCTGTTGGCGCACTTGCGCCGGATCAGATGGCGGATATCCACAATATGCACATAGGAGTAAACCTGTGCAAAAGGACGGGAATGATACCTTTTCCAGAACAACTTGACCGGTCCCAACGGGAAACCCAGCAGAGGCTCCTTCTGATGGGATGTCTCACGCCCCAGTTTCAGGCCGATCTCCCCCCGATAATCAGGATGTGTGATGAAATCAACAGACCAAAAAACTGTAAGGATGTCCTGGCCGAATTTGAGACGGAACGGCAGCCGCGCCACCATCCCGATGATCTTTTCAGCGCTATCGGCCACCACAATGACCGGTTGGCGTGATGCGTTGGCAGGATTACGCTCAAACTTCCAATCCCAAACGGCGACCTGTGTGTTGCTCGAATCCGCACCCCAGACCACCTTGAAAAGCTCAAGAATCTTTTTTTTATCTTCGGCAGGCCTGTAGGGCCTGATCGCCTCGTCCATTTTTTTCCCTTTCTGGAACATCAATCGCATCAATACGTCGGTTTATAAGCTCTCCTGGCAAAAGATTCAAAAGACATCAATTTCAAAAGCCAATAACGCACATTTGAACGAAATCCAATGACATTCCTGAAGGAAGTACGCTGGCCCTCGACAATTTGTTCCACCAGCTCGGCCACTTCTTCGGGATCCTTGTCTAAGGTCTTCATATATTGTTCCACAGAAGCCTTCAATTGCTGGCTGACTTTATAATAAAAACTGTCTTTGTTGTCAAAGTTTTTCACAAAATGACTGTTTTCTTCAAAGATCCTTGTGTGATAGGAACCCGGTTCGACGAGATTAACCTTGATTCCTAAAGGGGCCAGCTCAAGGTACAGCGACTCGGAAAAGCCCTCGAGGGCCCATTTGCTTGAGCAATAGGTGCTATAACCGGCAGACCCGAAAAACGCAGAGACACTGGAAATATTAATGATCTGTCCTTTGCCATGCTGACGCATGACAGGAAGGATCTCCCGGAGCACATTGAGGACACCAAAGAAATTGACTTCAAATAAAAATCGGAAATCTTCCTCCAACGCATCCTCAAAGAAGCCCATCATGCCGACACCGGCATTATTGATCACCACATCGACAAACCCGTATTGCTCCCTGATCCGGCTGAGCGCCGATCGGACAGTCTTGGGGTCCGTCACGTCCAGGGCAAGAACCGCCAGATTGGAGGTGCCTCCCCTTTTTTCCGCTTCAACCAGCAACGCATCCTTTTTGGAAATATCGCGCATGGTCGCAATGACCTGATGGCCTTGGGCCGCTAACCGCGCTGCCATGAGAAAACCGAAACCGCTGGAACATCCCGTGATCAAGATCACCTTGCGCTGGACAGTTCTTTTCATGGACCGAACCTTTCTTTGTCACGAACAGAAATAGCTCATGGCGCTGGCCTTGGATTTTGAATGGTATTATACCGAAAAAAGGAGTCCTCGGCTAACCCTTTTTTCCCAGCCTACTTCAATAAAAAGAGGTCATGATGAAATTCATGTGAAGACGCATGCATATATGCCTGCAATCATTTGCATCGCTGAACAATAGCTGCGGCACCCTGCGGGGGCGGGTGTCTTATATGCAACTATCAGGAATTCGCACCATGGCTGGAAGCCGGCGGGGTCCCCATGGCCTGTGCATAAACAGCCTGGAGTTTAGCGTAATATGTTTCAGCACTAAAATTATCTTCCACAAAACGTCTGGCATTCTGCCCCATGCGCGTCACAGAAGGGGTATCCCCCAGCATCTGCAGGATCTTCTGGCGCATGTCCAGGGCATTGCCGGCTTGAAAGGTCATGCCTGTTTCGCCTTCCTGGATCAGTTCCGGTATACCGCCGATACGGGCCCCCAGTACGGGCTTGCCCAGGGCGAACGCTTCAAGGACCGACAAAGGATTATTCTCGGGCACTTCGGAGGGGACCATCACAAAAAGGGAGTTCTTGATCTCATGACGCAGCACATCTCCGGACAAATATCCCAGGAAAGACACGTTATTTATACCTTTTTGCCGGATCAGGGCCTCCAGTTCCGGCTTCTGCCCCCCATCCCCAATGATCTTGACCTGCACATCCAGCCCTCCCGCGGCCTCGATCAGTGTCGCCGCGCCCTTCTCTTTGGATAAACGTCCAAAAAAAACGATCGATCGCTCAACGGCATCAAACCGCGGCTCAAACTGGGTGAAATCGATAAAATTTGGAATATGCGCCATCTTCCCGCGAAAGCCCATCCCTTCCAGCGCCTGCTTCATGAACAGGCTCGGCGCGATGAACGTATGGATATAATCGTAAATGTGCATGAGCCGATGATGCAGGTACATTTCCACCGTGCTTAAAAGGCTCTTCGCACGAGATGTCTTGACGCATTGTTCCTGAAAACAATGATAATAATGTCCCCCTGCACATTTGGTGCAGACCTTTCCCTTAGAGAACAGGGAATGGGGGGCGCAAACCATCTTGAAATCATGCATGGTCATGACAGCCGGGATCTTGTGTTTCTTAAGGACATGAAGGATGGACGGCGATATCTGATGGGCAAAATTGTTCAAATGCACGATGTCAGGCCGCCCGTCCCGGCGGAGTAACGCCTCAAGCTTCTCTTTGGCCTCGAAAGAATAAAGGATCTTTCCGGCAATATCTAACTGCTTGAGGCCCCCCGAGGCAGTGTTAAGGTCCATGTTGTCAATGAACGTATCCTGATGCGGATACGCTGGATTCAAAGGATGCTTCATGCCCCAAAAGGTGACCGCATGGCCATAGCGGCGCAGAAGGGCCCCGGTAGCCAGCGTGCAGATCGCATCGCCGCCTTTGGGATAAAGGAATTTGTTGATCAAAAGGACTTTCATACGTTAACATCCTTCCCGACATTAAGACCCACCAACAACTGGTTCAGTCGTTCGTACACGGTATCATTGAAATATTCACGGGACTTGACGATGCTCTCCTCAACGGTGCGCCGCAGAAGATCCTTGTCCTTCAGCAGGGACAAGATGACCTGCGCCAGACTGGCAGGATCGCCGGAAGGAAAAACACGGCCGCCTTTATTATCCATGAAATCAAAATGAATATCCGCCCCCGTGGACAAGATCACCGGGGTGCCGCAAGCCACGCTTTCCATCACGGAGAAGAACATCAGGTCATTCCTGGATGAAAACACGCTCAGCAGGGCATGTTGATACCGTTCACGCATCTGGGCATGGGGAATCCTGGCGGTATCAAAAACAACATGCGACCCGACACCCAAGCCCCGTGCCAGCCCTTGGTATTCCGCCAACAGGAGCCCTTCACCCTGGATGACAAGCCGCAGGTCTCCTCTTTCCTGGTGCACCATGGCAAAAGCCTGCAGAAGGATATCAATACCCTTCGCCTGGACCAGCCGGGAAGGAGAAAAAATATAATTACCCCGCACAACATCCTTGTCAGGAAAAAATACCGCACGGTCGATCCCGTGCGGTATGGGGGCTGTGACCTTGGCCGGAGGAAGGCCAAGATCCAGGAGGAATTTCCTGGCCAAAGCCCCCCGGGGCACATAAAGATCTATCTGCCCCTCGATCATGCCTTTCAATATGACGGCATAAAAAAAACGTGACGGTAATTCTTTGCAAAAACGCTGATGCCGGGCCAGCTCCTGCCACACCAGGAGCCTGAATTTCTTCCTGGAGAAACATTTGGCCAGTGCCGCCAGGAACGTGGTGAACTGAAAAGCTTCAGCCGATACCACACTGTCATAATCGCCTTTTTTCAACGCCGTAAAAAGACCAGGAAGGAACGGCAGCAACGACGGCAGGAATATCCGCTTCAGGCGCGTCGGCAAATAAATACAGCGGACACCCGGGGCCACACGATCCGGTTCCTGCGGTTGATAGGCATCCGAAATGAACAGATCCACTTCATGCCCGCGCCCCGCCAGGAATTCTGCCAGTTTGAAGATCATGATCCCGTCGTTAGTCTTGATCCGGGGGATCTTGAAATACGACAAGGGCGTCCTGGTAATAGGGTCTACAACCGCGATCTTCATCCGATCCGATCTCCCAACACTCTATTTATAAGGCCCAACGCCATGTTGCGCTCCGTTACACAACCTTCTTCACCCAGATCACATCCGTAGGATAGGTGTTGATCTCGGGGACCCTGCGAAAGAGCGCCAACATGATACTGTAAGAAATGGCGGTGATATTCACCATGCTCAAGGTGCCATCCGTAATGCTCTTTTTCTTCAGCATCATCAATACCCAAAACCATGCCGGCGCCCCGGCCAGCAGGAAACCGATGCCGCCCAAGGCGCCATGCATCATGGTAAACCCAACGATAGAACAGAAGATCGAGGCGATAAGGATAAAATACACCCTGCACTTCTGCCAGAGGACAGGATAATAGCCTTTCCAGAAACACCAGGTGAACATATCCCCGATCCCGTGCAGGAAACCCCTGTTGAACCGGCGGAACGATTCCTGCAGGGTCCTCCTGGGGATGGCGTAATGCTTCACGGAATCATCCGGAAGATGCCACAACTCGCCGCCGTTAAGGATAAGCCTGCAAGAACACTCGGCTTCTTCCTCGGCCCTCAGGAAAGGCTGGAAATTCCCGGCTTCCAGCAATTCCTTGCGCCTGAAGACCGATGAGCAATAAACATGGTCTGTCTTGTACGCCCGGCCGATCTCCCCGGGCTTGCGCGGGTTAACAACATGGCCTATGCCATCGGGAGAAACCGCGATATCGACATGCCTGCCGACGACCCCCACCACCCGGGGATGTTTCACAAGAAAATCGATCGCTTTCTCCATCCAGCCGGGCAGCAATTCCATGTCGCCGTCAATGATCAGCACATACTCGCCGGATGTATTATTAACACCGCTGAACCTTCCCGCGGATGGTGACAACGGCCACTGCGGGTGCAGGGAAATAATGTTGATCGGGTAACGTGAGCCGATCGTGACGGTATTGTCCGTGGACGCGGAATCCGCCAGGACAACCTCGACCGGACCAAGGCCCGCTGTGTGCGCCAACACCGACTCGATGCAGCGCGCAATGTTCTTTTCTTCATTTTTGGCAACAATAACAACACTGAGTAACATACACAACCTCCGACGACGTATCAGTTTTTTCCACTGGATAAAAGTTTCCTGAAATTCCTCAGCCACACGTAACGGACGATATAAAAGCCGAACACCGGTAAAGAAAAATGCCTGAAGAATATCCTTCTTTTTTCCTGCTCCGTATGCGCACCCTGCTGATAACTGCGCCCCAGATAATAATAACAGGCAATATCCCTGTCGAAAAACAAAAAGGCGCGGGGCGCATGCTTGAACGCCTTCAACAGCCATTCACAATCAGCCGCATACTTGTACTGGCAATCGAAATGGCCTATCGCCGCAAACAAGGCCTTCCGGGCAAAAACCGCCTGGTGACAGATCGTGTTATCCATGAAATCACAGACGGATGTGAATTGAAAGGGCATCCTGTACCTGGAAGGAATGAGGGGCATCTCTTTCCAGATCACCCGTCCATAAATGAGATCAGCGCCGGCATGGACCGTGAACTTCGCCGCGACATCGACCAGGACATTGGCGTCACAAAAAGAATCGTCGGCATTAAGAAAATAAACAACCTCCCCCGTGGCCATGGCGATCCCTTTATTCATCGCGTCATAAATGCCGCCGTCCTTGCCCGAAACAAATTTGTCGCCGGGTTTTAAATACCCTGCCACGATATCCTGCGTGCCATCGGAAGACCCTCCGTCCACAACCACCTTCTCAATATCCGAAAAGGTTTGTGCCTGGACCGATCGCAGGGCCGTTTCAATGACGTCCCGGGCGTTGTAGCAGACCATGATAACCGACACTTTCATGCCAAAACTCCTTCACTCCGCAATCTTTTTTCCAAAACATCAGGCTCAAGTTTAAACGAACCGCCCATGCGGATCAAAAAGTCCACTGTCAAAATAAGACATATCATGATCAGCGCGCTCTGTGTCTGGAACAGCATCGGGCTTGTCAATGGCGTGATCAGGGCGCCAAGCAGGGCCGCGAGCAAATACAGGATGAGATAGGCCCCTTCCCCCGGCTTGAGCGCATAAGGGATGGCATACAGGAAAAATGCCACAAAAATCCAAATCACGGAGATCAGCCCCACCCAGCCCAGGGAATACAGCAGGTCCAGGTACGAATTCTCGAAATGGGTGAACTTCCTTGTATCGGATGTGAAATGCGTGGGATACATGGCCCCGACCTCATCCCCGGCGTTGGCCAGGTTCACCCCGCCCAAGCCGACACCCAGCGGATTTTTGAAAATGATCGGCAGGCTATACTGCCACAACGCGCCGCGGAATACCGCGCTCCTGGCCTGATTATGACTGCTGAAACGCTCCTGGATCCCCGCCGGAAGGACATTATACAGGGGCTCCTTGACCACAAAACAAAAGAACCCCAGAAAAACGATCAGAAAAAGCATGGCCGCCGGTTTCTTGAGAAACCCCGTCCACAGCACGCCCACAAAGAACGCGATGATGGCCATCCTGCTGATGGTCAACAGCAGGCATCCCGCCGAAAGCGCGAATAAAGCCAACCCCCAAAAACGCTTCTGGCGTACCAGCATATTGTAACCGCACAACGACAACGCCATCATCGTGAAATACTGCCCCGCCTGCTGGGCATCCTCGAACACACTGGGGATCCTTCGCGCGTAACCGTACATGTCGGTATTCGAGTTGTAGTCGCTGAAGAAGAACTTGACCGAACCGATGCCAAAGACACACTGCCAGGCAGAAATCGCGGCACAAAAAAGAAGGACCGCCACCAGGCACCGCCACAAATATATAAAATTCTTGGCAGTTTGCAGATAGGCGCGGAAGGCGAGAAAAACCAGGAACACTGAAATGAAGAAAATGACCCTTTCCATAATGCCGGATTTGGACGACGCCAGCACCGATGTGAAAATGACACTTCCCGTAAACAAAAAAAGCGGCATTTTGTACGCCGTCCAGTCAACCTCGCGCAGCACGGCCTGAATCTCGCCCGCATAGACAGCAAAAAGCAGCACGGCAAATATGCTAAACAGGCTGATCCCGCTCAATTCAATCCGCAAAAACGGGAAACTCAGGATAAACAGGTATACCAGCAGTTCTTTTTTGCGCAGGATGAAAACCAGCAGAAGCAGCGATACAACCATGAACCGCATGATGAGGCTTATGTAGAAATGTGAGGATTCCAGGGCCCCTTCTTGAACGAACGACAACCCCACCAGAGCGGTGATGGAACAAAAAACCGCCAGAAGGGCGAGTTTGATGAATTTCATTTACCCCCCTGATCTTGCTCCCCGGACAAAGATAAATACAACTTCTCCAGCTCCACGACCGCACTGTCCCAGGAAAAAACTTTTATGTTTTCATATCCCTTGCGGATCAGCTCGTCCCGGAAAGCATTATCACCGGCGATCTTCTCCAGGCAGCGGCCGAGTTCTTCGGCGGAAGCCGGATTGAAATACAGGGCAGCATCCCGGCCGACTTCAGGCAGGGAAGACACATTGGCCGTCACCACCGGCACCCCGCACGCCATGGCCTCCAGGATCGGAAGGCCAAAGCCCTCATATTTGGAAGGATACACAAAAGTATGGCAGCAGCCGTAAAACAGCTTCAATTCCAGATTGCTCACATCGGAAAACGTCCGGACCTTCCCTGCCAGGGACGCCATGCGCGCCTGCTGGCCGGGCGTGAAGAATTTCGAACCGACCACAACAAGGTCAAAACGGCTGTTAAGCGACGCCTGGTTCAAATAGACATCGAGCAAAAGATCGAAATTCTTGTACGGATCACCGACCCTGCCGACATAGAGAAAATATGGCCTGACAAGGCCGAATGCACGGCGAAAACTGTTCTTCTGGTCCTCTGTGACAGGCGTGACAAAGAAATCATCCACGGCATGAGGGATCACAACAACTTTTTCCGGGGCAATATCCGGATAAATACGCAGGACATCGCGTTTGGTCGACTCGGAAACGCATATGATCGCATCAGCCTTGCAGGCGAGTTTTTTCTTCAGCGCGATGAACTCTTTCTGCCATGGCAGCCAGGCGGCATCCGAGAATATCTCGAAGATCATGTCATGGATCGTGAGCACAACCTTGGCCTTCCCCGGAAAATACGGCTCGGAGAAAAAAGTGCTGTGAAAAATATGCGGCCTGAAAAGCAGGAAATAAAATTCATTGACCAGCCGCCAGAACAGGGGGAAAATCCGGTTCGGACGGATCTTGGGGATGACGGCCTTCCTGATCCCGTCGATATCGGGGCAGATATTGTTGGAGGGAAACGTGCCCAGGCAGTGGAATTTCCTGCTCTTTCCGATCCGCTGGAAGATTTCCTTAAAAACGACGTTAACCCCGCCGCGCGGCTGAATATGATAAATACGGCCGTCGTAAAATACCTTGATCATTTCCCGCCCCTTTTGGATCCTGTCAGATCCGTGAGGATGTTGCGCCAGCGTTCCAGAAAAGCTTCTTCGCTGTATTGCTTTTCACAGATCTCCCTGGTCCTGACAGCCATGGCCTGGACTGTCTCGGGTGCAAGCCGGGCAAGGTCCGTGACCTTTTTTTCGATCGACCCGATGCTGTCATTCTCAAGCATCACGCCGAAATCATCGACATTGATGCCCGTTTCCCGCGTGATCACCGGGATCAACCCCGCATGCATGCACTGGACGATGGAACCCGCCTGCCCTTCTTCAGCCGAGGGCATGATGACATAGGCGCATTTCCGGCATAAATCATAGAACTCATCGGAATTAACCGGCACAAAACCCCGCGCCGAAATATTAGGCGTCTCGAAAAGTTCCTTGTGATACAGCTCACAGAAAGGCTTCTCCTCCTGATAAGCGCTGCAAATGTAAAGCTGCAGGTCAGGATGGCGGGGGAAAAATTCCAGCAGAAGATCCAGTCCCTTCCTGACCTGGGTACGGCTGGCGAAGAAAAGAAACCCCTTGCGCGCCCTCGAAAAATCCTTGTCATCGCAGATAAACTTCGTGTTCTTGAATCCGTAATTGTTGAACCCGTAAACAAACTTGTCATACCCGTCTTTCCATGAACGCATGACGTATTCATTCCCGAATCCGATGATGGCATCGACCTTGTCGACGTAAGGCATCAGCTCGTCGTTCAGTTTGCGGGCATCGAGCCGGACGCCGCGGCGCTTGAACAGCTCTTCATGCCGGCGCATGACATTGCGGTTATGGACCACATGGTGCATCCCGGTGGCGAGATAGGCCTTGATCGCGTTTTTGCCGTACAAAGACGGGTCATACTTATGACGCACACGATGGCTGATCACCAGGTCATACTCCCGCGCAGGCACAAAACGCTCATCGGTGATATCGATCACATCCACAATGAACCCGAGCTCGCCCAGGACCGCCGCGATCTGCCGGCACTGCTTGAAATTCTGATGCGTATAAAAAAGCGGATTCTTCTCATCGAGCGCATAGGCTGAAGAAAGGTAGATCAGCAGGGCTCTTTGGCTGAACTTGCGCTCATCGGCCTTGTTGGCGTTATACACAGGCGGATGCCCCCGCCAGTCATACAGTTTCTGCCTTACCGCCGATATCTTCCTCTTAAAAAAATCCGGAATCATGTTTTTCCTTTCACCCGGCGCAGGACTTCGCCGACCGGGAGCCATCCCGATAAGGCCATCGCGCCGAAATATATTACCATGACCGCAACGCACCCGAAGATCCACGCATTCCCGTAAAGCATCGGATTTTTCGCGGTCAGGGACACAAAAACGATCGCACCGATACAGGGAACAAGATGAAAGCCCAGAGATTCACGGAAATACTCGAACACATTCAGCCCCATAATGACCCGGGCTTCATAGATGATCAGAAAAAGCCCGGGGATCTGCGCAAAAAAGATCGCCCATGCCGCCCCGACGATCCCGAAGAACTTGGTCAACAGCGGTACCAGGATCACATAGCACAGCACGGTAAAAAGACTGAACACGCTGATCACCTTCGAATAGCCCAGCCCCATGGTCACAAGATTGGGGACCGTCGATATCGAGCCAATGATCGCCCCGAAGGACAGCACCATCAGAACCACCCAGCCTTTCTCGGCGAACTCCTGCCCCATCCATAAATGCAGGATCGTCTTGGAAAAGACCGCGGTCATCAGAAACAACGGCACGGCGATCGCCGCGAACCAGCGGGAGCCATGCGTGAATATTTTACGCAACTTGTCGATCTCGTTGTTGGCCCCAAGCTCGCTGGCAAAGGGGAAAACCACATTGAACACACTGCTTAAAAGCCCTCCGAATATCTGCGACACACGGGAAGGGATAAAATAAAAAGTAACCATGGCCGGCCCCAGGTAGAAAGCAATGACAAAGCGGACGATATAGGTGTTAAAAACAGTCGAGATCCTGGAAAGGAACAGAAAACCGCTGAAATGAAAAAGGCGCGTGAAATACTGCCGGTCAAAGTCGAATGAAAACCTGTACGCCGGGAAGAGCTTGACCAGGATCCTGAAAGAAAGATAAAAAGATACCGCCGCATAGAGGACCGACAAGGCGACAACTTCGACCAGCCCCCCGCCAAAAGCCAGGTAAGCCACGATCAACACATTCAGGGCAATGTTCATCCCCATGTTGATCTTGCTGACCATATCGTAACTCTGCAGCCCCTTTAACGCGGAAACATAGGTCCCCGACAACATGGTGAACAAAAAACCGACGGCGATCAGGTACAGCCCGATCTTCGCCGGAGATGAAAAACCCGGGGACACCTTCAGCCAGCCCAGTATCCATTCGGCGAATATAATGAGGACCGTCGAACCAATGACACCGAAAAACATCTGGACCTGGAGTGCCGCATTGATCGATTTCACCACCCCGGTGACGTCGCCCTTGGCCTTGCATTCGGAAACGAATTTGGTGATCCCTTCCCCGAGCCCCAGGTCAAGCAGGCCGTAATAGCCGATGAGCCCTGTCAAAAGCGCATAAACGCCATAACCCTCGACCGTGAGTTTCCTGACGATATACGGGGTGAAAACGATCCCCACCAGGACGATCACAAACCAGGAAGCCGTGTTATAGACCGAATTCGTGAAAAGCTTCCGCGACGATGTTTTTTGACCCAGCATGCTTAACCTTCCCGTCATAAACCCAGATTTTGCAGCAACGCAACGATCAGCTTACACCTTTTCATAAACAAAGTGAGGGATCGGAAACGTGCGGTTATTCATAATGATACCCAGGATATTGACTTTCCTGTCCACCAGGGGCTGGAGAATGGATTTCACCACATACCGTCTGGCCTCGCCTTCATTCACAATAACAACGACCGCATCGGCCAGAGACGCCAGGCTGAGAGAATCCCGGTAACGTGTCAGATCTGGGCCGTCCAGCAGAACAACACGGAACCGCTTCAATACGTCCGCAACCGTTTCAACAACTTTCGGAGAATCCAGAAGAAGCGCCGGATTCAATTCCGAATTCCCGGCCACAATAAGATGAAGACCCTTGCCCACTTCCTGGACAACATCCTTCACGGCACTCCGGCCCTCAATGACATCCGCAAAGCCCTTGGTATTCTCTACATTAAAGACGTTATGTATCGAGGGATGCCGCAAATTGGCATCCACCAGAAGCACCTGGCAATCCGCGCGCTCAGCCAGAAAAGCACCCAGATTGGCCATGATATCGGAAGGTTTTTCACCGCCGTCAGCCGCCACCACAAGGACTGACTTGATCCCCTTGTCTTTCATGAGCAGATAGAGCTGATCGCACAACAACTGGTACAACCGCGTACGCCTGTCCGCCGTGGGATAGGTGCGCACCAGCTTGCCTTCACGCTTTTTTGTCCGCAGCAAGGACCCCAGGACCGGCAGGCCAAGCTCGGCCTCGATTTGCGCAGGCGAGCGGAATGTGGGATCCATGTACTCGGACATAAACGCAAACGTAATGCCGAAAAAGATGCTCAAAATAAAACCCAGCACCAGCAGGATCGATTTCGTCGGCTTCATGGGCCTGAGAGGAATCTCGGCCTGCTCGATGATCTTGACGCTGGCCGGCCCGATGGCATCGATGTTCGATACAGAAGCCTCATTAAGGTTCTTGGCCATTTGATTGATCGCATCGCTTAACTGGATGACCGACGGATGCTTGTTGCCATATTTGAGGGTCAGCTCGGCAAGCTGCTGCTCAAGGTCGAAAATAATATAGGAACGGCTCACGATATTCGCCGTGAGCGCCACTTCCCGGGGGTCCAGGTCGCGCACCTTGATGACAAAAAGGTTGGTGTCGCGCACAGGCAGGACCTTGATGCGGCCGCGCAGGTCATCAACCGCGCCACGAATCGCCGCCTGCTCGCCGTCCAGGGTGGAGGCCTTGCCCTTGTCCGCCAAGGCTTCATCAACGGCATGCTGTGTCTCGATCACCCATTTCTTTAACGGGGTCGCATATTTCTTTTCATAATCGTACTGCCGCTGCTGGAGGGCCAGGGCCCGGACAGCCCGTGTCAGGACCGGCTCGGAAATAACGATCTCACTCTGAGTAATGGATTTCTCGACATTCCGCTCATCGAAAATATCGCGATAATAGGGCGACTGCACCTGCTTTTCACCGGATATCAACAGCTTGACGCGCGCCTCATACAAAGGTGTCATCAACATGGCCCCGATCACCGTCGAGAACAGCACCGCTGCCATAGACACCATCAGGGTATCCTTGCGAAGAAAAAGGACCCTCACATAATCTCGGAAAGTGGACATCGCCGCATTGTTTTTTGCGCCTGGCATCGAATCCATAACTTTATCTCCTTTTGCCCTGAATAGCACCTACAACCCGATAATAAAGCACCTAAATCCACCGCACTAATGCGATACCTGCCAACCCCCGCTGCTAATGACCTTGCATTGAAAAAAACTTAATGGATCATTACGGCTGGTACCGAACCTTTTCAACTGAAACCGATCAAGCAGCCTCAGGGAATTCGCGCCGCCTTCGGTCGTCACCGCCAGACGGATCCCCAGCTTCGCCAAAACCGCATCGCTCCTGTGAACCGCGTATTGCTTCTTTTTTCCGAAAGGATACGCGAAAGAATACACAGGCCGGCCGATATGCGTCTCAATCTCGCTCTTGGACACCCCGACCTCATCGAGCGTATCTTGTTCCGACAAGAACGCCATGGACGGATGCGTCACGGTATGCGCCCCTATGGAAAAACCATCCTGGCTCAGCGTCAGGATATCGTCCCAGCTCATGAATAACGGCCTGACCTGTTCCCCATCGACCCCCAGGGCATCAAACAGGCGTGTCACATGGGCCCCATCCAGCAGATTTTTATCTCTCAAAAGCCCGACGCACCTGAGCGCTTCGGACATCCTTGATCCATTCCGGCTGAGGTCAAAGGTATGCGTCTGGCCGCCAATCTGAAAAATAAAATGCGCCAGGTTTGTCCGTTGAAATGCGTTAAACAGGCATTCATCACAGGGAAAATGCGTCCTGTTCACATAACCTGTCGTCACAAAGAATGTCGCCGGTATCCGGTGTTCTTTAAGGATCGGATATGCCAGGATAAAATTATCCTTAAAACCATCGTCGAAGGTCACCCAAACGGGGTTGGGCGGCAGCTTCTTGCCCCCTTCAAGGGCGCTCATGATGTCACCTTCGCTGACAGGACTAAAACTCTTCTGCAACAGGGTCATCTGACGGGCGAACTGATCCTCGTCGACGAACATGTTGAGATCCTGGACCTGCAGGCATTCCCCTTTCCTGGCAACACGATGATAGTAGATCACCCTCAACAGGCCGGAATTCATGAAACGCAGAACGCCGCCGACAACGCTATTGCCGAAAATGCCGCCCAGAATACTTTTGACAGGAAATTTCATAGCCCCATAACCCCTGGATCAAAATACGCCTTCGGATATGATGACGATATCGCCCTGGCGCAGCAGAATATCCTGGTTGCAATCCCCGTCCATCACCGCCGTAATATTAACCTTGATCGGATTGTATCCCGATCCATTCTTTCTCGGCCGAAGAACCTTGACCCGGCTTGAGGAACCAAAGCGCGTGAATCCCCCCGCCATAGAAATCGCTTTCAGGACCGAGGTGCTTTCTTCGATCGGATAAGATCCCGGCTTCAAGACTTCCCCGTAAACAAAGAACTTGCGGCTGCGGGATTCCTTCAAAGATACCGAAACAACGGGATACTTCATATACCCATCGGCCAGACGGGTCTGAAATTCTTCCTGCACCTGGGCAATGGTCCTGCCCTTGACCACAATATTTCCCACATAAGGAAACGTGATCGATCCGTCGGGCGAAACACTCACGATATTGGTCAGGGCTTCAGGCTTGAGAATGCTGATCTCCATGATATCCTCGACGCCGACAGTATAGTCGCCTACAGGCGTCGACTGATCGACACAGGGAATATCCCTTTTGGACGCATCGTCTCTTTCCAAGACCGGCGCAGGATCCGCAAACGCCTGCCCCCCGGCCTTGACGTCAAGCGCCAGGATCGAAAAGACAGGAAGCGCTAACGCAACAAACCTGAACAAAGAAAACCTTCTCATTCTTCCTCCAATGTGATAAGGCACACGATTATTCGGTGCTCCGATTTATTTATCCCTGCTTAAAACCAGCCTCGCGCTTTATTTGGCGCCTTTGGCGATGATCACAACCGGGATCGTCTTGAGCAGGATCATGATATCCAGCCATAATGACCAGTGATCAATGTAATCCAGATCAAGTTTCATCCACTTGACAAAATCCGTGATGCCGTTGCGTCCGCTCACCTGCCAGATGCAGGTGATCCCCGGGCGCATACTAAGCCGGCGCCTTTGCCAATGGTCATACTGGGCCACTTCCTTGGGAAGCGGCGGCCGCGGCCCCACCAGGCTCATCTCGCCCTTGAACACATTCCATAGCTGGGGCAATTCATCAATGCTGAACTTCCGTAAATATTTCCCCACAAATGTAATGCGCGGGTCTTTTTCGATCTTGAATACCGGCCCCTTCATTTCATTAAGGTGCTGAAGGCTTGCCAGACGGGCTTCGGCATCAACGACCATGGTACGGAATTTGTAAAGCTTGAAATGACGGCCATTCAGACCGCTGCGGATCTGCGTGAAGAACACCGGCCCTTTGGACGTCATTTTGGTGAAAACCGCCACCACCGCAAACAAGGGAAACAAAAGGACCAGCGCCGCCCCGGAAAGAAGAATATCCATGATCCGTTTACAGCAAAGCTGTCCGACCTTGTCGCTCGTGCTTTCAAACGTCAACAGCGGGACACCGAAAAGATGGCTTTCCTTGCCCGTGGTGAACTGCAGGTCAAAAAGATCGACCGCCACACTGGCCGACACCCCCACGGTTTCGCAATAAAGGATCGGTTCTTCAATACGCCCCAGCCAGTTGCGGGGCACAATAAAGACCACATAATCAATGGCATTCTGACGGATGATCTCGGGGATATCTTTCAAATATCCGATAACCTTGTATCCGGACATTTCTTCCATGCTGCCCTCAAGTTCATCGTCCACGAGCCCGATAATCTTGAACCCGAACTCCCGGTGCAGTTCCACCTGGCTGATAAATTTCCTGGCCCGCGGGCCGGTCCCCACAATAAGAACATTGCGGTAATTGAACCCTTTTTTACGGATATAACGGAATAAAAGATCCAGCACGACACGTTCGAACATGAACGCCTGCGTGGTGAAAATAAAGATAAAAACAATAAAAGAACGGCTGACATACGGCAGATTGAGAACGAACACCAGGGCGCCGAAGATCAGGAATGCGACCACAGCGACATGGCAAATGGCCCATAACACCTGCCCTATGCTCTTGAAACGCAGTGAATGATACATCCCTGCGAAATACATGAGCCCAATCCACAGGATCACGATGGTCGGCAGTATCCAGAGGCAGGCCTCCAGAGGGTAAAAGCCCTCAATGCCCTTGCGGATATGGTAGGTGAGCAGGAAGGACCCCACCACAACGGAAATATCCGCGGCCATCAACAATCTGCGATAAAGTAATGTATGCTGTTTCAACATAAAACAACCTTCAGTTTTCTGCTGCTACGCGTTAAAATTTGATATTTACACCAACGGAAACAGCATTCTTGATGTACCCCATGCCGGGCGTCGAGGCATCATCCTGGATATAGGAATAATGCAGGTTCAGCTCTGCCTTGCGTGTAAGCTCGTAAACGATACCGACATCCATCCCGGTGAACCTGGAGCTTGTATTCGCCGCCACATATTCGCCTTTGCCATAAAAAGCGGATACCACGCCCCGTATGGTATTGGTAAGTTCCTTGGTAATATCCGCCGTGACACGCCATTCATCCCAAAGGTCCTGCGCATACGCGATGGTCGTGCACCGTTTGTCGAGCATGGTCAACGACGTACGGGTTGTCGCATTGACATCATTGACCAACCCCAGGCGGTACATGGGCTTGACAAAATCCTTGCCGTCATACGCATGAATGAGGTCAAGGCCTGTCTCGGCATCAAGGTACAATTGTTTGCTGAAAGAATACCGCCACAAGGTCGATACCGCGTTCTCCGTCGCGGACTTCCCCGGATAGAATTTCCTCAAATTATAACCATAGTTCATTTTCATGGTCACTTTTGAATTGAATTCATACCCCACATCCCCGCTAAACCCGTTAAGGACAGAATCACTCATGCCCGCCCTGGAAAAATCAGTCAGGTCATTGATATAACGCAGATCCCAGAAAGAAGTTTCGTTCATGGCGTGACGGTAACCCAGGTTATAAGAATTATGATACGTACTATAACGCCCCCCGCTGCGCCCAAAGGCATCCGCGAAACTGGCAGGATCCTCACCATGAAAGAATGTATCCGAAGATGTGACCTGGTCATATTTTGAAAGCTCCAGGGAATAATCAGCCTTGAAATTCTCGATGGTGTTATCAAAAGAACTGTTGCGCATGAACATCTGCCGCATAACCAGGCCATCGATGTTGAAATTATAATCTTTGCCTTCACGATCAAGATTCAGCCCCAAAGAAAGGTCACTGCGGCTGTCATGAACAGGATCCACATGCGCAAAGGTCACATTATCATCGTAAACTTCTATCAAAGACACCCGGGGCGTGATCTCCACATTATTCCATGTCCCGGCATGCGCCAAAGAAGGCGTAATTCCCGTCACAGCGATAACCCCCCAAACGACTCTCAAGTATTTTTTCATCATGACTTTGTCACTCCAACGTTGAAAAACATACAATTAACTATATAAATTCTCAAGCAGATCCTTCCGAAGGACACGATAATGTCCCCCAGGCGTCTTGAGAGCCTTGATTTTTCCGGAATGGATAAATTTCTTCAATGTTGATATGCTAACATTAAGCAATTCAGCAGCTTGTGACGCTGTAAGAAACTTTTCATCATTCTTCTTCTCAGACAATGTCATAATACTACAAAATCCTTCCAATTCATATAAAATCGCCTAAAACTGATTAATAGAGTGGAAGTATGGAACATTTCCTGACAGAAGTCAAGGGCACCTGATTATCACGTTCCGGGGCGGTAAAATCACAGTGTTGAATACGTCAACGTGTCTTGAATGGTACGGCAGGTTTGAGCAAGAAATCAACGGTTACCGCGCAAGATAATCCTTATAAGCGAGGGCAATCCCCTCGCGCAATCCTGTGCGGGCTTTCCAACCGAGGGCATTGATGCGGGTCACATCGGTGAGTTTCTTGGGCGTCCCCTCCGGCTTGGAAGGATCCCAGCTGACCTCACCTTCAAATCCTACAATCTCTTTGACGAGCATGGCAATATCTTGGATCTGCATATCCATACCTGAACCGATATTGACAAACTCCCCGATCTCGCCGGCAGAGTGCGTGCGCATCAAGAGCACACACGCTTCCGCCAGATCGTCCGCATAAAGAAGTTCACGGTAAGGCGACCCGCTGCCCCACAAGGCCAGTCTTTCCCCCGTGACGCCTATGGCTTTGAGCGCACCGGCAACATCGTCGGCGGCAACACTGCCCACCGCAAGCGCTCCGTGCCGTTTGAAATCTTCCCGGACCGCATCAAGATCGCCACGGCGCAACAAGCGGGCCAAATGAAACTTGCGGATAAAAGCAGGAAGAAGATGCGATGACGCCAGGTCATAATTATCGTTTTGCCCGTAAAGATTCGTCGGCATCACGGACATAAAATCGGTTTTATACTGCTCATTGTAATAACGGCACATTTTAATGGCCGCGATCTTGGCCACGGCATACGGCTCGTTGGTCGGCTCAAGCGGCCCTGTCAAAAGATATTCTTCCTTGAGCGGCTGAGGCGCCAGCTTGGGGTAAATGCAGGTCGAACCCAGATTCAGCAATTTACGGACGCCGAACTTGTAACTTGCCTGGATGGTGTTGGCCGCGATCATGATATTCTTATAAATAAAATCCGCGGTATACGTGCTGTTGGCAAGTATCCCGCCCACCTTGGCCGCACCCAGGAAGACGTATTCCGGGCGTTCCAGGTCAAAAAAGTCTTCCGCCGCTTTCTGGCACGTCAGATCAAGTTCACGATGTGTGCGAACCATGACCTGGTCATAGCCTTCCGCCTGCAGCCGGCGGCAAATGGCCGAGCCGACCATGCCGCGATGCCCCGCCACGAAGATGCGCGCCGATTTATTCATGAAAATTCATCGTCCTGAAGCCTTCACTTTTCAGGAAGATCTCCTTTTTAGCGTCGCTGACGTCCGCTGCCACCATTTCCTTGACTAATTCAGCCAGGGAATATTGCGGTTCCCACCCAAGTTCCTTTTTCGCCTTGGAAGGATCCCCCAGCAGAAGGTCGACTTCAGTAGGACGGAAATAACGCGGATCGACTTCCACCACCACCTCGCCGTTGGCCGTATTAATCCCTTTTTCCGCGACCCCTTCCCCCTGCCATGAAATATTGATCCCCAATTCCTTGAAAGCCAGGTCCACAAATTCGCGGACAGCACAGGTTTTCCCTGTGGCCAGCACAAAATCATCGGCAATCCCGTGCTGGAGGATGCGCCACATCCCCTCGACGTAATCTTTCGCATGGCCCCAGTCGCGCTTGGAATTAAGGTTGCCCAAATAAATCTTTTTCTGGAGGCCAAGCTTGATGCGCGCCGCCGCACGGGTGATCTTGCGGGTCACAAAGGTTTCGCCGCGCAAAGGCGATTCGTGATTGAACAAAATCCCGTTACAGGCAAAAAGATTGTAACTCTCACGATAATTCACCGTGATCCAGTAAGCGTATAACTTGGCGGCCGCATAAGGACTGCGGGGATAAAAAGGCGTCGTCTCTTTCTGGGGCGTTTCCTGGACCTTGCCGTAAAGTTCGGATGTCGATGCCTGGTAAAATTTAGTTTTTTTGTCGAGCTTGAGGATGCGGATCGCCTCGAGGATGCGCAGGGTGCCCAATGCGTCGGAATTGGCGGTATACTCGGGCGTTTCAAAAGACACCTGCACATGCGACTGGGCCGCGAGGTTATAAATCTCATCCGGCTGAACTTCCTGGATGATACGGATCAAATTGGTGGCATCCGTCATGTCGCCGTAATGCAGTTTGAACCGGACCCCTTTCTCGTGCGGATCAAGGTAAAGATGGTCCACGCGATGGGTGTTGAACAACGAGCTGCGGCGCTTGATGCCGTGAACCTCATACCCTTTGGCCAGCAGTAATTCGGAAAGATAGGCACCGTCCTGTCCGGTGACGCCTGTGATCAACGCTCGTTTCATAATTCTCCTTTTGCAGAAGTCCGCCGGCTCAACGCTTGCCAACGGCCCGGCCATGGTCATCATTGAGGCGTTCGATATCGTCTTCCCCGGTATATTCGCCGCATTGGACCTCAATGATCTTGAGGATTTTGCGCTTCTCGGGATTTTCCAGGCGGTGAATCGTGACCTTGGGGATATAGGTACTCTCGTTGGGTTCAAGAAAAAGAGTGTTACGGCCGTTGATGATCATGGCCGTCCCGCTCACAACCACCCAGTGCTCGCTGCGATGCTTGTGGCGCTGAAGGCTCAGACGCTGCCCAGGGAGGACCTCGACCACTTTGACCTTAAAGCCCTTGCCGACATTAAGGACCGTATAAAAACCCCACGGCCTGGCTACGCGTTTTTTATCCATAACATCCTTCCCTGTATAACGATCCGACATATGAAAATATCACAATCCGTGCGCCCTGACAACGGATTATCAAACTGCAGAAATAAAAAAATCAGGCATCAAATTTTTCTCGCCCACTCGCTTTGGAGAATGGCTTGAAGATCGTGGACCGGCTTCCATCCCAAAACCTTGCGGGCTTTCGCGGAAGAGGCGACGATCGTGGTCACATCGCCGGGACGGCGCGGACCTGTACGGTAAGGAACGGGCTTGCCAGCGGCCTGGGACGCGGTCTTGATCACCTCCATCACGGAGAACCCATTGCCATTGCCAAGATTGAAGACCTCATTCTTGATGCCCTTGTTGAACGCCTTGAGCGCCAGAAAATGCGCCTGGCACAGATCCAGCACATGAATAAAATCACGCACACCGGTCCCGTCGGGGGTTTTGTAATCCGTGCCGCAGACGGTCATCTCTCCGCCGCCGCGCAGGGCTTTCATGGCATTGGAAACAAGATGGGTGGGCACCGGACGGCCCTTGGCCGGCCAGGCGCGGCGCGTGTCCCAGCCTGCGACGTTAAAATACCGGAGCACGATAAAATCAAGAAGATCCGCTTTGGCGGAATCCTGCAGGATCTGCTCCACCATGTATTTGGAAGCACCATAAGAATTCGTGGGCGCTGCGGGCGCCGTCTCATCGACCGGAACCTGCCTGGGATCACCGTAGATCGCGGCTGTCGACGAGAATACGATACGCCTGACCTTGTGGGCCGTCATGGCCTTGAGAAGATTGAGCGTGCCGCCGACATTGTTGGCATAATACATGACCGGCTGACTGACAGACTCGGGAACCACGATCTTGGCCGCGAAATGGATGACCGCCCCGATAGGATACTGGTTAAACGGCTTGTGGCAATCCTGCGGTGTACACAAATCGCCCTTGATGAATTTGGCCCCCTTGGCGATCCATGGCCTGACACCTGTGGAAAGATTGTCGAAAATAACCACCCGATACCCGGCATCGAGAAGAAGCCCGGCCATATGGCCGCCAATATAACCAGCGCCGCCTGTCACCAGAATGTATTTTTTGTCTTTAGTCATGTGGCAAATATAGCATACGGGAAACGCGGGATGCCAATGAAAAATTAAAAGGCCATTTCCATTCTCAACAAAACCTCCCCTTCAGGCACGTTGCCGCGGACGAGGCCTGTCTCCAGAACAACCCGGCGGTCGCCGTCTTTATCCAGGCCAAGGCTGGAACTGGTAGCCCAGCGGACGGACTGCTCTATCTCGTTTAAGGCAACGCCCTGCGTATGGACCAGGCGGTCATTGAGGCTGAGGCCGACGGAGACATAGTGCTCCACAACCTGACTCAGCCCGTTATTGTCCCATGTGGTCAGCCCCGTGGACACATTATACTTATTCTTGCCTGACGCGCGGTCAAAGCTGAGCCCATAGGTATCCGTCAATGTTGAGGTATTCTTTTCCCAGAAGAGCGTCGGGTCGATAACACCCGTCTTCAACCCCGTATGGTATGTCATCAGCTCCGGGGACTGTACGTCTCTGCCGCGGGTCTCAACACCCACCGTCCAGCGATCCATGAACGTCAGGGAAGGGGCGGCAAACAAGTATCCGTTGACATCCCTGCCCGCATCGAAGGCCGCCTCCTGGCCGCCCAGTGCGCCTTTAACCCCGCCACGGATATCATCCGTCCAACCCAGAGAGCTCATCCTGGAAAAGACATCCTGCCCTGTGCCCAGGGAAACAGCCATCGATTGATCTACCGTGACAGGAAGATACGGCAGGGACTTGTAGGAAAGATGCCAGCGTCCATCCTCATCGCGCACCTCGCTGGAAAGCATCATCCCCGGGATCACGGTGCCGCCCGTTGATGTATTGTCCAGTCCAAACGAAACCCCTCCCACCGGCATATGCGTGGAAAAGCGGCGGGAAAAACCGTCCTGCAGGGACAAATTGAGGGCCCCCGGGAAACGATAGGCATATAACAGCATGCCGGTGGACACCATCGATCCGCCGCCGCCCAGGAAATCTTCCTTCAAATGCATGGCATACCGCTCGGCATACGCGGTGCTCGTCAACAAGGTACGGCCGTAAGGGACCATCCCGGGAATGGCGATATCGACCTGCCCGGCGCTAAAACTGCTGAAGGCCCGGCCCGAGGCGGAAGAAGCTGAACCCAAAAATGGCGTAAACGACATCGACGTGCTGCCCGCCAGCGATGTCACGCCCAGGGGCTTGAGCGCCGACGCACCATCGGGCGCCATAATGGAATTCGCCAGCTCAAAAGACAGGCTCTTTTCAACGCGTGTCAGGGACGCTCCGGGATTTTCTCCCAAAAGCCCATTGAGCGTCGCGTACAATTCACCGTTGCGATCCTGCGCCCCCACCACACGCGCCACATCATCCCCGCTCAATGTCCCCTCGGGCACATCCCACGCCAACGATGTCATCAGGCTGTTCCAGGCTGGGTCCGAAAAAGCCACATACCCCCCGCTGGATATCTCGCGGAAATTGATCGTGACCTGCTGGATATGGGTACGGATGAGTGTGTCTGCCGAAGGGATCTGCATATCCCCCGAACGGATGGCATCATAGATGCTGCCCGCCTGGGCACGGAGCTGATCTTCCGGGGACATAGCGACCTTGACAAGATAATTGCCGCGGCCGTAAAGCCCCAGCACCGATGCCCGCGCATCATAATTGATAAAGGTATTGTCAAGATTAAGGACAAGGCCGGCGTCCCGATAATAGGCCTGAGCCAGATCAACCCCGTGATCGCGCGGCGCAAGTTTGAAATGCATATTTCCGCCCGGAGAATCATAAAGGAGAAACGGTGAACTTCCCAAATTCAGGCTGATCGCATGCCCTTGCACATGCGCGGACAAAAGACGATCCGCCTGTGAAAAACTGACATCCCCTCCGGAAAATGATGTGTCGAAACTCAAATCCGTATTAAAATCCGTCTTGAGAACATGAAAAACCCTGTCCATATTCCCGTGCGCGATCGCCGTCACATCATCCCGCCCAACCACCGTCGTTGTGCCATCCTTGCGGACCAGCTCAAGTTCCATATCCTTGCGTCCGTCGAGCATCATCTCGCGGTAGTGCAGTTCGCCCCCGTTCAACAGCCCGTCGATTTCCCACAGGCCGGCGGTCTTCTGTGCCTGGATCCCCAAGAGCGCCCCATCCGCTTTCTTCACATAAAACAAACGTTTTATGTCACCGCCCGCCAGACTCTCGACGTAATGCCCCTGGTCCCCATTCCAAAAACCGTCGGCACCCCATAACCCGCCCGTCTGGTACGCCATGAACCCGCCCGTATCCGAGGGGCTGTTGAACGTCCCCTGGTAAAAATCATTTCCGTAACCAAGCCACACACGCGATTCCTTGCCCCTGCGCTCGCTGAGCACCGTTGTCTCCTGCGGCGACACACGCGCCCCCCACAGCGCCCCGTCCCCCTCGATCACATAAAACAAACGTTCTTTCTCTGCACCCACGAGGCTCTCCCTGTAATGCGCCTGGTCCCCATTCCAGAAACCGTCGGCACCCCATAACCCGCCCGTCTGGTACGCCATGAACCCGCCCGTATCCGAGGGGCTGTTGAACGTCCCCTGGTAAAAATCATTTCCGTAACCAAGCCACACACGCGATTCCCTGCCCCCGCGCTGGCTGAGCACCGTTGTCTCCTGCGGCGACACACGCGCCCCCCACAGCGCCCCGTCCCCCTCGATCACATAAAACAAACGTTCCCTCTGCCCGTTCGTCACACTCTCGATATAATGCCCCTGGTTGCCGTTCCACCATCCATCGGCCGTCCAATGGCCATCGGTTTTTCGTACCATAAAACTTGCGTTGTTCTTGCGTGTCTGCCATATCCCCTCGGTTACCTCGGGGCTGTACTGGACCCCCAAGCGCTCTTCAACCCCATCATGCCCGCGCGTCAACATCACACCGGTGACAGGCGCCACCGCTTTGACATAATTACTCAGGCTCCAGTTGCCGTATGTACTGGAAACATCATGCACATGCCCCAGGTAAAAAGCACAGGTATTATATTTATCGAGGAAACGCGGGTCAGCCGCATCGATATTGGTGCGCACGGATATCCCGGCATCTTCACAGAGATTGTTGAGCATATGATTGATATCAAAAGAATCAACCGGTGTACTTGCGGCAGAAACAGATGCGGCAAAAGAAATTCCATGTGAGATAAAAAGGATTGCACTCAATGAGGTTAAGAAAAAAATGTTCGCAAGAAAGCGCGCGACAGAAACGGGCAGACCGGGGGATCTACGCATAAATGGGAATCCTTATTTAGGGAAGTGTTTGTTTGTAGATATCTTAATAGGAGCATTCGGAATCGTCAAGGCTCAAGAAAGGCCCCTAACGGAAATACGAAAACCGATCCCCGCTTCAGCGGGAATGGCGTACAGCGCGAGCCATCTGCCGGTCGGAGGCGCGGCGCTTGATATCGTCGCGCTTGTCGTAAAGTTTCTTGCCCTGGGCCAGGGCAATCTCGACCTTGACCAGGCCGCGTGCCGTGATGTAAACCTTGGTGGGGACACAGGTGAGGCGCTTGAGGATAAGCCCGTCGGATAAACGCTTGATCTCGTTCTTGTTCATAAGGAGCTTGCGCCGGCGGTCCGGATCCGTGTTCAGGTAACTCGCCTGGGCGTAAGGGGCAATGTGAAGGTTGTAGAGCCAGACTTCATGATCCTCCACACGGACATGCGTGTCGGCAAAGTTAACCTCTCCGGCGCGGATCGACTTGACTTCCGCACCCTGGAGCTCAATGCCGCACTCCCACTTATCCATGAGGAAATAATTATGCCAGGCTTTCTTGTTCGTTGCGACAGGTTCAGACATGTTTTCCCCGGCTCAAGGCGCTGTACTGGCTTTGCGCAGCTGATATTCGATATACCCCGCGAGGACTTCCTGAACCTTCACGGGCGGCTGGACCACAAAGAAGTTACTGAGGATCGCATGCCCCACCTCATGCCCCACGATCTCCTTGGTAAAATCCGCGGCGGTAACGTAAATCGTATTGCCTTCATAAATATAAAAAGCCTTTTCCCCGGCATGATCGACACCGTAGATCTTGCGATAAATATCTGCCAGGGCCGCTTCGTCCCGGACCACTTTGAGATTGCCGCGATAACTGTACAACTGCATGTCCAGCACACTGCACGACCACAAAAATAACGCATCCATCAGGTTCGCCAGGCTGGTGGAAGAAAATGCCGCCCCCGAAGAAACCTGTCCGGCCAGGATCTTGTGCTCGGGACCGATCCCCAACGTCTGGACCAGCGCGAGTTCATCCACACCCTCGGCAAGCTCGATGGAAAAATACGTGGCCTCCAGCTTCCGGGCGGCACTGAACTGATCTTTGGGGACCTGGGCAAACGCCCCTTTGACCGCGCCGGCCGCAAGACCTGCCAGGATAAACCCCATAATAAGAAAAAGTGGCTTTAACCGCATCAGGTCCTGAAGAATTCCAGCGATTGTTCAAGTGCCAGGACCTTGTCTTGAAGGCCGAGGATTTTCTTTTTCTGCGCATCGTCGCCTTGAGGTTCACCGATAGAGGCGATGTCCGCCTTGAGCCCGGCCAGGGCCTGCCGGACCTCTGTCAGCCGGGCGCGCAGGACCGTGATCATCAGATTAAAATCCCCGGCCACCTCGGTCAACTGATCGCCCTGGCGCAAACGCACCTCATTGGTAAAATTCCCGGCGGCCAGCTCCCGGAACGTCTGCTTGAAACGGAACAAAGGGCCTGCGATCTTGTGCGAAACGATCAAGGTCACAGCCGCCGCCCCCACGCTCACCGCCCCGGTCACGATGAAAACCGTCTGGATCAGCAAGGGCAGGATAAAATCCGCGGTTGTCATGACCTTGACCCGCGCATTGACAAAAGAAACCGACGTCGACTGCAGGGAGAGGACATAGAGCGCGATGATCGTCAGGCCTGCGCCAATGGCTACAAGCCCGCAAAATTTAAGGATAAACTTCGTCTGGAATTCCTTGTCAATATAAACATTCTTCCGGCGGTAAACCTGTTTTGTCTGCACGTCGTTCATGCCATCCCCCTTATTTCAAAGCTTTTAAGACACCCTCATTGACACTGACGGAAGACCCCTTGCGCAGGGTGTTGATCCATGCATTGAGGCGTTGCGCTTCAGCCTGTTTTTCAGCCTGGTACTTGATCTGCGGATAAACATCCGCAAAAGGTTTCGCGGTGACACCATCCTTGACCATGCCGTCATAAATTCGCCGGACATCTTCCTCCCGGACATGAATGGATTTATGCAGCTCGGCCGTTTTCTGTCCGACCGCGACGTTCAACAGCGACTGCGCCCAAAAATGTTCAATCGAACGCAGGAATTCCGGGTCCTTGTCGAGGTTGTTTTTCTGCGCGTCAAGCAGGATCAGCTTCTGGTTGATGAGCGATTCCAGGAATTCCCGGCGAGCCTGAAGCGGATCCGGACGTGCCGCATAGGGCGAGGCCGCAAACTCTGCCTGAAATTCCTTGGCGGTGATGACATACGTGCCCGCATAGGCCAGGACCGGCGAATACGGCAAGACCACCCTGTCCCTGGAAAAACTTGTCGAAAAGCCTGTCCAAAGCCAACAGGAAACCAGGGCCGCCGCCGCAAGGATAAAAATGATCGTCTTTTGTTGCATATCTTCTCCTTATTTTGTTCTCGGCCTATTCTACTACTATTTTGCATAAGTCCAAGCCCCAAGACAAAAAACCCCGCGTCTCCATCCGGAAACGCGGGGCCAACATCAAGGTACCCCTTGATCAGAATTGCTGCTGCAGATCAAACCATACATGGGTGGAATCATTATCGGAAGACTGATCCCCGATAGGAAAACCCGCCTCGACACGGAACGCTGTATCCGGCCCCGGATTGAACCTGACCCCCAGGCCGTAGCCTTTAAGCATATGATCGCCTTTTTCCCCGGGCATAACAGTCCTGGAACTGACACCGCCCACATCAAAGAACGTCACAAAACGGATGGCATCATACAATTTTGCCGTAGAAAACGGGACGGCCATATTGCGCGAGAGCCCGTAAAACGGGATCGACAACTCCGCGGAAGAATAATAACCGCTGTCACCGGAATACTCTGCCGGCGCATACGCCCGCACGCTGACCGGACCGCCGATCTGGAACTGTTCGGTGGCCGGAAGGTTATTGTTGGAATATTGAAAATTATTCTTAAGAAGAAGCGACGTCCCCAGGGGCAGGGCCTGCAACCGGTAATAATTCAGGGTCTGTTTCTGAAACCGTCCGCCGCTGTTCTGCCGGGAAGCCATCGGGTCCTTGGGATCCATCCCTCCCATCAGATTCGGGATGCCTGCGGCTTCCTCAATGCCGATGATATTGCGCCCCCAGGCATCAAGCACATCGCCTTCGAGCCCCGCGCGGGCCATGCGCAGCTCATCGTGGGAAGTCATCTCACCCAGGGAATAATCCTTGATATCCTTCATGTCAAAGGCGAGATTGCCGCTCAGCTGGAGGGCCTGTGTATTGATCATATCCTTGCGCGTGAAAACCCCGTAGACCGCGCCGGTGCCATGGGTGTCGAGCGCCGCAAACTCACGCCCCAGGTCAGTCTTCGTCAGGAGAAAATTCCCGCCGACAGTCCAGGTATTGCTCAGCGGATAGGTATAACGCCCCTGCTGAAGCTCCAGCTGATCGCCCGCACTCATCAGGGCGGCGAGATAAAGCCTGTCGTCACACCCCAGGAGGTTATTGTGCTGAAAATTGACCGCATAACGGTAACGGCCGAGTTCGCGGGACGCCCAGTTGTCTGCCTCAAAACCGACATGCACGGGCAAACGATCCTTGACCTCGAGCACCACATCTGTCGTCCCAGGCTCCCTGCCCGGCACCAGATTCGACCTGACGGAACGGTCCGGATGCTCGTTGATGTATTTCATGGCCTTCAAGAAATCCTGGTAATCAAAATACCCGCCGGGTTTGGTGGTGATCTCGCGGCGAAGAAGGCCGGAAGAGAAATACTTATTCCCCTTGATGGTCAACTCTCCCATCTTGCCTTCGACCACCTTGATGACCAGTTTCCCGCTCTCGACCGTCTGCGGCGGAAGATAGGCCCGGGAGGTCACATACCCCTTCTCACGGTAAAGCCCCGTGATCCTGGCCACGAGGCCCCGGATCTGGTCGATATCCATGGTCGTGTTCTCACAGGCGGCCGTCAATTTCTTGATCTCCTCAGCGGACAAGAGGGTGTTACCTTCCACCTGGATGGACGTGATCAGGATCTTGTCGCCCCTTTGAGTCGTATCAGGGGCCGATTTGACCTCATCGGCAGGCTGCCCCTGAGGCAGCGTGACAGCCTTTTCCAGCCGCCGGCCCTTCTCGAGGTCCTGCTGTTCGCGGAGGATCGTGCCTGCATTTTCAGCCGCAAAAGCGCTGGCGCCAAAGAGCACAGGTGCTGCGATCACCACGATGCTTAAACACAGCCTTGATAGGCCCCTATTTTTATGCGGCATACGCCTCCAGTATTTTTTCTCAAACATGCGGAATTTTATTTTACCTCGGATTTCCTCTTTTTGAGAAGATCATCAATATAATTATAAGCGTCCGTGCTGAGCTCCACATCGCTCATGGCGGTCTGATCCACCTCGGTCAACGGATGATAGAAATACATCCCGATGGGCTTGACCGGTTCAAACAACCTCAGTTGCTGGGGGCTCAAGACCTCATAATAAAGACGCACGAGCGGCCCTGGCACGTTCAAAAGATTCTCGCCGCCAACAGGAACCGGCAGGGGTTTATCCGGTGTCACGCTGTCGAAAGGCCCTGCCTGGATACCGGGGGTAAAATTACCCGCCCTGTCATAAACACCCTCAGAGGTGACCCGAAGGCCCGTGCCCGGACCTTTAGCCGTCTGTGATGCGAGGTCGATCGACACGGCCCCGTCCGGCGCAAAACCGGAAAGATTGTCCGTCGCCCCGAAAGGAACCGTCACATCCCCGGCATAGGTGCCATCCTTGTTCTGCGTGCCGGAGGGCGTTCCCGCGGTGATCACCGGCGCTGTGGCATCGATAAAGAACGGGCCCAGATGCACCGCCGCAGATCGCTGGGAGCCATAAAGTCCGACGATATGGAAATTCCAGTCAACCGCATCCGCCAGCGGCTTGGAGGTCGTCGTAAACGTCCATGCCCCGGTGACCGGATCAAGCGAGGTGGTATACGCATCTGCCGATTTGTCCGGGATTGTGGCCCCGGCTTCATCCCAGACATACGAGAAACGGAAATCCGGAGCGCCAAGGTCAATTTCGCGGCCCGGGCCGGACTGCCCCACGGTGCCTTCCGGCGCGGACAACAGGATGCTGTGCCCGATCACATCGTAATCATAAGGCACTGTGCCGCTGTCCCCGTCCAGGATACTGCCATGATTGGAGGTAATAGCCACATTGCCGTTGCCGGCGTCCACCTGCGTCAGGACGATGCTGCCGTCCGTCGTGATCGTGGCGGCTCCGCCGTTAGTTTTAACATGTGAACCCTTTTCCATGGTATAGCCGCCCCACGCCTGCGCCGTATAGGAGGGCGCATCGGGGTTAACCGCAGGCAATTCCCAGGACACATCCACCGTCGGATCATTGGACACGCCGGATTCCCAGACACCCGCAGGATGCGAGGTGCTATGGACATTTGCCGGAACTCCCATCAGCGCATCATCCACACGATCGATGGTGATATCCCCGCCCTTGAACTGGGTGATGGTCACGGCCGCCCTGAGGATAATATTGCCCCGCCCGATGACAGGCGCCTTGACATTCATGTCCCCCTTGGCCGCAAGATCAATCGCACCGCCAGAAGCCTTGTTATCAACACCGTTGGTGCCCTGGACACCGCTGTTTAAGCCATGACGGGATGTCAGGTCGGCCACGGCAAGGTCCTTCAGATCCTTGACGCGGATATCTCCCGAACCGCGATTAACGGCCGACAGGTTATTGACTTTGACAAGAAGCCCGCCGTTAAACCCGACCCCCTGCATGCCTGTCTTTGTCGAAAGCATCAAATTATTGGCCGCAAGATCGCCACCCGTCTGAGAGATACCGCCGTTGAGCGCTGTCAGGAACACATCCTTATCCGAACGGATCGCGGCCCCCGCAGGTATTTCGGCCTTCATCACATGCGCCTGGAAAACAACATTGTCAAAATCCCCTTCGCCGCCATACATGCGGCTATCGCCCCCATTGCGCCAGGCATACCGGTAAACATCTCTCCGGGAAGGCGCCCCGATACGGATATCCCTTCCGGCGAGGATATCGATCGTCCCGTTACCCGAATCCACCGATGAACCATCGGTCAGGATATAATCACGGGCTGCCGTCCCCTTAAAATCACCGCCGTGGGTAGTGACGACACCCGCGAGCTCGTGCACCACATCGCCCGCACTCGACGCCACCGTCACATCCCCGCCATCGATCGTGCCGCCGATGGCAACATCCTTATCGCCGGAGATAAAAACTTTCCCATCGTGGAACTTGATCGATCGGGCCTCGATGACACCGTCATTGTTGACCGCATGATCAAAAACAGAATTAAGCGCCTTGGCTGTCAGGATAACCTTTCCGCCATTGGCCTGGATAACACCATCATTCCTCACAGCCGCATCAACGGAGGCATTGAATATCGCCGGATCCTTGACGGCCACATTCACGATCCCGCGGGGATCAAGGCTCAAGGTCACCTTGTTGCCGGCGGCCAGGGCCACGGAACCCAGGTCCGCCGTAATATAACCGCTGTTGATGACATGCGATCCGATGAGGGCCACATACCCACCCGGGGCCGAAATGACACCCTGGTTGATCACCGACCCATTTTTCCCCTGGAAAAAATAGTTGCCGCTTGAAAAATCGGCATTCGATATATTCATGTTTGATGCCACGAGCCCGCGCACATCCACCTGGGCCGTACGGCCAAAAAGCACACCATTGGGGTTAATGAGGAAGATCTGCCCGTTGGCACGCAAGGTGCCCATAATGCTGGATGGGCTGGTGCCTGTCACGCGGTTAAGCGCGATACTCGAGGCATTGGGCTGATTGAACTGAACCGTTTCAGCCTGGCCGATAGAAAAAGAATCATAATTAATGATAACCTTGCCCGTATTCTGGTTGACGGTCAACTGCCCGGGGACACTGGTATTAAAGGTAGCCGAACCAGAGCCAGGGACTACCGCTTCACCAGACGGCAAAGCATAAGCCTGGGACTGGGCCAACACCATGCAGCCCACGATAAGCCCCCGGAATAAACGATTGATGATCTCCATACGACATCCCCTCTTGGATAGATTTCTCCCGCGCAAAGACTTACAAGCGAGAAAACGTTTTTTTAACTGATTGATTATTTCAAATATAGCACACCTCAGGCGTGCTATGCCACTAAACTTTTACACCTGGCAGAAAACCTTGTTCTATGCTGTAACTATATATTTCACAAAATATTATGAAAATATAAAATCCGGCAGGAATTTCAGTTTTATTTCTGGAATCTCTAAATATTCTATTTTGATCAGGAAAGATGAAGGGGGCTTCTATGGTCCAGAAGATCCAGACCTTACCTCGAAGGAACCATCCTGGATGAGGCAGGAGAAATTCTCCGTATTAAGGGCATTGTCCAGCATGACACTCTTGACGCGCTGGCATAACGCATCAACGTCATCGGCATTCAAGAAGCGTTGCCGGGAGCCGTTCACCAGCTTCTCTAATAAAGACTTCTGTTCACGCCCCACCGCGATATCTATCCGCACTCTGTCAAAATAGAAATTCCGCGTTCGGGTGATCCCGTGTTCACGTTCTTGAGACTGGCGCTCAAGTTCAACCGCACGAAGCGCTTGAACTGCCGCACCGGGAGCAGCCCAAGCCCGGCCCGCTGTAAAAATAAATAATACCAAGAGGCACTTTATTATCATTTGTTCCCAGGCCGCTGTTGACAGTTTTAAAATTAATACATATACTATATCACACTTTAACAGGGGGGAATCCCCCGGCAGCTCCAGCGAAATCTCATTTTGCGGAAGTGGTGAAATTGGCATACACGTAGGTCTCAGAAGCCTATGGCGCAAGCCGTGAGGGTTCAAGTCCCTCCTTCCGCACCATTTTAATGTAATCCCGTCTGTAAGATACTTTGCGGACGGGATTTTGCATAGAATTATTGCATAGTTTATTCGGCTCATTCTGAATTGTTGAACGCCACCGTCCACGGCTGAAAAAACCTTAAAGACGAGCACGCCTGGATAATTTTTAGCTTCATGTACTCGTCATCCCGGTAGCCATAGGCACGGCGGATGATGTTTTTAGCTTTA
>CAILQW010000032.1 GCA_903836515.1 Candidatus Omnitrophota bacterium | reverse complement strand
TCTGTTACTGACATTAAATGCCATGAATTCCTCCTGATTGTGTAGAGGATTCTATCATATAATTCGTAATTTGTCGACGAGAAAGTGATTTATTTACGACGAGGAATTGCTAAGAAATAAGGGGGCATTTGACCCGGTCTGAAGGCGACAAATTGACCCATTGATCTGTATCAGGAATAGCCAGTGACGCGAGGAAATATTTGATGAGTGCGGGATACGCGGCCCGTTTTTGATCATCTGTCAACACCTCATCCCCACGATGGATAAGGAAATCAAGTTTAAAGGGATGAACCGGATCAATGACCATGCCCTTCAAATGGGCTGGTGTAAACGCGGCGCTTAACCCCGCCTGCTGATCAGGCAGAGGCATAAGGCCAACAGCCGAAAGGCTTTGGGCAAAACCATGCGGGGGCATGATACAGCTCCCCACGAAACATACCAGGATAAGGATTGAGATGGATCTCTTCACGGCTAACATTTCTTGGAAGAATTTGTTACGGGTGAACACCGCCCTACCGGCAGGCAAGGTCCTCCCATGTTTTTTGTAAGTATATTATATAAATATTATAAAAACCAGGAACCGGCAGAGCCCGGGTCTGCGCAGGTTCAGAGTAGCCGCCGCACGAGGGCGGCGGCGGAGGGCTGGTCCATGAAAAAGGGGCTTGTGGCAAGGGTGATGAAACGGCTGCGGGCAATCCAGGTCCGCAAGCGGGTGATCTTGAGGTCATCGGGGATATACCCCATCACAGGAGCGAAAATATCCAGGTCAATGTCCAGAACAAATGGATCCTTAGGATCAACGGCAAAGGCCTCGGCACTCCCCACCTGAACGACCTGGCTGAACCAGCCCAGCCCCAGGGCCGGCGGAATAAAGTTCCCGACGTTCAGGATATAATTGGCGTAATGAAAATGATCTTCCCCGGGAAGAACATCCGCAGGGCGGGTATCCTTGTGCTGGTCCACATGCACAAGGGTTGATCCCAAGGGGAATGCTCCGGCGGCAATGCCCGCCGACCAAAAGGAAAACGCGTGATTATGATTGTCGCAGATAAAAATGTCCTGGCCTGGACGTTCGATATGGACAAACTGCCTGAGGCCTGGAGCGTTAAGCTCACCGGTGCCAGGCACGATCTCGCTGAAAACAACAAGATCTCCCGGCATCACATCATCGACCGTACCCTTCACCAGCGGCGGCACATGGATCACTTTATTAACGCGCGGGGCATAAGAAAAAGCATTATTGCCTTGCGGGGTATCCATGGCAAAACCACGGTAGAATGCCCGCAAGCGCGTACTATCCATATCAGAGGAGCATCCGTTTAACATCCGCCTCATGGACCCTGACGGACATGATCTCGCGGACATCCGCGGGAGCATCCGCGCGCCAGCAAGCCAGCGGCAAAGGCCCGGCCTCCCGGGATTTAGAATAAAACTGGGCCAACCCGGCCGCCAATGTCAGGCGGTTGTCATGGATATCCCCCCCGCGCACCAACGCCACAGGCCCGGGGAATGCCGCAGGCCGCAGGAGAATGTCCGTTGGCATGGCTCGCTTGAGCAGTTCTTCATTCTCGTGCGCGTCACGTCCTAAGAGCACAAAAGCCCCCGCATCAAGGCGAAAATACCGGCCCAGCCCCAGCACCGCCGTCGAAGCGATATCCGGGCACCCGCGTGCCAGCACATCCTTAAGGCGCGCGCCAAAAAGCTTCTCGGTCAACAGGCACCCGCCCCCAGGTGCGGAGAACCCCTCGATGCCAAGCTCCTTGACAAGCCGGTACTGAACCTTGCGGGAACGCCCGGAAATATCCAAAAGTCTTTCACGGTCAACGAGGCCCTCCTGCTCCGGGATGGTCGGCGCAAGGAGTTTGGCGCATAAAGGCCGCAAAAGACGCCCGGGCACCAGCGCATCATCTTCCACCCAGCCCAGGCATTGCCGGCGCTGCGACATGGGGCGCTGGCCCAGGACCTCGCCGGTAAACACAAACGATGCCCCGATCTCCTGCATATAAGCGGCCGCCTTTTTCACCATATAAATATGACAATCAATGCACGGATTATGCGCGGATCCAAAACCATACTTGGGATGCTGCAGGACGGCCAGATAATCGTCAGCCAGGGGAATGATCTTCATCGGGATATGCAGTTTTTCGGCCAGGCGCCTGACACGGCCGGGATCCCCGCAGCCCCAGGGCATGGACACATGAACGGCGTGGACCTCGATGCCCTGGTCCAGAAGAAGTTTGGCGGCAATGGCACTGTCAAGCCCGCCCGATAAAAGCCCGACGGCCTTGCAAATTTTACCCGTGTCTTTCAAGGATAAGCTCCCCTTTCTGCGTATCAATGGAAAAAATAAAATTCTCAAGGAAAGACATGCCCAACAGCCCATCGGCAACCCCAAGGCTGTCGCGTTCCAGCACGATCGCTTTCACATCATGCACCCTGGCGGCACCCAGCGCGACCTCGTGGATATCCACCACGCGTCCACGCACATAACTGCCCCCGGCCAGCATCACCGGGACAGTCTTCGCCGCCTCGGACTTAAGCTTCAGCTTCGCGGCCATAGCCCTTGATACCTGCACCGCACTGGCCCCCGTATCGAGCAAAAAACGGGCCGATACCTGGCCGTTGAGTTTCAAGCGCACATAAAAACTTTTCCCCTGACGTTCCAGCGGGACTATGACCCTGCGCCGATCCATGCTGACATGCGTGGATCGGGACGGCCCCGGGGGACGTGTGAGGGTTTTATTGGTCTGATTGGCCGTCTGCCCGGCCATGGATGTGCCGGCATAGACCAGGCCGCCGACTGTCTTTGTGGCGGTCCAACCCGCCTTGCCGACAACCCCTACGGCCTCTCCGGTTGCCTCCAGAACGGTACAGCCACTGCAGCCCAGCAACAGCATGACAACACACAAACGGCGCATAGGATCATTTTCTCCTGGAACGCTTCCCGGGTTGTTGTTGATGACCGGCATCAGGGCCTTTCACCGCCTTGATCCTGTCGCGGTACTGTGCCGCCTTCTCAAACTCCAAATTGCGGGCCGCGAGCTCCATCTGCCGCTCGAGCTCGGCCACTTCCTGGCCCATGGCATAAGTTTCTGTGTCCTGTCCCACAACGTCACGCACCAGGTCCTCGGCCTCGGACTGCTCCTCGATGCCGGCCTTGATAGCCTTCAAAATGGTCCGGGGCGTGATCCCATTCTTGGCATTGAACGTGACCTGCAGCTTGCGCCTCCGCGTGCATTCATAGATCGTTTGCTGCATGGCGCGGCTGACCGTATCCGCGTACATGATCACAAGGCCCTCCACATGCCGGGCGGCACGTCCGGCCGTCTGGATCAGGGACGTTTCGGAACGGAGGAACCCCTGCTTATCCGCGTCCAGGATAGCCACCAGCGACACCTCCGGAAGATCCAGCCCCTCGCGCAGGAGATTGACCCCCACCAGGCAATCGTACTTTTTAAGACGCAAATCCCTGAGTATGCGCGAACGCTCGATCGTCTCGATGTCGGAATGGAGATATTTGACACTGAGCCCTTTCTCCTCCAGATAGGCGGCAAGATCTTCGGCCATGCGCTTGGTGAGCGTTGTGACCAGGGTGCGCTCGCCCTTAAGGGCACGCGCGGCAACCTCGCGCCGGATATCCTCAACCTGCCCCTCCGTCGGGCGCACTTCGATGATCGGGTCAGGGATCCCGGTCGGGCGGATGACCTGTTCCACGAAGACCCCTCCCGCCTCCTTGACCTCAAAAGGCGCCGGGGTGGCGGACACATAAATAACCTGGGGGACAATGGCCTGAAATTCCTCGAAACGCAGGGGACGATTATCCAGGCATGAGGGCAGACGAAAACCGTGGCGAACCAGCATTTCCTTGCGCGCGCGGTCGCCTTCATACATACCGCGGATCTGCGGGCAGGTGACATGCGATTCGTCGATAACCACCAAAAGGTCTTTGGGAAAGTAATCCATCAGGCAATAAGGCCTTGCCCCTGGAGGCCGGCCGGACAAAACCCGGGCATAATTCTCAATGCCGTGGCAATACCCCATCTCGCGCATCATCTCAACGTCATAAAGGGTCCTTGAGCGCAGGCGCTGGGCTTCCAGCAATTTCCCTGCCCCCGTCAATTCGACACAGCGCTCTTCCATCTCGTGGGCGATCCGGGCCAGGGCTTCCTCCATCTTCGGGCGCGACACGACAAAATGTTTAGCGGGGAAAACAGCGGCCTGTTCCAGTTCCTGCAGAACACTACCGGTCAAAGGATCGATCTGGCGGACCCGCTCGATGACATCCCCGAAAAACTCGATCCGCAAGGCATCCTGCCGGTATGCCGGAAATATTTCCACGATATCGCCGCGCACACGCATTTTTCCGCGGGCAAAATCATAATCATTGCGTTCGTATTGGATCTCCAGGAGTTTGCGCAGGGCATCGTCCCGCCGAAGAGCTTCCCCGCGCTTGAAAAAAACAAGGCTGTTCTGGTAATCGTCCGGCGACCCGAGATTGTAGATGCATGACACACTCGCCACAATGATGACATCCCGGCGAGACATGAGGGACGTGGTCGCTGCGAGCCGAAGCCGGTCAAGACGGTCGTTGATGGAAGCGTCTTTCTCGATGTACACGTCCGTCTGGGGAATATAGGCTTCCGGCTGGTAATAATCGTAATAACTGACAAAATATTCAACCGCATTGGCCGGAAAGAATTCCTTGAACTCCCCGTAAAGCTGGGCAGCCAGGGTCTTGTTGTGGGAAATAACCAGCGTGGGACGGTTGACCCTGGCTATGACATTGGCCAGGGTAAACGTTTTCCCGCTGCCCGTCACACCCAGAAGGACCTGGGCGCGCAACCGTGCGTCAATGCCCCGGGTCAACGCCTCCGCGGCCTTGGCCTGGTCACCGATCAGTTCAAAAGAGGATTGAAGGTGGAATTTTTCCATGACCGCGGGGACAGGACCGCGGCCCCCTGCGCGAAACGGATTAACAGATTTTGCCGTGTTTATACGGACGAAGTTTGTTTTTTTCGCATTTACGCAGGATCTCGGCTTCGATATCAACCCCCATGCCGCCGCACAAATCAAAAAGGCGGATAAAGGTATCCGCCAGTTCTTCCCTGAAATTCGCCGCATCCTGTTTGCGGTGGGCCTCCATGGCTTCCGCCAGTTCGGTCACCACAAGCATGAGCGCCTCCCCGGTATTGCGGGGATCATCCCAAAACCCTTTGGACCTGGCGATCGCATGGCAAAGATCCGTCATTTCCTTGATGGTGGGTGAACTCATCGCCTGTTCCTTTCAAGAAAATTCAGCATGTCCGCGGAAAGCTTGGCCTCGACCTTCACGGGTTTTCCCGTCACCGGATGTTTGAAGGTGATCTCGGCGGCATGCAGGGCGGTCCGCTTGAACTTGAGGTCGTAATCCTTGCGAAAAATATACTTGTTCTCGCCCACGATCGGATGCCCGATGCCCTTGAAGTGAAGGCGCAGCTGGTTGGTGCGCCCCGTCACTGGCTCAGCCTCGACAATGGTGAAGTTCTTGCGGAACTCCATGACACGGTATTTTGTCAGCGCGTCTTTGGCCCCCTTGGATGGGGCAAACTTGTCCTCAAACGAATCCTTGACCGGCATATTGATCGTGCCCGCAGGACGGTTCACGCGGCCATGGACAAAGACAATGTATTTCTTGTGCACAAACCTTTGATGAAAAAGATTCATCAACAACTGCTGGTTTGATTTTCCTTTGGCGAAGAAAATAACGCCCGAAGTTTCCTTGTCGAGCCGGTGGCAGGGATGAAGCCTGGCCCCCTGAACCCCGTCCTTTTCCTCGCGGTAAAACTCATTGACCATCTCATCCAGGGATTTCCCCTTTTCGGCAGACACCGATGCGGGCACGCTAAGCAGCCCCGCAGGCTTATAGAAAGCCATGAACTGGTCATCCTCGTACAGCACCTTGATGGGACTTTGAGACGTAAAACGCTTGGACATCAGGTTTCCTCTTCATCGTGGCCGAAACGTTCTTCCATCAATCTTGTGAGGCGGTTGACCTTGATCAACAAGATAACGGGAAAAATGATGAGCCACATCTGGAAAATAAAAGCCACGGCCAACTGGCCTGAAGATACAGAGACATTAAGCATATTGCTATCCATAGGACCCTCGTATGGTCAACGTTAGCTTGGCAGAGATGCCGCGGCATGTTGCCGGGCAGCCAGGACATTCTCCACGAACTCAACGAGCAGGCGGCTGTCCCGCGGATTAATATCGTTGAAAAAAATAGCCGTGTTAAACCCCTCGTCGCCAGGGATATTTTCCGTGCGGACCACAACACCGCCGCAAATGATCTTTTTAGTGGAGGCCTTTTCCGCTTTTTTTACGGGAACCAAAAGCGTCACCTGCAGCTTCGTCATCGGTTCCAGGAATACGGTGACCCGGCAATACACGCCCGATGCACTAATATTCCTTGTTTCCGTGACAAGATCTGTCCCGGGCGCCGCGATCTTTAACGGGATATTGTTGTCAACACGGGGCTGACGCCGTTTTTCATTGATTCTTTTTCCGTCCACAGGCACTCCTTTTAGCCTTGCGCCGCAGGGGTCAGCGGGCCTGGATGAACTCCATGATCAACCCCCGCTTGAAGGCGGATTCTTCGGAAAAATCGAGGCCCATCTGATACATTTCTGTCAGTGGATTGAACCGGATCCAAGCCACACGACCGCGCACATCGAGAATTTTGTCAAGGTCCTTCAACTGAAACTGCAGATCAAGGTGGCTATTAACCGGAAAAAAGACGGAAGACATCACCCTCAAACCGCCCTGGCTGATATCCTGCCCCGCATAGCCCAAAAACATCTCATGGCTTCCCGCCTTGACACGCACCGCGCGTCTGAAAGGGACGCGCGTAAAACGCCGGGCGTCAATATTGCGTTGGCCATCACCCATCCGGATCTCCTGTCTGACTGAAAGGCAGTATACCACAGAAGAAAAAGGCTCAGAATAACTTTCGCAGGATTCAACGGATGGCGCTGGCGGGAGCAACCCCCAGGAACCCGGCACGATCCGACGCACCAACGGCCATGACATTATCAACTGGATTCAGATCGATACCGCTTCCGGGTGCACCACAATAAAGAAAGCCCTTTGCAACAATGCAAAGAGCCCCTTGGTTTACCCTTTGGCTAATTGATCGCCCGTCGGATTCGCCTCCAGGCCCAGCAAGAATAAGGGGCTGGCGATCGGGACGATGTTAAGGATGACCCCCTCAACCCCCGTAAAATTGCCCTTGCGGAACTCCGCAACCATAGCCGGTTCGAATTGCATCTCCACACCCTTGCCGTCTTTGGCCACGTCCAGGTCCATCTTTTTGGCGTTCAGGTCAATACCACCGTCTATCACTTTGGCAGTAGCTTTCATAGAACTGTCGTGGTCCTTATTATTCCAACGTCCCTGCTTCCTTAAATATTTCTCAAGCACAATCCTGGCATCTGTCACTTTATTAAATTCTTCATTAAATTGTTTTATCAAAGCAGAATTATTTTTTAACTCTTGCTCGTGCTTATCAGGGTGCCACTTCAGGGCTCCTTTTCTAAAGGCACGCATCACATTTTCTCTGGATAATTCCTCATCCGGAATACCAGATAATTCAAAAACCTTTTTTGCCTCTGGTATATTCATGCTGCCTTTATCGAGATGATCGGTATCTTCTCTTTCCACACACAAAACCCCGCGGTAAAAGAAAGACGTGATATAATAATTTTTTAAAAAAAGAGACACCCCTCTATGTATAAAGAATTTTACGGCTTTAAAGAAAATGCCTTCAACATCACTTCCGATCCGGCATTCTATTTTGAAAGCCTCCAGCACAAGGAGGCGTACTCGCACCTTCTTTACGGCATCAAGCACCGCAAAGGCATCATTGCCATGACCGGTGAGGTAGGGACCGGCAAAACGACCCTGTGCCGCATCCTCCTCAATCAGATAGATGCCAACATCAAGACGGCATTCATCCTCAACCCCAATTTCTCCCAGATCCAGCTCCTGCAGCTCATCACCAAAGACCTTGGCATCAGCCAGACCGGATCCAAAAACAACAAGCTGGAACTCATCACCACGCTCAACGAGTTTCTTATCGACGAGACCGCCCGCGGTCATAACGTAGCGGTCATCATCGATGAAGCGCAGAACCTGAATATCCACCAGCTCGAGCAGATCCGCCTGTTGTCCAACCTCGAAACCGAGAAGGACAAACTCCTGCAAATCATTCTGGTCGGCCAGCCTGAACTCCTCGACCATCTGCGCAAACCATCGCTGCGGCAACTAAACTCCCGGATAGGTGTCCGTTACCATATCCAACCGCTAACCCGCCATGACGTCAAGAAATACATCGGGCACCGCCTCAACATCGCTGGCGCCCCCGACAATCTTTGCTTCACGGCAGCAGCCGTGGATGCCGTGTTCCATTTTTCCAAAGGGACGCCGCGGCTGATCAATATCCTGTGTGAACACGCGCTGCTGGCGGGGTTCGTGAATGAAACCTTCACGCTAAGCGACGAGCTTGTTAAAAGTGCAGCCAAGGAGGCCCTGGGATGAGCATTATCCACGACGCCCTTAAGAAGGTGCAAGCATCAACACCGCAGCATCCGCCGGCAGCCCCGGATCAGCCGCAGCCCCCTGTCAACGGGGAACCTGCGGCCGAGCATGGCGACAACTTTATCACCCCGCTTTGGATCACGGCCTTGTGCGCGATCGTGGCCATATTTGCCATCGCCACCAGCCAGCTCACGCCCAAAAACACACCGCTTCGCCCCAAACCTGCCCGGGTTACTTTGCCGCAGGCAGCACCCCAGCTTCCCTCGCCTGAGAAAGCACCTGCGCCCCTTCAAGCATCACCCGCTGTAACACCGCCCGCACCGGCACCCGTGACTCAGCCGGCGGCACAGCAAGCCAGGGACATGAACGATCCCTTGGGTACTGTCCGCATCGAAGGTGTTATGGATATGGGAGGGAAAAAAGCCATTCTCATCAATGGCAACATCTATGAAGCAGGACAAATGCTCTATGGGCGTACAATTGTGGACATCAGTTTCGATACCCTGACCGTGATGGAAAACGGCCAGAAACGCACCCTTCCGATCAGGCCGTAAAAAGCCCGCGCGCGACGCCCGCCACCAGTGCTTCGGGTACACCTTGCGCCACAACGGCATCACCGATGCCCTTAACGAGCACAAAGCGATTTTTCTTCCCGGCGAACTTCTTGTCAAACGCCATGGCCGCCATGATCCTGGGAAGGGTCGTGCCTTTGACGGTCTGCGGCAATCCGATGGCTGATAAAAGCATTTCAACACGCAGCGCATCACGCGCCGAAAAGATCCCCGCCGCCAGCGCGATCCGGCAGGCTGCACGCATCCCCAGGGCTACGGCTTCGCCATGATGATACGCCTCATACCCGCAAGCGGCCTCGATGGCATGCCCCAGCGTATGACCAAAGTTCAGGAGGGTGCGAATGCCCTTTGTTTCTTTTTCATCCTGCGTCACAATGCCCGCCTTGATGGCCGCACAGGCCAGCACGACGTGCGTGAGTGCTTTCTTGTCACGCGCAAGGACCTGGCCCGCATTCTTCTCCAGGAACTCAAAGAGCGCCGGGTCGCTTATCACGCCGTATTTGACCGCTTCAGCCAGGCCATTGCGCAATTGACGGTCCGACAACGATGTGAGCAGGGCTACGTCGCTCCACACCAGCCTCGGCTGATAAAACGCGCCCACCAGATTCTTCCCCTCGGGAAGGTCAACCGCGACCTTGCCGCCGATCGCCGAATCGATCTGTGCCAGAAGCGTTGTGGGCACCTGCACAAAAGGGATACCCCGTCGGTATATGGCCGCCACAAAACCTGCCAGGTCGCCCACAACACCACCCCCCAACGCCACAATGAAGGGTTTCTTGTCGGCGGCATAACGGGTCATAGCGCTAAGAAGGTGCCCGACCACTTCCAGGGACTTGCTGCGTTCGGAATCCGGCACCTCGAGAACTTTGACCGTAAACCCGGCCTTGACAAAAGCGGCCGCGAGTTTTTTGCCATAAAGCTTGTGCACCAGCGGGTTGGTGATGACAACGGCATCGGTGCCGATCTTGAGCTTTCTCACAGCTCCGGGGAGTCGCTCCAGCGTCCCGTGCCCGACCATGATCGGATAGGTGTTCTCATTGAGCTTCACGTTGACAGATACCATGATCACACCCCCATCCCGTGCGCTGCATTGTAAATAATGACATTGAGAAAATCAAGCCACCCCAGATTGAGCATGGCAAAAACAATGATCACTCCGGTGAAATTATCCAGACGCTGGACCAACCCCAGCAGCCGGTCCGGCAGGACGGCGTAAAGGATGCCGGACCCATCCAATGGCGGGATCGGAAGCATGTTGAAGACCGCCAGTCCCAAATTAAGCAATACCGCCGTGACCGCAAGATCATGGGCCGGAGGATATTGAACGAACAAAAGGGCTTTGGCAAAAACAAAAGCTATCAGGATATTCATCAGGGGACCAGCCAAACGCACCAGCATAATATCCCGGCGGGGTGATCGCAGGCGCGCGGGATTAAACGGCACCGGCTTGGCAAACCCGAAAATGATAGGGCTATGGGTCCACCCCATGGCATAAGGGACGTAAAGCAATAGCGGCAGGATCACCGTGCCAAAAGGGTCAATGTGCTTGAGAGGATTGACCGTCAGGCGGCCCATCCGGCGGGCCGTGCCATCACCGAGCCGGTCTGCGGCCCAGGCATGGGCGTATTCGTGAAGGACAATGGCCGGGATGACAACGCTGACAAAAATAAGGGCAATGGTCAGCATTACAAGGCGAGATTGATTCTGGCGACAGCAAGGAGTGCGGCATCCAGGGCGGGATCATCCTTGGCAACCCCGCGCACAACAACATGAACACCCAGGAAATCACTGAGGACGGACCCAGGCCCCTCAACATACGCCGTAACAGCACCTGACTTGTCCGCACGGGTCAATTTATACCTGTCTTTAGCCGCCCCGGCAACCCTGGAGAGAATGCCTTCCGCCTCGTATTGGCCGTCAGGCATCGGCTTGAGCCCGGTGAACTTTGTCACGCGCTTGCGGTCTGTTTCCACCTGGACGATACCAGCGCGGGCGGGTGCGTCTTTAGGGACTGCGTACAGCTGAAGCGCCACCTTGGGGCTCTTGAATTCAATATAATCTTCATGAATCCAGCCATTCGCCTGAATTACAGGCCTGATGGCGATCCATTGTCCCGCGGTTTCCCTGATAAAAAACTGATCCCCGCGCACCAGCTGGCCGATGATCGCCGCATCCGTTCCGGCCCGCGCCCGGATATTGACACGGTCTCCGGTCACTTCCCCGATATCGCGGGTCAAGGGCTTGGCGTAATCGGTCTTGATGTAAAGCTTGGCGCTCTCGGGAAGACGTACCTTGTACCAGGAATAGTTCTTGCCAACAACAATGAGCTCGTCGCCTTTGTTCACCACGGCGACTTCTTCATAATTATTGCTCTGGCCGGCTCGGATATGAACGCGATCGGCCTTAACCCGCCCCGTAAAAGGAAATCGAGCCTGCGCAAAGGCAGGCTCGATCAGGGCAAGGCTCATCAAAACGACTGATGCGATTGTACGTACGTTCATGATATGGACGGACCGAAAAATATTATTTCTTGGCCGCAGGCTTGGCAGCACCCGCAGCGGCGCCAGCCGCAGGAGCCCCGGCAGCCGCTTCCTTGGCCTTCTTCTTCCCGGCTTTCACGCGGACTTTCTTGCTCTTGGGAAGATTGATGACCGAACTCTCATCGGTCCACTGCCCTTTCTTCATAAGTTCCTTGATGCGCTCGATACGGGTGAACACGGTTCTCTGCGCGGCACCGGCCTTGTCAATGCGAAGCGATGAATGAAGTGACATGTTACAATCTCCTGACGACAAAATCCTGATAACGACTCTTTAACTGCCTCTTTACGCCGGAGGCATCTTCTTTCCTGGTAAAATTCCCGACGCAAACAATGACGTACGCCCCCTTGGGGAGAACATACACATCGCGGAAACCTTTTTGCTTCAGCTTGTCCGCCTCACGCTGGGCGGGCTGGTTGTTCTTGTAACTGGCAACCTGGAGCGTATACGCGCCGCTCAACGGCCCGGCTGGGGCAGCTGTATCCACGGGTATTATTTTAGGATCAACCACAGGCGCCGCTTTTGCCATGACACGTACAGCAACAACCCCGGGCTTGGCTTTCGGCGCATCATCCTTGTCTGCCCGGGCCTCACCGTTATCCGGTGTTTTATCCGCCGGAGCTGCCATGCTCGCCACATCGGTGGAAGCCGGGTAAGAAGCGGAAGCTACTGCCCTTTTCCCCCGTTCGATCCCCAGGGCAAACGAAAAGACGAGGATCATTATAGCCACAATCGATAAAATTACAAGATTTTCCAGCGAGAGGCTGATCTGGGCCGCCATGTAGCGCGGAGGCGATGGTTCATCCGCACGTCCCTTGACATGGGAGAGAAAATCGATCTGGGATTCTTTGTAGTTGATATTCATAGGCCCAATTATAGTTTTATTGCCGGACTGCACTCAAGAAATTTCTGAATTTTTTTTGCCGGGACAGCTTGAGGAACATCGCCACCACCACCGGATCGAATTGTGTACCGCTGTAACAGCCAACCTCCCTGAGCGCCGCGTCGACGGTCAAACGCTTGCGGTAGGGGCGCCCCTGCACCATGCTCTCGAAAGCATCGACAACCGCCATGATGCGCGCGCCCAGAGGGATCTGGTCCTTCCTGAGACCCGAGGGGTAGCCGGTCCCGTCGTATTTCTCATGAAGATAAAGCACGACCGGAAGGATAGGCCTCAAAAATTCGATGGGCTTGATGAACTGCGCGCTTTTGTGCGGAAGGTCGCGGATGATCTTGAATTCCTCGGCGGAAAGCTGGCTTTTCTTGGCCAGGATCTGGAAAGGAATGTCGACCGCGCCGACGTTGTGCAGGATGCTGGCGTAATAGAGATTGTTGACGCTGTCGGCATCCATGCGAAACGCCTGCGCGATGCATTTGACAATCTTGAAATAAACGGGGCTATGGGAACGGTAATTGGCCCCCTGCTTTTCCAGGAGCGTGCGCACCAGCTTCATGGTCTCCAGCAGGATCTTCTGCTGCTGCTCGGAAAACTGGAGGTTCTTGATCGCGGTCACCGACTGCTCGGCGAAGATCGTGAACATTTCGCGGTCGTAATCGTCGAAGGCCGGTTCGCCGGCACCGCGCTTGATGATGATGGCGCCGATGCACTCGTCCGTCACCAGCGGCATGCCCATCATGCGCGGGTCAAAAATGGATGCCCCCTGCGTGACGCTCATCTCGCGCGCTGTTACCTTTTTAAGATCCTGCGACTTCGTGACGATGTAGTTGATCTGGTTGTTGAACGCCGCGATCATGGCGAGTTTCTTGCGGTCGGGCGCCAGGAGATAGATGTCCGCGGATGAGGCCTTGATGAACTGACACAACAGCCGCGTCAGACGGAGGGAAAGCTCCTTGAGATTCGGCGTCGAATTCACCAGGCGGTAAACAATATGCACCGCCGATATGATCTGTTTATACTTTTTTGTAAGGTTCGAACAATCGTTTGTATTCATCCAATGCCGCCCTGTCGGTCATGGCCGCGATATAATTACAAATGACCCCGTAAAGTTCCTTCTGGGAATAACGCCGGGCCCTGTCATAAATATCATACGGCAGTTGCTTGGGATTGTCCAGATACACGTCGAAGAGTTCATTGAGAATGCGCCGCGCCTTCGATGTCATACGTTCCACGCGCCAGTGATGATATACCTTCTCGAAAAGAATATCCTGAAGCTCCTGACGCTCGCGGGCCATCGTTTCGGAAAAATTGACGATCCCCTTGCCGTTTTTTTCCACCAGGACCTTCAGCGGATCGAACGCGCCGCCCTCGACCCTGGCCGATGTCGCCTCCAAAAGATCCCTGACCTGCATGTCGATGAGAGCCCGGACTACCTGGTATTTGAACATGGGATCCGTATCACACAAACCCGGACGGCTGATCTGCGCGACGGCCCGCCGCCAGAGGGCACTGGCGGCCAGGTCTTCCGCCTTGATGCACCCGGACGTCAACCCGTCGTCGATATCATGGTTCAGATAGGCCAGGGAGTCGGCCTTGTCCACCACCTGGGCTTCCAGCGGACAGGGACGGTCCTTCAATTTGCGGAAAAATTCCCTGTCCCCGGTAACACAGGCGGCGGCGATCTTGTCGTAAAGGGTCTCGTGCTTAAGGATGCCGACGAGCACTTCTACCGTGAGATTCAACCCGTCGAAGCCGGGATAACGCTTCTCGAATTTCGTCACCACGTCGAAACTTCGCTGGTTATGGTTGAAGCCGTCGAGGCCGACTTTTTTAAGCCGCTCGTCGAGCGCCTCTTCCCCGGCATGACCGAAAGGGGAATGGCCCAGGTCATGGGCGAGCGCGACTGCTTCGATCAGGTCTTCGTTAAGGCAGAGGTTCCGACCGATACTGCGCGCCAGCTGAGCCACCTCCAGGGTATGCGTCAGGCGTGTGCGGTAATAATCATTCTCGAAAACGATAAAGACCTGGGTCTTGTATTCCAGTTTGCGGAAGGCTTCGGAATGGACGATGCGGTCACGGTCGCGCTGAAAACATGTCCGGCTGGCATGTTCGGATTCCGCGAACTGACGGCCCCAGGAACCCGATGCTTTCATCGCGTAGGGCGCCAGCAGCTTGTCCTCATTGGCTTCTATATCGGATCTTGTCCGCATGGTATGCCTTGCGCTGTTATTGATGCCCGAGTTTCACGATCCTGGCCTTGATCTTGCCCGCATTGACCTCGATCACCCCGTAGGAAAGATACGGCGAGCGGATGGTGTCCGTCGGACTGCCCGGATTGAAAAAAAGAACCCCGTCGAAGCGTTCATGGCACGGCACATGGGAATGGCCAAACACCACCACCTGCACACCCTGCCCCTTGAATATCTCCGCAAGCCGCGGGATGATCATGTCGGGGCTTCCCTCGCCATGCGCCAGCGCGATCTTCACCCCGTCACACTCAAAAACATCCTGCAGCGGCAGAAGGTGCCGCAATGCCACACTGTCCATGTTGCCATAGACCGCGCGTATTTCCTTGATCCCTTTAAGCCGGGCATAAACATCCATCTCGCAAAAATCACCGGCGTGGAGGATCAGATCCGAGTTCTCCATATCCTCGATGAGGGGCCTTGGCAAGGGACGGGAATGCGTATCGGCAAGGGCAACGATCCTCATGGCAAAATGTAGGGCTTGTCGTAAAGATTCATGAGGGAATTGAGTTCAGCCTCGTTCCAGATCCACATGCGTTCCTCCAGCGCCCTCAACCTGGCACTGTCCTCCAGCTCCGAGAGAGCAACGATCACACAGCGCTTGGGATGAACGCCCATTTTACGGGCTTCCTCGGCCACTGTATTGATATCGCCCTCGGCCACAGGGTCCTTGCGCAGGACCAAAAGCCACGGCCCCTCCTCGGTCTGAGCCTCGAGCGCGTCAAAGGAGTTACCCCCGCGGCTTTTGATCTTCAGGGTCTTAACATCCTTGAACACCGGCAGTTTGTAAAGATGCCCCCGCAAGGTCAAGAGTTCATTCTCGAAACAATGCACCAATTCCGTCACCCGCGTGGGCAGATCCTGACGCGATGTGACCTGGAAATCGTTGACGGCGCGGTTAACCTCGTCCTTGAAGGCCTTGACCTGGCAGCAGGGCTCCATATCCACCGATCTGATCCGGCGCTGGAGCACATATTTGACCCAGTAACGAAAAAGCTTGTCCTTGATATAATAATACGTCCCGTTCTTCTCCACCACATCCTGCGCCACAAGATCATTGAGCTTTTTGGTGACCTGCCCCTTCTTGGATCCCATGGACGCGACGATATCGTTGACCTTGTGCGTGCCGTTGGACAATGCAAAAAGGATGTCCAGGACAACACGGTTGGTCCGGCCGGCGCACAGATGATCCACCATCAGTTCAAAATGACGGCTCAAGGCCCCCCAGCGGCTGAACACGAGGTTCTCCACGGCCTGGACCAAGAGCGGCACATAAATTTCCTGTTGTTTGTAAATGGCACCGAGATTGATCAGCTCGTGAACAAGAAGATGAAGGTACAGAGGGCGTCCGCCCGTAAAATCGACAAGAAAGTTGCGCAGGTGAAGACCCATCCGCATGTCCGTCATGCGGCGCTCGATGAAATGATGGCTGGCCTTAAGGTCAAAGGGCTGAATGGCAACAACTTCGAAATTACCGAACAAAAGCATCAGCTTTTCGGCCAGTATCTTCCTGGCCAGTTCCTCGCGGGAACTGGTGATAATAAACAGGCAGCCTTTCTGGGTCGTGATGCGGTCTCCCAGGATCCGAAACGCCCCAGGTATGCCGAAGGTGTCGATCTCATGGAATTCCTCAAGCACAAAGATACAGGCCAGGCCGGATTCCTGGGCCAGTGTGTCAGGAAGCGCCAGCACGGCCTCGTAGGCTTCAGCCAGTTTCCCTTTTTCGGCCAATGCTGCCGCAGCCAGCGCACTCTCGACAGTACGGGGAATATGCATGCCGACACTGCGGGCCAGCGCCGGCAGCTCATCCGCGGGCAACAGACCCTTGGTGCGGGCAAAATGATACAGCAGCGTCCGTGCGGTCCTGGACACGAAATAATGGAGGTCCCGCCCTTCCAGATCCAGATAAACCGGGATCACCGCATTGTCATCAAAATCGTTAAGGAATTTAAGGATGATGGCGCTCTTGCCGATATGCCGGCTCCCGATGAGGGCCAGATTCTGGCGATAGCCCTCTTTCAGTCCGCTGACACGCTTGCGGATGAGGTCAAGAACATCTTTTCTGCCGCAAAAATGATCCATTAACAATCCCGGTTGAAAAGATTTTTCCCCTCAGGGAACCTACGGTAAATAGTAAAGGGGGTTTGTCGGTTTCTCCCCCTTGCGCACTTCAAAATGAAGGTAAGCAAGGTCGCCATCGCGTGCCACCTGCGCCACCTTGTCGCCCCAGGCCACATGATCGCCAAGACCGGCCAAAAGCCGGGCATTGTGCCCGTACACCGTCAGGAATCCATCCCCGTGATCAACGATGATCGTCGCTCCATACCCGGGCAAATGATCGGCAAAGACCACACGCCCCGAACGGGCAGCCCTGACAACCTCCCCTTCCACCGCACTCACATCAATACCTTCGTTCACCCAGGCACCCTTATGCTCCTCAAAATAGGAAATCACTTTCCCTTTGAGAGGCCATGCATACTCGGCATCATTGCCAGCCTGCACCGACACAGGCACTTCCTGAACATGATCGGCACCAGGGATGTAAACAAGCTGATTCTCTTCGATGGAAGCGGCATTGGGGATACCGTTAGACTGGATGATGTCCTCAACGGGGACTTTATAGGCCTTGGCAATACGCCAGAGTGTTTCGCCTTTGCGGACCTTGTGCTGGATCCCTTTTTTCTCGACAACTGGAAGCGCGGTGACGGGAACGAGCGGTTTACGTACCGCACAGCCCGCCAAAATGAAGACGGTACCAACGCAAACGGCATAACGAAGAAGTTTCCTGATATAAGAAACCATTCTAATTTGGAGCGAGAGACGGGAATCGAACCCGCGTAGCCAGCTTGGGAAGCTGGCATTCTACCACTGAATTACTCTCGCATAAATGTCATGTGTTTTTCCCGAAGAAGCCCCTGCGGCCCCGGGATCAATCCGCGATCAATGCTCTTTTAAACTCCCTGGCCGCACGTGCCGGATCCTGTGCCAGAAGAATGTCACGGCATACAGCCACACGGCTGACCCCCTGGGCACGAACAAGGGCGATATTATCCCTGGTGATCCCGCCGATAGCGAATACCGGCAATAAAGCGCCATGTGCCACTTCATACAGAAGCCGGAGATCCATGGGAGAACGTCCCGGTTTGGTCTTGGTCTTAAAGACAGAACCAAACCCAGCATAATCTGCGCCTTCTTTCACGGCCTCCATCACATGTGCCCGTGTCTGGCAGGATTTCCCCACCAAGAAGGGACGCGGGAGAATCTTGCGGGCGGCGGCTACAGGAAGGTCATCCTGACCCACATGAACGCCCGAGGCACCGGCCGCATACGCCACATCGGCGCGGTCATTCACCATAAAAGGAATGCTGTCTTTCAAATAACGCCGGGCACGCACCGTGAATGCGAGCGCCTGCGCAACAGTTCCCAATTTATCACGAAGTTGCACAATGTCAACCCCGTTGTTAACCCCTGCCTGGAAGACTTCCCACAGCCTGCCGTAAGGACAGACCTGCGCATCCAGGATAAGATAAAGGCTACATTTTGCCCAGCGCGTTTTTCTCAATTTCATAGACGGTATAACGCAATCCTTTAAACGCGGCGGAGGCCTTGGGATCCTTCAGCTTGGCAAACTCTTCAAGGACCCGGAGCGATTCCTTCACGCGCTGGATATTGGCATAAAAAATGTCCCGGACACTGCCGCGGCACGATTCCTGCGCGATGGTCGCGCGGCCGACATCCCGGGTGATCTCCCGTGACGCCAGGATATCCCTCAACCCAAAAACAGCCACCGCCGTGGTAAGCCTGTGACGCACCCCTTTCAGGCGGGAGGTACCCTTCCTGTCATCCTGGACAAAACGAAAAATATCCTCGCACACCCGCAGCCCTTCCTTGGCGCGGTTGTAATTGGCATCCACCACACGCCCAACCTTGTCAGGGATCATACGGCGCGGCATTGCTGGCGGATCTTCTCCACGATATTGGTCGTGGAAAGACGCTCGATAAAGGTGACGAACTCAACACGCCCGCCCTGGGCTGTAACAATGTCGCTCCCAGCGACTGCTTTGCCCTTCCAGTCCGCGCCCTTGAGCAAAACATCAGGCCTGACGGCCTTGATGAGCGCATACGGTGTCGGGTCATCAAAAAGAACAACGAAATCCACACATGCCAGTCCCGCCAGCACCGCGGCACGCTGGTCCTGGGAAACAATGGGGCGCTCCGGCCCCTTCAACCCGCGGACAGAGGCATCCGTGTTCATCCCGACCACCAGGACCCGGTCCTTCTTTTTGGCCGCTTCCAAATAACTCACATGCCCGTAATGAAGGATATCAAAACAACCGTTCGTGAAAGCGATCACGCGTCCCTGACGGCGCAGGAGCGCCAGTTTGGGACGAAGGGAGGACATGGTGATGACTTTATGGCGCGTGGTCATGGGGCAATGGCATCTTCCACCACCTCGCACATGGCGTGAAAGATCGCAATATGGGATTCCTGGACACGCGCCGTCACCCGGGAGGGAACGATAACGCTCATATCCGCAATAGCCGCGGCGGGTCCGCCATCGCCGCCCGTGAACGCCACGGTCGTGATGCCCATGGAACGGGCCGTTTCAAACGCTTTAAGGACATTGGGGGATTTGCCGCTGGTCGACAGGCCAAAGGCCATATCTCCCTTCTTCCCCAAGCCTTCCAGCTGACGTGAAAAAACGATATCATAACTGTAATCATTGGCCAGGCAGGTGAGAATCGACGTGTCTGTTGTCAACGCCACGGCCGCCAGGGCGCGGCGTTCTTTGCGAAAACGGCCGATGAATTCAGCGGCCACATGCTGGCTGTCTGCCGCGGAACCGCCGTTACCAAAGAAAAAGAGCGTCCCGCCGCTTTCAAGGCAGCGCACACACGCACGCACAATCTGCGCCACGACCCCGGCGTTGCGGTCAAGCGACTGCTGTTGAACGGCGATGGCCTCTTGCAGGATGGAACGGATCTTGTCTTGCATGAAATATTATTCCGCGCAGAAAACTTTGGCGATCTGGTAAAGGTCCATGTCCACGAATTTGCGCTGGGTGACCGGGCCTTCCATATCTACAGAACGGATCTTGTTGTTCTGATAACTGACCATATGTCCGAACTTGCCTTCCTTGACAAGCTCCACAGCCTTGACGCCGAAACGCGTGCCGAGGATCCGGTCAAAGGCCGTGGGAGAACCGCCGCGCTGGATATACCCCAGGACACTGACGCGCGTTTCGTAACCGGTCATGTCCTCGATCGACTTGGCCAGGCGCTCGCCCACGCTCCCGAATCTGCGTTTTTCAGGCCCTTCGGCAACAATCCCCACCGCATCGATACGCGTGCCCTCGGAAACGACCACGATGGAAAATGACTTGCCGCGGCGATGACGGTTGCGAATAGCCTCACACACCTTGACCGTATCAACCTCGATCTCGGGGATCAGGATCACATCCGCGCCCCCCGCGAGCCCTGCCTCTACCGCGATCCAGCCTGTGTGCTGGCCCATGACCTCGATGACCATGATGCGGTGATGACTTTCCGCCGTGGTATGCAGCCGATCGATCTGCTCTGTCGCCACCTGCACCGCCGTATCGAAACCAAAAGCATAGTCTGTGCCGGAAAGGGCGTTGTCGATGGATTTAGGGATCCCCACCGTCTTGATAACACCCTGTTTCTGCAATTGGAGCGCGATCCCCAGGGTCACCTCGCCGCCAACGGCAATAATGGCATCCATGCCGTTGCGCTTGTAATTTTCACGGATCTTTTCAATGCCTTCAGGATTCTGAAAAGGGTCAACCCGGCTCGTGCCCAAAATCGTGCCGCCGCGATCCAGGATGCCGGAAACAGCGCGCGTATCAAGCACCCGCGCATCATTATCGATCAGTCCCTGCCAGCCGTTCTTGATACCGGTGATAACGTAGCCTTCCTGCATGCCCTTGTAGACAACCGCACGAATAACCGCGTTCAACCCGGGACAATCCGCCCCGCCGGTAAGGATGCCTATCTTCTTCATATCAGCTTCTGTACCCGTGGAACGGCAGCGGACTGACGACTTCATCGTCATCCGCGCGCCCCAGGGTCTTGGTGGAGGTTTCAGAGGCGATCTTGATGACATGGACACGGATATTGACGCGCTCTTCGCTGCCGATCACATCCTGAACCTTGCGTTTGATGATATCCTGCATATTGGCGGTCATTTCCGGGATATTGACATCAGAACGCAGGACGAGCCGGATATCCACATCAAGCCCCTTCTTGGTCGACACGATATCAGGACGGATCTCTTTGACCTGGGGCATATGAATAGCCAGGCGGCGGATGAGATCTTCCAGGGCAGCCAGGGATATCGTCACACGTCCCAGCGGATTATCAAAATGAATAAGGCGCTCCTGCTCCTGGCGCCCCAGGATGATCCGGGCAAAAGCAAGTCCCAGAAGCATGGTCGACGCCACAATCACCCCGGCGACGGTACTCGCCTTCCCGTTAAGGTAAATGAATTCGAGGAAATCCAGGTATTGGTTGAAATCTACAAAATGCGCCAGCACAAGAAGCGCCGTAAAACCGATCACACAGATCACAAGAATATAAAAGAAGACCGCCAACCGGATAAAAAGCCGCATACATTAACCCCTTTCAATGCCCTGAATACTGACATCCACATCCCTGAGATTGATATCCGCCATCTTCTCCACCGCTGTCATCACCGCATCCTGGATGCGGCGCGACACCTCGGCGAGATTAATGCCGTAACGGACCAGCACCTTCACAACCACACTGACCTGTCCGTTGGCATCCATGCGCACCTCGACCGCGGAATTCTTGTGCTTCCCCAATAAGCCGAAGATATCTTCAAGAAGGACATGCCGGGCCATGGCAACACCTTCGATCTCCATGATCGCCGCGGTGCAAATATCGGCAATGACCCGTTTGTGAACCTGAATGACCCCTAGATTAACCTTGTTTTCCGGTCTCATGTTCCCTCCCAGTAAATCTGGTCGTCCTAAAGCCCCCCCGGGGCGCAGCATTGCAACATCGAAAACGCTGGATCAGTTCTCTTTCTTGGCCATCTTTTCAAGGAAATGCGTGGAAATATCCCCGCGCACAAAGGCCGGATCGTTCATGATCTGCATATGCAGCGGGATCGTCGTCTTAATCGGTGAAATATAAAATTCATCCAGGGCGCGCCGCATGATACGGATCGCCTCTGCCCGGTCGCGGCCATGCACAATCAGTTTGGCCACCATCGAATCGTAATAAGGGCTTATCTTGTATCCCGAATAAATATGGGTATCCACGCGTACGCACGGACCACCGGGAATATTGAGCTGTTCGATCTTGCCGGGACAGGGAATAAAATTATTGTCGGGATCCTCGGCATTGATACGGCACTCGATGGCATGCCCCTGGAGCTTCACATCCTCCTGCCTGATCTTGAGCTTCACGCCGCAGGCAGCCCGGATCTGTTCCTTGATAAGATCGAGCCCCGTCACCATTTCCGTGACCGGATGCTCGACCTGGATACGGGTATTCATCTCCATGAAAAAGAAATCATCGTTCTTGTCGAGCAAAAACTCGACGGTACCCACACCGCGATAATTGGCAGCCTTCGCGCACTTGACCGCAGCCTCGCCCATCCTTTTGCGAAGTTTCTCGCTCAAGGCCGGAGAAGGCGATTCCTCGATCAATTTCTGGTGACGGCGCTGGACCGAACAATCGCGCTCGCCCAGATGAATGATATTGCCGTGATAATCCGCAAGGATCTGGAATTCCACATGCCGCGGATCCGTGACATAACGCTCAATATAAACGTTGGGGTTCTTGAAATTCGCCTCGGCCTCGGCCTGCGCCATCTTGAGGGAATTGACGAGCGTAACATCATTGTGGCAAACGCGCATCCCCTTGCCGCCGCCGCCGGCTGTCGCCTTGATGATGACCGGATACCTGATCTGCTTGGCGATCTCCAGGGCCTCTTCAGGGCTCTTGACAATACCCTTGCCGCCAGGCGTCAACGGGACACCCGCCTTGCGTGCCGTTTCTTTGGCCGTGATCTTGTCCCCCATCATGCGGATGGTGTCAGGTGTCGGCCCGATGAACTGGATCTTGCACGACTCACAGATCTCCGCGAAATGCGCGTTCTCGGACATGAACCCGTAACCCGGATGGATCGCCTCGACATCCGTGATCTCGGCGGCAGAAATGATGGCCGGGATATTGAGATAACTTTCCGCACTTGAGGCCTTGCCGATACAAACCGCCTCATCCGCGAAACGCACATGCAGGGAATCGCGGTCGGCTTCCGAATAAACGGCAACCGTTGAAATACCCAGTTCCTTGCAGGCGCGGATGATGCGCAGGGCGATCTCGCCGCGGTTGGCTATCAGGATCTTGGAGAACATAGACAGGTCTCGTGTAGGTTCAATTTATTGGGCAGGATCCACGCGAAAAAGAACCTGGCCGAACTCAACGGGTTCGGCATTGTCAACGCAAAGCTCAATGACCTTGCCGCGGACATCCGACTTGATCTCATTCATCAATTTCATGGCTTCAACAATGCACACAACCTGCCCGACCTCAACCGCCTGTCCGATCTCTACGAACGGGGCGGCTTCCGGGGAAGGCGCACGGTAAAACGTTCCCACCATGGGGGACTTGATGTCCTTGAGGTTCCCTGCCGGGACGGCGGGGGCCGCTGATGCCAGGCCTTCAGACACCGGTCTGGCCGGGATGGCGGGGATGCTGTAAGCAACAGGGTGCACGGAGGGGTCCTGCGCCTTTTTCAGCTTGATCGTCATGCCGTCACGCTCGAGTTCGAGTTCCGCGAGGCCGTTCTCGTTCATGAGTTCAACCATTTCTTTCAGCTCTTTGAGGTTCATCGTTTCACCCTTTCGACATATTCCCCGTTACGCGTGTCGATCTTGATCTCTTCGTCGACATTCACGAACAAAGGAACGAGGATGGTTGCGCCCGTCTCGATCTTGGCGGGCTTGGTGTTAGATTTGGTCGAATCACCCTTGACACCGGGTTCTGTCTCAACGATCCTGGTGATAATGAAATTGGGAAGCGACACCTTGAGGATCTTGTCCTGGTACACAAAACCGCTGATCTCCATGTTGTCCAGCAGGAATCTTATCACATTCTCACCCAGCTCATGCTGGGAAACCCGCTGTTCTTCAAACGTGGTCTGATCCATGAAGTGATACATCCCGTCCGCATGATAAAGATACTGGAGTTTCCGCTCTTCCAAAGGGACATCTTCGAGCATTTCGGCGGACCGATACGTGCGTTCCACCGTGAATCCGCTCTTGAGATAACGGAGCTTGATACGCACGAACGCGCTGCCTTTCCCGGGCTTGACATGATTAAAATCCATGATCGTGCAGATCTCGTTATCCACCTTAAGGGCCATGCCCCTTTCAACTTCATTGATCGTAATTGACACTTAAGACCTCACATCCGTTTTTTGTTACCAATACCATTTCTTCCAGCCGTATCCCGTACTTGCCCGGAAAGTATACCCCAGGCTCTACCGTACAGACCATATTCTCCTGCAATATCACATCGCTGTTCACAGAAAGCCTTGGATGTTCATGCACCTCCAACCCGACCCCATGCCCCAACGAATGGCTGAAATGCGCAGCTAAATCATAGCGGCCTAGATAAGAACGGGCCGCAGCATCGACCTCCCTGGCAGCAACCCCGGGCCTGATGCACCTGAACGCTTCAGCCTGGGCTTCCCTCACCCTGGAGACAGCCTTACTATAAGAGGGAGGCATTTTACCCAAAAAGAACATGCGTGTCAAGTCAGACTTATAGCCTTTGATATCCATGCCTAAGTCTATGAGAACAGGCTCGTTAGAGCATAACTTCCGGTCTGTAACTCGGGCATGCGGAAAGGCAGAATGAGGTCCCGAAGCAATGATCGGATCAAACGAAAAACTGGCCCCATGCCTGCGGGTGAATCCTTCCAGCTTGCCCAAAAGATCTTTTTCACTCACTCCAACCTTAATATATCTATTTATATATTTATAAGCAGCAAGATCAAGGGTGATGGCCTGGCGTATCAACTCAAGCTCCACCGGGTCCTTGATCATACGCAACGCCGCGACACAGCTATCGGCAGGCTTGAGCACGATCTTCTTGCCTGACAAAGCCTTCAGCCTTTTGTACTGGCTCACCGTCAGATAACGTTCATCCACGCCCAAACGCGTCACAGCTGTTTGTATGCAAAGGCGGACCACCTCATCGGCCAGGGACTTCTCAAATCTGACCACCGTTACGCCGGGCAAAGCCTTGCTCACTTCATGGATGTAACGGGGATCTGTAATATAAAAAGCCTGCTGGGGGGTCACCAGAAGCCAGGCATCCTGGGCTGGATATTGGGTGAGATAACGAAGATCGGCCACCTCTGTGACCAGGAGCGCCTCAACACCCACCGCTCTAAGCCGCGGGCCAAGGGCGCGCATGCGCTGGGGAAGCGTTACGCCAGGCCTGCGGATGGGTGGAACATTTTTTGTCCCCATATCTACCGGCTTTCCGATCAGGAGTACGGTTGCGCTTGATCCACCAGCATCACGGGTATGCCATCACGGACGGGATACTGGAGCGCACACCCTGGATTCTGGCATTTGAGCCAGCCTTCCTGGAGATGAACATCTGCCCGGCATGCAGGGCACGCCAGGATATCCAGCAGTATTGGATCAACCATATCAGACCTGCTCACCCTTTTGAAGGAGTTCCACAAACTTCATCTGAAGCTCGTAGAGGGTCCCGTCAATGAAGGCATTTTCCTGTTCGTTGAGGTTCCCCTTGGTCTTTTCCTTAAGCATCAGGATGGTATCAATGATGAACTTGGCCTGACGGAGGTTCTTTTCATTCTGGCCGTTCATGGGATTGGGTATCTCCCCCAGAAAGATCATGGCCTGGTACCCGATGGATGTCAGATACGTGAAAAAATTGACCTCGATCTCACTATCCTGGCCGCCGCCGCAGCCGCAACCATCGCCGCAGCCATCTTCCTGGTCACCGCAACTCTCCCTGGAACAACCGCAACTGTCGGAAGAACATCCGGCTGATTTATCACTGACGACCGCGTCTTTCCAGGCCTCATCAACAAATTTTTCGTCACTCATGGGACACCTTTCATCACGGGTTAGTAGTTGCCCTACGATATCACACCCCGCAGAAGCCGACAACCTGAAAATCACAATACATCCCCGAAAGGCAGCACTCCCGGGTTATTCCTCGCGGTATTGGAATGAAATGGAAACGTTGAAGGTGAGCTCGGGGTAAACCAGGTCTTTGGGAAATACGGGGAACGGCGCCGCTTCCTGCACACTCTTTATCCCAACATGGCGCAGGAAATCATTGGCGGCACTCTTGGTATCCAGAACCTGCAGGCCGGAAAGGGAGCCGTCCGACTTGATGATAAAAGTCACAAAAACCTCACCGACGCTCAGCTTGGTGTAATTGCTGTAGGCCCTTTCGCGGATACGGTCGCGCACGATCTGGTAGTAGCTCACATAAGAGGGGGTATTGATCCTCTCCGACTTGAGCATCGGGACGGACACTTCCTTGGTGACCTTGACCCCTTTAAGCTTTTCAGGCTTGCGTTCGAATATGTCAGCCTTATCCATCATGCCGGGCAGGTCCTTGGGGAAAGCCTCGGAACGGGGTTCCTGGGCAGACACCGCTTTCATCGGCGCCGGGGGCGGCAGCGGCTCGTCCAGTTTTTCCATCATATGGGTGGCGTCACGGTCATCCCGGCGGTCAGCGGTCTTGGGATCGACCCGCGGCTTGGGCTTGACGAGATTATACATCACAGGCTGCGGCTTCTTCCAAAACTCAAAATTCCTGTGCGTGATATAAAAATGGGCAAAAAAACCCAGGTGTATCGCGCAGGAAACAATAATGGCATAGCGAAAGAATTTGTCTTCCATAGTCAACGCACAAACATTTCCCGGACGATATACACAATAAAACGGACCGTATCAAAAAAGGGGTTGATTTTGCTCACCTCGGCGCCATAAATGGTTTGCACAGGGACCGAAGCGATGCGATATTTTTTTTTACTGGCCTTGATGATCACCTCGGACTCTATCTCGAAGGCCGAAGAAGACAGCTGCACATGGCGCAGGACATCGCAGCGGATCAGGCGGTACCCGCACTGGGTGTCATGGATTCTCTGCCGGCACACCAGTGAAATCAGGGCAGACATGATCCTGTTGGTCATACGGCGCACCAACGGCATCTTGTGGTGATCGTTCATCCGGTTCCCGCAAATGACATCAGGCCCCTCTGTTTCCAGAAGCCGGACGAAGTTGTTGAGATCGCTGACGGCATGCTGTCCATCGGCGTCCATAGTGATCAAGGCGTCGTAATCGCGGCTGATGATATAATCGAAACCGCGCTGGAGAGAAAACCCCTTGCCCTGGTTCTTGAAATTCACCAGCAGCGTGGCGCCAGCCTGCGCGGCCAGGCGGCCGCAGCCATCCGAGGAGCCGTCATCGACCACCACAACGTCAAAGCCCATACCCTTGACGCTTGTGACGACATCGGCAATAGTCCGCGCCTCGTTATGCGCGGGGATTAGGATACAGATTTTCGAATTCAATGCCAAACTCCCTGAACATGAGCCACTGGGTTGGGTCTTCCTTGATCTTGGCTTCAATCACCTTGACATATGCCTGCATCAACGACAAAAGGGCTTCTTCGCCGCTCCCCGCACTCTCCGACGGATAAACAGGCGCAAGGATATCCATCGAATAATGACCGTGTCCATCCGGTGTCAGAAAACACGGGATGATCGGCGCCCCCATACGGCTCGCGAAGAAAGCCGCCCCCTGGGGTATCAGCGTCTTGCGCCCCAAGAAATCCATCGGCATACCGAACGATCCAAAATCGCGGTCCCCTAAAAGGGCCACGAGCCCCCCCTTGCGCAGCGTCCCCATGCAGCGGCGCACCGCCACACTGGTTGGCACAACGGTCACCCCGTGGGCCTCGCGCTGTCGATTGAAAAGAATATTCACTTTCGGGTTCTTGTGCGGCAAGGCAATCGCCGTCACACGATGCCTCAGCTGGCTTAGAACCGCCGCCCCCATCTCCCAGTTGCCGATATGCGCCGTCAGGATGATCCCGCCGCGTCCGCGCGCCAGGGCCGTGTCAAGGTGCTCCATCCCGTTGATGGTCACACGCTCCCGCACAAACACGCGATCGACGGTCTTGTACATCAGGAAAAAATCCACCAGGTAGCGCCCGAAATTCAAAAAAACCCGGCGAGCCATCGCCCTGACCTCATCCTGCCGGCCCGTGATCTGGACCAGATTGCGGATAACCGCCTCGCGGTCCTTGTGCGAATGATAAAAATGCTGGTTCGCCATAAAATCGGCAAACCAGTATGCCCAGCGGCGCGGGACGAGATGGATGATGAAAAGTCCGAATTTATACAAAAAATACTGAAACATATCCACCCATAATACCCCTAGCCAGCCGAAGGGAGCCCCATAACCAGCCGTGCGATATCATCGGCGGCATGAGGTTTACCGTTATCATAAGCCGCCCTCGACATGGCCTTCAGGCGTTCGGGCGATTTGAACAAGATCTCGACCTCGTCGGCGAGGTCCACAAGGTCATTGACACGCACCGCGATCCCCTGTTCCAGGAGAAAATTCGCGTTACGTTCTTCCTGGCCGGGCAGAGGATTGATGATCAGCATGGGAAGCCCCTTGACGAGGCACTCGGAGGTTGTCATCCCGCCGGGCTTGGTCACGATGAGGTCCGCGGCCTCCATAAGCTCATCCACATTATTGGCATAATCGTAATACACGATCTTCCGGGAAGATGCCGGCGCTGTCTTTTTAAGCCACCTGAACAATTTGAGGTTCGCGCCCGCGACCACGACGAGCTGGATAGGCATGTCCATCCGGACAAGTTCTTTAACCGCGTCTTTCATCGGCCCGAGGCCCTGCCCGCCCCCCATCACCAGGACAACGGGAATACGCGGATCAAGCCCCAGACTTTCACGGACAGCGGCCTTGTCCAGCCGCCCGGCGAACTTGTAGCGGATCGGGATGCCGAAAGCCTTGATCTTGGCCGGAGAGACGCCTTTGCCGATAAACCGCGCACGGGTGTCTTCCGACGGAACAATATAATGGTCCACCCCGTCATTGATCCAGTAAGAATGCGGCGCGTAATCGGTCAGTGTCCCGATCAGGTTGAACTTAAGCCCGCGCGACACCTTATAGTCCGCCACCATGCTGCAGGGAAACGCCTGGGAACAGATGACCGTGTCCGCCGGAAATTCCCGGAACAATTTTTCAAGTTTCTTATGGCTGGACTTGTTGAGGAACTTGCGCAGGTTTGCGGAACGCTTGACGACCCTGGGGTTGTCATAGATATAATCCCAAACACCCGGCGTATGCTTGATCACGGTCATATAAGCCGCATTCACCACGTGTTCCAGAAGCGGGTAATTATACCCGAAGCCATTGATGCTCATGACTTCGGCATCCGGAATAAATTTCTTCAGGGACTTGGAAATAGCCACGGTGGCCTGCCTGTGGCCGGACACCCTGGAAATATACATCAAAAGGATCTTGCGCTGTTTCATAGCCCTCGGTCTGTGCTTTCCAGGCAAGCCTGGGAAACGTTAATCAAGGTCAGCCAGCACAGCACCCACCGGCGCCTCCTGGCCTTCCCCGTAATAAATCTTTCTGATCCGACCGCAAGAAGGCGCCGGCACATTGAATACAGCCTTGTCGGTGACAAGCTCCACGACATCATCATCGGGGGTCACACCCTGGCCTTCCTGAAAATGCCAGTGCACAATCTCGGCTTTTAATATCCCTTCACCCAGCTCCGGAAGAACGATCCTTGTCATCGCATATCCTGATAAAATGTTCTGCGAATCTTTCCGCGGCCTCACGCATCGGCAGGACCCTGCCTGTCAGGCGCTTCACCGAAGTCATCTGCACATCCAGACCGCAGGGCCGGATAAGGTCGAAAAGGCCCATGTCCGTCGAGATATTAAGCCCTATCCCGTGATAGGTAACCCAGCGGGAAATCCCGATCCCCATGGAAGCGATCTTGCGGGAACCGACCCATACACCACGGTAAGAAGGCCCGCCCTGCTCTGGCGCCTCCTGACCCCTAGCCACTATATCAAAATCGAGGAGGAAATCAACGGAAGCCTGCTCCATTTTCTGCAGGCACATCCTGATGTCCCGCCCCATCGTCTTAAGATCCATCACAGGGTACGCCACCAGCTGCCCCGGGGCGTGGAGCGTTACGTCGCCGCCGCGGTCAACAGCCACCAGAGAAATCCCCCGCCGCTGAAGATCCTGGCCGGAAATAAGAATATTGGACATCGCGGCTTTACGCCCCAGCGTGATCACCGCCGGATGCTCGCACAAGACAAGGACTCCGGACGCGCCCCCGGCCACGGCACGTACAAGTTCTTTCTGCCGCGCCAGCGCCTCGGCATAATCGACCATCCCCCAATGCATGACGCGCATAACAACCAGGCCCCTGTAAAAAAGGCCCCGGTGGGGACATGAGCATCCTGCGGGGCCTTTCCAAAAGATGAATGTTTTTTATTTTTTCAAGCGGCGGCAGACAGCATCCGCCATCTCCCGTGTGCCCACGGCCGAAGGATCCTGCCGGTCGGCTTTAAGATCATAGGTCACGTCACGGCCTTCCCGGATCACATCGGCCACAGCCTTTTCGAGACGCACGGCGGCTTCCATCTCGCCCAGATGGCGGAGCATCATCACCGCGGATAAAATAGTCGCTGTAGGATTGACCTTGTTCTGCCCCGCGTATTTGGGGGCGGAGCCATGCACAGGCTCAAACAACGCGGCCTGGGCCCCGATATTGGCTCCCGGCGCGATCCCCAGCCCCCCCACAAGACCGGCGCAAAGATCGGAAACAATATCACCGTAAAGATTCGGCAGCACAAGGACATCATAAAGTTCGGGCTTCTGGACAAGCTGCATGCACATATTGTCGACAATAACATCCTCAAAGGCGATCTTCCCCGCGAATTCCTCAGCAATCTTGCGCCCGATGCGCAAAAAAAGCCCGTCGGTGAATTTCATGATATTGGCCTTGTGCACCAGGGAAACCTTGCGGCGGCCATTCTTGAGCGCATAATCGAACGCGTAACGGATGATGCGTTCCGAACCAAAAACGGAAATCGGCTTGATGGAAATCGCGGAATCTGCGCGCACTTTCTTCGGGGAAAGGGCATTGATCTCGCGGATCAGGTGTTTAGCCTCATCAGAATCAACATCAAACTCCACACCGGCGTAAAGGTCCTCTGTATTCTCGCGGACAATAATGATATCCACGTTCGTATTGACCGCCCGGGTCCCCTCGATATATTTGGCAGGCCGAAGGCAGGCGTAAAGGTCAAGTTCCTGCCTCAGCTGAACATTGACAGAACGGAATCCCTTGCCGACGGGCGTCTCGATCGGTCCCTTGATGGCGACCTTGTTCTTTCTGATGGCATCGATGGCTTCCTGCGGCAGCGGCGTACCATAACGCGCCATGGCTGGCGCCCCCACCATCACCTCGTCCCAATCCACGCGGATACCGGTGGCATCCACGCACTTTTTCATGGCCGACGTCACTTCCGGACCGATCCCGTCACCGGGGAGCAGTGTCACACGGTAAGGCATAACAACCCTTTCCTTATCTGGGGAATTTGAGGAATTGGCGAAGCTCTTCAACATTCTTGGCGTTCGTCAGTGCGATATCCAGGCTGATATGCCCGGCCTCGACAAGTTCTTTAAGAGAACGATCCATGGTTTTCATGCCGAACTGAGCGCCTGTCTGCATAGCGGTAGGGATCTGTTCCACCGCCTCTTCGCGGATCATGTTGCGGATGGCGGGCGTGGCCACCATGATCTCCAGCCCCAGGGCGCGTCCTTTACCCGAGGAGCGCGGCATGAGGCGCTGCGAAACGACCCCCTGCAGGCACGAAGCGAGTTGCTGGCGGACCTGCTGCTGCTGATAGGGAGGGAATACGTCGATGATACGCTCGATGGTCTGCGGTGCGTCGGGCGTATGAAGTGTCGCCAGGACCAGGTGTCCTGTCTCGGCGGCCGTCAGGACCGTTGATATCGTCTCAAGGTCACGCATCTCGCCCACCACGATCACATCGGGATCCTGGCGCAGGCACCGCTTGAGCGCTTCGGAAAAAGAATGCGTATCCTTGTAAACCTCACGCTGCTTGATGATGGCTTTCTTATTGGTATGCAAAAATTCTATGGGGTCCTCGATGGACATGACAAGGCAGCGCTTTTCCGTGTTGATAAGCTGCACCATCGCGGCCAGGGTAGTGGATTTTCCCATGCCGGTGGGCCCTGTCACCAGCACAAGCCCGTTGGTCTTGCGGGCCAGGGTACCGATGACCGGCGGCAGTTGAAGATCATCGACTGTCGGTATGAAAAGCGGGATGCGGCGAAAAGCCGCCTCCACAGATCCGCGCTGCTGATGCACGTTGACACGGAAACGATCCAGGCCCGTCATCGCCAGAGAAAAATCAAGTTCCTTCTGTTCCTCGAACTGAACCTTCTGCGTATCGGTCAGGATGCCGTAGATCATTTTCTTAAGGCTGTCTTCATTAAAAACATCATACGGAAGGGCCAGCAGGTCCCCGTCGATACGCAAGACCGGCGGCATGGCATTGGTCAGATGAAGGTCAGACGCGTTCTGGGAGATCGAAGCGAGAAGAAGTTCCCTCAGCTCAATAGCCATGGGCAGATTATATGGATCTGGCGATCCATTCCTTGATACGGCGGACACCTTCGCGGATACGTTCCTGGGAAGTGCAGAAGGTAAGGCGGAGATACCCTTCCGCACCGAACCCGTCGCCGGGGATGACCGCCACATTGACCTCGTTCAGGATCCTCTTGGCAACCTCGGCGCATGGGCCAAACTTCGAGAAATCACAAAAAAGGTAGAAAGCACCGTCTGGCTTAATATAACTGACACCGGGTATCCCGTCAACCAGGGACATCATTAAATTCCTGCGCACCAGAAATTCGTCGCGCATCGCGCGGATGCCATCCTCAGGCGCACGCAGGGCGGCCAGCGCGGCTTTCTGGCTGATAGAGCACGGGTTGGATGTCGAATGGTCCTGAAGGTTCTTCATGTGCCCCATGATCGCGGAAGGGCCTGCGGCATAACCGATGCGCCATCCGGTCATCGCATAGGCCTTGGACATCCCGTTGACAGTGATGGTCAAGGCCTGAATCCCCTTGCCCAGCGCGGCAATAGATGTAAAGGGGGCATCGGTATAAAGCAGTTTTTCGTAGATCTCGTCGGAGATCACGTAGAGCCCGTTCTTGAGACAAATATCCGCAATGGCTTCAAGCTCGGCGCGTGAATAGACGGACCCTGTAGGATTAGAAGGCGAATTAAGGATAAGAAGTTTTGTGCGCGGCGTGATGGCGGCCTGGAGCTGGACAGGCGTGATCCTGAAACCGGAGGCCGGTGTCGTCTGAATGTATTTGGGGGTTGCACCGGCAACCTTGACCATCTCCGGATAACTAACCCAGTACGGCGCGGGGATCAGGACCTCGTCACCGGCGTCACAGAGTACCATGACCGCGTTGAATATCGCGTGCTTGGCCCCGCAGCCCACAACGATCTCTGCGGGCTTGTAGTCAAGGGCGTTATCCCGCTTTAACTTGTCGCAGATCGCGGCACGAAGCTCTTCGGTACCGCTTGAGGGCGTATACTTGGTGAACCCGTTCTTGATCGCCTGGAGCGCCGCCTCTTTGATATAATCCGGCGTATCAAAATCAGGCTCTCCCGCCGCAAAACTCACGACATCCACGCCCTGGGCCTTCAACTCATTAGCCCGGGCCGTGATCGCAAGTGTTGTGGATCCCGTAACCTGCGCGATGCGGGAGTTGATCCTGACCATATCAAGCCTTCTTTGCCGCGGGCTTTTTCTCTTTAGGTTCCTGCTTGTCCGCAGACTTGCGGGAAGAAGCGGCCGGCTTTTCAGCCTTGGGCTTCTTGTCAGATACAATAACGGCATCCTCGGCCTTCTTGTCGCCGGGCTTGGAGGGCTTGGCGGCCTTCTGGGCCTTGGCGGCGTCAACAGCCTCGGCAACAGCAGGCTTCTCCGTCAATTCCAGGATGACCATCTCTGCGTTATCGCCCTGGCGGTTGATGGAAAGCTTGATGATCCGCGTATACCCGCCGTGGCGGTTGGCAAAAAGCGGCGCTATCCTGGTAAAGAGGTCACTGACAAGCGCATGGTCGCAGAGGATCGCGAACGCACGGCGTTTGGTAGCCAGGGTGTTTTTCTTGCCCAGGGTGATCATCTTGTCAACCAGCTTGCGCGCTTCCCCGGCCTTCACGCGTGTCGTACGGATCGTAAAATTGATCAGGACAGCCTTGACGAGGTCACGGACCGTTGCTTCACGCAACTTCTGGTTGCGGCCGAATTTTTTTCCTGCTACACCGTGTCTCATTTATTCACTCTTCTTTCTTAACTTTTTCATGTCAATCTTCATGCCCAGGCTCAAGCCATGCGCCTTGAGGACATCACCGATTTCGGTCAGGGACTTCTTGCCGAAATTCCGGAAATCAAGCAGTTCTTCCTCCGTCTTGCGGACGAGTTCCGAAAGACTCTTGATATTGGCTTCCTTGAGACAATTGGAACTGCGGACCGAGAGCTCGAGTTCCGAAATCGGAAGGCGCAGCTTGTCATAGAGCGCCTGTTCCTCGACGGAAATCTCCTCTTCCTCTTCCTCTTCCTCCGGCAGCTGGCCATAACTGACAAAAACATCCAGGTGGCGCTGGAGAATATTAGCCGCGTAAAGAAGCGCTTCCTTGGGATTGATGCCGCCGTTGGTCCATATCTCGAGGATCAGGCGATCATAATCCGTACGCTGGCCCACGCGGGTATTTTCAGAAAAGAAATTAACCTTCTCGATGGGCGTAAAAATGGAATCCACAGCGATGGTGCCCAGGGGCGCCGCGTCTTTCTTGTTCAGTTCCGCCGGCACATAACCGCGGCCGCGGCAGACTTCCATCTCCAGGTTGAAATTGATATCCTGGGTGATGGTGCACACATGGTGATCGGGATTCAGGATCTCAATGGTCTCGTCGCAAATGATATCCCTGGCCTTGATCTCACCCTTCTTCGAGGTCTTGATATAAATGCTTTTGGGAACCTTGGAGTGCGAACGCACCACAAGTTCCTTGATATTCAGGATGATGTCGCTGACCGTTTCAAGCACACCAGGAACGGTGGAAAACTCATGCTCCACCCCGTCGATATGAATGGATGTCACAGCACTGCCTTCGATCGAGGAAAGAAGAATGCGCCGCAGCGAGTTACCCAGCGTCACTCCATAGCCGCGCTCAAAAGGTTCGGCGATGAACTTTCCGTAACGGTCATTGTACGTCGCTTCGTCACATTCAAGACGCTTGGGCATCTGAAAATCACGCCATTTAACACCCATGAGTTCTATCCTCCTTTGGACTGAAACTATTATTTCGAATACAACTCAATGATGAGCTGTTCGTTCACCGGGACAACGATCTCCTCGCGCGCAGGAATGCGGACGACCTTGCCTTCCAGTTTCGTATTATCCGCCTGAAGCCACGACGGGACAGACCAGCCTTCGTTCATTTCAATATTCTTAAGAACATATTTGCGAACGGATTCCTTGTCATTAAAAGTGATCACATCGCCGGCCTTCACATGAAAAGACGGCACATCCACCTTGCGGCCATTGACCCGCGCCAGGCCGTGATTGGCGATCTGGCGGCCCTGGGCACGCGTGATGGCAAATCCCATGCGGTAAATGACATTATCCAGGCGGCATTCCAGCGTTTGCAAGAGTACCGTACCGGTTACTCCCTTGGCGGCGGAAGCTTTCAGATAATAATTGCGGAACTGCTTTTCAAGAATGCCGTAAATACGTTTGGCCTTCTGTTTTTCGCGCAGCTGCAGACCGTAATTGGACAACTTGGAGCGCCGTGTGCCGTGCTGACCGGGGATCGTCTCGCGCTTGTCGAGAGACCACCTTTTCTTGAGCCCGAGATTAACCCCTTCTCGGCGGGAAAGACGACAACGAGGACCTGTATAGCGTGCCATGGATCAAAATTCCTTTCTACTAAACTCTACGTTTCTTCCGGGGACGGCAGCCATTGTGCGGTATGGGCGTGACGTCACGGATTGAAGTAACCTGGATGCCTGCCGCCTGGATCGCGCGAATCGACGATTCCCTTCCCGTGCCAGGCCCTTTGACAAGCACTTCAACAGTTTCGATGCCAAGTTCTTTAGCGCGTTTGGCCGCTTCACCCGCCGCAACCTGCGCGGCAAAAGGTGTTGACTTCTTGGAGCCGGTAAAACCGCTGCCACCCGGTGTGGCCCAGACAATGGTGTTCCCCTGCCTGTCCGTGATGGTGATGATGGTGTTGTTAAACGTGGCTTTGATCATCACAAGGCCGCTCGTAATTCCCTTCAGGGAACGCTTCTTCTGCTTCGACTTCCGCGTCGCTGTTTTGGACGTGGTCTGCGCTTGCTGGGAACTGGCTGCTGCTGGTTTGGTGACTTTCGACATGCGATATAACCTCTTATTCTGCTTTCTTCTTCATTCCGCCGACGGTCGCCTTGCGCCCTTTGCGCGTGCGGGAATTCGTACGAGTCCTCTGACCGCGGACTGGAAGCCCCTTGCGGTGACGCAAGCCACGGTAGGTGCCCATATCCATGTGCTGCCGGACATTCTGCTGCACTTCACGGCGAAGATCCCCCTCAACCACATAATTCTTCTGAATGAACGCCGTGATCCTGGAAACCTCGTCTTCGGTGAGGTCCTTGGAACGTTTATCGGCGCTGATAGCTGTCGCCTGGAGGATCCTCTGCGCACGGGCCGGACCGATACCATAGATGTAAACAAGCGCCGCTTCTACACGCTTGTCCCTGGGCAGGTCGATACCTAAAATTCTTGCCATGGGTCGTTATCCTTGTCTTTGTTTGTGTTTCGGATTTTCACAGATCACGCGCACGACACGTTCGCGCCTGATGACCTTGCATTTATTGCAGATCCTTTTGACCGACGATTTGACTTTCATATCATTTATTCCTGTATGTTATTCTTCCCCGGGAAAGATCATACGGGGTCAATTCAACTTTCACCTTGTCGCCGGGAATGATACGGATGAAATTCATCCTCATCTTGCCCGAAACATGCGCAAGCACCTTGTGCCCGTTATCCATCACGACACGAAACATCGCGTTGGGCAACGCTTCCTCAACAACGCCTTCAACTTCGATCAGGTCTTCTCTCGCCATATCTTCCCTGCCAGCGTTATTGCCGCTGACTACCCGGAAAAAATCCGGTCATGTTGTAAAGCCTCATTCCGTCAGGATCACAGGACCCTGCTCGGTCACGGCGACAGTGTGTTCAAAATGCGCTGAAGGTTTGCGGTCGGCCGTGATCACGGTCCAGCCGTCCTTTAATGTCTTGGTTTGAAACCCGCCCATATTCACCATCGGCTCGATCGCAAGAACCATGCCCGGTTTCAACAACGGGCCTGTACCGGGCCGTCCGTAATTGGGGATCTCGGGGTCTTCATGCAGTTGTCTGCCAATGCCGTGACCTACAAAATCGCGCACAATGGAAAACCCTTTGGCTTCGGCATAGGCCTGGATCGCATGCGACACATCACCGAGCCTTGCCCCGCTTCGGGCCTGCGCAATCCCTTTATAAAGAGCCTGCCGCGTCACATCCAGCAGTTTACGGTAACGCGGTTCCAATTCACCGATCCCGACAGTCACGGCCATGTCAGAAAAATACTGACGGTAGATGATCCCGATATCGATACTAACGATATCGCCGCTCTTGATGACACGGTCTCCGGGGATGCCGTGGACAACCTCTTCATTCACGGAAATACATAAACAGGCCGGATAACCGCGATACCCCTTGAACGCAGGCAGGACATTTTCCTGCATGATCATCTGCGCAGCAGCAGTATCGATTTCCCGTGTCGTTATCCCTATCTTCAAAGAACTTTTGATCTTTTCAAGGATCCGGGCCAGTATATGACCCGCTTCACGAAGCGTTACCAATTCTTCCGGTGTCTTGATACGGATATCAAGATTTTTTTTCATTCACTTCATTCAGGATCTTAAGTAAAGCCACGCGAACCTGTTCGGCGCCGCCATCGGCATTCACCATCTTCAATTTACCCTGGAGCCTGTAATGATCCACAATGGGCATAGTGCTTTCATTATACACCGTCATGCGCTTCTTGATCGTTTCCTCGTTGTCATCCGCGCGCTGGTAAAGCTCCCCGCCGCACGCATCGCAAACGCCGGGCTTCTTCGATGGCATATTCTTCAGATGGAACAACGCACCACACGCACGGCAAACCCGCCGTCCGGTCAAACGCTGGATAACAATGTCTACAGAGGCTTCCATAAAAAGAGCAAAATCGATCTTGAGGGTGTTCCTGGAAAGGATCTTGTCAAGCTCAACAGCCTGGGCCGATGTCCGCGGGAACCCGTCAAACATATACCCTTTGCCGTCACGTGCCGTTGCCGCGATGCGAAGCTCGATCATACGGGTAACGACCTCATCCGGGACAAGCGCGCCGCTTTCCACATAACGCTTGATCTCCAGGCCAATCGCGGTCCCGGCCTTGATCTCCGCACGAATCAGGTCACCTGTTGAAATATGATGAACACCAAGCTGTTCCTTCAACGCTCCGGCCAATGTTCCCTTGCCTGCGCCCGGAGCTCCTAAAAGAACAATGATCATCGTCTCCCCCTTAAATGACCCGATTGCATGAAACCGTCATAATTATGCATCTGTAAATGCGATTCGACCTGTTTCATGGTGTCGAGCATGACGCCGACAGTGATCAGAATACCTGTGCCGCCGAAGAAAGACGCCACAAGATACGGAACTTTAGCTGAAGCCATGATCGCATCCGGCATGACCGCAATCGTGCAAATAAACAGGGCACCGACAAGGGTAATGCGTGTCAGGACAAAATCAAGATAATCGGCAGTCTGTTTTCCGGGGCGCACACCGGGAACGAAGCCGCCGTGCTTCTTCATGTTCTCGGCCACGTCGGCAGGATTAAAAACAATCGCTGTATAGAAATAACAGAAGAAAATGATGAGCGCCGCATAAACCGAATAGTACAAAAAGTGCCCTCTGGCCATGAAGGAGGCGAAATGGTGCACGCCCTGCGCAGGAATGAAACTTGCGATAGTGGCCGGAAAAAGAATAATCGACTGCGCGAAAATGATCGCGATAATACCTGCCGTGTCCACTTTCAAAGGAATATATGTCTGCTGTCCTGCCGCTGTCTGCCCGCCTGTCATCCGGCGCGCGTACTGGACAGGGACCCGCCGCTGGGCCTGGGTGATCAGTGTTGTCGCCAGGATGACTGTGATGAGAAAGAACACCATGATCAGGATGGTCAGCGGCTGAAGCTGCGCCGCGCCCGCCGTCTTGGGCGATAAAAGAAGGATGGTCTGCTCTACAGCAGCCGGAGCGGCCGAAAGAATACCGGCAGTGATAATAAGGGACATCCCGTTGCCCACACCGCGTTCCTGGATGCGTTCGCCAAGCCACATGATGATGAGCGTGCCCGTGGTTAACGTCACCACCGTGGTGAGACGGAAACCCCAGCCCGGATTATCCACCACATGCAAGCCCTGGAATGCCTGTGGGCTTTCCAGCCACAACGCAATAAAGAACGACTGGATCAACGCCAGAACAACCGTTCCGTAACGGGTGAACTGGTTGATTTTCTGATAACCGGCCTGGCCCTCTTTCGATAACTTTTCAAGCGCCGGAATAACGGCTGTGAGAAGCTGCATGATGATCGAGCTGGAAATATAGGGCATGACCCCCAGTGAAAAAACAGTCAGCTTTTCCAAAGAACGACCGGAAAACATATTCATGATCGTAAAAACATTACCGCCGCCGGTTGTGGCTGCGATGCGGTCAAAGAACTTGGCAAGCTCCGCGCCGTTAATACCGGGTGTGGGAATAAAACATCCCAAACGATAAATGGCAATAATCCCCAGGGTGAAAAGAATCTTCCTGCGGAGGTCTTCGATCTTGAAACAGGTGGCTAATGCCTTAAAGAACTGGGAAAACATATTGGAGGTTTATGCCTTCTTCGCCTTTTTCTTGTTGTTTGCCTTCCTGGCAATTAGCGCGTTCTTTTTCTTCTCCTGCATTTCCATGATCTCCAGCTGCTTCCCAGGGATGATCACCTCGGTCGATCCGCCGGCGGCCTTGATCTTTTCAGCCGCACCTGCTGAAAAAGCAAACGCCTTAACCGTCAGCGCTTTTTTAAGCTCGCCACGGAAAAGGATCTTGTAGGGTTTACGACGGCTGCTGATCAATTGCGCAGCCTTGAGCTTGTCGGCATCAATGACCGTATTGGCATCGAACTTGTTAAGCGCATCGAGGTGGACAACCTGATAAACAATCGGATTGAGCGGATTGAACCCGACTTTGGGAATGCGGCGGATAAGCGCCATCTGACCACCCTCGGAACCAAGGATGATACCCCGTCCGGAGCGTGAGCGTTGACCATTGTCGCCGCGACCGGATGTTTTACCCAGACCTGACGCAGGCCCGCGCCCTTTTCTAAACTTACGTGTTCTTGACCCTTTCGGGGATTTAAGCAAATGCAGCATAGAAGACCTTACTTGGCGATTTCTTTGACTTCGTTGACTTCCTTGACTTCCTGAACGACTGTCTTGAGGCGTGATAACCCTTCCATCGTGGCCTTGACCACATTCAATGGATTGCTGGAACGGTGAACTTTTGTAAGGATATTTTTAATGCCGGCGCCGTCGCAAATTGCACGCACAGGACCGCAGGCAATAACGCCGGTACCTTCAGATGCGGGCTTCAGAAGAACACGTGTGGCACACCACTTCCCGATGACTTCGTGCGGAATCGTTGTTCCACGGCGCGGAATGACAGACATACGCTTCTTGGCGGCATTAAGGGCTTTCTTGATCCCCACCGAAACCTCGGCAGCCTTGCCCAGCGCATAACCCGCATGACCATTGCCGTCGCCGACAACCACCAGGGCGCTGAAAGAAAGTTTCGTACCGCCTTTAGTGACCTTGGCCACGCGGCTGATACGGATAACAGACTCCGTGAGTCCGCTGGCTTCCGCTTCAGGCTTCTGGAAACGGGATTTTTTCCCGCGGCCGCCCTTGTCTGATGGATTGCTACGGGCACGGGACGCATCATTATCGGAGGAATAGGCGAGCTTCTTCTCCGCCTTGTCCACAGATTCCATCCCCTGCGTCTTTTTCTCCCCGCCGCGATTGTTGTTTCCCGCAGGAGGAACATGTGAGCCGGTGTTTTTGATGTCCTGGTCTTTCAATTTTTTGTCTTCCATATGTCCTTAGAATTCCAATCCAGCTTTACGCGCTGCATCCGCAAAGGCCTTGACGCGCCCATGGTACATGTACCCGCCGCGGTCAAATGACACCGACTTGATGCCTTTGACCAGCACGAGTTTGGCAAACGCCTCGCCCAGAACTTCGGCAGCTTTGATGTTGCCCCCATTCTTGACCTTGCCCTTGACCTCTTTGGCCAGTGTTGACAAGCCCATCAATACTTTTCCTGTCACGTCATCAATGACACTCACCGACATATTCTTCAGACTGCGGTGCACACACATGCGCGGACGTTCGGCAGACCCTGAGATCTTCGCGCGAATACGGCGATGACGATAAATTCTTTTTACTTCAGTAATATTCAGCATAGTCCATTACTTGGTTACGGATTTACCCTGTTTACGTTTGACAACCTCGCCAACGTAACGAATACCTTTACCCTTATACGGTTCCGGCGGTTTGATCGCACGGATCTGCGCCGCCACAAGACCGACCAGAATCTTGTCAGCACCTTCAAGCTTGATTTCTGTCGGCTTGGGTGTGGCAATCTTGATGTCCTTGGGGACCATAAACTCGACCGGATGGCTGAACCCCAGCGTCATCAAAAGTTTCTGCCCTGTAACCGCGCCGCGAAACCCGAGCCCCTGGATCTCCAGGTCCCTCGTATGGCCCTTGGTCACACCGACGATCATGTTCTTTAAAAGTGCACGCAATGTGCCATGGTCCGCACGTGTCTGTTTGGACTCGCTGACACGGCTGATGATAAGCGCCCCGTCTTTCTGCTCCACCTTGACGGCGTACGGCAGGACGGCGCTCAACTTGCCCTTGGGGCCTTCAACATTCACCGCCGAGGGCGTAATGCTGATCTTAACTTCTTTCGGGAGTACTAAAGGGATCTTACCGATTCTAGACATATCACCTTACCAGACGTAACAGAGGACTTCGCCCCCGATGTTTAATTTACGCGCTTCCTTGTCATCAATGATGCCCTGCGATGTGGAAATAACAGCCACCCCCAGGCCGCTCAAAACCCGTGGGATCTCGTCATTCTTCACATAAACACGAAGACCAGACTTCGACACGCGTTTCAGCCCGGCAATGGCGTTCTTACGGCCCGCATACTTCAGATAAACCTTGAGTACACCCTGCTTGTTATCCTTGAGCAAACGAATATCCTCAATATAACCATCTTTCTTCATGATGGCAAGGATCTGCTCGTTAAGTTTTGAAGCAGGAACATCGACCGTATCCTTGCGGACATTGATCGCGTTACGGATGATCGTCAACATGTTTGCTATCGAATCTGAAACTGCCATCGTGCAGAACCTCTTTTATTTTATTACCCTCTCCGGCACCCACCGGAGATATCTTATTTCCCTGTCCCTGCATCCGGGCTCTAAGACAGGACCTTGAAACCCGGGATCATCGGGCCGAAACCCATTTCAGCCGGCTTACCAGCTCGCCTTCTTGACACCGGGGATCTCTCCCTTCCATGCCAGTTCCCTGAAACAAAGACGGCAAATACCAAATCTGCGCAAATAAGCCCTGGGACGGCCGCACAAATGACAGCGGTTATGCTGTCGAGTTGAAAACTTGGGCTTCTGCTTGGATTTGTTGATCAGCGCTTTTTTTGCCATAAATCCCTTTGACCATCCTTTATTATTTAATAAGCGAGGTAAACGGCACGCCCATGAGGCTCAACATCTCGACGTTCTTTTCAGGATTGCCGCCCTTGATCACAAAAGTGATGTCCATCCCCTGCGCACGAAAATCACGGCGCGTGGGGTCGATCTCCGGAAAAATAGCCTGTTCTTTGACGCCGAGGGAATAATTACCCTCACGATCAAACGACTTGCGTGAAATGCCGTTGAAGTCACGGATACGCGGCAGGACTACATTGACCAGGCGTTCCATGAACTCGTACATCCTTTGACGGCGCAGCGTGACCTTGCAGCCGATAGGAGCATTTTCTTTCAAACGAAAATTTGAGACCGCTTTCTTGGAACGACGGATAGAAGGCTTCTGACCGGTAATGGCCGCAAGATCTTCAGCCGCCGTCTCGAGTATCTTCAGGTCGGAAATCGCTTCCCCGACGCCCATGTTCACAACGATCTTATCCAGGCGGGGAACCGCCATGACATTCTTGATCCCGAATTTTTCCTGCATCGCCGGGACAACTTTTTTCTGATACTTATCGAACAGTTCAGATTTCACGTCAAACACCTCTTAGATTGTTTCGCCGCTCTTTTTGCTGATGCGAACTTTGGACCCGTCCTTAAGGACATTGGCCTTGAAACGCGCCGGCTTGTTGGTCTTGCCATCGGCAAGCATGACATTGGAAATATGCACGGGACGTTCCACATCGATAAACCCGCCGGTGGGATACTGGTCGCTCTTTTTGACGGCCTTCTTCACCAGGTTGACATTCTCAACAACCACCTGGTTTTTGGCTGTCACGACCTTGATGACCTTCCCGGTTTTTCCCTTGTCCTTGCCGGCGATCACAATAACCTTATCATCACGTTTGATGCGCAACATTAGACTACCTCTGGGGCTAAAGAAATGATCTTCATGTATTCCATATTACGAAGCTCGCGGGCCACAGGACCAAACACGCGGGTACCCTTGGGATTGCCGGCGTCATCGATCAACACGACCGCATTGGAATCAAAACGCACATATGTACCATCGGTACGGCGAATCGGCATTTTCGTGCGAACAATGACACCCTTCGCCTTCTGGCCCTTCTTCACAGCCGCATCCGGCGTCGATTCCTTGATATTAACCCTGACAATATCGCCGATCCTGGCTGTAAGCTTGCCTTTGGCATTTAACACGCCGATGACCGACGCCGTCCGCGCACCGGTATTATCGGCGACCTGCAGGAGTGTCTTCATCTGGATCATGCCTGCACCGCCTCTTTGTCCGTATTCCGGCTGACAACGCGCGTAATGGTCCAGCACTTGTCCTTGGATATCGGGCGCGAAGACATAAGTTCGACAACATCCCCGGTATGGGACTCATTCTTCTCGTCATGCGCCTTGTACTTGGCTTTCTGGTTCATCAGCTTGCCGTACTTGGGATGACGCACGGTGGAAACAACCTCTACCACACGCGTTTTCATCATCTTGTCACTGACAACCTTGCCGGTCATCGTCTTGCGTTTATTTGCTCTTGTTTCCATCTTGATTCTTTCTTTCGTTAAGGATCGTCTGAATACGCGCGATCTCTTTCCTGACGGTTTTGAAACGCGAAGGTTTTTCAGCCTTCCCGGAAACGCTCTTTTCCTGCCTGAGGGTGAAAATATCCTTTTTGAGATTATTTTCTCTCTGGATAAGGTCCTCGGCACTCTGATCTCTTAATTCTTTAACTTTCATATATTCTCACTTAGACCTTTTTCGAACGGGTTACGAATTTGGTCTTGACCGGAAGCTTGAAAGCAACAAGCCTCAAAAGACTCTTGGCAAAATCCTCGGGAACGCCGCTGATCTCGAAGATCACGCGTCCGCGTTTGATCACGGCCACCCAATGGTCAAGGTCACCCTTGCCTTTGCCCATGCGCGTTTCCGCCGGCTTTTTTGTTACAGGCTTATGCGGAAAAATATTGATCCACAATTTCCCGGCACCGCGCAGTTTTCGCACCATGGCCACACGGCACGCCTCGATATGATTGGAACGTACAAGCCCGTTATCCAGGGCTTTCAAACCATACTCGCCGAAAGACAACTTCGCGCCTGAGCAGGCGATCCCGCGGCATTTGCCTTTTTGGGCTTTACGATATTTTACTCTCTTTGGCATTAACGCCATGATCTGACTCCTTACGCTTCGGCCTTGCGAGCATCCTTGATGGTATCACCCTTATAAATCCAAACCTTCACACCAATGCAGCCGAACGTTGTCACAGCCTCGGCAAACCCATAATCGATATCCGCCCGAAACGTCTGCAGGGGGATCTTGCCGACATGATATTTTTCACGACGGGCGATCTCGGCGCCGTCCAGGCGTCCGGAAACAATGATCTTAACACCCTTGGCGCCGGCCTGAATGGTCTGCTCGACGGCACGTTTCATGGCGCGGCGAAAACCGATACGTTTTTCCATCTGGAAGGCAACCCCCTGCGCCACTAGCTGTGCATCGATGGCAGGGTTCTTGATCTCCTTGATGTCCACGGAAATCTCTTTGGTCGTGATCTTCGAAAGATCCTGGCGAAGGCGGTCGATATCAGCACCGCGGCGGCCGATGATCACCCCGGGTCTTGCCGAAGAAATACGGATCTTGATCTGATTGGCCAAACGCTCGATTTCCACAAGGGCTACAGCCCCCTGGACAAACTTCTTGCGGATGTACTGGCGTATCCTGTAATCCTCTTGAATGTTGCCCGCGTAATCCTTGGGATCCGCGAACCACATGCTCCGCCAATTCTTGTTGATCCCGATTCTTAATACGACTGGACTGACTTTTTGTCCCACTTTCAATACCCCTGTTTATCTGACCTTGAGATCAAGTTCCACGGTTATATGCGTGGTCTTCTTGAGGATTTCCGTCGCGCGTCCGAAGGTGGCTGCATGAAACCGCTTCCAGACAGGGCCCTGATCCGCCGTGATCCTGGAGACGAAAAGCTGGTCTTCGGAAACACCCTTCTGCCTGGCATTGGCCACCGCAGAATCAAAAACCTTCACGATTTTCTCCTTGGTGGGCTTGTTCAAATGTGCGAGGATCGTCTGCGCGACCGGCACACTTTTCCCGCGGATCAGATCGAGGATCTGCCTGACCTTTGTTGGAGAAACTCTAAGATAACGACCTTTGGCTCTGGCAATCATTTTTTACACCTTTGATTATTTCTTGACGGCAGCTTTTTTGGCCTTGATACCGCCGTGTGCCTTGAACGTTCTTGTCGGAGAAAACTCCCCGAGCTTGAACCCGACCATGTTCTCGGTCACAAAGACCGGAATATGTTTGCGCCCATTATGAACCGCGAACGTATAACCCACAAAATCAGGCAGGATCGTTGAACGGCGGGACCACGTCTTGATCGGCTGCTTGGCCCCCGAAGCGATCATCTTGTCGAACTTTCTCTTCAAAGAGTCCTCGAGATAAGGCCCCTTGGCAACGGAACGTGTCATATTTACTTGGTCCTTCTCTTAACGATGAACTGGTCAGAATATTTGCCCGGTTTGCGGGTCTTATACCCCTTCGTCGGCTTGCCCCACGGCGTAACAGGATGCGGGTTACCCTGGGGGGTCTTACCTTCACCGCCGCCATGCGGATGATCCACAGGATTCATAACAACACCGCGCGACTGACCCCGGATACCTTTCCAACGGTTGCGTCCGGCCTTACCAATGGACTGCGTCTCATGCTCGACATTGCTCAGCTGGCCGATCGTCGCACGGCAATCACTCATCACCTTGCGCATCTCACTGGAAGGCATTCTCAGGTGCGCTACCCCGCCTTCTTTGGCAATCAACTGGGCTGAAGATCCGGCCGAGCGGGCGATCTTGCCGCCGCGTCCAGGATAAAGTTCAATATTATGCACCGCCGTGCCCAGCGGGATCTTGGCCAGAGGGATCGCATTACCTGGCTTGATCTCGACATTATCCGCATTAGAGCTGACAACCACATCACCGACCTTAAGGTCGAGGGGCGCCAAGATATAACTCTTGGTGTTATCGCTTTTATACTGGACGAGCGCAATGCGCGTCGTGCGGTTAGGATCGTACTCGATCCCCAGCACCGTGGCGACATCGTCGAAACGTGAACGCTTGAAATCAACAAGACGATACATCCTCTTGTGCCCGCCGCCGCGATGACGCGACGTCACACGGCCGTAATTGTTACGTCCGCCGGACTTTTTCAGGGGCGCCAGGAGAGACTTTTCCGGCGTATGTTTTGTCAACTCGCTGAAATCACAGAGAGCTGCGTGTCTGACACCAGGTGTTGTAGGCTTGAAACGCTTGATACCCATGTTCAGGCTACCTCGATCTTGTTGCCCTCTTTTAGAGTGACAACCGCTTTTTTCCAGTCAGCCGTGTAACCATACCGTGTACGGACACGCTTCCTCTTCCCGGGAACGTTAATAATATTAACAGACCCAACCTTGACCTTATAAATCTCCTCAACCGCTTTTTTGACCTGCGGCTTTGTCGCAGCAACCGCCACACGAAAAACATACTGGCGGGCCTTTTCAATCGCCACAACCTTCTCGGTACGGAGCAAATTCTTGATGACTTCGTGACTGATCATTGTAATCTCTTCAGAAGTTTTTCCATGGCGGACTTTGTCGCCAAGACCTTGTTGTTCTTGAGGATATCCAGCGCGTTCACATCGGACGAGCGCAGCATGTTGACGCGCGCGACATTGCGTGATGCACGACCCACATCCTCGCCGCAGTCATCGAACAACGCAAGCACCTTCCCCGTCGATAGCTTAAGGTTCTTGAGGACCCCCATAAAATCTTTTGTCTTGCCGGACTCAACAGCCATCTTGTCCACGCAAACCAGGGCGTCCGTCTTGAATTTCGCATTGAGGGCTTCACGCAGTGCCGCTACGCGCACTTTCTGTGGCAGTGTATAGCTGTAATCACGCGGCTGAGGCCCGAATACAACACCACCATGGCGCATGAGCGGTGAGCGGGAAGATCCCTGACGGGCACGGCCTGTGCCCTTCTGACGAAACGGCTTCTTGTTGCCGCCGGAGATCTCGGAACGGATCTTGGTGTCCGCATTGCCCTGGCGTTTGTTCGCCTGGTACATCACCACGGCCTGATGAATGACCGCTTCGTTAACGTCTTTGCCGAAATCCTCCGGAAGATCGATCGATCCGGATTCCTGGCCTTTGATATTGTAAACTGTGAGCTTAGGCATTACTTCCTTTACCTTATCCTGTGGCAGATCTTCCCTTAATACCTGCGTGGATTTCTCCCTGAAGGAGCCTTATTTTTTCGACTTACCTTTTGCCGCGGCCTTCGCCTGCTTCATCGGGTTACGCTTGTGAACAACCACTTCTTTCTGCTCATCCAAGGGACGGTATGCCTTCTTGAAGGATCTCTCGATCGTCAGAAGCCCGTTTTTGGCACCGGGAACCGCACCTTTGACAAGGATCATGTTGTCTTCAGGATGAACCTGCATGACCCGCAGATTCTGAACCGTGACCTGTACATCACCCATATGGCCGGGCATGTTCTTCCCGCGCAGGACGCGTCCAGGATACGTGTTAGCACCGTTGGACCCGATCCGCCGATGGTGCATGGATCCATGGCCCGCATCGCCGCCATGCCAGTTCCAGCGCTTGATACCGCCCTGAAACCCCTTGCCGATGGATGTTCCCACCACGGTAACATAATCACCCGGGCGGAACACATCTGCCTTGAGCTGCTGCCCGAGCTGATAGCCTGAATTATCCGTAGACTTGAACTCCTGGACAGTCCGCAGTGCCGGAGCGAGCGCTTTCTTGAAGAACCCCAAACGCGGCTTTGTGCATTTGGATTCCTTTATTTCATCATAACCCAGGACAACCTTTACAGGCTTATCCTTGAGGCCAAGCACATAACATGGACCGACTTCGAGTGCTGTCACAGGGACAACATTGCCCTCTTTGTCAAAGATCTGGGTCATGCCGATTTTTTTTCCCAACAATCCGCTGATCATACGCACTACCAACTTTTATTGTTTGATTTCTACGTCCACGCCGGCAGGAAGGTTTAATTTCCGCAAGGCCTCGACAGTCTTGGATGTAGGCTCAACCAGATCAATGAGCCTCTTATGAGTCGCAAGACCGAACTGTTCACGAGACTTCTTATCAATGACCGGAGAACGAAGGACCGTATAAAGCTCCTTCTTGGTCGGAAGAGGAACCGGCCCGTGCACCTTGGCGCCTGTCCTTATGGCCGTATCCACAATCTCCTGGGTCGATTGATCGATCAGTCGATGATCATATGCTTTGAGTTTAATACGTATCTTCTGCATGTGCCGTTACTACCTTCGTTTGTTTATCCCGCAATCATAGGGCCGGGATTCCCTGCCTGCCTTGCAGCCGGCGCCTCACGACGTGGTCGTGACGCTTTCTTATTCGATGATCTCTGAAACAACGCCTGCACCGACCGTCTTGCCGCCTTCGCGGATGGCGAAACGGAGTTCTTTTTCGCAGGCGACCGGAACAATAAGCTCAACCGTCAACGCCACATTGTCGCCAGGCATGCACATCTCCACGCCAGCGGGAAGTTCTGCGGTACCTGTAACGTCCGTGGTACGGAAATAAAACTGGGGACGATAACCCTTGAAGAACGGGGTATGGCGCCCGCCCTCTTCCTTCGTCAGGATATACACCGAGCACTTGAACTTCTTGTGCGGTTTGATGGAACCCGGGAACGCCAGGACCATGCCGCGCTCGATGGTCTCTTTGTCAACGCCGCGCAGGAGAAGACCGACGTTATCCCCGGCCTGACCCTGATCAAGTTCCTTGCGGAACATTTCAACACCTGTAACAGTGGTCTTGCCGATCTCGGGACGGAGGCCGACGATATCGACGTCCTGTCCGACTTTCACAATACCGCGCTCGATACGTCCAGTAGCAACAGTCCCGCGGCCGGAGATCGAGAAAATATCCTCGACAGCCATCAAGAAAGGCTTGTCAAGCTCACGCACAGGCATCGGGATCCACGCGTCGACAGCTGTCATGAGCTCAAGGATGCACTTGGCTTTGCCGGTAACATCTTTGGGATTGTTCAGGGCTTCAAGAGCGGAACCACGAATTACCGGGGTGTTATCGCCATCGAACTTGTACTTCGTAAGAAGATCACGGATTTCCATTTCGACCAGGTCGAGAAGCTCGGGGTCGGCCGCGTCGCACTTGTTCAGGAAAACAACGATACGCGGGACATTCACCTGACGCGCGAGCAGGATGTGCTCACGGGTCTGGGGCATCGCGCCGTCAGTGGCGGATACGACAAGGATCGCACCATCCATCTGGGCCGCACCGGTGATCATGTTCTTGATGTAGTCCGCATGGCCGGGGCAATCGATATGCGCGTAATGACGCGCTTCGGTCTGATATTCCAGGTGAGCGATATTGATCGTAACGCCGCGCTCTTTTTCTTCAGGCGCATTATCAATGGAATCATACGCACGTGCCTGGGCCAGGCCCTTCTCGGCAAGAACAGTCGTAATGGCTGACGAAAGCGTCGTCTTACCATGGTCAACGTGACCGATGGTACCGATGTTCAAATGCGGTTTATTTCTTTCAAATTTTTCCTTAGCCATTGTGTATTCCTCCCTTTTCAGATAACAACTGAATTATTTCCTTCTGCTATTTAAATAATCCTGACGCGCACCGATAATCTTTTCAGCAACATTGTTTGGAACCTGCGCATAATATGAAGGCTCCATCGAAAAACTGGCACGTCCCTGCGTGAGCGAACGGAGTGCATTGGCATAATTGAACATTTCCGCCAGAGGAACATCAGCACGTGTCGTCTTGACATTGCCGATGTTACCGAGCTCGGTGATCTTGGCACGGCGTGTATTAAGATCGCCGATCACAGACCCCATGAACTCTTCAGGACAGGCAACCTCTACCGACATGATCGGCTCCTGAAAACTTGAACCACCTTTAAGAAGACCTTCTTTAAGCGCGATCCTGGCTGCCATCTGGAAAGCAATATCGCTTGAATCTACATCGTGATACGAACCATCATGCAGCGTCACCACGAGATCTGTCACCGGATACCCTGCCAGGATACCGCTCTTGGACTGGGACATAATCCCCGTCTCGATCGACTTGATGAATTCACGGGGAATAACACCGCCGACAACCTTATCGATAAACTTCACACCGCTCCCGCGCTCGGCAGGCTCGACATCAATGACGACGTGACCATATTGCCCGCGGCCACCTGTCTGGGAAATAAATTTACCCACCACATCTTCAACTTTCCGGGTGATCGCCTCTTTATAGGCAACCTGCGGACGTCCGATATTTGCTTCAAGGCCGTGCTCGCGCCTCATACGGTCAATGACAATCTCAAGATGAAGCTCACCCATCCCGGAAATAATGGTCTGGGACGTTTCATGATCATACTCCACACGCAGGGAAGGATCTTCGTCGAGGAACTTCCTGAGGATCATGCCCAACTTATCCTGGTCAGCCTTGGTCTTGGGTTCAAGCGCCATGGATACAACAGGCTCCGGAACCTTCATGCCTTCAAGGATCGCAGGGAAAGAATCATGACACAGTGTATCACCATTTTTGGTTTCTTTCAAGCCAACAACTGCGATGATCTCACCGGCGCCGGCCTTGGCAATGATCTCCTGCTTGTTGGCATGCATCAAGAGCAGTTTGGAAACACGCTCTTTCTTGTCACGCGTAGCATTCAGGAGGGTTTCGCCGGCTGTAAGCACGCCGGAATAAATACGGGTATAAAAGAGTTTGCCGACGTAAGGATCAGAAGCCACCTTAAAAACCAGGGCCGCAAGCGGTTCACGATCATCAGGTTTGCGGTAAAAAACATCTTCTTTGTTATTAGGATTAAAAGCCTTGACCGGAGGAACATCCAGCGGCGAAGGAAGATAATCAACGACAGCGTCAAGCACAAGCTGGACGCCGCGATTGCGCAACGCCGTACCGGATAAAACCGGGAGAAATTTGGCCTTCAGAACTCCGCGGCGAATACCCGCCATGAGATCTTCAGGGGACACCGCTTCTTCGTTCAAATATTTTTCCATGATCGCATCATCGGCCTCGCCTACTTTTTCGACAAGTGTATGGCGATAAGCTGCGGCCTTGGCCATCAGGTTTTCAGGGACATCGGAAACGATCATCTTCAGGCCGTCGGCATCTTCGTAGGTAATATATTTCATAGCTACCACATCGATGACACCCTTGAACTGGTCCTCATGGGCATCGGGGAAATTGATAGCCGCCGCATTGGCACCCAGACGTTCACGCAACTGCCCCAGCACACGGTCAAAATCGGCACCCAGCCGGTCAACCTTGTTGATAAACGCCACGCGGGGGACATGATACCGGTCAGCCTGACGCCACACGGTTTCGGTCTGTGATTGAACACCGCTCGTGGCACATAAAACGATGACAGCGCCGTCGAGGACCTTCAGCGAACGCTCAACTTCGATGGTGAAATCGACGTGGCCGGGCGTATCGATGATATTGACTTTATGATTTTTCCAGTAGGTCGTGGTGTTCGCCGCAACAATCGTGATGCCGCGTTCCTTTTCCTGTTCCATGTAATCCATCTGGGTATTGCCTTCATCGACAGAGCCCAGCTTATGGATCATGCCTGTATAATAAAGGATACGCTCAGTGGTCGTGGTCTTACCTGCATCGATATGCGCGATAATACCAATATTTCTGACTCTCTCAAGAGGAATGTGTTCGCTAACTGCCATTTTATCTATTACCTGTTATTGAATTACCATCTGAAATGACTGAAAGCCTTATTCGCCTCGGCCATCTTGTGCGTCTCATCGCGTTTCTTGATTGCCGCACCTTCCTGCTTGTAGGCTGCGATCAGTTCATCGGCGAGTTTCTGCACCATAGGCTTGCCCTTTTTCTTGCGGGCAAAGTCACGTATCCAGCGTAAAGCGAGGGACGTGCCACGGAGGGGAGCCACATCGATCGGGACCTGATAAGTCGCACCACCAACACGGCGGGCTTTAAGTTCAACGCGCGGACGTACATTGTCAACAGCCTTGCTGAAGGCCTTAAGCACCGGCTCTTCGGTCACCTTCGACGCCAGCATGTCCAGGGCCCCGTAAACAATGCCTTCGGCAACAGTCTTTTTCCCGCACTCCATGATGACGTTCATAAAACGGGAAACAAGCTCACTGCTGTACTTCGGATCAGGCATCACTTCTCTTTTATCAGCACGACGTCTTCTCATGATTATGACTTCTCTCTCTTTGTACCGTACTTGGAACGGGATTGCTTTCTCTTAGCGACACCTGCCGTATCCAATGTTCCGCGCACCATATGATACCGGACGCCGGGAAGATCTTTCACACGGCCGCCGCGGACGAGAACGATGGAATGCTCCTGGAGATTGTGCCCCTCGCCAGGAATATAGGATGTAACTTCAATCTTGTTCGAAAGACGCACACGCGCGATCTTGCGAAGCGCCGAGTTGGGCTTCTTGGGTGTCATCGTTTTGACCTGCAAGCAAACACCGCGTTTTTGCGGGCAAGAATCCAAAGCCGGCGACTTACTTTTCTTCGCCTTTTGAACCCTGCTCTTTCTGATCAACTGCTGGATTGTCGGCATACTTTACCATTTCAACATTTTTATAAGTGTGAAAACCTGTTCCCGCCGGGATCAAATGCCCGACGATAACGTTCTCTTTCAGTCCAGAAAGAAGGTCAATCTTACCAGACGACGCGGCATCTGTCAAGACCCTTGTTGTTTCCTGGAAGCTGGCCGCGGAAATAAAACTCTCCGTCGAGAGGGAAACCTTCGTGATACCCAAAAGAAGCGGTGTCGCCTGGGCAGGTTTACCCTTCTTCTTCATGACGCCCTCATTCGCCTTCTTGAAGGCACTGCGGTCGACCTGCTCGCCCACCAGGAACTCGGTGTCACCGGCGTCGTCGATACGGACCTTCTTGAGCATTTGCGAAATGATAAGCTCAATGTGCTTGTCATTGATGCGCACGCCCTGCAAACGATAAACTTCCTGGACCTCGTTGAGCAGATACTCCTGGAGGACCTTGTCGCCGCTGACGCGCAGGATGTCCTGGGGCACGATAGGCCCTTCGGTAAGCTGCTGGCCCGCAAACACCTTGTCACCCTTATACACCGTCGGATGCTTGCCGTGCGGAATGGCATATTCCTTGGCCATGCCCGTCGAGCTCTTGACTATGATCGTCCGGTTGCCCTTACGGTCTTCGCCGAACTCGACCAGCCCGTCAATTTCCGAAATAACGGCCGGATCCTTGGGACGGCGCGCTTCAAAAAGCTCGGCGACACGCGGCAGACCGCCGGTGATGTCGCGCGTCTTCTGAACGCCGCGCGGGATCTTGGCAATAAGCTCACCCGCGCCGATCGTTGCCTTGTCTCCGACGAGAATGTGAGCGCCGACCGGGATAGAATAGATACCCGCGACCTCTGCACCCGTCGTAACAATGATCTGCGGATGGAATTCCTGCTTGTGCTCGACGACAACACGCTCTGTGATGCCGGTGACCGGATTGAGTTCGCCACGGACCGTGATATCCTCGACGAGATCCTCAAAATTGACCTGACCCTTGACTTCCGTGATGATCGGGATCGTGTACGGGTCCCACTTGGCAAAAATAACGCCCTTGTCAACTTCCTGTCCGTCGGCAATGCTCAGGGATGACCCCTGGGGCAGTTGATAACGCTCGTACTCGCGCCCGTATTCGTTGTTGATCGATACGGAACCGTTGCGATTAAGGACAATGTACTCGCTGCCTTTTTGCACGACGCGCAGCTGGTGATATTTCACCGCACCCTTGTTCTTGGAGCGGATGAAGGACTGCTCGACCGTACGGCTTGCGGTACCACCGATGTGGAACGTTCTCATGGTCAACTGTGTGCCGGGCTCGCCGATCGACTGCGCGGCAATGATACCCACCGCCTCGCCCAGTTCGACCAGGCGGTGCGTGGCAAGATTGCGGCCATAGCATTTGGCACAGACACCCAGATCGGCTTCGCACGTGAGCGCACTGCGGATACGGACCTTCTCGATGCCCAGCTGCTCGATGAGATCGGCCTTTTCCTCGCTGATCTCATCACCGGCAGACACAACCCTCTGGTCGGTCACAATGTCCACAATACTGTCCAGCGCCACACGGCCGACGATACGTTCCTTAAGCGGAACAACAACCTCGTCGCCTTCAATGATCGCAGACACGGCAATGCCGTTGATGGTAGAACAATCGTCGATAGAAACGACAATCTCCTGCGCCACATCCACCAGACGCCGTGTCAGGTAACCAGCATCCGCGGTTTTAAGTGCGGTATCGGCCAACCCTTTGCGCGCACCATGCGTGGAGATAAAATATTCCAGGACCGTGAGACCTTCGCGGAAGCTCGCGGTGATAGGATTCTCAATGATCTCGCCGGAAGGCTTGGCCATGAGGCCGCGCATACCGGAAAGCTGACGGATCTGTAGCTTGGAACCGCGCGCGCCCGAGTCCGCCATAATGAAGACAGGGTTGAACGCGTCCATTTTCTTGAAAACCATGTCGGAAATAGTTTCCGTGGTGTGTGTCCAGACGTCAATGATCTTGTTGTACCGCTCACGGCCCGTGATGACGCCTTTATGGTACTGGTCCTCGACCTTGGCCACGTCCTGCTTGGCGCTGTTGAGCGTGATCTCTTTTTCCTTGGGAACCGTAAGGTCGGACATCGAGATAGATATGCCGGCATCCGTCGCTGAACGGAAACCAAGGCCTTTCACGCGGTCCAAAAGTTTGACCGTCTCATAATGCCCGAGCTTCTTGTAACAATTCGCAATGACCGCCCCGAGCTTCTTTTTGTCGAGCAGGACATTGACAAACCCCATACTCGGATGGATCTGTTCATTGAAGATCACGCGCCCGACCGTTGTTTCGATAATACGGGCCGTACGGGCAGTCTCAACCTTAACGACCTTCTCGGCGGCAGCATTCGTCTTGATGACGGTAGAGGCACTGTCGTCACCCCAAACCGGGATGTCGATGCGCACACGGACACGGGAATGAACTTCAAGAAGGCCGTCGTAGTAGGCTACCAGGACCTCACGGCGATTGGCAAAAAGTTTGTCTTCGCCCCTGGACCCCGACCTCTCTTTGGTGAGGTAATACAAACCCAGAACAATATCCTGCGTCGGAGAAACGATAGGACGTCCGTCGGCTGGCGAGAAAAGATTGTTCACCGACAACAGCTGCAGGCGGCACTCGGTCTGGGCTTCCAGGGATAAGGGGATATGCACCGCCATCTGGTCGCCGTCAAAGTCGGCGTTGAACGCCGTACAGACAAGCGGATGGAGCGTGATCGCCTTGCCCTCGATGAGCACAGGCTGAAACGCCTGAATCGAAAGCCGGTGAAGGGTCGGCGCACGGTTGAGCATGATCGGATGGTCCTTGATCACCTCGTCAAGAATGTCCCACACTTCGACATTCGCCCGCTCCACCATGCGTTTGGCGCCCTTGATCGTATGCACAAACCCGCGCTCGCGCAGCTTGCGGATGATGAAAGGCTCGAACAGCTCAAGGGCCATCTTCTTGGGAAGACCGCACTGGTGCAGGCTCAACTCCGGCCCGACAACAATGACAGAACGCCCGGAATAGTCCACGCGCTTACCCAGCAGGTTCATACGGAAACGGCCCTGTTTACCTTTGAGCATGTCGGAAAGCGACTTCAAGGGACGATTGCCCGAACCCAGGACCGGGCGGCCATGACGGCCGTTGTCCAGAAGGGCATCCACCGCTTCCTGCAACATGCGCTTTTCGTTGCGCACGATGATCTCAGGGGCGTTAAGGTCAATGAGTTTCTTCAAACGGTTATTGCGGTTGATAACACGACGGTACAGATCATTAAGATCCGACGTGGCAAACCGTCCGCCTTCCAGCGGCACAAGAGGACGGAGATCCGGAGGGATCACCGGCAGGACATCCAGGACCATCCACTCGGAAAGATTCCCGGAGACCTTGAAATCCTCGACGATCTTAAGCGTCTTGGATATCTTCTTGAAATTGGTGCCCGCGGGATTCGATTTTTCCAGGGCCTTGCGCAGGTCTTTGGAAAGCTTGGTGAGATCGGTCTCCCGCAAAAGATCGCGCACGGCTTCAGCGCCGATCCTGGCCTTGAAATTACCGCCAAACTTTGATATGGCGTCCTGATACTTGTCTTCGGAAAGGAGCTCTTTCTTTTTAAGAGGCGTGCTCCCCGGATCAAGAACAACATATTCCTCGTAATAAATGATCTTCTCAAGGTCGCGCAGCCCGATCTGCAGGAGGGCGGCAAGACGGCTGGGGACAGCCTTGTAGAACCAGATATGCGTGACAGAGCACGCCAGGTCAATGTGCCCCATGCGCTCGCGCCGGACCGAAGACCGGGTCACCAGCACGCCGCAGCGGTCGCAGGTGATCCCCTTGAACTTGATCCCTTTATACTTGCCGCAGTTACATTCCCAATCGCGGACAGGCCCGAAAATACGTTCGCAGAAAAGGCCGTCCTTCTCAGGCTTGAGTGTGCGGTAATTAAGCGTTTCCGCCTTGCGGACCGGGCCGTTAGACCACGACCTGATCACCTCGGGGGAAGCGATTTTGATGGAGATCCGATCCTGATCCTTGATATTGATTTCGGTCTTCATTCCTTCTTCTCACCCTCTTCGGTTGCGCCTTCGGCTCTCTCAAGGCGGATGTCCAAGCATAAACCCTGCAACTCCTTGACCAGAACGTTGAATGATTCCGGAGTACCAGGCGTCAACTTATGTTCACCCTTGACTATAGACTCGTAGATACGGCTGCGGCCGAGAACATCGTCCGACTTGACCGTAAGCATTTCCTGGAGCGTGAACGCAGCGCCATAAGCCTCCAGCGCCCACACTTCCATCTCGCCGAAGCGCTGGCCGCCAAAATGGGCTTTACCGCCCAAAGGCTGCTGGGTGACAAGAGAATACGGCCCAATGGAACGGGCATGGATCTTCTCGTCGACCAGATGGTTGAGCTTGATCATATAAATAAAACCGACCGTAACCTTCTGGTCAAACGGCTGGCCTGTAAAACCGTCCAGAACCACAGCCTTGCCTTCCTCAGGGAGCTTCGCCTCCCGGAGCATGCCGCGGATCTCTTCCTCGGTGGCACCGTTGAATACAGGGGTCTGGATATGCAATCCAAGCACCTGCGCGGCCCATCCCAGATGTGTTTCCAATAACTGCCCGACATTCATACGGGAAGGAACACCCAGCGGATTGAGCACAATATCCACGGCTTTTCCGTTCTCCATGAAAGGCATGTCCTCTTCCGGAAGGATGCGGGACACAATACCCTTGTTGCCGTGACGGCCAGCCATCTTGTCCCCGACAGACAGCTTGCGCTTGGTCGCGACATAAACCACAACACGCTTCAGCACACCGGCAGGAAGCTCATCACCCTTCTTGACCCGGTCAATCTCGCGCTCTTCCTCTTCATGAAGCTCGCTGATGCGGTCATTATAAAGGGAAATAACCTCGCGTCCCTCACTGTCTTCCTCGAGATCTTCAATGGCCAGCAGGCCAACCTTCTTGGCGTCAAGGCCAAGGATCTCGGCAAGCTTCTTGTTCTTCTCATCCAGAGCAAACCCGGCTTCCTGGACGTAATATTCGCGGATCTTTTCGACCTCGGACGACTCTTTGACCTTGTCGGCCTTGGACTTGCGCCCGCGCTCATTGCGCTGAAAAACTTCAACATTCACGATAACACCGGTGATCCCGGGCGACAGCGTCAGAGAGGTATCCCGCACATCCGCGGCCTTTTCACCAAAAATAGCGCGCAGAAGGCGCTCTTCAGGCGATAGCTCCTTTTCACTCTTGGGCGTAACCTTGCCCACAAGAATGTCCCCCGCCTTGACCTCGGCACCCACACGGACAATGCCGTCAGCCGTAAGGTCTTTAAGCGCATCTTCCCCGACATTGGGAATATCGCGTGTGATTTCCTCGTTACCCAAACGGGTCTCGCGGCACTCGCATTCAAATCGCTCGATATGGATCGAGGTAAACTTGTCCTCGCGCACGACCCGCTCGTTGATCAGGATCGCGTCCTCGAAGTTATAACCGCGCCAGGGCATAAACGCCACAAGCACATTGCGTCCCAGGGCGATACGGCCGGACTTTGTGGCCATACCATCCGCAATAATCTGCCCCTTTTCGACCTTTTCGCCGAGTCTGACAAGGGGTGTCTGGTGCACGCAGGTATTGGCATTCGAGCGCTGGTAGATCCGCAGCTGATAATTATGCTCGTTGTTGATGACGATCTCGTTGGCATCCACCTTGGTGACCGTGCCTGCATGCAGGGAAACAATAACAGCTCCGGAATCACGGGCGACCTTTTCTTCCATACCGGTCCCGACAAAAGGAACCTCGGTGACCATCAGGGGAACCGCCTGGCGTTGCATGTTCGATCCCATCAGGGCTCGGTTGGCGTCGTCATGCTCCAGGAACGGGATCATGGACGTAGCTACGGAAACCAGCTGTTTGGGCGAAACATCCATCAATTCGACATCTTTAGGCGCAACTTTAGGAAAGTCTGTCTTGTAACGGCAGGATACATCCTTGGAAGTGATGTTCCCGTCCTTGTCCAGCGGGGTATTCACCTGGGCAATATGCTTGTCCTGGTCCACATCCGCTGTAAAATATTCGAACTTGCGCGTAACCTTGCCGTTTTCGACCAGGTGGTACGGTGTCTCGATAAAGCCAAGGTCGTTGATCCGCGCACACGTCGTTAACGATGAAATAAGACCGATGTTCGGACCTTCCGGCGTCTCGATGGGACACACACGGCCATAATGCGTCGGATGAACGTCACGGACCTCAAAGCCGGCGCGCTCACGCGAAAGACCGCCGGGCCCCAGGGCCGAAAGACGCCTTTTATGCGTCATTTCAGCGATCGGGTTGACCTGGTCCGCGAACTGCGATAGCTGGCTGCGGGCAAAGAAGTCCTGGATCTGATTCGAAAAAAGGCGCGAGTTGATCAGATGATGCGCCGTCAGGTTCTCATAATTGCTCATCACGACCAGGCGCTCTTTAATGGAACGTTCCAGGCGTGCCAGGCCGATACGCACCTGGTTCTGGATCAGCTCGCCGACCGATTTAATACGGCGGTTGCCCAGGTGATCGATATCGTCCGTGTCTCCCTTGCCCTCGCGCAGCTCAAAAAGATACTTCATCGTCGCCACAACCGTCGTGATATCAAGCACGCGATTATCGAGCGGGACATTCAACGTGAGCTTCCGGTTAACAATATGCCGGCCGACCTTCGAAAGGTCATAGCGTTTAGGATCGAAGAAAAGACGATAAAAAAGCGCCTCGGCAACTTCCACGGTCGCGGGCTCTGTGGGACGCATCTTGCGGTAAAAATCAAGCAGGGCATCTTCCTTGGATTCGGTATGATCCTTCTCCATGGTAGGTGCCAGCTTTTCAAACTCCGGACCGAACACCTGCTGCATGTCCTCGCGCGTCGTCAGACCCATGATGCGCAGGATCTGTGTCGCGGGAAAATTACGGCGGCGGTCGATATAGGCCAGCAAGACATCGTTCAAGTCGTATTTGACCTCAAACCATGCCCCGCGGGCCGGGATCACGCGTCCGTAATAGATGGTCTTGCCCGTCGGATGAAGTTCGGCTTCGAAGGAAACACCCGGCGGACGCTGGATCTGCGATACAACGACACGTTCATCACCATTGATGATAAACGTACCGGTGGCCGTCATCAGCGGAAAATCGCCGAAATAGACCTCCTGTTCCTTGATATCAACAGGTGTGATCAGGCGCAGCTTCACCTTGAGCGGCGAAGCATAGGTCATGCCCCGGCGCTGACATTCCTGGCGGGAATACTTTTCCTTGCCGAGAGAATAGCTGATGTACTCCAGCCGGATCTGCCCGTCGTAACTCTCAAGCGGAAAAACCTCGCGGAAGACTTCTTCAAGACCCTGGTCCTGGCGCTTGTGAGAATCAGCCTCGCGCTGCAGGAAACTCTCATAAGACTTGACCTGGATATCCAGCAGCGACGGCAATTCGAATGTATCGTGAAACTTGCAGAACTCTCTGATGTTCAATTTAGCCATATCTTTACAGAATTTTCTGTTAAGTGTTAATCCCGCCCCCTAAGGGGCGGGACGAGGAACGGCTTAAGCTTTGGAGCTCAACGCGTTCATGACCACATCCTGCTATTCAGACACACCCCGTATCACGGGCCAGTATCACCCGGCACAGGAGAAGAACCTGATTACTTGAGTTCGACCTTGGCGCCGGCAGCCTCGAGCTTCTTTTTGAGATCTTCGGCCTCTTCCTTGGTCGCGTCTTCCTTGACAGTCTTAGGAGCACCTTCGACCAGGTCCTTGGCTTCTTTGAGGCCCAAGTTGGTGATGGCACGGACTTCCTTGATGACGTTGATCTTGTTCGCGCCCGCTTCCTTCAGGATAACGGTGAACGAAGTTTTTTCCTCGACGGGAGCCGTAGCCGCCGCACCGCCCATGGCCGCACCGGCCATCATCATCGGCGCTGATGCCGTGACGCCGAACTTGACCTCAAGAGCCTTGACAAGGTCAGACAGCTCAAGAGCTGTCAGCCCCTCAATAGACTTCACGAGCTCAGCGAGCTTCGGAGAAAGAGTGTTATCAGACATGATCAATTACCTCCCCTTTTTTCACTTATTTGTTTCAAGATCGAAAGCAATTCGACTGTTTTCCCGTTTAAAGTCCTGGCAAGACGCGTCATCGGAGACTGCAACGTGCCCAACAACTGCGCCAGAAGAACTTCCTTGGCCGGCAGGTCAGAAAGACGTTTGACATCTTCCTTCCTGAGAAGCTGGCTGCTCACTACACCGCCACGTATGGCGAAATTCTCGTTCTTTTCCGCGAACTTGATGAGGATTTTGGATATATCCACAGGATCCGCGTTGGTCCACACAAAAAGCGTCTGGCCTTCAATGGCTTCCGTCACAGGCGCCAGCGCCGTCCCCTTAAGAGCGACCCGGGCGAGCGAATTACGTGACAAGAAGACTTTCGCTTTTTTCTGCTGGAGCATTTTGCGCAGCGTGCAAATAGAGCTGGACGATGTATTGCTGAAATTGATCAGGAACACATTCTCCTGCTTCTCCACGCCGTCACGCAATGTCTTGGTGATCTTCTCTCTGAATATTTTGCCGACTTTCATCATATCGCCACCCTTACCCCCACACCCATGGTTGTGGACAGATAAACGCTCTTGATGAAAATACCCTTCACCGATGACGGTTTGGCGTGATCAACCGCCTCGATGAGATGCTGGGCATTCTCAGAGAGCTTCTGTTCGCTGAACGACCGCTTGCCGATACCCAGGTGAATACCGCCCTGTTTATCATTCTTGAACTCCACACGGCCGGCTTTCACTTCCCTGAGAGCCCGTTCGATATCCACGGTCACGGTACCCGCCTTGGGACTGGGCATGAGGCCCCGCGGTCCAAGGACCTTACCGAGCTTGCTCAGGTCTTTCATCATATCCGGAGTCGCGATGAGGCAATCGAAACCCAGGAATCCTTTGTCGATCTTTTCGATCAAATCTTGACTGCCGACGAAATCCGCCCCGGCATCCTTGGCCTTGTTGACATTCTCACCCTGACAGACCACAGCCACACGCAGCGTTTTACCGGTGCCGTGAGGCAAAACCACCGTCCCGCGAATATTCTGGTCGGAAGCCTTGAGATTGAGATTCAGGTTGAAATGAAGTTCGACCGTTTCATCAAACTTCACTTTCGGAGTCTGCAGCACAAGCGCCAGCGCCTCCTGGAGCGGGTATGTCCGCACGGCATCTACTTTAGTATAAGCCGCTTTGATACGTTTACTGACTTTTGTGGCCATGATGTTTAATCCTTTATCGCAATGCCCATGCTTCTGGCGGTCCCTGTGACCACGCGGATGGCCTGCTGAATATCCGCTGTATTCAGGTCCTCCATCTTTTGCTTGGCGATCTCTTCGACCTGCGCACGGGTGATCGTCGCTACGGTCTGCTTGCCGGCCTCGCCGGAAGCCTTCGCAACCTTCGCCGCCTTTTTCAAAAGCGCTGAACTTGGCGGAGTCTTGATGATAAAATCGAAAGACTTATCCTTGTACACATTAATGATGACAGGCAGGGGCATCGGATCCCGGCCCTTGGTCTGCTCATTGAACTTCTTGCAGAACTCCATGATATTGACGCCGTGCTGACCCAGCGCCGGACCGACTGGCGGAGCCGGATTCGCCTGACCTGCGGTCACATAGAGATTGACCTTTGCTATTTGTTCTTTTGCCATAATTTTACCTGATCGTAATTGTTAGATTTTCTCGACCTGCCAATACTCCAGCTCAACGAGGGTGGCACGTCCGAAAACCGGGACGCTGACCTTGAGCTTCCCGCGGTCGGGAAAGACCTCCATCACGGAACCGTTGAAATTAGCGAACGGCCCCTGGGTGATGCGGATCGGCTCGTTGATATCGAAAACGATCTTGGGCGAGGGTTTTGACTCGGTCTCGACCGTTCTCTTGAGGATGGTGTTAACTTCTTCTTCAGAAAGTTTTTGCGGCTGACGTCCGGGACCGATGAAGCTGGTCACGCCAGGCGTTGTCTTGATAAGGTACCAGCTCTCCTTGGTCATATTCATCTTGATCAGGATATAACCGGGAAAGAACTTCCGCGTCGTGATGCGCTTCTTCCCGCCGCGAACCTCTGAAACCTGCTCGGTCGGGACAACGATCTCTTCAACGTAAGTCTTGAGCGCCGTGGTCTGAATCCGGCGGTCAATGCCGGCCTTGGCGCGCTCTTCGGCGCCTGTCTGAGTGTGAATGACGTACCAGTCCATGATTCCCTATCTGATAATACTGTTCATCCCCCTGGAAAGGAGGAGGTCGGTCCCTGTGATAAATAACCCCAGACAAATGGCACTGATCAACACGATCCACGTGGAGTTGATCAGATCTTTGCGGGGGGTCCAGGAGACCTTTTTTAATTCCGCTAAAACTTCTTCTATGAATGTTTTAATCTTTATCATCATAATATTCACAGGCCAGGCAGGATTCGAACCTGCAACCTGCGGTTTTGGAGACCGTCGCTCTACCAGTTGGAGCTACTGGCCTATATTTTTCCTGCACCACCGGCAAACTTACTTCTTCATTTCCTTGTGCGGCGTGTGCTTCTTGTCAAAAGCGCAATACTTGCTCAGTTCGATACGCTCCGGCTTTTGCTTTTTGTCCTTCATGCCGGAGTAGTTGATGCGCTGACATACGGTACACTGGAAGTGGATGATCTCTCGCATAAGTCCTGTCTATGTTGCGTCAACGAAGCTTTTCGATCTTGCGCCTCACGCCCCTCACCGGTGCGGAGAACTGGAGCCCTCGACCGGGTTTGAACCGGTGACCTCGTCCTTACCAAGGACGTGCTCTACCAACTGAGCTACAAGGGCATAAAACCTTGCCTGATCAAACCGGATATCAAATCCCACCGCCCCGGGCGGATGGTGTGCTAAATAAATGAACCAAAAGTATAGCCAACACCACCACTCTTGTCAAGCAATTAAACCCGAATTAAACCAGAATGCATCCAATGAAAAAGGCTGCGGGAAGGTTTCCGACGAGAACACATCATTCCAGCTTAAGGAAACGCCGCTTGCCAACCTTGAGTATCCCGGGAACAACCCTCCAGTGCTCATCGATCACGGGTTGTCCGGCGAAAGCGACCGCGCCCTGTTTGATCAGGCGCCGCGCCTCGTTGCGGGATGGTGCAAGCCCCGCGCTCACAAGGATGTCAACCAGAGGCACTGCCTCCGGGGCGTTCCCCGGTACTCCGCCCCCTTGCGGGAGCGTGTGCACCTGGATATCGTCCGGGATCTCTTTTCGAGAAAAGACACTCTCAAAATGCGTGCGTGCATCCCGGGCGGCGTCGGTTCCGTGAAACTGCCGGACAATCTCCCCGGCCAGTCTCATCTTCGCCTCCTTCGGATGCTGCTGGCGGACCGCCTCAAGAGGCTCTTCCGTCAACAGCTCGAAGTACCTTAGCATCAACGTATCACTGACCGACATCACCTTGCCGAAAATCTCGCGCGGCGGCTCGTTGATGCCGATATAATTATCAAGCGACTTGGACATCTTCTGGACACCATCAAGCCCCTCGAGAAGCGGCGTCATGATGACCACCTGCGGCTCCTGTCCGAAGGCGGACTGGATCTGGCGCCCCATAAGAAGGTTAAACTTCTGGTCGGAACCGCCAAGCTCCACATCCGCATGAAGATGGACCGAATCATACCCCTGCAGAAGCGGGTAAATAAACTCAAGAAGGCTGATCTCGCGCCCCGCATCAAAACGCTTTTTGAAATCCGCGCGGGCCAGTGTCTGGGCCACGGTCGCGTGGGCCGTCAGTTCCATCAGCTGCCTGGCGTCGAACGCACCAAACCAGCGGCTGTTAAAGACCACTTCGGTCCGGGCGGGATCCAGGACCTTGAATACCTGATCCTTGTAGGTCACCGCGTTGCGTTCAACATCCTCACGCGACATCTTCCGGCGCAGCTCATTACGCCCCGTGGGATCGCCCACCTGGGCCGTAAAATCGCCGATGAGAAACACGACCCGGTGCCCGAGCTCCTGGAACTGGCGCATCTTCCTTAAAAGAACAACATGACCCAGGTGAATATCGGGGGCGGTCGGATCAAATCCCGCCTTGATAATCAGGGGCCGCCCCTCTTTTTCGCTGCGGACAAGTTTCTTTTCCAGCAGCTCGGCATTGATGATCTCTGTCGTGCCGCGGCCGATAAGCCTGAGGGCGTCCTTGATATCCATCGTTTCAGACGCGGGCGCTGACGCCGATCTTCATCTGTTCAACATCTACCTTGATGATCTTCACACGGACCTTGTCGCCAGGCTTGAGCTTCGCCGCCTCTTCCTTCTCGATCTCGGAAGAATAGATAAGGGCCTCGATATCATCCTCAAGCTTGACGAACACGCCAAAATTGGAATTCATGATCACGGCCGCATCCGCCACCATGTCAATGGGGAACTTCCTGGCGATCTCGCTCCACGGATTGGGCTGAAGCTGTTTGAGCCCCAGCGTGATCTTGCGGTTCTTCCCGTCGACAGCCAGGATCACCACATCCACCGGCTGGCCCTTCTGCAGGACCTCCTGGGGATGGTTGACCTTGCGGGTCCAGGACATATCGGAAACGTGGATCATGCCTTCGAGGCCGTGCTCGAGCTCCACAAACGCGCCGTAATCGGCAAAACCGCGGACCGTGCCCTTGACGCGGGTGTTGACCGGGAACTTCTCCTCGGCCTTGAGCCACGGGTTGTCCTCGAGCTGCTTCATGCTGAGAGAAATGCGCTTGGAATCCTTGTCGACATTGATGATCTGGACCTCGACCTGCTGGCCGACCGTGAACATCTCCTGGGGATTGACCATCTTCTTCTGCCAGGTGATCTCCGAGGCGTGCAAAAGGCCTTCAATCCCCTTGTCGATCTCGACAAAAACGCCGTAAGGCATGATGTTAACGACCTTGCCCTTGACGATGGTGCCCGTGGGATACTTGTCGTAAACGCTTTCCCAGGGATTGCGCGTGATCTGCTTGAGGCCAAGGGAAACCTTGGAATTTTCCTTGTCGAAATCGAGGATGATGATCTCGATCCGGTCGCCCAGACGGACGATCTCCGACGGATGGCTGATGCGCGACCAGCTCATGTCCGTGATATGCAACAGGCCGTCCACGCCGCCCAAATCGATGAACGCGCCGAAATCCGTGATCCCCTTGACCACGCCCGTACGGCGCTGGCCCTTTTCGAGCTTCGCCCAGAGGACCTCGCGGTTCTCCTCGCGCTCTTTCTGAACCACTTCGCGGCGGGAAAGGATGAGGTTACGGCGCTGCTTATTCATCTTGGCGACCATGAACTTGTAGCTGCGCGCCATGATGTCGTCGGAATGGAACCCCTTGAACGCCGAGAGAGACATCGGCAGGAACGCTTCGACGCCCTGGATATCGGCGATGTAACCGCCCTTGACGATCCGGATGACCCGGCCGTCGACCACATCGCCCTCGTTGATGACGTCGGCGATCTTCTGCCAGCCCTTCATCTTTTCGGCCTTGCCGTGGGAAAGGATCAGCTTGCCGTCCTCGTCCTCGATGTTCTCGATGAGGACATCGATCTTCTGGCCGACATCGACCGCGGCGGGGTTGCGAAACTCGACGAGCGGCACAAAGCCCTCGGACTTGAACCCGATATCGACAATGACCTCGCTATTGTTCTTGGCGACGATCGTACCCTGGACGATCTGCCCTTCGGCAAACGTCTTCAGTGTGCTGTTATAAAGCTCTTCCATGATTGATTTTTGTGTTGCACTCATGATGGTATTCCTTACTGCGGGGTTAAGATGTTAATACGTCATGCCAGCCTGACAGCCTCTCTGCCAGGGGCAAGGTCAGCAATTATCGTAAAACAAGCCTTTTTTGTCAACGGAAATTTGGCTCAATCTTGAATGTTGAACATAAAAATATAACTCTTTAATAATAAATCTGGTTTGGTGAACCCCGATACGGGGTACAATCCTTTTAATCTGCCAAAAGAAAAAGGAGACCAAACCAGATGATCGATTATTTCAC
>CAILQW010000031.1 GCA_903836515.1 Candidatus Omnitrophota bacterium | reverse complement strand
GGTAGGGATAGGGTCAGGTTATTTCAGGCTTCAGCTTAACAAGTCCACAAAGTTGGAGCGTCAAGATCTGAATGTGGAATGATAATGCTTTTTGCTCGGTTTGTCTGTCCCCTTGTTGGGGACTGTCCCGTTCTCTCGTTCTCTGTAGATGGCATGCTGCAGGGAACATTTACAGGAAACGCTGTATTGTCTTTACCAAGTCCTATAGCACGGGTCCATAGGTAACTTCGTGGGAGGTGGCACTTATTTGTGGAAAGGCTCCATCGATGACGTCCGCATCTACAACCGCGCCTTGACCCAGACAGATGTCACGGCACTTTACAACAACGGCGGCCCGACGAAGATCAGGGGAACGATCATCGGTAACGCTGTCATAAGGTAGGGTTTCTTGGTGTGTAGGCGGGTCTAACTTGCCTGCCGGCAGAGACCCTGGTACACATTCATTAAGGTGGATGTTGGACGTTAATTGGAACATGTGGTAATCTTTGCTTATGTCGAAATTTGCGAAGCTGTTGGAAGTTATTCTCAGGGGATCCAGTGACGCTAATATTTCCTTTACGGAGATGTGTCAATTGCTGGCATGGCTGGGCTTCTCCAAAAGGATACGCGGGAGCCATTATATTTTCTCAATGGATGGGGTTGAAGAGATCATCAATATTCAATCCAGGGCGGGCAAGGCCAAGCCTTATCAGGTTAAACAGGTTCGGGGATTGATTTTGAAATACAAGATGGGAGATGGCAATGACTGATTCCAGATATGAAGTCATTATTTATTGGAGCAAGGATGATGGTGCTTTTATCGCGGATGTACCCGAACTTCCCGGGTGCATGGCCGATGGGGCGACCCGGGCCCAGGCGATAAAAAATGTTGAGGTTGTGACGCGTCAATGGATCGAGACTGCCCAGGAATTGGGCCGCACGATCCCGAAACCCAAGGGCCGGTTGCTTTACGCGTAATATGAATCTTGCGCGCGGATTTTATAAAAAAGTCGAGGTCATTACACCTTGGGAGGTGGTTGGCGATGTTGAAAGTTGATAAAGCCCTTCAGCAGGTTTGGGATTGGAAAGATGCTATTTATAAAGATAGCAAGGACAAGTCTGTTCATGGAATAGCCGTGGCCATTCGTAAGGAAGCGGCGGCGTTGAGGAAGTCCAGGCAGCTCCATCTGAGAATGGCCCATGCTTAAACAATGAGCTTCTGTATTCCTCCCACGTCGCGCCGCGCCACATGGTTTTCATCTTTACTCCATTTAAATAATTTGTTGTGGACGGGTCTGACCTGTTTGCCGGCAGGCAGGGGCCCCATCCTTACACTCGTCGTATTCATTATCCTTCTGGCCACGCCGGTGCAGGCGGCTGATATCGTTACCGGGTTGGTGGGGCATTGGAAGCTGGATGGTAATGCTAAGGATTATAGTGGTAAAGGTATTGATGGCACGATACACGGCGCGACAGCGGCAACGGACAGATTTGGCAGGGCTACTGCGGCGATGAGTTTCGATCCGGCGAGCAGTCAGTATGTGTCTATCCCGTCGTCCACAGCATTGGTGGTTAATACAGGATCACCCGGTGTTTGGATTAAAGGAGGGGCACAAACATATGGGAATGCAAGGGTCGTAGAAATTGGGATCAGTGCCAATAGAATTGGGATATTGATGGCAAATGCTACTACTAGTGGTTCAGGGGGTTATTTGCATTTATTTACTAATTTCGCTCCTTTCTCGAGAGATGTGGCTTCTTCAAGCTCAACTTATAATGATAACGAATGGCATCATGTCGTAGGAACCTGGGATAGCAGTCATGCTTATCTTTATGTAGATGGCATGCTGCAGGGAACATTTACAGGAAACGCTGTATTGTCTTTACCAAGTCCTATAGCAGGGTCCATAGGTAACTTCGTGGGAGGTGGCACTTATTTGTGGAAAGGCTCCATCGATGACGTCCGCATCTACAACCGCGCCTTGACCCAGACAGATGTCACGGCACTTTAGAACAACGGCGGCCCGACGAAGATCAGGGGAACGATCATCCGCAACGCCGTGATCAGGTAGATTCTCTTGGTGTGTAGCGGGTCTAACCTGCACACCCGTTTAAAAAGATTTATTTTATAGTTTCTTATGTTAAACTTATGAAGCATTATTCATCAAGAATTAAAATTTTTCACGGTTATTGATATGCCAATTATTAGTCAGTTTTATGGGATAGTGATTTACATTTTCTGGCGTGAGCATGCGCCGGCACATTTCCATGCCCGTTATGGTGATGATGAAGTCATTGTCGACATTGAAAGTGGTCAAGTGACCGGCAGTATGTCAAGACGTGCTTTGGGGCTTGTTCAGGAGTGGCGTCAAATTCATCAGGATGAATTAAGAAAAGAATGGGAATTGGCTATTAACAAGAAACAACTTTTTCCTATCAAGCCATTGGAATAAACATATGATTCTTCATGTCAACCGTGTTCAATACCTTCATGACTATGTACTGTATGTCGTCTTTAATGACGGGGCTTCAGGTGAAATTAATCTTGCTGACGAACTTGAAGGCGATGTCTTTGGCCCCCTTAAGGATGTCTTATTGTTCAAGACGGTAAAAGTCGATCCCCTGATGCGTACGATTGTATGGGATAATGGCGCGGATCTGGCGCCTGAATTTTTGTATGATCATTTGCGTATTGCTGTCTGCGGTATCGACCCATCCTGATCGTTTGTAAAATCAAAAAGATCGTTTACGCATGCAGGATCGGCGCCAGCCATTGGCGGGCTTCGGCGATGGGCATGCTTTTGCGCCTGGCGTAGTCTTCCAGCTGGGCATTGTCGATCTGTCCGATGGGGAAGTAGCGGGCGGCGGGATGGGCCAAATAGAGGCCGCAGACCGAGGCCGCGGGCATCATCATGAAGGTTTCGGTAAGTTTGATGCCGGTCAGCGCCTGGGCGTTGAGGAGTTTGAACAGGGTGATCTTTTCCGTATGATCCGGGCAGGCGGGGTAGCCGGGCGCGGGGCGGATGCCGCGGTATTTGGCTGCCAGGATATCCTCAGGGGAAAGATTTTCATCCGGCGCGTAACCCCAGTACTGGCGGCGCACTTTGGCGTGCAAAACTTCCGTGAACGCTTCGGCCAGGCGGTCGGCGAGGGTTTTGAGCAGCATGACCTTGTACGTATCGTTATCCACATGCCGGATGGCTTCCTCCATGCCGATCCCGGCCGTGGCCGCGAAAGCGCCAATGTGGTCCCTGATCCCTGTGGTCTTGGGGGCTATAAAATCGGCCAGGGCATAGAAGGCTTCACCCGTCCCCGTTTTCTTGACCTGTTGGCGCAGGGTAAAGAAGGATGCCGCGTTGACCGTGCGCGTTTCATCCGTGTAAACCTCGATATCGTCCCCCACACTGTTGGCCGGAAAAAGTCCGATGACGCCCTGGCAGGAGAGGAGCCTTTTGGCGATGATCTCATCCAGCATGGCTTGGGCATCGGCATAAAGTGTGGCGACTTCGGCCCCCATGTTGACGTCCTTCTGGATCGCCGGATATCGCCCTTTAAACCCCCACGCATAAAAGAAGAATGACCAGTCAATGTAGGGACGGATTTCGCGGATATCAAAGTCCTTCAATGATTTAACACCTAAAAAAGATGGCGGCGTGACCGGAACGTTGGGCCAGTGGCTTATCAATTTACCGTGACGCGCCTCGGTCAGTGGCACAAGCTGCCAGGCCGCGCGTTCCTGTGCGAAGGTGTGGCGCAGTGCTTCCTGCCGTGCGGTATGGGACGCAATGAAGGCGCCCCGGGTTTTTGGGTCCATGAGGCTGCGGCATGCCGCAACACTCCGGGAGGCGTCTTTCATGTGCACCACAGGCCCGCTGTAGCAGGGCGCGATCTTGACAGCTGTATGATTTTCCGATGTGGTGGCGCCGCCGATGGTGAGGGGGATGGTGAAGCCTTCTTTTTCCATGGCGCCGGCGATCTTCACCATTTCATCGAGCGAGGGGGTGATGAGCCCTGACAGACCGATGATGTCGGCTTTCAGTTCCCTGGCTTTGGCGAGAATGGTTTGCGCCGATACCATGACCCCCAGGTCGATGATCTCAAAATTGTTACAGGCCAGGACAACGCCCGCGATATTTTTGCCGATGTCGTGCACATCGCCTTTGACCGTGGCCAGGAGGATGCGTCCTGCGGTTGTTATGCCGGTGTCCTTGCCTTGCTCGATGGCCGGCTGAAGGCAGGCCACGGCTTTCTTCATCACGCGTGCGCTTTTGACGACCTGGGGCAAAAACATTTTCCCTTCGCCGAAAAGATCGCCCACATGGTTCATGCCCTGCATGAGGGGGCCTTCGATGATGGAAAGGGCGCGCGGGTATTTTTGAAGGGCCTCGGCGATATCCGCTTCAATGAAGTCTGTCAGACCCTTGACGAGGCTGTGGGTCAGGCGTTCTTCCAGCGGCGCATGACGCCAGCTTTGGTCTTCCACGGCCTTAGGGCCGCGGGCTTTGAGCTTTTCCGCGAAGGCCACGAGCTTTTCGGTGGCATCGTTATGGCGGTTGAGGATGACGTCTTCGACCAAGACGAGGAGTTCCGGGGGGATCTCTTCATACACAGCGAGCATGCCGGCATTGACAATGCCCATGTCGAGCCCGGCCTTGACGGCATGATAAAGGAAAACCGCATGCATCGCTTCGCGGACCGTGTCGTTGCCGCGGAACGAGAAGGACACATTGCTGACCCCGCCAGAAACGCGGCAGTAGGGCAGGGTGCGCTTGATTTCCCGCACAGCTTCGATGAAATCCACCGCGTAATTGTTGTGGGTGTCGATCCCCGTGGCCACGGCAAAGATATTCGGGTCAAAGATGATGTCTTCCGGCGGGAAGCCGACCTCACGGGTCAGGATGTCGTAGGCGCGGCGGCAGATGGCGACCTTGCGCGCACGGGTATCCGCCTGGCCGTCTTCGTCAAAGGCCATGACCACCGCGGCGGCGCCATAGGCTTTGATCTTTTGGGCCTGGGCCTTGAAAATATCTTCCCCTTCCTTGAGGGAGATCGAATTGACAATGGCCTTGCCCTGGAGGCATTTGAGGCCCGCCTCAAGCACATCCCATGTGGATGAATCGATCATGACCGGCACCCGCGCGATATCGGGTTCGCTCATGGCGAGGTTCAGGAATTTCACCATGGCGGCCTTGCTGTCGATCATGGCATCGTCCATGTTGATGTCGATGATCTGGGCGCCGGCTTCCACCTGCTGGCGGGCTACCGCGAGCGCCTCGTCATATTTTCCGTCAATGATAAGCTTCGAAAATTTCTTGGACCCTGTGACATTGGTGCGCTCGCCGATGTTGATGAAGGCGGCGACCGGCCGGGTTTCTTCCGGAGCCTGGACAGGATCCTTGATGAACAAAGGTTCCAGGCCGCTGTAATTGGATTGCGGAACGATGGCCGGGATCGCCCGCGGCGGGATATCCTTGACCGTGCGGGTAATAGCGCGGATATGGTCGGGCGTTGACCCGCAGCATCCGCCCAGGATATTCACAAACCCGCGTTGGGCCATGGCAGCCACCAGCACGGCCATTTGATCGGGTGTCTGGGTGTATTGGCCGAACTGGTCGGGAAGCCCGGCGTTGGGGTAAGCGCTGATGAAGGTATCGGCGATCCTGGCCAGGGTTTCGATGTGCGGGATCATATCTTTGGCGCCAAGCGCGCAATTAAACCCGATGGCCAAAGGCTCTGCGTGCTGGACAGAGACCCAGAAGGCTTCCGCGGTTTGGCCCGAAAGGGTGCGGCCCGAGGCATCCGTGATGGTCCCCGAGATCATGATGGGCAGGGGGTTTTTGGCGCCAGCATTGTAAGCAAGCGCGGCATGGATCGCGGCCTTGGCGTTCAAGGTGTCAAAAATAGTTTCGATGAGCAGAAGATCAACCCCGCCTTCAGCCAGTCCTTTGATCTGCAGGGTGTAAGCATCGGCCAGGCGGTCGAAATCGACCGCGCGGAACGACGGGTCATTGACGTTAGGGGACATGGAGGCCGTGCGGTTGGTCGGCCCGATCGATCCGGCGACAAAGCGCGGTCGGGACGGATTCTGGCGGGTCATGGCATCCGCCACGCCGCGGGCGATACGGGCGGAAGCCGCGTTCAGTTCATGGACCAGGCTCTCCATATGATAATCCGCCATGCTGATCGCATTGGCGTTGAAGGTGTTCGTCTCGATGATATCCGCGCCCGCTTCAAGGTAAAGCGTGTGGATGCCGGCAATGATGTCAGGCCGGGTGAGAGATAAAAGGTCGTTATTGCCTTTAAGGTCTACGGCCCAGTCCGCAAAGCGCGCGCCGCGATAATCCGCTTCGCCCAGATGATGGCGCTGGATCATGGTGCCCATGGCTCCGTCGAGGATCAGGATGCGCTCGCGCAAAAGCCGGGCGATGGGATGATTGCGGGTTAAGTTATTCATGGCTTAAACGATAATGGAAATATATATTAAAGTCAATTAAGTAGTTTCTTGCGTATTGCCTCATTAAAACTCTTTATTGGACGTATGCTCCCCCTTGCATATAATAAGGGATAGCCGTTAAGAATTTTTTCAATCTCCGGGGATCCCATGGACCAGATCAAAATCTTTCTCGACGAAAAAGACATGCCCCGCCAGTGGTACAACCTGGCGGCGGATCTTCCCACGCCGATGCTGCCGCCTTTATTGCCTGACGGCAAACCGCTGGAACCGGCGATGCTGGAGGCGGTGTTTCCCAGGAATTTGATCGATCAGGAGATGAGCACCAAACGCTGGATCGCTATTCCCGATGAGATCCGCCAGACCCTTTACCAGTGGCGGCCTTCGCCCTTGCGGCGCGCGGTCAACCTGGAGCGGTTCTTGAAAACTCCGGCGAAAATTTATTACAAGGATGAAAGCATTTCGCCTTCAGGCAGTCACAAGACCAATACAGCTGTCGCCCAGGCGTGGTACAACAAGCAGTTTGGCATCAAGCGCATCACCACCGAGACCGGAGCCGGCCAGTGGGGTACGGCGCTGGCGTATGCCTGCCATGTTTTTGGTTTGGAGTGCAAGGTGTTCATGGTACGGGTGAGTTTTGAGCAAAAGCCCCTGCGCAAGATCATGATGAATTTATGGAATGCCAATTGCGTGGCGAGCCCCTCGAACGAAACCCAGGCCGGACGGATGATCCTTAAAGAGATGCCCGACACGCCCGGGAGCCTGGGGATCGCCATCAGCGAGGCGATCGAGCAGGCCGTGACGGATAAATCGGGCAAGACGCGTTATGCCTTGGGCAGTGTGCTCAATCATGTGTTGTTGCATCAGACCATCATCGGCCTGGAAGCGCAAAAGCAGTTGAAAAAGGCGGGGATCGGGAATCCGGATGTGGTGATCGGGTGTGCCGGCGGGGGGAGTAATTTCGCGGGCATTGCTTTTCCCTTCACGCGTGAAAAGATCAACGGCGCGAAGATCGATATTATTCCCGTCGAGTCTGCGGCCTGTCCTAAAATGACCAAAGGGCGTTTTGCCTATGACCACGGGGATGTGGCCCGGATGACGCCGCTGTTGCCCATGCACACCCTGGGGCATATGTTCATCCCGCCCGCGATCCATGCCGGCGGGCTGCGGTATCACGGTATGGCGCCCCTGGTGAGCCAGGCTATCGTCGAAGGTTTGATGCGCCCGCGTGCGGTGGATCAGCTGCACAGCTACGAGGCCGCGATCCTCTGGGCCAGGACCGAAGGTTTTGTGATCGCGCCCGAGACATCGAATGCGGTGGCCGCGGTCATCGAAGAGGCCAACAAGGCCCGGAAAGAAGGAAGGGAAAAGGTCATCCTGTTCAACTTGAGCGGGCATGGGTTGCTGGATCTGTCGGGTTATGACAAATACCTGGGCGGGAAGCTCGAGAGTTCGAAGGTCCCCCTGGAGGAAATAAAGAAATCCCTGGCGCGTGTTCAGCGGGCTCATCAAGCGCCGGCGCGCAAGACGGGGAAATGGTGATGTGTTTTTTGGAATAACGGAGGTGATGTATGAGAAATTCATGGATGTTTTTATTGAGCGCGGGGATGTGTGTGTTGTGTGCCACGGCAGCGTTGGCGGCCGATACGTACACGCTGGACAAGGTGCATTCGTCTATCGGGTTTGGCGTGACCCACATGATGCTTTCCAGGACTAACGGCGTGTTCGATAATATCGACAGCGTTATTTTGTTCTCTCCCGAAGACCTGGCCGGATCGAAGATCGATATCACGATCAAGACCGATAGCATCAACACCCGCAACGAACAGCGCGACCACCATCTGCGCAGTGCCGATTTCTTCGATGCGGAAAAGTATCCCTTGATCACGTTTAAAAGCACGAAGATCGTTAAGGGCGAAGGGAATATTTACATCGTGACAGGGGATCTGACCATGAAGGATGTGACGCGCGGGATCAATATCCCTGTGACGGTCCTGGGCCCTGTGAAAAATCCTATGACCGGCGGTATCGGGCTGGGGTTTGAGACCCATATTGTGGTGAACCGTCAGGATTACAATGTCAAGTGGAACAAGGTCCTGGATAACGGGGGCCTCATGATCTCCAACGATGTGGACGTCAATGTTTCCCTGGAAATGGGCAAGAGTTAAGGCGCAGCTGCGGCTGCCGGTTGTCCTGGGCGTGTGCGGGGCGTTGTCTGGGGCCTTTGTTGCCGGATGTGCGCTGCTGACTCCGGATGAAGATGCGTCGCTGCCGGCGCAGTATGGATCGGCCTCGGCGTTGTATGACAAGGCGATGGCGTATTACCAGCGCGGGCAGTATGCCAGGGCCAGGGATCTTTTCCACACCTATGTGGGGCAGTACCCCGACAGCTTGGTTCTACGGGTGGCGCTGTATTACCTTGGCCATTGTTACCAGATGACAGGCGACACCAAGGAAGCGCTGGCGCTGTATAATCGTATCGTGACCAGCTATGGCGACCAGGATTTCTGGGGCGCGCAGGCCATGCTGCGTATCAAGCAGATCAAGGATCAGCCATGACCGAGAAAGCCAGCCATACGCCTTATCCGCAACAGGTTTCTTCCCCTGAGACATGGGTCCGCGACCACGGCGATTATCTGTTCCGTTATGCCATGATGCGCCTGCGCGACCGTGATACCGCCGAGAATATGGTCCAGGAAACTTTTTTGGCCGCGCTGAAGGGCCGTGCGTCTTTTAACGGGCGTTCCAGCGAGCGCACCTGGATGGTGGGTATCCTTAAGCACAAGATCATTGACCATTACCGCAAGGATTTCAGGGAGCGTCCTGTGACCGACCTGCAGGATTTTTTCGGGGAAGAAGAACGGACCATCGACTCGTTTTACGATGCCCTGGAGAATCCCCGCAAATATCCCAAGGACTGGATGCCCGACCAGCAGGCCACTCTGGTATCCAAGGAATTCTGGACGACCCTGCACGGGTGCCTGCAAAAGCTTCCCGGGCCGACCGCCGGTGCGTTTGCCATGCGGGAAGTGGATGACATGGATACCGCCGCCATTTGTAAGGAGCTGGGCATCACGCCGACGAATTTATGGGTTATGCTGCACCGCGCACGGCTCCAGTTGCGTGAATGCCTGGAAAGGAACTGGTTCGAGAAGAAATGAAGACATCCCTGGACCTGGAAAAACCATCAAAAACACCTTTGCGTCTGTCGTGCAAACAGGCGGCCCTTCTGGTGTCGCTCTCCTTTGAACGCCGCCTTTCCTTCCGTGAGTGCGTATCCATGCGCTTGCACCTCGTGTGGTGCCGCACATGCACGTTTTACGGCCGTCAGATCAAAGCGCTCCGTGCTATTTTTATCCGCCACGAAGAATTCCTTCACGGCACCCCGCCGGCTTCCGATGAAAAATTGACCGACACAGCCAAAAAACGCATCCAGGACGGCATCGACCGCGCGTTATGATCCTCACACCCGCCTGCGTCCGTGGTTGGCAGGGTTTTGAGATGGCCTGCGGCGATGTTTCTTTGGGGATCGTGCCGCGGGTTGGCGGCCGCATCATGTCGCTGTGCTTTCGCGGGGAGGAGTTGTTGTATGCGCCCAAGCCAGGGGAGGTTGTCTTGCCGGCGCTTGAGGCGGTTGAGGATCTTGCCGCGTTCAAAAGGTCCCTGGGTTTTCCGATCTTTGGCGGGGATAAGACCTGGGTGGCTCCCGAGTCGGCCTGGCTTGCAGGGTCCCCGCCGGTGGATCTTGACGCCGGGACGTATACCTGCGAGGCGCAGGAGGATGCCTGTGTGATGACAAGCCCTGTTTGCCGGGAGACCGGCTTGCAGATTATTCGCCGTATCGCTTTTCTTGCCGGCGGGCAGGACGGCGATATCGCGCTGGTGGAAACGCTACGCAACGTGTCCGATCGTCCGGTGGAGCGCGGCGTATGGAATGTGACCCAGGTCCGGAAACCTTTCGATGTGTATTTGCCGGTTGTCCGGGGCGGCCTGCGATCGTATCACCATGACAATGCTTCTCTGCCGGATCCGGGTTTTTGTCCGGAGGAGAAGGACGGCTGGGCCCGTGTGCCCTGCCGCCAGGATGTGTGCTTCAAGTTCGGCGGGATCCTGCGTGAAGGCCAGGCCGTGGTCATGAAGGAAACATCCCGGGGTACCGTTGTGTTCGCGCGTTTGTTTGAGATCGCACCCGGCGCGCCGTATGCCCATCAGTCCATGGTCGAGGTGTTTAATTCTCCCCGGTATCCTTACGGCGAGATGGAGGTCCACGCCCCCCTTGCCCTTATCCCGCCCGGCGGCGAAGTCTCCCTGACCCAGCTCTGGCGTCTTTGTGCGGCCTGAAAACAGGAAAAAGTATCGGGTTTTCATTTATTCGGCCGGCCTCTTTGTTATAATAAATACTCATGGGTGACATCGCGTCAATAATCAGGAGATCCTTCCCCCCTGCGGGGTTCAGGACGACGTGGAAAGGAAAATGTATGCGCGTTATCGTGATCGCGTTGTTGTGTGTAGCAGGGCTGGTTTTTCCTCTGGCGGCATCGGCCCAGTCCTTCCGGGTGAATAATCCCGATGTGGACAAGGTTGCTTTTGCCAGGAGTTTTATATCAAGCTTGGGCTATTACGGGAAACTGGATCTGCGTCTTAGGGCCGAGTCGGGGGCCGGCGACAGTTATACCCGTGATATCAAGGTCGTCAAGGCGCTGGTGGATGGGCGGACGCTCGACAATACCGAATTGCGGGTGGCCAAGAATTATCTGGTGAAGTATGTGGAATCCAGGAATATGCTCATCCGCAAGGTGGCCTATGATGCCATGGCCGCATATGAACAACATATCATTGTCAGTTCCCGGGAACGCCGCCTGTGGCAGATGTACCAGCGTTTCAAGGAAAGAGGCGTCCCCAGGGATATGAATGAAAACGAATTTAAACAGCAGATGGCGGTCCTGGCCGAGGACCGCAAGGCCGCGGCCCTGGGCATCCTGCACGCCGTGGTGATGTTCCGGACGGTCCTGTTGAGTGCCGAGCGTTGTTCGGACGAGAATTGCCGGGAACTCGCCCTGACAGAGGGGGAGCGCGGCAAGCTGGTCAAGAAACTGGATGTGTTCGCCGCAGACCGCACCGCGTGGGGGATGAAGGCCGGCCAGGGGACCTTTGAGGCCGCGGTGGCCGCTGTCCGTGAAGTGCTGGAAGATCCGGTCTTTGTGAGCCGTTCATGAACCCCGGGTGCGCTGACTCTGTGCCTCACGGCCTGGCGTTCCCCGAAGTGCGCGTGGTCGAGGCTTCCGCCGGATCCGGCAAAACATATGCGCTCGCCAAACGCTATGTTCAGCTTGTCCTGCATTTGACGCGTGAGCGCACCGTTCCGCCTATTCATACCATCCTGGCGATCACCTTCACGAACAAGGCCGCTTTCGAGATGAAAGAGCGGATCCTCCGGTTCCTCAAGGAACTGGCGCTGGGGGTGATGCCGCCTGAGGAAGAACGCCTGATCCTGGAAGGCATCGGTATGCCCTCCGGTGAGGCGCGTGAATTTGCCTCCAAAGTTATTGATGCCATCCTGCGCAACTACAATTATTTCCAGGTTGAGACCATTGACAAGTTCATCAATTCCCTGCTGGTCAGCTCCGCGTTCCAGATCGGCTTGACCGCCAATTTCCGCATCAAAACCAATGCCCGTGAATACCTGGCGCTGGCCCTTGACGAACTCATCGACGATGCAGCCTCCGACAAGGTCCTGCGCCGTGCCTTTGACGATTTTCTAACGAGCATGCTCTTGGTCGAGGCGCGGTCCGCCTGGATCCCCCGGGATGTGGTGCTGGATACCCTGGAACAACTGTGGGGGGAATATAACACCTACGCGCGGGACTTCGTGCCGCCGGGGAAGGTGCCCGCGGACATGATCAGTGTCAAGCGCAAGGTGGTGGCCGCCGTGCGTGATCTGGCGGCAGACATGCCTGAAGGCGCGCACAAAACTTTTGTCAAAAGTATCGCCGGGTTTGTTCAGGCCCATCAGAACGGGTTCCGTTTTGCCCAGGGATTGTCGGGGTATTTTGAGCCGGGGAAGGATATCCCGGCAACAAAGAGCCTGGTCCTTTTGCCGCGGCATCACGACCTCTGGGCCGCGATCCAGAAGGGTTTTATGGAGGCCGCGGATCTGGAGGTGAACCATGTCTACGACCCGTATGTGAGGCTGTGGGAGTATGTCCGCCGGCATCTGGTGGGGATGTGCCTGCGCGAGGACATCATGTTCTTGGGCGAGCTCAACGCCAGGGCGCGCCAGGTTTACGAGGAGGGTGTGGCCCCCGAAGAGCTTTATTACCGCCTCTCCACACGTTTCGAGCATTATCTTTTTGACGAATTCCAGGACACCAGCCGCCTGCAGTGGGAAAACCTCTGCGTTCTGCCCGAGGATGGGATTGCCCGCGGCGGGACCTTGTTTTACGTCGGCGACAAGAAACAGGCCATTTATTCATTCCGCGGCGGGGATACGCGGCTCTTCGACGATGTCCGCGCCCGGTATGCCGCGCCCGGATATCATCCTTCCTGCGAGATCTTGAACACCAGCCGCCGTAGTCATCGCAGCATTGTCACCTTTAACAACAGTGTCTTTAGCCTGGATAATCTTGAGGCGCTTATGCGCGCCCCCGGCAGGGACGGAGCGGCGCTTGTGCCGGCGAGGGCGGATGATTTTGATGAACTGCGCCGTGTCTACGCCGGGGCGGCACAGGAAGTGGTACAGCCGGATCCTGAAGGTTGTGTCCGGGTGGAGCTCCTGGAAGGTTCCGGCCGGGAGGAAGTTTCCGAGGATGCCCGCCGCAGGCTTATGGCACGCCTGGCTGACCTGCGGACGCGTTTTGCCTGGCGTGACATCGGCATTCTGGTCCGCAAGAATGACCAGGTTGAGGAAGTGACCCGCTGGCTCCTGGAGGCGGATCCGCCCATCCCCTCATCCTCGGAACGTACCCTTGATATCAAGGAGCATCTGCTGCTGCGTGAAGTGACGGCGTTCCTGCATTTTCTGGCGGCGCCCGTGGATAACGCGGCCTTCGGGGAGTTCATCCAGGGGCGTATCTTTGGGGCTGCCGCCGGCATGCCGCCGGAAGCCGTGCAGGATTTCATCCTGGCGTGGCGCCAGGAGCGCAAGGGGTATCTTTATACGGCATTTCGCAGCCGTTTCCCGGAGATATGGGAAAACTTGATCGACGATTTTTTCAGTCATGCGGGGCTTTATCCCTTGTATGAGACGGTGGCGAGTTTTTATCGGCGGCTGGGGGTGGTCGAGAATTTTCCGGGCGACCAGGCGTTCTTCATGCATTTTCTGGAACTGGTCAAGAAGAAGGAAGTTGAATTTCCCGACATGGCCTCTTTCCTGGAGCATTATGACGCGCTGGAAGGGTCCGAACTTTATGTTGATGTGCCGGGGGGGGATACGGTCCAGGTCATGACAGTCCATAAGGCCAAGGGCCTGGAATTCCGGGTGGTCATCCTGCCGTTTCTGACGATGTCCTTGTCCCGCGGGGCGTCCTCCGGGAAGAAGGCCTTGAATTATGTCTTGCGGCCCGGTGAGGATGGCCTGGCGCTCTATCATTTCAATGCCTGCCATACCCGTTACTCGCTCCTCGCCGAGGAACTGGATGTCGAGGAACGCATGGCGGTCTTTTTTTCGGAATTGAACAATGTCTATGTGGCCCTGACGCGTGCCGCCTGTGAAATGTATGTGTATGTCCCGCCGCGGGCTGGCAAGGGCGTGAATCTGGCGCGGCATCTTTTTCCCGCGCCTTTGCTGTCGGTGGGTGAGCCTGCCGCGGGTTACCCCCGCAAGGACAGGGACGCAGGGCCGGCGCCGGTTGAACTGGCGCCTTGCGCATGCCGCGACTGGATCGCGTTTTTAAATGACGAGTTCATGGATGCACGGGCCTTGTTCGCGCGCGCTGAATGCCGTACCGGCGAGGCGTTTCATGCCGTCCTGGCGCGCATCGGTGCGGTACCGGCCGGCGGGCTGGATGCGGCCCTTGAGGCGGCGCTGGCCGTGCCAACGGCCCTGGGAACGGAGGAGGCGGGGATGCGTGAACCGCTGCGGCGTCTGCTGGCGGATGAACGTGTCAGGCCTTTCTTTGAAGCCGGTGATGCCCGGGTGCTGACAGAACAGGAGTGTGTGGACCGTTTCGGGCGCACGCGGCGGGTTGACCGGCTTTTGGTGAACCCCGACAGCGTGACCGTCATTGATTTCAAGTTGAGCCGTGCCGCGGAAGAGGCCGGCGGCGAACAGGTCCAGGCCTATATGGGGATCCTCCGTGAAATTTATCCGGGGCGGCGCGTGAGAGGATATCTTGTCTTTATCGGCGAATCTGCCGTGGTGGAGGTGTGATGGCGCGCATATTTACAACGGATTTCACAAAACCTTTTATGGCGGAACTCGCGGATCATATTCAGCGCGGGCATGCCGCCGCCGGGCGGGATCCCGGGAGGCTGGCTGTTGTTTTCGGCGGCAAACGCCCGGCGCATTTTTTAAAACGCGAACTCGCGCGCCGTGCGGGAGGGGCCTTCATGCCGCCCCGTTTTTATACGATGGATGAGTTCATGAACGAGCTGGCCAACGTGACCGGTGAACTCAGGGCCGCCTCTGACCTGGAGGACCGTTTCACGCTCTATAGCCTGGCGCGTGACCTGGCTCCGGAACTGCTCCAGGGCCGTGAAACGTTTGCGAAATTCCTGCCTTGGGCCGGAGATATCCTGGATTTCATCAACCAGCTCGACCTGGAGGATGTTGGCCCGGCCGCGTTGACGCCTATCCAGGAAAGTGCGCGCATCGGCTATCCTGTTCCCGAGAATATCAATCGCATGCTGGAGAAGGTCCTGACGCTCAGGGATGTTTTTCATGCCCGCCTGAAGGAGGCCGGCCGGACCACACGCGGCGGGCAATACCGTCGTGCCGCCCGCAACGCGGGGGCCTGGGACGCGTCCCGTTACGACGAGATCATCTTCGCCAATTTTTTTTATTTTCACAAAACGGAAGCCGGGGTGGTCCGTCAGCTCCATGCCGCGGACAAGGCCACGCTGATCTTCCAGGGCGACCAGCGGAAATGGCGGGTGCTGGAGCATATCGCCGGGCAGTTCGGCTGTGAACTGAAGGAGGGGGTCGTTCCCACGCCGGTGTCGTTCGACCTGAAGATCTATACCGCCGCGGATACGCATGCCGGGGCCGCCATGGTGCGGGATATCCTGGCTGGTATCGTTGACAAGCACCGCACCGTTGTTGTGCTGCCGGATACCGAAGCGCTGGTGCCGCTGTTGTCGGCGTTGCCCCTGGAGGCGGACGGCTTTAACGTATCCATGGGGTATCCTTTGCGCCGCGGCAGCCTGTATCTTCTTCTGCAGGCGGTGTTCCAGGCACAGCTGTCGGGCAAGGATGGACGTTATTATGCCCGGGATTATCTGGCCCTGCTCCGTCATCCCTTTGTCAAGAATTTGCAGTGGGAAGGCCGTGCGGAGGGGGCGGCGGCCATGCGCGTTCTGGTTCACAAGATCGAGGAGGTCCTTAAGGGGCGTCTGAGCGGTGCGACGTCCGGAAGTTCTTTTCTTGCGCTGGAGGATATTTTCGAGGACCGTATTATCTTTGAGGAAGCCGCTGCGACACTGGCCGGGATGGGCCTTGACGGACGCCGGGACAGCCTGGCCGGGATGCTCCGGGGAATCCACAGGATTTTTCTGGAGGCGTGGGAGGGGGTCAGCAGCCTTGCTTCTTTTGCCCTGGCGCTGGAACCGCTTCTGGATGAAACCTCCCGGCGGAGTACCATGGGGCATTATCCCCTTAACCTTAATATTGCCGCGCGGATGTACGAGGTGTGTGCGCAGTTCAGGGAGGCGTCTTTCAGCGGCGAAAGTTTTGCGCAGGAAGACCTGTTCCGAATTTTCGAGGAGAATGCCGGCGCCCAGATGGTGCGCTTCAAAGGTACGCCGCTCAAGGGCCTGCAGATCCTGGGGCTTGAGGAAACGCGTTCGCTTGATTTCGACCATGTGATCGTCATGGACGTGAATGAGGGGGTTTTGCCGAGCATCCGGGTGCGTGCGTCCTTGATCCCGCGCGAGGTCATGGGCCAGCTTGACCTGGACAGCCTGCGCCTTGAGGAGGAGATCCAGCGTTACCAGTTCATGCGCCTCGTTTCTTCCGCCCGCAGCGTGCATTTGGTGTGTCAGAAGAACAAGGAGAAGGAGCCCAGCCGTTTTCTCGAGGAACTTGTCTGGGAAAAACAGGTCCGTGACGGGAAGCCGGATCATTTCCCCGCCGTAAGGGCGGGGTTTGCGGTCCGTGCGGATCAGCGTCCGCGCGCCGCGGCCAAGACCCCGGCCATGATCAGGTTCCTGCAGGGCTTCTCTTATTCGGCCAGCAGTGTCAACGCCTACCTGGCCAACCCGTATACGTTTTACACGGATTATGTCCTTGGCCTGCGCGAAAGCGATGATCTTCTCGACGAGCCTGATGCGGTTTTGATCGGCAATTTCATGCACGGCCTGCTGGAAGAACTCTACAAGCCTTTGGAAGGGCACACGCCGGATTTCGGGGACACATTTGAAAAACGGCTCTGGTCTGTTTTCAACCGTCGTTTTGAGGAAGTTTTGGCCCGGCGTATGCGCGCGCAGGCGTTTCTGGTGCGCGGGGTCATGGAACACAAACTGCGCGCTTTCCTGGATGTCGAGCGTGAACGTGCCGCGGGGATCCGCCTGATCCTGGGGCTTGAGAAGGAATACACGGCCCGGATCGTCCTGCCGCCGGGTGAATTCAGGTTCAAGGCCAGGATCGACCGTGTCGAGGAGGACAGCGCGGGCGGGATACTGGTCCTCGACTACAAGACCGGCACGGCGGATGATGTCCCGCCGCCGGTATTGGCCCTGCCGCCGGAAGCCGGCCGCCGGGAAATATTCGAGGCGGTTGGTTCCTTCCAGCTGCCGCTCTATGTTCATATGATGGCGGAAGCGTATCCCGGCAGGCGCATTGAAGCCGGCCTTTACAGCCTGCGCGAGGCGCGTTTGAGGACGATCTCCAGGGATAAAACGCCGATGCCGGCACCGGATATTTTTGGCGCGCCCTACAAGGACGCCCTGGGGCGTGTGATGGCCGAGATCCTCGATCCCGCCCGGCCTTTTGTGGATGACGAATTAAGAAAATTCGATGTTTGAAAAGAGAATATGGTGAGGGACGGGAGGGGGTACGAACAAAAAATACAAAATTTTAACGAAAATCCCGCGGCGAATATATAATTAATGCATGCCAAAAACCATTTTGATTGTTGATGATGAAGATGTTGTGGTGGATATCACCAAGCGCAAACTGCAGCAGGAAGGGTATGGCGCCATTGGTGTGGGGGATGGCGAGGCGGCCCTGCAGGTTCTGCGCGAAGGGCCGGTGGACCTGATCGTGTTGGATGTGGAGATGCCCAAAATGAACGGATATGCCTTCATGTCCGAACTGGTCAAGATCCCCGGTGATAACCGGCCGCCGGTCATTGTCCTGACGGCGTACGATTCCATGGAGCCGATTTTCAAGCGTTACGGGATCGCCTCGTATCTCCACAAGCCGCTCAAGATTCAGGATCTGCTGGTCAAGATCAGGGAAGTGCTGGGTGATGCAGCCAAGAATTGATGCTGTTCATTCACGCATCGCGGCCGTTTGTGCCCGCGTGGGCCGTTCACCGGATGCGGTGACCCTCATCGGGGTGACGAAGTATTCTTCTGCCGACGAGGTCAATGACGCGCTGGCCGCCGGTCTTAAGGATATTGCGGAAAATCGCGTGCAGGCCGCCGAGGAAAAATTCCCCCTTCTGGCAAGCGAAGGACGTACGGTCATCAAACATTTGATCGGACATCTGCAGACCAACAAGGCCCGGGATGCGGTGCGTCTTTTTGATGTGATCCAGTCGGTGGACAGCCTGAAACTGGCGGCGGAGATAGATAAGCGCGCAGCGGTCATCGGCAAGGTGCAGGATATTCTGGTGCAGGTGGATATCGCCCGGGAAGAACAGAAATTCGGCGTGGCGGAAGAAGACCTGGATGCGCTTGCAGGCTATCTGGAGGGGTGTTCCCATATACGCACCCGCGGGCTCATGGCCATGGCGCCGTTGACGGGCGATGCGGATGTCATCCGTGCCGTTTTTCGCCGCCTGCGCGGGCAGTTCGACCGTCTTAGGCAAGAACGTTCTCCGGCATTTGCCCGCGGACTGGAACATATATCCATGGGCATGAGCGGGGATTATGAGATCGCCATTGAAGAAGGGGCGACCATGGTGCGGATTGGTTCCGCGTTATTCAAAGGGGCATCATCATGAAGATCGCGTTCATTGGCTGCGGGAACATGGGCGAGGCTATCCTTGCCGGTATTCATCGTCAGCATACCTGTTATGTGTGTGAGCCGCGCGCGGAGCGCCAGGCCGCGCTGAAAAAGAAATACCGGGTGGCCTTTGGCATGCTGGCGGATGTGGTCAGGGCCGCGGATGCTGTTTTTCTTGCTGTCAAGCCCCAGGACCTTCCGGATGTCCTGGCTGAAATGCGCCGGATCCCGTTAGGGAAAAAACTTGTCATTTCCATCGCCGCGGGTGTGACCACCGGGTCGATCGAAAAGAAACTTAGGGGCAGGGTGCGTGTGGTTCGTGTCATGCCCAACTTGCCGGCCATGGCGGGAGAGGGCATGAGCGGCCTGTGCCGCGGCAAGAACGCGACCCCCAAAGATGCGGCGCTGGTTAAAGGTGTTTTTGATGTTGTCGGGAAAACGCTTGTTGTGCCCGAGCGTCAGATCGATGCGGTCACGGCTGTGTCCGGCAGCGGCCCGGCGTATGTCTTTTTGTTTGTCGAGTGTATGATGGAGGCGGCGCGCAAGCTTGGGTTTGACGCTAAAGAGGCGAGGCTGCTCGTGTATCAGACACTTTCGGGGAGCGCACGCCTGCTGGCTCAAAGTGAAGATCCCGCGGGGGTCTGGCGTGCCAGGGTCACCTCCAAGGGCGGGACCACACAGGCGGCCATGGATGTGTTCATGGCCCAGGATATGAGCGGATTGTTCGCAACGGCCCTCAAAGCCGCCCGCGACCGCGCCAAACAATTGTCGCATTAATGTGTATCCAATAATATATTTATATATGCAACGGGAGAATCAATCATGTCATCCAAGATCGGCGTTATCGGCGGCAGCGGGCTTTATCAGATCGACGGGGTCGTGGGCATTCAGGAAGTCGCGGTCAAGACGCCCTTTGGCGATCCGTCTGATGTTTTCATGACAGGGATGCTGGAGGGGGCACCTGTTGTTTTTCTCCCGCGCCACGGGCGGGGCCACCGGATTTCTCCATCGGAGATTAATAATCGCGCGAATATCTGGGCCATGAAGAAGCTGGGCGTTGACGCCATCATCGCGGTTTCGGCGGTCGGCAGCCTTCAGCTCCATATCAAGCCCATGGATTTTGTGGTTCCCGACCAGTTCATCGACCGGACCGCATCGCGCCGGCACAGCACGTTCTTTGAGGGCGGGATTGTCGCGCATGTGCCGATGGCCGATCCTGTGTCCGAGGAGATCGCGGATATCCTTTATGATGCCTGTGAGGAAGCGGGCCTCACGGTGCACAAGAACGGCACCTATCTCAATATGGAAGGCCCCCAGTTTTCAACCAAGGCGGAATCGACCCTCTACCGCAGTTGGGGGTGCGACATCATTGGCATGACCAACCTGCCGGAAGCTAAGCTTGCGCGTGAGGCCGAGATTTCCTATGCGACACTCGCCGCGGTGACGGATTACGACTGCTGGCATCATTCCCATGACGCGGTGACGGTAGAGATGATCATGGATTTTCTGGACAAGAATATCGGCAATACCCGCCGGATCCTCAAGGCCGCCCTTCCCAGGGCCGCCGCGCTGACAAAATTTTCCGCGGCTCACGCGCTCAAGTGTGCCATCATGACAAATTCCGCCATGATCCCGGACCAGAAAAAAAAGGACCTGGATATCATTATCGGCAAATATATCCGATAATTATAATGTACGGGCGGGTCTTAGACCCGCCCTGTCAGGCTCTTGAGCCCTATCATCTTGACAAACCCCCTATTTTCGTTAAAGTATTGCCCTTATGGATTACGCCAAGACCCTGAATCTTCCCAAGACCGATTTTTCGATGAAAGCCGGCCTTGTCCAGAAAGAACCCGTGATGCTCGCGCAATGGGAGAAGGACGGGCTTTATGCCCGCATCCGCGCCCGTGCCAAGGGGCGTCCGTCGTTTATTCTTCATGACGGGCCGCCGTACGCTAACGGCAATATCCATATCGGCCACGCGCTCAACAAGGTCCTTAAGGATATCATTGTCCGCGTCAAGACCATGCAGGGGTATGACAGCCTCTATGTTCCCGGCTGGGACTGCCACGGCCTGCCCATCGAGCACGCCCTGCTCAAGGAGCAGAAGGCCCGCAAGTCCGACGTGGACGGGCTGGATGTCCGCAAGAAAGCCCATGATTACGCCATGAAATATGTGGATCTCCAGCGCGGTCAGTTCAAGCGCCTGGGTGTCATGGGTGAGTGGGACAAGCCGTATCTGACCTTGTCACCCGGGTATGAATACTGGATCTTGAAGGCCCTCGCGGACCTGACCCGGCAAGGTTATATTTACCGCAGCCTTAAACCCGTCAACTGGTGTTTCGACTGCGAGACCGCACTGGCCGAGGCCGAGGTGGAGTATGAAGACCATACCTCTCCGACGGTCTATGTGCGTTTTCCGATCAACAATCCCGTGGCGGCCGGGCTTCCGGCTGACGGCCAAGCATCCCTGCTGATCTGGACCACCACGCCCTGGACACTGCTGGCCAATGTGGCGGTGGCGGTGAATCCGGATTTCGATTATGTCCTTCTTAAAACGGGGGATGAGCTATTGATTGTGGAACACAACAGGGCCCTGGCGCTCATGCCGGAGCATGCGGTTGTCAAGCGCCTGAAGGGCCGTGATCTGACAGGCCTGCGCTACACCCATCCTTTTGGAATCCTTGCGAATTGCCCGGTAGTGACGGCGGATTATGTGACCCGGGAAGACGGCACCGGTCTGGTCCATACAGCGCCCGGCCATGGGCAGGAGGATTACCAGACAGGCCTGCGTCATAAACTCCCGATCCTGATGCCGGTCAACGACCGCGGCGTCTTCACCACGGAGGGGGCGCCCTTCACGGGCAAGCATGTGCTTAAAGCCAATGACGAGATCATTGAAGACCTCAACGCCCGCGGGCTTTTGTTCCGTACAGAAAAGATCCAGCATTCCTATCCGCACTGCTGGCGCTGCAAGAAGCCGATCATTTTCCGCGCGACATGGCAGTGGTTCATGAAGATCGATCATAACGGCTTGCGGGAAAAGCTCAAGGATGCCATCCACAAGGCTGTGCGCTGGGTGCCTCCGGCGGGTGAGGGGCGCATCAAGGCCATGGTTGAAACCAGGCCCGACTGGTGCCTTTCGCGCCAGCGTTATTGGGGCGTGCCGATTCCGGCGGTTCGTTTCAAGGGTTCCGAGACGCAATATTTGTATCCGGAGCTGGTGGAACATGTGGCTGGCCTGGCGAAGAATTTCGGTTCGAACATCTGGTTTGAAAAAGACCTTAAAGACCTTCTGCCGCCGGGCTTTACATGCCCTGACGGGAAGGTGGAAGATATGGAAAAGACCCATGACATCCTGGATGTCTGGTTTGATTCCGGCGTCAGCCACCGGGCGGTTTTTCACGGGATGATGCAGCGGCCGCTTCCTGCGGACCTTTACCTGGAGGGCTCGGACCAGCACCGCGGGTGGTTCCAGTCGTCCTTGATCCCTTCTGTTGCCCTTGATGGACGCCCCCCGTACCGCGAAGTCCTGACGCACGGGTTTGTGGTGGACGGTGAAGGCCGCAAGATGTCCAAGTCGCTGGGCAATGTCGTGACGCCGGATGATTTCATCAGGAATAACGGCGCGGATATCCTGCGCCTGTGGGTGGCGGCGTCCAATTACAATGATGATATCCGCCTGTCCAAGGAGATCATGGACCGGCTGATCGATGCTTATCGCAAGATCCGCAATACGGCGCGGTATTTGTTGGCTAATCTGGATGGTTTTGACCCGGCAGTGCATACCCTGCCGCTGGAGGAGATCCTGCCGGTAGACCGCTGGGCATTGAACCGCCTTTCCGGCTTGATCAGGCGGGTGGATGCGGCGTATGCGGCCTACGATTTTCCGAAAGTTTACAAGGAAATACATCAGTTTTGCAATGAGGATCTGTCCAGCATTTATCTTGACATCCTCAAGGACAGACTGTATACTTCGAGCGCTCTTTCTCTGAAAAGACGTTCGGCCCAGACGGTATTGTATCATATTGCCGACGTGCTCACACGTTTTCTGGCGCCTGTCATGTGTTTCACGGCCGAGGAAATGGCCGCATTCCTGCCGGGGCGCAAACCCGGGGAAAGCGTTCATCTGGCCGATTGGCCCAAGGCGGGGGCAGGCTGGGAAGATGTGCGCTTCGAGGAGCGGTATGCCCGGCTTCTGGAGCTTCGGCCTCCTGTCCTTAAGGCGCTCGAGGAAAAGCGTGCGCAAGGCCTCATTGGGGCTTCGCTGGAAGCGGCGATCGTTCTGCAGGTGTTTTCCGTGCGCGATGCGGCCTACCTGGAGGGGTTGTCGGCCGAACTTCCCATGCTGTTCATTGTGTCGCAAATACGTCTTGAAAAAGCGGATGCCTCCGGCAGGAAGCCGGAACAGTCCCAGATGTTTGCCAATATTATTATAGAGAAGGCCAGCGGTGCCAAGTGTCCGCGCTGCTGGAATTACAAAACGGATATAGGCACGGATAAGGATCATCCCGATATTTGTACCCGTTGCGCCAGGGCGGTCAAGGGGCTCGATATCAAAGACGTTCTATAGCGCCGGCGCGGGCCGGATCAATCAAGGAGCTTTAGCACATGCCCGATAAAATGGACGCCAGGAAACTTGATTTCTTCAAGAAGCTTTTGTTGAAGATGAAGGCACAGATCGCCGGTGACATCCGGAGCATGGCCGATGAGAATGAGGGTGACCAGGCGGACAAGGGCGATGTTTCCGGCCACGCGATGCATATGGCCGATGTGGCCACGGACATGTATGACCGCGAGTTCAATCTTTCCCTGGCGTCCAACGACCGCGAGATCCTCCAGCGGATCAATGCCGCGCTTGACCGTATTGAAAAAGGCACCTACGGCTTTTGCCTGAAAAGCGGCAAGCGGATCCCTGAACCCCGTCTCAAGGCGATCCCGTACGCGGAGTACAGCCTGGAGGTTCAGGAAGAAATGGACCGCAAACCGGGCCGTTGAATGATGGCGCCCATGTTCCAGCGTCAGCGCTCATACCTTGATATCGTCATTTGTCTTTCCACCGTGACCCTTGTCGTGGTCATGGACCGTTTGACCAAGATCCTTTTTTCCAATATCCTCCAGGTCGGCGAATCCATTCCTGTTATCAAAAGGGTTTTTCATTTCACCCTGGTCCATAATACCGGTATCGCTTTCGGGCTTTTCCGGGATAACGGGTTTGTTTTCTTTGTCATCCCCGTGATCGCTGTTGTGTTGTTGGGGTATAACCTGTATTATTATCATAAGGTTGGCGAACTCGACCTGATGTACATCATCGGCTTTTCGCTCATCATGGGCGGGGCGATCGGCAATCTGGTGGACCGGATCACGCTGGGGCATGTGATCGATTTCATCGACCTGCGCGTATGGCCCGTATTCAATGTCGCCGACAGCGCCATTACGGTGGGGGCGTGCGTCGTCATGTTCAAGTGCTGCCCGTGGTTTGTGCGTCCCAAACAAGAAAAACATTTCAATCTTCCGGATTAACGTCATGTTCCCTGTGATCTGCCAGATAGGTCCTTTCGCCCTTTACTCCTACGGCTTGATGCTGGCCCTGGCGGTCATGGCCGCGAGCTTTCTCACGGCACGCGAGGCCGCAGGGCGGGGGATCGCGCGTGAAACGGTTTACGATCTTGCTTTTTGGGTTGTGCTCTGGGGCATTCTGGGGGCGCGGCTGTTTTACGTTTTGCTCAACGTTGATTATTTCCGTCAGTTTCCTGTGGAGATATTGATGCTTCAAAAAGGCGGCCTGGCCTGGCAGGGAAGCCTGGCGGCCGGTATCCTGGCGGGTATTGTTTTTATCCGGCGGCACAAATTGCCGTTGTGGACGCTTCTGGATACGGCAGCGCCTTTTGTGGCCCTGGGCCATGCCATTGGCCGCATCGGGTGCCTGCTCAACGGCTGCTGCTACGGCAAGGCCGTGGCGTGGGGGCTTTATTTTCCCGTATGGGGCGAACGCCTTCACCCGACACAGATCTATATGGCGCTCGGGGAGCTCGCGGTCTTTTTGATCCTGCGCGCCCTGCAGCGGCGCGGGGGTCAGCCTGAGGGACGCCTGTTTGTGCTCTATCTTTTTTTGAGTTCGCTGGAACGTTTTGGGGTTGAATTTTTCCGTGCCGACCACATCCTGCTCTGGGGCGGCCTCAGCCTTTTCCAGTATGTATGTCTGCTCATCATGGCGGCGGCCGTTGCGGTGAATGCCCGCCTGGGTGTAAAATGACTCCCGCGGATAACGGCATGACCCGACACACCCTGAAGGCCGGCGAGGAAGATAACGGGGTCCGCCTTGATGTTTTCATCACCCGCGCTCTGGGCGACATTGTGCCTTCGCGCATGTTTGTCAAGCGCCTCATCGATGCCGGACGGGTTCTGGCCGGCGGCAAGGCGGTCAAGGCCCAGCACAAGGTCCAGGCGGGCGAAGAAATTGCCATTGAGATCGATACGGCGGATTATCCCGACGAGCGGATCAAGCCCGAGGCCATTCCTCTTGATATCGTTTATGATGACGAGGATATTGTCGCGGTTAACAAGCCGGCAGGCATGACGGTTCATCCGGCTTCCGGGAATTACGGCGGGACCCTGGTCAATGCCCTGGTGCATTATTTCGGCGGCCTTTCGGATGTCAACGGCCCGCGCCGTCCCGGGATTGTGCACCGGCTGGACCGCGAAACATCGGGGATCATTTTGGTGGCCAGGACCAACATGGCGCACGCGCGCCTGGCCCGCCAGTTCGAGAAGCACACCATCGAGAAAAAATATGTCGCGCTGGTCGAGGGTGAAGTCCAGTTCGACGAAGGGCTTGTCGATGCGGCGATCGGGCGCCATGCCAAGTACCATGACATGCGCAAGATCGTCCCGTCGGGTGAGGGGAAGGCGGCCGTGACGTATTATACGGTTATCCGGCGTTCGCGTGCCGTGAGCGCGATAGCCCTTTTCCCGGAGACCGGGCGCACGCATCAGCTGCGCCTGCACATGCGCCATATCGGGCATCCCATTATGGGCGATGAAAATTACGGCACCCGCAGCAATTTCCCCCGGCTCGCCCTTCATGCCCAGGCCGTTTTTTTCACCCATCCGCGTACCGGCAAGCCGCTGGAAATTTCCGTCCCGCTCCCGCCCGAATTCCTCCCGTATATCTGATCTCCTCGTCCTGAACATAATATTTTTTGTTTTAGTCTTTACTTCATTTGGTAATTTTTTATAATAAGGTTGAGAAAAAAATACTCTGGAGATATTTTTATGAAAAAAGGCGGGCGGACGCTGTTCATTTTCCTGGTCCTGATCATCGTGATCCTGGTCTCGGGTGTGTTTATCAGCCTGTTCCTTCTTCAGAGCGAAACAGCTGTCCGCAAGGCGGCTGAGCAGACCATCGACGACTTGACCATCCGCAACACCAAGGTCACATCCGCGCTCAAGGATTCCCGCAAGGAGATCGATGTCCTTCAGGCCAAGAAAAAAGATATCGAGGACCGCGTCAACGGCCTTCTTGAAGAGATGGACCTGGAAAAGGCGCTTAACGAAAAGATCAAGACAGACAACAAAAAACTTCGCGACGACCTGGAAACGGCCGCGCGCAACCGGATAGAGATGCGCCAGAAGCTGATCCGGGAAATGGAAGCGGTTCATGCCAGGCTCAGGGAGGCCGAACACAAGGCCGCCGGGCAGGAAAAAGCTGTGACCGATTTTCAGCAAAAAATCGCCAATCTCCAGAAGCTCAACGACGAGCTCGAACAAAAAATCAAGACGCTTCCGTCAGTCGTTCCGGCGGCGGCTCCGGTGCCTGCGCGCCAGCCGCGCAACGAGATCATTCCGCCGTCGGCGCCGGCCATGCAGGAAAAGGTCGATCTTGACCGCATTGTCGTTACGCCGGATTCCGCGCGGGAAGGGCATGTCCTCAATGTGGATGCCGAAACGGAATTCCTGATCTTTGACCTTGGCGCCAGGCACGGCATCAAGGAAAGCGATATCATGTCGGTTTACCGCGGCAAGGCGTATCTTGGCGATGTGCGCGTTTCGCGCGTCCAGGAAGAGATGTCGGCCGCTGATTTTATCCCTCCTTTCTCCAGCCGAAAGGTCCGCAAAAACGACCAGGTCGTTGCGAAACGCTGATGATCCTCAACGTCGCCCCCGTCCGTAAATTGCGTGGCACGGTCAACCTGCCCGCGTCCAAGTCCTATTCGATACGCGCGTTCTTTGTCGCGGCCTGCGGCGGGGTGTCGCGGGTGCTGGGCGCCTCGGATTGCGACGATGCCAGGGCGGCCCTGAACGTGGCCCGTGCCCTGGGCGTGCAGGTGTCGTTGGTCCGGGGCGGTCTCCTGTTGGCGGCCCCGGCGTTCCAGAAAAAGAAAGCCAAACTTGCCATTGCTGTCGGTGAATCCGGCACGTCCTTGCGCTTTATCCTGCCGCTCCTGCCGCATTTCTCCGGTGAGGCGGCGGTGACAGGCCGGGGCACGCTGGTGGGAAGGCCCAACAAGCATTTGTGCGAGGCACTGCGCGCGCGCGGCCTGGCGATCAGGGGAGAAGGCCGCGGTGAATCCGTGCCCGTGACTTTTCGCGGCGGGAATGTGCCGTGCGGCCAGGTTGCCATTGATGGCTCGGTCAGTTCCCAGTTTATTTCCGCGCTGATGATCGCCGCACCCCTGGCTGACGGCGGGGATACGCATCTTGTGATGACGGGCAAGGATCTTGTTTCCCGGGATTATGTCCTGATGACCCGCCAGATCCTGGCCCGGGCAGGGATCAAGGTTGAGCCCAAAGGGCCGCGCACGTTCTTTATTCCCGGCGGTCAGTCTTACCGGGGCCTCAAGGCGTTCCATGTCCCTTCCGATCACGGGCTGGCGGCGTTCTTCATGGCAGCGGCCGCGCTGGTCCCGTCCGATGTGAGGCTCAAGGGATATTTTGACGACACCCTGGTCCAGTCGGACGGTGCGATCTTTGAGCTCTTGGCCGACATGGGGGTGAAGATGGAACGCTCGGCCCGGAGCATCCGGGTGAAAGGGCCTTTTGCGCTCAAGGGCGGGACATTTTCGCTCAAGCATTGCCCGGACCTTGTGCCCATCATGGCGGTGACCGCGATGTTTGCCCGCGGGACCACGCGCTTGACCGGCATCGGCCATGCCCGTGTCAAGGAATCCGACCGTATCAGCGACCTGCGCCGTGAATTGCAAAAAGTCGGCGCGGATATCGCCGAGAAGCCCGGCGAGCTTGTGATCCATCCGCGCCCATCATACGGTGAGGTGGCAGGGCGCCCTGTCCCCGAGCTTGATCCGCATCACGACCACCGCCTGGCCATGGCTTTTGCGGTGTTAGGCCTCAAGACCCCTGTCAGGATCAGGGATGTCGAATGCACGGCCAAGTCCTATCCCGGTTTTGTCGAAGCATTTACAGCCTTAGAAACCTTTTGACTTAAATCGCCTTTTTCGTTAATATTGGGGAACCATTTTAGCCCGTATTTTTCAATAGAAGAAGGTAATGCGCCTGCCTGCCGGCAGGCAGGGGCTGTCTTCCTGCACCCAAATGTGAAAAGGATGCCATGATCCAGAAAGCCATCAAGTTCTTGCGCGGTCTTTACGAAAACGTCCTGGGGATGTTCTCCAACGACATGGGGATCGACCTCGGCACGGCCACCACGCTGGTATTCGTCAAGGGCGAAGGGGTTGTCCTGTGCGAGCCGTCCGTCGTGGCTATTGAAAAAGACACCAACCGTGTTGTGGCGGTGGGCGATGAGGCCAAGCGCATGCTGGGCCGCACCCCCGAAAGCATTGTGGCGATCCGTCCCATGAAAGACGGCGTTATTTCCGACCCGGAAGTGACCGAGGCGATGCTCAAATATTTCATCAAGAAGGTCCAGCCGCGCAGGTTTCTGGTGCGTCCGTCCATCGTGATCGCGATCCCGCCGGGAATCACCGAGGTCGAGAAGCGCGCGGTCATCGATTCCGCGGAACACGCGGGTGCCCGCAATGTCATTTTGATCGAACAGCCCAAGGCCGCGGCCATCGGCGTGGGCCTTCCGGTCCAGGAGCCGGGCGGCAACATGATCATCGATATCGGCGGCGGCACCACGGATTTTGCGGTCATTTCCCTGGGCGGCATCGTCTATGCCAAGTCGATCAAAGTGGCGGGCGATGAGATGGATCTGGCGGTCATGGAATATCTGCGCCGCACCTATAACATCATGATCGGCGAGCGCACGGCCGAAGAGATCAAGATCCGCATCGGTTCTGCCTATCCGCTCGAAGAGGAGCTGGCCATGGATGTGCGCGGGCGCGACCTGATCGCAGGCCTGCCCAAGACCATTTCCATCACATCTGTCGAGATCCGTGAAGCCCTTTCCGACACCGTCCAGGCGATCGTGGACGCGTCGAAATCGACCCTTGAACACACGCCGCCCGAGCTTGCGGCCGACCTGATCGACCGCGGCATTGTCATGGCCGGAGGCGGCTCTCTCCTGCGCGGGCTCGACAAGCGCGTCGCCGAGGAGACGGGCCTGCCGGTTCATGTGGCCGATGATCCGACCATTGCGGTTGTCATGGGCACCGGCGATACCCTCAACATGCCCGCGCATCTGCGCAAGCGCCTGATGGCACAGGCCAAACTGGATTTCTGATAATGTTCGTTGTTGACGGATTGGGCGGTATGGGCGGGTTTGTAACCCGCCCGTATTTTTCATGCTAAAAAAAATCCCTAAAAAATTCATCTACGTCATTGTCATTATCGCCCCGTTCTGGCTTCTTTTTTTCAATTCGCCTTTCTGGCACGGGCTCAAACTGAAGACCATGGGCGCGGCCGCGTCAGGGGTGAGCGTGGCCAACAGCCCTCTCAAGGAAGTGCAGATCCTGCTTTCCTACCGCAAGACATACGCCGAATATCAGAAATTCCAGCGTGAAAATTTCAAGCTGAGGGCCCAGGTTGTCCGCCTCGATGAGGCGCTTGAGGAGAATGATCGTCTGGAGCGCCTGCTGGGGATGAGGTCGTCGCAGTCATTCACGAGTTCTGCCGCGCGCGTCATTGCCCGCGATCCTGCCAACTGGAATTCGTCGCTCATGATCGACAAGGGGAGCCGTCAGGGCATCAAGCCGGGCATGCCGATCCTCAATGCCCTGGGCGTGGCCGGCAAGGTCGCGGAAACGGCAGAAAATTCTTCCAAGGTGATCCTGGTCAACGACCCCAATTTCAGCGTGTCTGTGGTCAACCAGCGTTCGCGCGAGGCCGGGCTTTTGAGCGGATCGTTGTCCGGCATGTGCCGGTTGTCGTACCTGCCCCAGGACAGCGATGTCAAGGAGGGGGATGAGATCGTGACCTCGCCCATCAGTACGGCGTTTCCCGCCGGGCTTCTGGTGGGCCGGGTGACACGCGTTTATCCGCCCGGGGGCATTTCCGATGCCCGCGCCGAAGTCGATCCAGCCGTCGATGTCGGCAAGATCGAGGAAGTATTAATCGTCAAGTAATCAATCGTCCAGTAGGGGCGGGTCTAAGACCCGCCCGTACCCATCAGGTGTCAACCCGCACGACGACGGTAAAAACTTATGAACCAGATCCTCGTCATCCCGCTGTTGTGTTTTCTGTTCCAATTGCTGGAATACTGCCTCTTCAGCCTTTTCGGGCGCTGGGGGGATCCGCACCTGATGCTCATTCTGGTCATCTTCTTTAACCTTTACTCCGGCATACGGTTTAGCCTCTGGACCGCCGTGTGCGGGGGCGCGATCAAGGATTGTTTCAGCACCATGCCTTTTGGCACGCACATTTTCAGCTACATGGTCTGCGCCTGCCTGTCGACGTATATCCGCCAGAACTGGTATGAGCGCGGATCGTCGGGGTCCAAACTGTTGATGGTGTTTGCGGTGACAAGCGCGCATACGCTCATCATGGCGTTCTTGTACAAGATGGTCTTCGAGGACATCCGATGGCTGGATGTGCTGGGCAGTGTCTGGCTTCCTGAAATACTGGCGACCATGATCGTGGCGCTCTTTGTGTTCGAGCGCCTGCGCGACACGGCGAAAATACTGCGTTTTTGAACACGGGATATTATTCATGCACATCAACGTGATCCGCAATGTCATCATCGGCCTGTTTATTCTCATGGCCCTCGACCTCTTTTATATTCAGGTCATTTGCGGGGGGTATTTTTACCGTCAGAGCGAAAGCAATTCCATCCGGGTCATTCCTTTCGAGGGCAAGCGCGGGCGCATCCTTGACCGCAACGGCAATGTCCTGGCAGACAATGAAAAGAATTTTTGTGTGGCGCTGTTGCCGCAGGATATCAGGGACAAGCGGGATGTGTTCCGTTTTCTTTCGGGCGCACTCAACTTGGGGACGGCGGAGCTTGAGACAAGATATAAAAAGAACCGGCTGACCGCGTTCTCGCCGGTCATCGTGGCGTGGGATATTTCGCGCCAGCAGGCGATCCTCGTCGAAGAAAATGCCTACCAGTACCCGGGCCTTCTGGTCATGGAGCGGTTTCGCCGGCATTATCCTGAGGGTGCGGCGGGGGCGCATGTGGTCGGTTATGTCGGCCGGGCGAACGAGGAAAAGATGCGGGAGATCGAGGCGTATGGCTACAGCGCGGACGATCCGGTGGGTTATTCCGGTGTCGAGGAATATTACGATGACGATCTGCGGGGCGCGCCAGGCGGCCGCCAGATCCAGGTCAACAGCCGCGGCCAGCAGGTGCGCCTGCTCAGTGTGCGTGAGCCATCCGAGGGGCGGGATCTTGTCCTGACCATTGACAAGGATATCCAGGAGGCGGCGCATCAGGCCATGGCCGGCCGCAAAGGCGCGGTGGTGGTGTTGGATCCGGCCAATGGCGAGGTGCTGGCGCTTGTCAGTTCTCCCGCGTTTGACCCGAATGATTTTTCCAGCCGCGATGACCGCACCCAGGCGGGGGCGTATCTGAAGGATGCCAGTTCTCCCTTGCTTAACCGCGCCGTGTCGGCCCAGTTTCCGCCGGGATCGGTGTTCAAGGTCGCGGTGGCTTCCGGCGGGCTTCAGGAACGCAAGATCACGCCCGAGACCTCCTTCGATTGCCCCGGCTATTTTGACCTGGGCAACCACAGGTACAAATTTCCGCACGCGTTTGGATCGCAGGATTTGATCCAGGCCATTGCCCATTCCGCCAACGAGTATTTCTTTCACATTGGTCTGGCCATCGGGCCTGATATGATCGCGCATTACGCCTCGCTTTTCGCGCTGGGCGAGCGTACGGGGGTCGACCTGCCTTACGAGGCCAAGGGCACGATCCCGCGGCATGCGGCCTTCCGTCAATGGTTCCGCGGGGATACGGTCAACATGTCCATCGGTCAGGGCTATGTGCTCGCCACGCCGATCCAGCTGGCCCGCCTTATGGCGATCGTCGAGAATGAAGGGCGTATTCCTTTGCTGCACATCAAAAAGTCGCTGGGCGGCGTTGAAAAACAGTTTATTTCCGGGTCGACCCGCGTGGCGGTCCTGCGTCCTGAAGTCTGGAGTGTCCTTAAGAACGGCCTGCACCAGGTGGTCCAGATGGATAACGGGACCGCCCATGTCCTCGATCTTCCCGGGTTTGAGATCTACGGCAAGACCGGCACCGCCCAGGCCGGGGTAGGGAAGGCGGATCATGCTTCTTTTGCCGGGGTGGTCAAGACTCCCGGACACACCCTGGTTTTTGTCCTGCTTTTGGAAAATGGCGGTTCCAGCGCCAATGCCTGCCTTGCCGCCAAAGACATGCTCCTCGATCTTCAAACCCGCGGTAAACTCTAACGTCTTGTTCAGAGCAGTGTTCGTGGCCGCTCATTGACGTAAAGAAGTATTTTCACAGTTGATCCTTGCCGTCATTCTCAGCCGCGAGGCGGCGAAGAATCCCGCGAAGTCATGCTTCCCTCTAACATAAATCAATCAATATCAAGGTGTTGCGGTTCTTCGCTTCGCTCAGGACGACGGGAGTCTGTTTGGTGCCATGTGTTTTTGCGCGTTAAGGCAGGTAGAAAGATTTTAGGCGCTAAACAAGCACGACGAGAGATCACCGTCATGTTGGGCCTATTAAAATTTCTTGGTATTTTATTGAACTACTATTCCTATTTGTTAGTATTAAATCATTAAAGAGGAATAATTATTTTTAATTAAAACGCGCGAGATATAGAAACCCCTGATGTCCCGTCCGCATTTTAATAATTTTTACTTATATACGCGCGTTCTGCGCGCCGCATTTCTTTTCCTTTTTCTGATCTTCCTCGTTTTCATCGTCGTGCCATCTACTTTTGCTGCCAACATTGAAGCCGTTCTTGATTCGACCGATGGTTCAAGTTCTTTTGTTGTCCAGGACTCTGCCACCGCACCGGCCGCCGGCATCGATTCCACCGGCAACATGACCCTCAAGGGGTGCCTTCGCCTCAACGGTACACTCACCAAATGCACCTCGCCCCAGAGCCTTGTGGTCGACGGGAATATCGGCATCGGTACGGCCGTCCCGCGCGCGGGACTTGACGTGGCGGGCGATGTGCATGCGGGCGGCGTTTATTATGCCGGCACGGGGGCAGGCACGCGCCTGGGGACGGACAATGCCCTGCGTCCGTCCATGGCTTCCGGTTATCTCAATATTCTTGGCGGGGCCGGCAATGCGCGCATTTCCCTGGGAGATGCGGACATCCATTTCGGGGCCGGCGACGGCACAGAGAAGATGACGATCACGTCTGCCGGCAATGTGGGTATCGGATCAAGCGCGCCCGGCGGGAAGTTCGAGGTGAGCGGCGGCGCGGCCCGGATCGTCAACGGGTCCTCGGCCGCGAGCGTGGACCATGCCGCGACACCCGGCAGTTTGTACGTGCAAAACGACCTTGAAGTCGACGGTAGTGTCTACCTGGGCGACGCCGTGACCGACAATCTGACCGTGGCCGGAAGCCTGACCCTTTCCGGGAATACGGGTTACGGCGGTGCGGTGAGCATCACCACCACGGATGTGAATGCCCTGCTTGTCCGCAAAACCGATGGCACCCAGATTTTCAATGTGGATACAGTCAACGGCATCAGCTCGGCCATGGGGAATGTGGGCGTGGGGACGACAGCCCCGGCCCAAAAGCTCGAGGTGAAGGGCAATATTCAGACCGACGGAGCCATTTACGGCGCCCAAGCGTCGCTTACGGGGAATGCGCTGGTGGGCGGTACGGCTGATGTGACGGGTGATGTGCGCGTCAATACCAACAAGTTCGTGGTGACTGCCGTGAATGGTAATGCCGCGATGGCCGGTGACCTGACGGTGAATACCAACAAGTTCTTTGTGGATGCCACGAGCGGCAATGTGGGCGTGGGTTCGGTCACACCCGGCGGCCGGCTGGATGTGTCGGGGGGTGTCGCGCGGATCCTGGAGGGGGGCGTGGCCGCGAGCGTGGATCATGCCACGACACCCGGCAGTTTGTATGTCCAGAAAGACCTTGAGGTCGACGGCAATGTTTATTTGGGTGACGCGGTGACCGATACATTGACCGTGACAGGTGCCTTGAATCTTTCCGGCGACACGAATTATACGGGGCCGATCACGATTTCAACAACGCATCCTAATGCATTTCTGGTCCGTAAGGCCGACGGGACCCAGATTTTTAATGTAGATACCACAAATGCCATTACCTCGACCATGGGGAATGTGGGCATTGGCACCACCGTACCGGCACAGAAGCTTGACGTGAAGGGCAATATCCAGACTGATGGCACGATCTATGGTGCAGAGGCATCCCTGACGGGGAACGCCGTCGTTGGCGGCACGGCACATGTGGCGGGGGATCTGGCGGTTAACACGAATAAATTTTTCGTAGACGCTACGAGCGGCAATGTGGGCGTTGGCTCGGTCACACCCGGCGGCCGGCTGGATGTGTCGGGCGGTGCCGCGCGGATACTGGAGGGGACGGTGGCCGCGAGCGTGGATCATGCCACGACTCCCGGCAGTTTGTATGTGCAGAAAGACCTTGAGGTCGACGGCAATGTGTATCTGGGCGATGCGGTGACGGATTCGTTGACGGTCATGGGGGCGTTGAATCTTTCGGGGGACACCAGCTATAACGGCCCGATCACGGTCTCGACCACGCATCCCAATGCGCTTCTTGTCCGCAAGGCCGACGGCACGCAGATCTTCAATGTGGACACCCAGAGCGCGATTACCTCGACCATGGGAAATGTGGGTATTGGCACCACAGTGCCGGCCCAAAAGCTTGACGTGAAGGGCAATATCCAGACCGACGGGACGATCTATGGGGCGCAGGCATCTTTGACGGGGAATGCGCTGGTGGGCGGCATGGCCCAGGTGACGGGCGATGTGGAAGTGAATACAAACAAGTTTGTTGTGACAGCGGCGAATGGTAACACCGCCATGACCGGTAATCTGGCGGTGAATACCAACAAGTTTTTTGTCGATGCGACGAGCGGTAATGTAGGGGTGGGTTCCGTCACACCTGGCGGTCGGCTGGATGTGTCGGGCGGTGCCGCGCGGATACTGGAGGGGACGGTGGCCGCGAGCGTTGACCATGCCACAACGCCCGGCAGTTTGTATGTCCAGAAAGACCTTGAGGTCGACGGCAATGTTTATTTGGGGGATGCTGTCACGGATACCTTGACCGTCATGGGGGCACTGAACCTTTCCGGCGACACCAGCTACACCGGCCCGATCACAATCTCGACAACCCATCCTAATGCGCTTCTTGTGCGTAAGGCCGACGGCACCCAGATCTTTAATGTGGACACCACCAATGCCATCACTTCGACGATGGGTAACGTGGGCATCGGGTCCACGTTACCTGTGGCCCTGTTGCAGGTCGGCGTCAATCCAGCGATCCCGGCAGGTTCTACACCCGCCGTGGCTATCAAGAGTAATCTTGTCGTCGACGGCAAGATCTACGGCGATGGTTCGTTGTTGACGAATGTTCTTGGCACGGATAGCACGAAAGTCCTTAAAGCCGGCGACACCATGACCGGCGGATTGATCTTGAGTCCGGTGTCCGGGGATGCGCTGGTGACGACCGCGGGGAATGTGGGGATCGGGACGACAGTGCCGGGCCAGAAGCTGGACGTGAAGGGCAATATCCAGACCGACGGGACGATCTATGGCGCGCAGGCATCTTTGACGGGGAATGCGCTGGTGGGCGGCATAGCCCAGGTGACGGGTGATGTGGAAGTGAATACAAACAAGTTTGTTGTGACAGCGGCGAATGGTAACACCGCCATGACCGGTAATCTGGCGGTGAATACCAACAAGTTTTTTGTCGATGCGACGAGCGGTAATGTAGGGGTGGGTTCCGTCACACCCGGCGGCCGGCTGGATGTGTCGGGCGGTGCCGCGCGGATACTGGAGGGGACGGTGGCCGCGAGCGTTGACCATGCCACAACGCCTGGAAGTTTGTATGTGCAAAAAGACCTTGAGGTCGACGGCAATGTGTATCTGGGCGATGCGGTGACGGATTCGTTGACGGTCATGGGGGCGTTGAACCTTTCGGGCGACACCAGCTACAACGGCCCGATCACGATCTC
>CAILQW010000030.1 GCA_903836515.1 Candidatus Omnitrophota bacterium | reverse complement strand
TTCGCGGAAGGAATAAACAGCAAGATTCAACAGGTTAAAACGATCGCCCGTGGATTCAGAGGATTTGCCAACTACCGTATTGCAATACTGTTTTACTGCGGAAAGCTGGATCTTTATCCACGATAATGCCGGAAGAACCAGCTTTTTTCGTCCAAGCAACGCGGCCCACCATCCCGCCATCGTGACCATGATGACCGCCGCGATACTATAGGCTGTCGCGATCCAGGTGATCGCGGACAGGTTCTGCCCAAAACTGCCCATCATGTGCGGCAACGCCACGTTGACAATGCTGACATCCATAACGGACATGAAAGCGCCAACCATGACCGCCGCGCACACAAGCCACTTATTCGGTTCATGGTCTTTCTTGCCGCGTAACCATTTCAGAAAAAACGCCATAAAGACCCTGTTTTAGTTGGTCTCAACTGTGGGCAGAACAGACATCCCCAGGGCAAGCGGCCGATCAGAGCTGAGGTTGTCGTCAAAGACGATCTTGACCGGCACCCGCTGGACGACCTTGATATAATTCCCGGTCGCGTTCTCGGCCGGCAGGAGACTGAAGCGTGATCCGGTCCCGTGCTGGATGCTGTCCACATGCCCATGAAAGATCCTGCCCGGATAAGCATCAACCGAGAACGACACCTTTTCGCCAGGATGAATATGCGTCATCTGGGTTTCTTTGAAATTTGCCGTGATCCATCTTTCCGACGGGACGATCGCCAGGAGTGTTTGGCCTTCCTGAATATAAGCTCCCGGCTCAATGGATTTTTGGGCAACCTGCCCATCCTCCGGTGCCCGAATTTTGGTATAAGATAAATCAAGCCATGCCTGTTCCAGCCTGGCCTTAGCGCCATCCAGCTTCGCCTGAGCCGTCTCCACGCGAAGCGCTGACCGTTCGTACTGCTGCTCGGAAATATCCTTCTTGGCCAAAAGGTCTCGATATCGGCCCCCGTCCTGGTTAGCCTGTTTAAGCTCGGCGAAACCTGCTTTAAGATCCGCTTTGGCAAGGTCGGCACGTACGACGTAGTCGCGAGTATCAATCTCGAATAAAAGCTGCCCGCGTTTAACCATTTCATTATCGGCCACATAAACCTTGGAAACGTGCCCTGACACTTTCGGGCTAATAGAGACCACATGGCCATCAATAAATGCGTCATCCGTCGATTCACGGCCAGCGGCGTAAGAAATAGCCCAATAACAAAGAATGCACACACCTAAAACGCCCGCTCCTAACACAATGCGTAAACGATAATTCATGCCATAAAATTTATTAACGATCTTATTATACATAGACAGCACCGATCCCTTCAATATGGTTTAACCCCAAATTGGTTATGATGTCGATGAAAGCACCCACACAAAGACCTGCTTTCGCAACCAAGGCGGGTTGCCTCTGCACCCGCCTCCAGAAAAGGCCAGGGTTCATCCCTTTTTTTACTGGGAAATGCGGGATAAATGGAACGATCTTATAAGCCCAATAGCAGAGTAGTAATTAACCCTTGTCATATGATATTTAGCCAGGACAGTGACATAAGACTCCCGCGCATGCTCCAAAACAGTGTGCGCATCAATAAGTTCAATGTTATTAGCAAGACCATCCGCATACTGGTCTTTCGCCAAATCTTCTTGTTCTGTGGCCAGATCCAGTTCTTCCTGGGCCGCCTTGACCTGACTCGTGCTTGTCTCCATCGCCTGCACGGCCAGCCGCACGTCTTCCTCGACCTGAGTTTTCATGTCGTCTTTTTGGATCTCTTCCTGTTCTTTCTGGCTCTGGCTTTCTTTAATCTGGCCTTCAATAAGACCTCCCTCAAAGATCGGCATACTGACACGCATTCCGATCTGAGCGACATCATGGGCTTGCATGTTTGGTTCAGCTCCCGATCTTCCATAATTTCCGGTTACATCAACCGTGGGAAACCTCGCATTATTGGCTTTTGCCAATTCAACCTTGCGATATTCGACCTTTCTATTGGCCATAGCCATCTCTAAGCGATTCTTGAATGCCGCCCCTATCGCGTTCTCTGTCGAAAGGATCGACTCTTCATAGAACTTGAGCGACTCACCCAGCGCAATACTGCTGCCCATGGGTATCCCAATAATACGGGCCAACTGGACGCGGGCGGCTTGAAGATATTCAACTATCTCCAGCCTTCGGGCACTTTCTTGAGCCAACCTCGTTTTTGCTCTGACAAGATCCAGATTGGTCACGATCCCGGCCTGGAGTTGATGATCCGAAAGATCTACCATTTTGCGGGCCAGAAAAATATCTTGATCAATGGCTCTCAAACGTTCCTCGGCACTTAAAACATCGAGATAGGAAAGCGCAACAGTGACGGTGATTTGATCCCGGGTCAGATCATCCTGCAAACGCGAGATAATAACATCCAGATCAGCCGCCTTCAATTTTGAGAATGCCCCGAGATCAAAAACACGCTGGACCAGGTAAGCCCGCGCATCAAACGAATTGTAAGGACCAACAACACCGAAATCCGGAAAACCTGCAGCCGCATAATTGTCCCAATAAGTGCGGGACTGCGAAGCCCTGGCCGTCACTTGCGGCAAAAGATCTGATCGATCCTGCGTTTTTCTGGCCTTTGCCGCATTTATGCGCTCGTGCGCCAGCCTCTTCAAGACATTATTGTTTAATGCGCTCTCAATGGCCTGAGGGAGGCTTATGGTAAGCGTCATACCGCTGTCATTGATCTTCTCTGCAGCGGACGCGACCTCTCCAGCGGCAATGCCATGGGAAGATATACATAAAAAATAACTGCTGATTATTACTGTAAATATTTTCGGCTCATTCTGAATTGTTGAACGCCACCGTCCACGGCTGAAAAATCCTTAAAGACGAGCACGCCTGGATAATTTTTAGCTTCATGTACTCGTCATCCCGGTAGCCATAGGCACGGCGGATGATGTTTTTAGCTTTAAGGTTCGTTGACTCGACAAATCCCAACGGGAGTTTATGATCGCAATACG
>CAILQW010000029.1 GCA_903836515.1 Candidatus Omnitrophota bacterium | reverse complement strand
TTTCAACAATCTTTAGAACTTTCTTTGAACAGGATGTAAAGACTTGTCGACGGGATTAAAGCCCCCCACCCCGTCCCGCCCCACAGAGGGGGCGGGCATCAATTAAGAAGACCCTTTTTGACTACCCGCTAAACATGTTCATTAATTCCCTCTCAAAAAGCCCCTTGACAAATCCATACGGCATGGTATATTTCCATAATCTCGATAGAGTTAGTGGGAATTAGAGCGCTAACATCAATGAAGTAGGCCATCAAGGCTGTTCTCGATCTCTTGCGAGAGAAATTCTTGACCTTTTTCATTATTCGAACAAAATGGAGAAGACAATGGCGGTTCAGCCGGTTAATAAAAGCATTGTGAACGACGCGATCATCAAGAACATCAGTGATTCGATCCATGGGTTAAGTTACGGCACCGTGATGATCACGGTTCACAATGCCAGGATCGTGCAGATCGAGATCTCCCAAAAGAGCCGTTTCGATGACATGTGGACGGTTCAGGAAGGCGGGGGGATCTAGACATACGCGGTTTTTTCAATCAGGGATGAAAGCATAGAATATTAAAAAATAAAAAGGAGAAGGAACCTGTGGCCAACGAAAACTTTAAGGATCATTTAAGACGCGAGACGCTCGCGCTTCATGCGGGCCAGGAAGCGGACCCCACAACAGGGTCGCGCGCGGTGCCGATCTATCAGACGACATCGTATGTGTTTAAAAATACGGACCATGCGGCCAAATTGTTCGGCCTGGCCGAGTTCGGGAATATTTATACCCGTTTGATGAACCCGACTTCCGATGTGTTCGAAAAACGCATCGCGGCATTGGAAGGCGGTGTCGGGGCTTTGGCTGTGGCGAGCGGCCAGTCGGCGATCTCGCTGGCGTTGTTGAACATTGCCCAGCATGGCGATGAGATTGTTTCGGCGGATAATCTTTATGGCGGGACCTACAATCTCTTCCACTATACGTTCCCCAAATTCGGCATCAAGGTCAATTTCGTGAAGTCCAATGACCTGGCGGCGCTTGAAAAAGCGATCACGCCGAAAACCAAGGCGGTTTACGCCGAGTCTGTGGGTAATCCCAAGCTCGATGTGGCCGATCTGGAAGGTATTTCAAGGATCGCGCACAAGCACGGCATTCCTTTTGTCCTCGATAACACGGTCACGCCGTATCTGCTCAAGCCCTTTGACCACGGGGTGGACATCATTGTCTATTCTGCCACAAAGTTCATCGGCGGGCACGGGACATCGCTGGGCGGGGTGATTGTTGATTCCGGAAAATTCGACTGGACCAATGGCAAGTTTCCGCTGATTTACGGGCCAGACCCCAGTTACCATGGCATCAATTTTGTCGAGGCCTTAAAACCGCTGGGGAATATCGCCTATATCATCAAGGCGCGCGTGACGCTGCTGCGCGATCTTGGCCCGGCGCTGTCGCCATTCAATTCGTTTTTGTTCCTCCAGGGAGTCGAGACGCTTCATCTGCGTCTGCCGCGTCATGCCGAGAATGCACTCGCCGTGGCGAAGCATTTGAAGAAACATCCGAAAGTGAGCTGGGTGAATTATCCCGGTCTCGAGGACAGCCCTGAAAAGGACCGCGTGAAGAAATATCTTCCCATTGGTTCGGGCGCGATCCTCGGATTCGGAGTCAGGGGCGGCGCCGAGGCCGGGAAGAAATTCATCAATTCGCTCCAGCTGGTGTCTCACCTGGCCAATGTCGGGGATGCCAAGTCCCTGGCGATCCATCCGGCTTCCACGACCCATCAGCAACTCTCGCCGGAAGAACAGCTGGCTACGGGCGTGACGCCGGATTTTGTGCGGCTTTCCATCGGCATTGAGCATGTGGCCGATATTATCGCGGATATTGAGCAGGCGCTGGACAAGGTTTAACCTGTATTTTCAAACAACATCGTTGGAAGGAGAAACATATGAGCACTATCTACAGTGATATCACCAAAACGGTCGGCCGTACGCCGCTGGTCCGCCTGAACCGCATCGCCGAGGGGGCTGGCGCCGAGGTCCTGGCCAAGATCGAATCGTTCAATCCGCTCTCCAGCGTCAAGGACCGCATCGGCCTGGCCATGATCGAGGATGCCGAGAAGCGCGGGGTCCTGAACAAGGATTCCGTGATCGTTGAGCCGACAAGCGGCAACACCGGTATCGCGCTCGCTTTCGTCGCGGCGGCCAAGGGGTACAAGCTGATCCTCACCATGCCGGAAACCATGTCGATCGAACGCCGGCAGTTGCTGGCGATTTTCGGGGCACAGCTTGTGTTGACACCTGGATCCGAAGGCATGAAAGGCGCTGTCAGGAAGGCCGAGGAACTGGCCGCGGCGACACCTAACGCTGTTCTCTTGCAGCAGTTTGCCAATCCGGCGAACTCCGAGATTCACCGCAAGACTACAGCGGAGGAGATCTGGAAGGACACCGACGGCAAGGTTGATATTCTGGTGGCGGGCGTAGGCACGGGCGGTACGATCACGGGTGTTTCCGAAGTGATCAAGAAACGCAAGCCTACGTTCAAGGCGATCGCCGTTGAGCCCATTGATTCGCCGGTCCTTTCCGGCGGCAAGCCCGGGCCTCACAAGATCCAGGGCATCGGCGCGGGATTCGTGCCGGCGGTCTTCAATGCCGCTGTTATCGATGAGATCATCCAGGTCAAGACGGATGATGCCGGCGCCACAGCGCGGCAATTGGCCAAGCTCGAGGGGATTCTGGTCGGTATTTCAAGCGGGGCCGCCGTATGGGCTGCGCTGGAAGCTGCCAAACGCCCGGAAAACAAGGGGAAAACGATCGTCGTCGTCCTTCCGGATACCGGCGAACGTTATCTTTCGACCTGGCTTTTCCAGGAGGTCAAGGCGTGACATTGCTATGAAAGCGGTCCTGTTGCTCTCCGGCGGCCTTGACAGCACGCTTGTCGCCGAGTTGATGGTTAACGAGGGGGTCGAGCTTCTGGCAGTCAATTACAAGACGCCGTTTTGTCAGTGTGACAAGCACATCCATGGCTGTGCACATACGGCCTTGACCGTGGCGAGCCGGCTGGGCATCGCCTGCCGGGTGATCAATGCCGGCGATGATTTTCTGGAGATCCTCAAGAATCCCAAGCATGGTTATGGGGCCAACATGAACCCGTGCCAGGACTGCCGGATATTGTTCTTCAGGAAAGCGAAAGAGATCATGGCCGAGATCGGCGCGTCTTTTATTATCACCGGCGAAGTGGTTGGCCAGCGTCCGATGAGCCAGCTTAAGCGCCAGATCGCGCTGATCGAGAAGGAGGCAGGCCTGGAAGGGTTGGTGCTGCGGCCTTTGTCGGCGAAGCTTCTGCCGTTGAGCATCCCGGAGGAAAAAGGCTGGGTCAACCGGGATCGTTTGCTGGCCATATCCGGGCGTTCGCGCAAGCCCCAGATAGCTCTGGCCAAATCCGATGACCATCTTTTCAAGACCATCAATATTCCTGGCCCGGTAGCGCTGGGTCGGGGTGATTTCTCAACGGTTCAGATTGGATTTTCTGCAGGGGTTGTTTGCCGTTATGCGGACTTGGGCGGTCGTCCCGCAGCGGATTTGGCCCATACAAAGCCGGGCGGTGCAACAGCTGTTGTCAAGGCAGCGCCTTTGCCGGAAAAAGAGCTGGACCCCTTGAGGCTGTGATCAATCAGTCCCGCTGTATGCTACAATGGCGCCATAGCGTCCCGGTTAATCTCATCCATAAAAGAAAAGACAGCATTCAGATCAGGGACGATGGTCTATTGATGGGGTGAATGGGCAGGGTGATGCGCAGGGGCATGGGGATCATGATGATGAAACATCTGTTGCTGTTAAGTGTTTATATGTTGTTTTGCGCGCCGTTGGCGTTGGCGGAAGAGCGTCCGGCGGGACGCATCGTGTCCCTGGGGCCTGTGCTGACCGAGGAGATTTATTTGCTCGGCGCAGAAGACAGGCTTGTGGGGGTGACGACGTATTGTACGCGGCCTGAAGCGGCGAAATTAAAAGAGCGTGTGGGCAGTATCCAGGACATCAATATCGAGAAGGTTGTGGCATTGAAACCGGATCTTGTTTTGGCGACCGTGCTGACGGATCCCCGGGCTAAAGAAAAGTTGCGGCGTCTGGGGATACGTGTTGTCGATGTGCCCAATGCCCGGGATTTTAACGGGATCTGTGATGTTTTCAGGATGATCGCCAAGATACTCGGCAAGGAACAACAAGCGGATGCGATCATTGCTGATGCACGGCAAAAGGTGCAGGCCTTGACATTGAAGCTGAAGGCCGCGTCCAAAGTCAGTGTTTTTGTTCAGGTAGGGTTGAATCCCCTGGTCACCATCGGGCAGGGGTCTTTCGTCAATGATCTTATCAATCTGGCCGGTGGGCACAATATTGTGGCTGAGCCCGGTTATCTGCAGTATGCCAGGGAAATGGTCCTCAACCGGGACCCTGATGTCATTCTGATATCGAGCATGGGCTTCGACGGGGAACGGGAAAAAGCAGCATGGGAGCGATTCAATTCTCTGAGGGCTGTGGCCGGCCGCAGGGTGTATATCCTGGATGAATATCTGATGTGCAGTCCGACACCGGTCCGCTGTGTGACGGCGCTCAAGGCGATCATGGGCTATCTGCATCCGGAGGTCGATCGATGAAATACGCGCGCTGGGCATCCTGGCTTGTTTTTCTGATCTTGCTTTTGGGGGCGGTCATGGTGTGGTCTTTGTCGGTCGGCGCTTCGGGTATCTCCGCCGCCCGGGTGGTCCGTATATTGTGCCAGGGGGGAAGCCCGGTAGAACACAGCATCATTTTTGATATCCGACTTCCCCGGATCATCCTGGGGTTTGCTGTCGGCGGATGCCTGAGCCTGGCCGGGGTCATCCTTCAGGGGCTTTTTCGCAATCCGCTTGTCGAGCCGTATACCCTGGGCATATCGGGCGGTGCGGCGCTGGGGGTGGCGGTCAATATTGTCCTTGGTCTTTCTGCTGTCGGTGCCTATACACTGCCTGTTTGCGGGTTGCTTGGCGCGGGCGGGGTCATTTTGTTTTTGTATGTTTCCAGCCTTAGGACAGGTGTCGTCAAGCTACAGGGCCTTTTGCTCAACGGGGTCATGATCAGTTTTATTTCTTCTTCGCTTGTTATGCTGTTGATGTCGATTGCCAGCAGCGACAGCCTGCACGGGATCGTGTTCTGGATGATGGGGTCGTTGGGAGGGTCGGATCTTTCTCTTGTTCACTTTATGGTGCTTGTTTCCCTGGCTTCACTGGCGGCGGGTTATTTTTTCTGTCTTCAGCTTAATGCGCTGGCCCTGGGAGAAGAAGAGGCACGTCATCTGGGCGTTCCTATTGAGCAGGTGAAGAAGATATTGTTTGTTTTTTGCGCTGTCTTGACGGGTTTTTGTGTGTCGATCGCCGGGATGATCGGTTTTGTCGGGTTGGTGGTGCCGCATGTGATGCGCAAGCTGGTCGGCTCTGATCACCGGATATTGCTGGGGGCTTCGTTCCTGGCAGGGGCGCTTTTTTTGATCGGGAGCGACACCTTGGCCAGAACCATTATTGCCCCTCTCGAGCTTCCCGTCGGGGTGATCACCGGCATTGTGGGCGGCAGTGTTTTTCTTTATGCGCTGGCACACCGGGGAGGGTTGAGCCATGCTTAAGGTGGACGGATTAACCTGCGGCTATGGGCATAAGGTTATCATTTCAGCGATCAGTCTTCATGTCAAAAGCGGTGAATTCTTCGGGCTCATCGGCCCCAATGGCTCGGGGAAGACCACATTATTGCGTGCTTTGTCGCGTGAGATCGCGCCCATGAACGGCGCGGTCTTGATCGATGGCAAGAATGTCGGGGATATTCCTGTACGGGATTTTGCGCGACAGGTCACGGTGGTATCCCAGGTCCTCCCGGAAGTCGATTTGACTGTGGAAGAGTTTGTCCTGTTGGGCCGGCTGCCTTATTTCAACGCCATGCAATTTGTTGAATCGAAGCATGATATGGCGGTGGCGGTCAGATGCATGGCCTTAACTGATTCGCTCCGTTTTAAAGATAAACCGCTGGATCATTTAAGCGGCGGAGAACGGCAGCTGGCCGCTATTGCCCGCGCGTTGGCCCAGGAGCCGCGCCTGCTTTTGCTGGATGAACCCACCGCACATCTGGATATTACGCATCAAGTGGCGGTCATGGATCTTTTAAGGAAGCTTGTCCGGGAATTGAATCTGACGGTGGTGATGGTCTTGCATGACCTTAACCTCGCCAGTGAATATTGTGACCGGATGGCGCTCCTGCGTGCCGGGGAGATCTTTGCGGCGGGGACCCCGCAAGAGGTTGTCGATTACCGGGTGATCGAGGAAGTGTACAAGACGATTGTGGTGGTGAACAGGAATCCTGTGTCAGGCAAGCCGTATGTGCTGATTGTCCCCGACGACGAATTATGTAAAAGTCGGGGGGCGTGGGGTAAGGCCGGGAGGCTCTCTGATGGAGCTTAATGAGGCACAGGTTGAGCGTTACAGCCGGCATATCATCCTGGGCGATGTCGGCGTTGAGGGTCAGGCAAAGATCCTGGCCGGCAAGGTTCTTATCATCGGGACCGGCGGCCTGGGTGCTCCGGTCGCGTTGTATTTGGCGGCAGCCGGTGTGGGGACCATCGGGTTGGCAGACGGGGATGTGGTCGATCTTTCCAATTTGCAGCGTCAGGTCATCCATTTCACACCCGATGTGGGCCGCGCCAAAGTGCTTTCCGCCAAAGAAAAGATCGCGGCCATTAATCCTGACGTCAATGTGATCACCTATCAAACGCGGGTGGATGCTTCCAATATCGCCGGCATCATTAAGGATTACGATTTTGTTGTTGATGGGACTGATAATTTTGCCGCCAAGTTTTTGATCAACGACGCGTGCGTTCTTGGCGGTAAGCCTTTTTCGCATGGCGGGATCCTGCGTTTCGACGGACAGACGTTGACCTATGTGCCCGGCCATGCCTGTTATCGCTGCATCTTCAAGGCCCCGCCGCCGCCCGGTGCGGTGCCGACTTGCTCGCAAGCGGGGATTTTGGGTGCGGTCGCGGGGATGCTCGGGACGATCCAGGCGGCCGAAGTCCTGCGTTACCTCATCGGCCGGGGCAAGCTTCTGGTGGACAGGATATTGATCTTCAACGCCCTGGACATGAAATTCCGCGAGGTGGGATTCAAGCGGGATCCGCATTGCCCTGTATGCGGCGATCAGCCATCGATCAAGGCGTTGTCGGATGAACGATCGGCCGTGTGTGGCACAAAATTTGGAGGTTGTGGATGAGCGGTTATAAATTGCCGCCCAATTTGGGCGATGAGATCGGTGCGCTTGAAGCGTTGATCTTCAAATTCAAGGCCGGAAAGATCTCGGCGGCGGAACTTAAGACGCACCGTGTGCCTTTTGGCGTGTATGAACAGCGTGAGCCTGATACATATATGGTAAGGATCCGCTGTGCGGGGGGATCCATTGCCGTGTCCCAGCTCAAGGCGGTAGCGGCGATCGCGGCGCAATACGGCGTGGGGGATCTTCATATCACCTCCCGTCAGGAACTGCAGATCCATTATGTGAAGCTCGATGATCTGGTGACGGTCATGCGGCGTTTGAAGGAGATCGGGCTGGCCACACGCGGCGGCGGCGGGAATACCGTCAGGAATATCGTTGTCCCGGTGGACGCGGGCATTGATCCCGATGAAGTCTTTGACGTGACGCCGTATGCCCTGGCACTTACGGACCGGTTTATTGCCGAGCCGGATTCATGGAATTTACCGCGCAAATTCAAGATCTCGTTTTCAGGGTCATCGCAGGACAAAGGCTATGCAACGTTATCGGATGCGGGTTTTCTTGCGCAGATCAAGGATGGCCGCAGGGGATTTGCTGTGTATGCGGCGGGCGGCCTGGGCGGGAAGCCGGAGGCCAGCCATCTTCTGCTTGAGTTTATCGACGCGGACAAGGTGTATCCCGTGGCCAAGGCATTGAGAAATATTTTCTGGAAATACGGCAATCGTCACAACAAGCATGCGGCGCGCCTGCGGTTTTTGTGGCACACGCTTGGTGAAGAAGATTTCAGGAAGTGCTTTCACGAAGAGCTTGGCGCCATCGAAAGTGCGGGGTATCTGCCCCTTGAGATCAACGTTCCGGAGAAGGGCGGCGTGCTCCCGCAGGGGAATGTGCCGGTTGATCCCGGTGACGGGCAGGGTTTTGCCTTGTGGCAAAAGCGTTGTGTAAGGTCTCAGCCGCAGCCTGGCTTTTATGCGGTGCTGGTGCCGGTTGAGCTGGGGTTTGTGGGCTGTGCGGCCACAGCGCGCCTGGCAGAGTTTTTGGAAACGCTGGGCAGTGATGAGGTGCGCCTGACCAAAGATCAGAACTTCTTTCTCAGACATATTCCGGCGCCGGCGTTGGGCCCTCTTTATCAGGTGCTGCAAGCGGATTTCCCTGCCGTGCGCAAGCCGGCGATTTACGGCAGCCTGCTTTCGTGCGCCGGGGCGTCGACGTGTCAGCTGGGCATATGCCTCTCGCGGTCGCTCGCCAAGGCATTGTTGCGGATGTTCGATACGGCTAAACTTGACCTTGATGCGGTCGGCGGGATCAAGTTGAATATTTCCGGATGCCCGAATTCCTGCGGCCATCACCAGGCGGCAGACCTTGGTTTTGCGGGTAAAACCCTGCGCAAGGACGGACACATGCTGCCGGCGTATACAATTTTTACCGGCGCGATGATTCACGCTACGGGTACGGTATTGGCTCAGGCGCTCGGGGATGTCCCGGCCAAGGCCCTGCCGGGCGTGGTGCAAGCGTTTTTCGCGGGATACATTTCAAAGTCCGGGGAACACGCGTCGTTCCGTGCGTATATCCAGGGTGAAGGCCGGGAAGATCTGCGCCGTATCCTGGAACAACATCAGGCTGTGCCGGATTTTGAGCTGGACAAGAATTATTATTTTGACTGGGGCGCTGACAAGATATTTTCGCTTGAGGGGCGCGGGGCGGGGGAATGTTCGGCGGGTAAAGAGTTCACGGTAATTGTCAAAGACCTGCGGGGGGTGTTGTGCCCGCTTAATTTCGTCAAGACCAAGGTTGAACTTTCCAAGCTTAAAGCCGGTGATGTGCTTGAAGTTTGGCTGGACGATGGGGCGCCGATCGAGAATGTCCCGGGATCTGTCAAAGCCGAAGGCCACAATATCCTGTCCCAGGAGAAAGCTGGAACTTACTGGAAAGTGCTCATCGAAAAGAAATAGTTTTGGCAAAAATCCTTCTTGAAGTTATGATTAACAGGATGTGCACAGTGAAACGATGGTAAATATAGCCGTACATGTCATGATTGAAGCTGGCGGCATGCCTGTCTGCTCAGACAGCAGAAACAGCTTTTCTTGAAAGGTATTGAGGAAAGCTTGGTTTCTGAACTCGCATCCAGGCATGCCGCCAGCTTCTAGTACGTATTTGTTTATAACAAAGTAAAATGTTTAGCGGTTATAGAAAGTATTGACAGCACGATGAGTCAGCGAAACTTGAAAGATAAAAAATTGGCGGTTGAAACACTTCTCGCCCAGGCGGGATCTGACTGGGATAAGCGTACGGGCGCGGTGTCGGTGCCCATTTATCAGACGGCGACCTTCGGGCATCCTGAGCTTGGAAAAAGTACGGGGTTTGATTATTCCCGCTCATCCAATCCCACACGCCTTGTGCTGGAAGAGACGCTGGCACGTTTCGAAGGCGGCGTGCGCGGGTTTGCTTTTGCTTCCGGATTAGCCGCCATTGACACGATTTTCAGGCTTTTTGCACCAGGCGACAGCGTGATCGTGACCGAAGATCTTTATGGCGGTACCCATCGGCTGTTGGAGAAGGTGATTGCGCCCTACGGGGTAAGGATCATCCCTGTCGACACCTCGGATATTAACGCGGTGCACGCGGCCATGGATCCATCTGTCAAAGGGCTTTTTGTGGAATCCCTGACCAATCCGATGCTGCGTGTTGCTGATCTTCCGGCGCTGGGGAAGCTGGCCAAAGCACGCGGCCTGACATTCATTGTCGACAATACATTTTTAACGCCGCTATTTCTGAAGCCTTTTGACATGGGTGCGGATGTCACGGTTTACAGCGCTACAAAATTTCTGGGCGGGCACAATGATGTGGTGGCCGGCGCTGTTGTTGTTAAGGATCATGATATCGCCGAGAAAGTGGCCTTTTTGCAGAATGCGGTGGGCGCTGTTCTGGGTCCCCAGGACGCGTGGCTGGTGTTGCGCGGGTTAAAGACGCTTCCTTTGCGGATCCATCGGCAGGCTGAAAACGCAGTGCGGATCGCGGCCTGGCTTGCGCAGCATCCTTTGGTGAAGGCCGTGCATTATCCGGGGTTGAGCACGCATCCGGGGCATGCGCGCCTGCGTTCCATGGGTTTTGGTTTTGGCGGCATTGTGTCTTTTGAAGTGGCTGAGGGGGTTTCTGTGAAGGATCTCCTCGCGCGTGTGGGCGTATTTATTTTTGCCGAGAGCCTGGGCGGAGTTGAGTCGCTCATCACCTATCCGACGGTGCAGACCCATGCGGATATTGATCCGGCGCGGCGTGTGAGGTTCGGCATTAATGACAGGCTGGTGAGGCTTTCTATCGGTATCGAGGACGCGGCTGACCTGATCGCGGACCTGGAACAGGCATTGGAGTCAGCGCGATGAAAGACAAGGATCTTCAAGTTCATACACGGCTCGTTCATTCCGGGCAGGACCGGGACCCGTTCACCGGCGGGTCGAGTGTGCCCATTTACCAGGCCTCGACATTTGCCCAGCCTGATCCGGATCATCCCGGGGCCTACGATTACAGCCGCAGCGGCAATCCGACCCGCGAGGCGCTGGAGAAATCGATTGCGGAACTTGAGGGCGGCACCAGCGGTTTCGCGTTTGCTTCCGGCATGGCGGCAATATCTGCGGCGTTCTTTATGCTTAAGTCCGGTGACCATCTGATCGCGCCCGAGGATGTTTACGGTGGAACGTACCGGATCCTTTCGACGTTGTTAAAGCAGTGGGGACTTCAGACGACGTTTGTGGATATGACGCACCCGGAGCGTATTGCGCAGGTGGTTTTGCCTAATACCAAGGCCATTTTTGTGGAAACCCCGTCGAATCCGCTGTTAAAGATCACGGATCTTGACACAGTGGCCGCGATCGCGCGTGAACACGGCCTATTGACCATCATCGATAATACATTCCCGACGCCATTTTTGCAGCGTCCCATCGAACATGGTTTTGACATTGTAGTCCACAGTGCCACCAAATTTATCGGTGGGCATAGCGATGTGATCGCAGGTCTTGCGGTTACACGGAATGAAGAACTTGGCCGCCGGATGAAGGCCGTTCAGAATGGGGTGGGCGGCATCCTGGGACCTCAGGATTCATGGATCGTCCTGCGCGGGATCCGAACACTTGCGGTGCGCATGGAAGCCCAGCAGCGTGCTGCCCAAACCATTGCTGAGGGGTTGGCGCAATGGCCGCAAGTCCTCAAGGTGCATTATCCCGGCCTTAAGGATCATCCGGGACGGGCGATCAATGAGCGTCAGAGTGCCGGGCCGGGGGCGGTGTTGTCTTTCGAGTTGGAGGACGGGGTTGCCGCGCGCCGCGCGCTGGCTGGAGTTAAACTGTGTTTTCCGGGTGTCAGCCTCGGGGGTGTCGAAAGCATCCTGTCGTATCCCGCCAAAATGTCACATGCCGTCATGCTGCCCCAGGAACGCCATGCCCGCGGCATCTCGGATGGGCTCCTGCGCCTGTCGGCCGGCCTTGAAGATCCTCAGGATATTCTCAAGGATCTCAAGCAGGCGATCGGGGTGTGAATTTCTCTGCCTTGCGGGAAAGAATATTTTCTTGACAAAATGTATTTACATGATATATTTCCATTAACTCGATAGAGTTAGTATGGATTAAACGTAACGTATCGTTAGATCCTGTTGCCGTGACCGACTAGACATCTGGAGGTCAAGAGCGCCCTTGGTTCACTTTAAGGGGCGTTCTTGACCTTTTTCTTTTTGGGTCATGCTAACGTTCTTGCTGGGCGAGAATATATATAAATGGAGAAGGAGCATGGCAGCTCAGCAGATCAATAAGAATATCGTGAATGATGCGATCATCAAGAAAATCAGCGATGCCATTCACGGGTTAAGTTTCGGAACTGTGACGATCATCATACATAACTCAAAGATAGTCCAGATCGAGGTCTCTCAAAAGAGCCGTTTCGACGACGGCTGGACGACACAGGAAGGCGGCGGGATCTGAAAGCTGGACCAGGCCAAGACCGGGTTGGGGAAGGGTTTTGTCCTTAGCACCCAGTACGCTTTCTAATTAACTTTTCGGGGGGTGCGGCCGTGTGGGCCGCAGTCCAAGTGGCCAAGCAGCCGGAAAACAAAGGGAAAACGATCGTTGTTGTTATTCCTGATACTGGTGAACGGTATCTTTCGACCTGGTTGTTTCAAGAGGTTAAAGTATGACGGGAGTCACGGAAGCGATACTTCAGCGTGATCTGGGTATTGTTCAAACAGCATATTTCAAGATCCCGCGGGTCTTGCTTGAGAATGGTGAAACGCTTGAGTCGGTGACCATGGCGTATGAAACTTATGGTCAGCTGGATGAGGACCGGGCTAATGCTATCCTTGTTCTTCATGCCTTCTCCGGAGATGCGCATGCTGCCGGGTATCATGAAGGCGATAAGGATCCCGGCTGGTGGAATGTACTGATCGGGCCTGGCAAGGCATTTGACACCGACAAGTATTTTGTCATTTGTTCAAATGTCCTGGGGGGATGTAAAGGATCGACAGGGCCGGCAAGCATTGATCCGAAATCCGGCAAGCGCTACGCCCTTGATTTTCCGCAGATCACCATTGGTGATATGGTCGAGTGCCAAAGGCAATTGATCGATCACTTGGGTATCGGGCGGTTATTGTCGGTCGTCGGCGGATCCATGGGGGGGATGCAGGTATTGTCCTGGCTGGTGAAATATCCAGACAGGGTGCGCAGTGCGATTCCCATTGCCACGACCGCCAAACATTCGCCCCAGCAGATCGCTTTTAACGAGGCGGGTCGTCAGGCGATCATGGCTGATCCGGACTGGAGGCTGGGGAATTATTACGATGGCAACCCTCCGGCCAAGGGGTTATCCGTCGCGAGGATGATCGGACATATTACCTACATGAGTGATGTGTCCATGACGGAAAAATTCGGTCGTCAAAAGAAGACAAATCTTCCGGTGACAAAATTCCGCGCCGATTTTGAAGTGGAAGGATATTTACGTTATCGGGGTGATAGTTTTGTCCGTCGGTTCGACGCCAACTCGTATTTGTACATCACCAAGGCCATGGATTTGTTTGATGCTTTTGACGGCAAGCCGATCCAGGAGGCTTTTGGGAATGTATCAGCCAAGGTTCTGGTGATCGCGTTCAAGTCGGATTGGCTTTATCCGGCCTATCAGTCCCAGGAGATCGTTCGTGCCTGCAAGATCGCCGGGGTTGAAACCAGTTATTGTGAAGTTCATTCGACATATGGACACGACGCTTTTTTGCTGGAGGTTGATGAAGAGACCCACCTGATTGAACATTTCTTGAAGAAGGTGTTTTATGAGTATGCGGTCACAGGTGGCTATGGGGCATGAAAACATCCGGCCTGACCATCAGATCATTGCGCAGTGGGTAAGCCCTGATGCGACAGTGCTGGATCTTGGTTGCGGTAACGGCGACCTTTTATATGTTTTGATCAAACGTAAAAGTGTCCGCGGGCAAGGGCTGGAGATCAATGAGCAGGAGATTTATAGGTGCGTGGCCAAGGGGCTGAATATTTTACATGGCGACGTTGAAAAAGGTTTGTCGGATTACAAGAGCCGGTCTTTCGATTATGTGATCCTTAACCAGAGCCTGCAGCAGATCCGTTCCGTGGATGCGGTGATCAAGGATGCGTTGCGGGTCGGGAAAAAGGTCATTGTCGGGTTTCCTAATTTTGCCTATTTCAGGTCACGTGCCCAGATTTTCTTTGGCGGCAAGACTCCGGTGAACGAGTCTTTGCCGTATCAGTGGTATGAAACGCCGAATTTGCATTTTTTCAGTATTTCGGATTTCTTCGATTATTGCCGTTCGAGAAAGATCAGGATCGAACAAAAGGTTTTTTTGGATGGCGAGCGGCGGATCAGCTTCTTTCCGAATGTATTTGCACAGACCGGGTTATTTTTGATTTCATCGAATGTACGGGGTTAATCCCGCATTTTGCAATAGGCATAGATGAACGCGGGATAACCCCGGCTTTTCTGGATGATAAAAGATATGGAAGCCGACGATTTTGCAGTAGCACCATTTTGTGCGCAGAGATTCGTCGATAAAATGGTGCTACTGCAAAATCTGGGTTAATGAAAGAGGGTATATATGCGATTTGAAACGCGTGCAATTCATGATGGGCAGCAGCCGGATCCGCAGACCGGGGCAGTTATTGTTCCTGTCTACCAGACATCAACGTATCAGCAGGATGGCCTTGGTGTTCATCGAGGCTATGAGTACTCTCGAACAGGCAATCCAACCCGTACAGCCCTGGAAACGGCCATGGCATCTCTGGAAGAGGGGCGGTTTGGACTCGCGTTTGCCTCGGGTCTCGCGGCCAGTGCTGCGGTTCTTACGCTGTTTAAGAGCGGGGATCATATTGTGGTCGGGGATGATCTCTACGGCGGTTCATACCGCTTGTTTGAGAAGGTTTTTCGCAAGTTTGGGATCGATGCGACATACGCCCGGATCGACGATCCTGCTTCTTTCAAGAAGCAGATCCGCAAGAACACAAAACTGGTCTGGGTTGAAACGCCGACAAATCCTTTGTTGAAACTGGTTGATTTGAAGGCGCTCAGTGCGATCACCCAAAAAACCGGGGTTTTACTCGCGGTGGACAATACCTTTGCCAGTCCTTACTTGCAAAAACCGCTTCTTTCAGGCGCGGATATAGTGGTTCATTCAACGACAAAATATATCGCGGGGCATAGTGATATCATCGGCGGGGCGCTGGTTGTTAATGATGAGAAACTTTATCAGGAATTGAAGTTTTACCAGAATGCCACTGGAGCCATACCCGGCCCATGGGATTCCTGGCTGGTGATCCGCGGCCTGCGGACACTGTCTTTGCGGATGAGAGAGCATTCTGCCAATGCGCTCTTTTTAGCCAAATATTTAAAGGGACATCCTCGTGTAAAGAAAGTTATCTACCCAGGCCTGCCGTCGCATCCGCAGCATGATCTGGCTAAAAGGCAGATGAACGGATTTGGCGGTATTGTTTCCATTGAGCTTCACGGCGGGATCTCTGCTGTCGAGGCGTTCACAAAGGAGCTTAAGATCTTTGTTCTTGGAGAGAGTCTTGGCGGGGTTGAATCGCTGGTCACATATCCGGCAAAGATGTCCCATGGTTCTGTTTCGCGTGAGGAGAGATACCGGCGCGGGATCACGGATGAATTTCTGCGGATTTCTGTCGGGATCGAGCATAAAGATGATCTGAAAGAAGATTTAAAGAACGCCTTGGCCGCGATTCAGGGATGATATTTTTATGGCTATTAGAGTTGCGATTAATTTGATTGACATCTATTGTGAGTTATCCTATATTTACAGTCATATTTGGAGACTGAGGTATGAAGCTCACATCGCGTAGCGAATATGCATTGCTTGCTCTTCTTTATCTTGCCCGGCATGAAGCCCAGGGGCTTGTTTCGGTCGACACCATTGCCAAGGCGCAAGCCATCCCCCCGAAGTTTCTTGAGCAGATCTTGCTGACGCTCAAAAGGGCCCGCTATTTAAAAAGTTCAAAGGGGCAGCACGGGGGGTATGCTCTGGGCAAGCCTGCCGATAAGATCAGCCTGGCTGAAGTGGTGCGTTTGTTTGACGGCGCCCTGGCGCCGACAGAATCTGTCAGTGTTTATTTCTTTGAACATACTCCCATAGAGAAGGAGAAGAACTTGATCAGGGTATTTAAAGACATCAGGGATTATGTGTCCAGGAAGCTCGAGAATATATCACTCGCGGACTTGGTCTAAAGGAATATTTTCTTGGTATGTTATATGACTAATCCCATAGGAAAACGTATAAGTCTACAATTTTAGTAGGGGACGGGATCCGTGTCCCAAAATGAGGAAGGAAATCAAATGCAGATCGATGAATTGAAAATTCTTGGAGGGGTCGGGAAGAGCAGTCAACCGGATCTGGTTGAAGAGATCACGCTTAAAATGGGGGATGTGATCAGCATTGTAGGGCCGACGGGTTCAGGTAAAACAACCCTGATCGATGACATTGCCCTTTTTGCCAATAGGAATACCCCAACAAACCGACGGGTTTTGATCAACGGAGCGTTTGCTCCCGAAGAATTCATGACAGACCCATCCAAGAATCCGATCGCGTTTATTACCCAGCATACTAATTTTTTGTCCGACCTTCCGGTGAACGAGTTTCTTGAAATCCACGCGGGGATACGCCAGAGGGGTAATGCGGCGGCTGTTATTGAAGAAACGCTTGATTTTGCCAATCAGTTGACCGGAGAGCCGATCAATCCGCTTAATGGGATGACGGATTTGTCCGGCGGGCAGACCCGCGCGCTGTTGATCGCGGATGCTGTTATTATCGGCAATTCACCCATCATTTTGCTTGATGAGATCGAGAATGCCGGGATCCACCGCACCAAGGCGCTGGAATTATTGAAGAAATACGACAAGATCTTCATCTTTGTCACGCATGATCCACGCATTGCGTTACTGTCGGACTTCCGTGTTGTTATGAAGAATGGTGCGATGGTCGGGATCGTGCATTCCAATAAAGAGGAATTGGTGGTCGCCGAGGAGATCAAGAAGCTTGATGATGTTATTTTGCATTTCAGGCAATTGATCCGCAATGGCGAGCAGCTGGACGGGGACATGCTGGAAGAGAGGCTTGCAGCACTGGGCTATGCGGGTAGATGAAAACATTTAATCAAGAGGTCAGAACATGAAAGTAGTTATTTGTGCGGGACCGCCGACAACAGGAAAAACGACCGTCTTAAAGCAAGTGACGAAACGGCTGATCGCCGCTGGTTCTCAGGTCGCTTATTTAAAGATCGATGTTCAGTATGCTGTGGAAGATGAGATGTTCAAAAAGGAATTCGGGATTCCTGTCAAAAAGGTCTATTCAGGTGAATTGTGCCCTGACCATTGCAATGTGATGGTTCTGGGTGACGCCATCACGTGGGCCCAGAAGAACAATGCGGAATACTTGCTGGTCGAGACGGCCGGTTTGTGCCTGCGCTGTTCTCCCTATATTGAAGGTTCGCTCGGTATCGTTGTTCTGGAGGCCACCAGCGGCATGAATTTGCCTCGGAAGATCGGCTCGATGCTCACGTTAGCGGATGTCGCGGTCGTCACCAAGATCGATCTGATCTCTCAAGCCGAGCGTGAGGTTTTCCGGGCGAGGGTTATCAGCGCGGCGAGTGATATTTCAATCTGCGAAACCAACGCCCTCCATGGCATTGGGATCGATGCCGTGGTGAAAAAGATCCAGGCTTCATCCGAGATAGCCGATCCTTTGATATTACGGGGTAATCCGCCGGTAGGGACCTGTACGGTTTGTGTTGGTAAGAAAGAAATCGGCTGGCAGCAGCATTTTGGTGTCGTCAGGCCGCTGGAAGGCGATATTTTTTACCAGGGAGAATAAGTGAAAAGGATATATCTGGACAATAGCGCCAGTACGCGGACCGACCCCAGGGTCGTCGAGGCCATGCTGCCTTATTTTTCGGAGTTTTACGGGAATGCCTCAAGTTTGCATGGCTTTGGCCGGGAAGTAAAAGAGGTCATGGCACATTCTCGTGCCACAATTGCCGCGCTGATCGGGGCCGGACCTCAGGAAATTGTTTTTACTTCTTCCGGGACGGAATCGAATAATTTTGCGCTGAAAGGTATTGCTTTTGCCAATAGAGACAAAGGGAATCATATCATTACAACAGCGCTGGAGCATGATTCGGTGATCAGTCCCTGTGAATGGCTCAAAGGGCAGGGATTTATAGTCACTTATTTGCCCGTTGATGTCGACGGATTGATCGACATCAATGATTTGCAAAAGGCGATCAGGAAAGAAACGATCCTAGTTTCGGTCATGCAGGCCAATAACGAGATCGGCACGATTGAACCGATCCGCGAAGCGGGAAAGATCTGCCGGGCGTGCGGGATCTATTTTCATAGTGATGCCTGTCAATCGTTTGGCAGAATACCCGTTGATGTTCATGGGCCATGTTTGGATCTGCTAACGATCAATGCGCATAAGATCTATGGCCCCAAAGGAATTGGCGCCTTATTTGTCAGGGAAGGGACGAAGATCATGCCCTGGCAGCAGGGTGGCGGTCATGAAATGGGTCTGAGGTCAGCGACAGAGAATATCCCGGCGATCGTGGGCTTTGCCAAGGCCGCTGAGTTATGTGTTGAGGAGATGTCCGGCGAGGCCAAAAGAGAATTACGGTTGAGGGAAAAGATCATTGATGCCGTGCTGCATGATTATCCTTTTGCGTATTTGAACGGTCATCGGGAGCACAGGCTGCCAAACAACATCAGCTTCGGGTTCGCTGGTCTGGAGGGGGATGCCATCAGGCTTTTGCTGGAGCTTGATGAAATGGGGATCGCGGTGTCCAGCGGCTCAGCCTGTTCTGCCAATGGCGGCGGGCATAAGACCTCGCATGTTCTTTCCGCCATAGGCCTGGATCCTGTCAGGGCCCGCGGTGCGCTGAGAATTTCGCTGGGGCGTTTTAACACGGAAGACGACGTGAATGTCTTTCTTTCGAAGCTTGCACACGTTTTGGGAAGTTTGAAACCGCTAACATCCGTTTTTTAATGGAGGGGAAAAGATGCCGGAAGAATTATTGACTCAATTGCCAGGGCTGGATTGTGGTTCATGCGGACAGAGGACGTGCCGACAATTCGCGCAGGTGATCGCGAAGAATCCTAAAGATATCGTTAAGTGCGTTCACATGAATCATACTGAAACGATTGCGGTCGAAAAGGTTGATTGCAACGCTGTCTGCGGCAGTTGTTCATCGGATAAGCCGCTTGAGTCCAAGTTAAACTGGAAGGACTCTCTTGGCCGCGAATTCGATTTCATTCTGGATACTTTTCCCAATGAGGCGGGCCCGAGAGAAACGATCATCCCCCATAATCCTGCCCGGACCAAAGAGCTGGGGTTGAAGCCGGGGGATATCATTATCGGCAGGCCATTGGGCATGTCATGCGGCTGTCCTATTACACATTGCGGTGTCGTGGTCAATGCTGATTATGTGAACGGGGTCATTGTTTGGTGTGTCACCGGGCCTTTGAATTCGCGCGCCAAAGAACATAAGGATGTCGGGTATTATTCTGCGGAAGCTTATGATGGATTGGTCAGGGCGACGAACAAAGAGCTGAAGATCGGGATGCGCTATTGGTTTTTGCCGCATCGGTGCATGCTTCAGTGGCGTCATAGCGGGCTTATTAATTTTATCAATAAAAGAAAAGATTTCACGCAGATCAGGATCGAGGGGCTGTTTATCGGATGAAATTTTATGTTCAAGAGCACAAACGACATTACTTGGTGACATTGGATGGTTTGAGGTGATCGACAAGAAAAATAAACTTGACAATTACAACAGGCGTGGTATATTTCTACTATTCCTACAAGGATAGTCGAGATTAATCAAATCACGGCGCGGCATTTTTGGTGTTCAAGGTGTAACAAATAGGCAGGCTGACCAGACATCTGGAGGCCCAAAATATTTCCGGCAAACCCGGATTTATTTTGGGCTTTTTTATTTGAAGAAAACAAAGGAAAGGAAAAAGGTATGAGTGCTAAATCAAAGGAAGTAAATCGAGGTGGCCAGTCTTATGGCCTGAAGTCCGCCACACTGACACCATTGGAAACGCTGGGCCAGTCGATTGCCAATATCGCGCCCACAGCGACACCTACCATTGTTATCCCCTTGGTGTTTGCTTTGTCGGGTGGGGCCACCTGGCTGGCGTATTTGTTTGCCACGGTGAGCATCTTGCTGGTGGCGTCAAGTATTAACCAGTTTGCGCGGCGCTCGGCATCTCCAGGTTCGTTCTACTCTTACGCGATCACAGGCCTTGGGCCGTTCTGGGGTTCAGTGACCGGTTGGGCGCTTTTGATCGCCTATATTGGCTGCGCTTCTGCGGTGACATCTGGATTTTCGAACTATGCCAATGTCTTCCTTAGTAGTGTATTCGGATTTAAGGTTCCGGCGGCCATTCTGATCGCTGCCAGCGTTTTGATCGCCTGGTATATCGCCTATAAGGATATTAAGCTTTCAACGCGCGTATCTCTCGCGTTGGAGTTCTTTTCAGTATCCCTTATTGTCCTTCTGGTTGGCGTGACACTTTATCGCTATGGATGGCAGTTGGACTGGGATCAGCTGACACTCAAGGGGGCGGGTCTCGACGGGCTGCGCGGCGGCTTGGTTCTTGCGATCTTCAGTTTTGTCGGATTTGAGAGTGCCGCGGCGCTTGGTTCAGAAGCTAAAGATCCGTTGCGCAGTATCCCGAAGGCGATTGTGCGCAGTGCTTTGATCGTTGGTGCACTCTTCGTTGTTTCTTCTTATGCTCAAGTGGTTGGATTTCAGGGACATGCCGAGACGCTGGATAAAAGCACCGCTCCTTTGAGCGTTCTGGCTGACCGGGCCGGCCTTTCTTCTATCGGCTTGCTGATCGATATCGGCGCGATCATCAGTTTCTTTGCGTGCGTCCTGGCAAGCATCAATGCTGGAGCGCGTGTATTGTTTTTAATGAGCCGCCACGGGTTGTTCCATGCTGCCGCCGGGGATGCGCACCATAAAAATGAAACACCGCATATCGCCGTCACGATCTCCTCCATTCTGGCAGTTATTCCAGCGGTGATCCTTTCGCTCAATGGAACAGGCGATTTTGATATCTACGGCTGGGTGGGGACGATCGCGACACTCGGGTTTATCGTTACCTACATCATTATATCTATTGCGGCACCGGTTTATCTCAAACATCGTGGTGAGTTGAAAGTTCAACATCTGGTGATCTCGGGGTTGGCTGTTTTTACGTTAGGGTTGGCCATTCTGGGGAATATTTATCCCGTTCCTCCGGCGCCGTATAACATATTGCCGTATATTTTCCTGGGGATCTGGCTGGCCGGCGTGGCCTGGATTGCCATTATTCATAAGTTTCAGCCTAACGTGGTTGAGGATATTCGTAAGGATTCCCTTGCGATCAATGCGCGATTTGGGGAAGGGATATAACCCGTAGAAAGTTAGAAAAAGGTCGTTAAGAAACATCAACGCGTCGGTGGTGCATCTGGCAACGGTTACGCACGGACAGTTACGTGAAGTTGCGCAGCGGTTGGCTGCGGGAAAGCAGAAATGGTTTATAAGGATATCCTGGAGTCGATCGGGCACACGCCGATCGTCGAAGTTAAAAGTTTTGACGTTGGGGTGTGCCGCCTTTTTCTCAAGCTTGAAAATTTGAATCCGTCAGGAGCCATCAAGGACAGGATCGGCCTGTCCATGATCGAGGCTGCAGAGCGGGAAGGGAAGATCAAGAAAGGGTATACGCTCATCGAAGCGACAGCCGGGAACACGGGGCTTGGCCTTGCCTTGGTCGCGGCCAGGAAGGGGTACCGGCTTTTGTTGGTGATCCCCGACAAGATGAGTCAGGAAAAGATCGCGTGCCTGAAAGCCATGGGTGCCGAGATCGTCATGACGCGTTCCGACGTGGAGAAGGGGCATCCGGAGTATTATCAGGATTATGCGCTGAGACTTTCCCGGGAGATCCCCCATTCGTTCTTTGTCGACCAGTTCAACAATCCGGCTAATCCGTTGGCCCACAGCACCACGACAGGGCCCGAGATCTGGGAACAGATGGGGCATCAGGTTGATGCCATATCTGTGGGTGTCGGTTCAGCTGGGACGATCAGGGGGTTAACCGATTATTTTAAGAAAGTGCACCCGAGGGTAGAGTTTATTCTGGCTGACCCTGAAGGTTCGATACTGGTTGATCACGTCAAGACCGGCAAGTTTGGTGCCGCCGGCAGTTGGCGCATCGAAGGGATAGGTGAAGATTTTATTCCTTCTCAGGCAGATTTTTCTTTGGTCAGGGCGGCGTATTCAATTTCGGATAAAGAGTCCTTTGGGATATTGAGGGATCTGTTGAGAAAAGAAGGGATTTTGGCTGGTTCGTCGACAGGGGTTCTTATCGGCGCAGCGATACGCTATGCCAAAGAACAGACTGTTCCCAAGAATATTGTGACCTTTGTCTGCGACAGCGGGAACAAGTATCTCTCCAAGGTGTATAACGACCATTGGCTGCTGGAGCAGGGATTGCTGGACAGAAAAGAAGAGGGAGATTTGCGGGATATTATTACCCGGACGTACAGTTCAAATAGTGTCGTTTCTGTCCAGCTGCAGGATTCGATTGGGACGGCGTATTCCAGAATGAAATTATATGATATTTCCCAGCTTCCTGTGATTGAAAATGGGAAAGTGATCGGCATCATTGATGAGTCAGACGTCCTTTTGGCATTGGAAGATCTGGATACGCATAAGTTTGAGGAGAAAGTTTCAAAATTCATGACGGAAGACCTGGAGATTCTCGAACCCAAAGATGACCTGAAAAGCCTGGTGGCGATCTTGAAAATAGGTTACACCGCGATCATTCAGGATAAGGAAAGGTTTTATGGTGTCGTCACAAGGATCGATTTGTTGAATTACCTGAAGAGGAAAAGAGATGTGTAACGCATAGAACTTTAGGAACAGGTCTTACCAGATAACTGGAAGTCCAAAATATTCTGGAATGATTCCGGAGTATTTTGGGCTTCATAATTTTAAAAGGAGTGGCTATGTATCGGGATGCAAAGAAAAACCATGGATTTAAGGTTATCGCCACCGCACTTATTGCAGCGATGTTGAGCGCCATACCGGTGCAGTCCGGTTATGCGCAGGTGGCTCTGCCGTTGCCGGTTCCCGGCGTACGACTGCATCCGACGGGCGCTTTTAATCCTGTCCAGATCGTGGGGTTGAAAGTGGATCGGCAAGATCCGTTCCATTTTTATTTTGTCATGGACAAGGGAGATGCCGCCCTTGGCGATGATCGAAAGAAGGGTGAATATCGAAAGTTGATCAAACATTTTCTGGCAGCGCTGACGATCCCCAACAAGGATGTGTGGGTCAATCTGTCACCTTATGAAGCGCAGCGTATCATCGGTGACAATTTCGCGAAAACCGCTACCGGGCAGGAATTGTTGGGGCAAGACTATGTGCTTAAACAGTTCACCGCCTCATTGATGTATCCCGAGGAAGATGTGGGCCGAGGCTTTTGGCAGAAGGTTTATGCTCAGGCCTATGACAAGCTGGGGACGACCGATATTCCGGTTGATACCTTTAACAAGATCTGGATCAGGGCTGATGCGGCAGAAGTTTATGAGAAAGATGGAGCCGCATTCCTTGTCAAAAGCCATTTGAAAGTCATGCTGGAAAGCGATTATGTAGCCATGTCCCATCAGAAGGACATGGCGGAATCCTCGGCTCCCGCCGGGGACGTAGCCATGTCCCATCAGAAGGACATGGCGGAATCCTCGGCTCCCGCGGAAACCAGGGAATTTACGGTCAATGCTGTCCGTGAGATCATTATCCCGATCATTGAGAAGGAAGTGAACGAAGGGGAGAACTTTGCGCCGCTGCGTCAGATTTACACGGCCATGATCCTGGCAACATGGTTCAAGAAGACCCTCAAGGAAAGTCTTTTGAGCCAGGTGTATTCAGACAAGAACAAAGTCGCCGGTGTCGAGGCGAATGATCCGAAATCCAAAGAAAAGATTTATGAGAGGTACCTGGAAGCCTTTAAAGTCGGGGTGTTCAACTATATCAAGGACGAGGCAGACCCGTTAACCCATGAGACGGCGCCGAGAAAGTATTTCTCCGGCGGTATGGCGGGTGTGGCCCCGGAAATTATATCGGACGCGAGTCAGGGAGCAGGGAATGAATTTCTCTCCAAGCCTGGGCGCGAGATCGTTGATACCGATTTGGTCAGGGCGATCGAAAGGACACATGCTGATCTTGTGGCCCGGCGTGAGGATCTAAACCATGAAACAGTGCGGGCTGTGGAACAGTTGACAGCGCAAGTTCATTCTCAGGGGGCCGAAGGCAGGTTTGACGGGGTCAGTTATGCGGCCAGGGTATCGGCGGTCGATAATTTGATCCAAATGGCCCAGGAGTTCTTGGAAGTTTCTTCCGGGAAAAAAGAAGTCATTTTTTATATACCCGAGGATGCGCCAGCGGACAGTTTATTTGTGCACTATGCCGCCCGGAATTCAACCGAGGTGATTATTGTCAGGAGTTTGGACGCGTTGCAGGGTGCCTTATCATACCAAACGGCGATTGTGTTTTTCCCATTTTCAAAATCGGAACGTTTTCAGGAAGTGTCCCGGATGGCAGGGGAAAAAAGCCCTCAAACGCTCCTGGCGTTCAGCGATGCTCGTCTTGAGCCGGATCCATTGATCTCCGGAAATGGCAGCCAGAACAAGAATGAAGCCCCTAAGGGGGTGATCGTGGTGTCCGAAGAGGTGCTTTCAGACAGGCTGCGCGAACATCGCGATAGCCGCCAGGTAGCGCCGATGCACCCCAAAGAAGCCTGGCATCGGCTGGATGCGCTTAAAAAGGAGTATGTTGCGCCGGGAATCGCAGGGGTGCAAAAGGAGGCGGTTCAGCCGCCCATGGAAATCGCGCTGCCTGATGTTGTGGCTGTTGTATCGGCAACGGCGGCCGTAACGACAACACTGACAGCATCCGGAAGACTGGAAAACACCGACAGTATTTTTGTGACAGCGCCGGATCGTGAGGTGCTTTCTTCGAATGGAAAGAATCCGTCTTCCGGCATCCCGTATCCGCAGGATGCTGATCGTGAGACAGCGTTCAAAAATTATCTCGCGCGTCTTCAGGATGCGTCGTTGGATATTAATAAAAAGGTAGAGTTGGCCATTGCTTTTCTTGAAACACAATGGCTGAGCGGCAATGAACAGGCGCGTCGGGAATATAGAGGCGTCAATTCCGTCTCCGGGGTGTCGGGTATGGCGGACGTGCTCAGGTATCTCTTCTTGCGTAATAAAGATATTCTTAATCCCAATATTGTGTTGATCCGTTCGGCGTATGGCGGTACCGATGCGAATCTGGAGTTTTATAGAAAATACGGTTTGGATGTCCGTTATGTGACGGATCCAGATAAAGAGCTGGTAGGTGTTTCTGACCGCAGCCGTCCCGGCGTTCTTGACGAGAACACGGTGGCCGTTATTTTTGAATCGCCCAATAATCCTCCGCTTAAAGTTTGGGATATTGAAAAAATTGTCAGGACCGTCAAAGCCAACGCGCCGCGGGCCTTGACCATCTTTGATGGCGCTTTTGCCACCCCGGCGGGACAGCAGCCGCTCAAGTTCGGTGTGGATATTGTTATTCAGGTCGTGACCAAGATGCTGGGCACCGGCAATGCGTTTGGGACAGTGGCCGTCGCCAAGAAGGAGATTGCCGCGGATCTGGAGTATGTGCGCTCGGCGCAGATACATGAGGATGATGCCAGGAATATTTTTGAATACGGGGTATCGACGTTCTTTGAGCGGTACCGGACATCTTTGGATAATACCCGCAATCTGGTCAAGTGGTTAAAACAGCAACAGGATGTTGTATCGTCGCTCAGTTATCCGGGGGATCCGGACCATCCGCAGTTTGATATTACCTTAAGGCAGGCGGAGGGGGAGAACTACGGGAACATGATCAAGTTTACGATTAAAGACGGCCTGGAGTCGGCCAAACTGTTTATCAAGATCCTGACGTTCCTGCGTGTGCCAAAGCATTCTGTCAGCCTTGGTGAGGCCAGGACCCAGGTCCAGCTGCCTCTGGCGGGAGTCGCTTCTACAATGCCGGAAGAAGCCAAGCAGAAACTCCCGTCGATGGGCATGAATGTTGCGGATGTCCGTATTTCCGTCGGCATCGAAGATTCAAAGGATATCATCAATGATTTCGACACGGCCTTGCGCCTGCTGAGATTGTTTAAAGGCAGGGAAGGTTCTTTTCCGTTGGCCGAGCTGAGAAAGTATTTGATGCATCCTGTTGTACAGCCTGACGGCATGACCGTCGAGCACGTCGGACGTCTTTTCCCTGAAGTTGGTGAAGACGAGGGTTCAGGAGAATTCCTGGCAGAACCCAAGATCGAGAAAGCTATTGGGGACCTTGAGCGGGCAGCAACGTCATGGCCGCTGGGTATTAAATCTGTGTTGAATTTTGGCAAGTCGAAAAAACGTCTGGACGATACGCTGTTGTCTCTTCGGATCATTCATGAGGCAACGCGCCTGGACCGGTATTCCCCGAAAACGCTGGCGGTTATTTCGAATGTGTTTTGGGGGCCGTTGAGCGGAAATTTGTACGCGGTGACACCCGGTGCCGGCAGGTCCAATGCGGATGTGGTGCAGGATGCGGATGTTCTCGCCGAGATATTCAAGGCGCCGTTGGAAGCCGGGAAGCCGTCAAAGGAGAGATCGTCGCCCGTCGTCAAGGGGTTGTACGGCGGTTATGGCCGTTTGGGCAATCCGGATGCCCGTTCGGCGGAATATACGGTTGCTTCCATAGAGGCGGGCGTACTGCCCGGGGTGAATCAGGATGTGCAAGGGGTTTCCGTTCCAACGTTTGAAGCGGCGTTTGATATCCTTGGGGAAAGTGTTGCTTTTCAGGATGAAAGCACCAGGAAGTCCGGTCCGGTGCGTATTGCCGTGATCGCGCAACAAGGCTCTGCGGTGGATGAGAGGGCCAGAAAGTTTAAGAATATTTATGAAGGATTATTTTTGTTAAAAGGAGAGCGCCGCGTTGAGTTTTCCGTGATTACGCCCGATGCCGAGGGCCGTAATTTTCTCGAGAGGATCCATCGCGATACGGATTTTGTTCTTGTTGACGAGTTTCTCGACAAGCCGGATGGAAAAACACGCCTGTTCCGGGCGATCAGGGCCAAGGCGGGGCATAGCTGTCTTGCGGTGGTTAATTCTCGCGGATTTATAGAGGGCTTTCATCCGATCAAATCAAAGGATGCTGATATTGTTTTGGACAGATTCAACAATCCTTACGGAAAGAATGTGGCTGCTGTTATTGTTGCTCCCAGAGAGGCGTGGGCGACAAAGTTATTTGGCCGGCGCACGTTTACATCCATCGCGACGCGGGCGCCGTTGCTGTCGGCATTATCGGTTATTTATCGGGGGCATTCTGCGCCTGATTCGGCGGAGTTGGTTAATGGCGGTATTGACCTTAGGGATGAGTATTTGCGTATTAAGGTTGATGGCGGGGGGATGCCGCTGCCGTTGCAATTACAGGATCCAGCGATGATCAATATTCAAGGTCTGGAGCCGGTTATCAGGAATATTGCGCCGATGACACCGATAAATATGCCGATATTATCTGAATTAACAACAGCGTCGGCATTATCAGCGGGTTAAATGCCGCTGCCCAGGTCGAAGTCATCGGGATTTGATCCATTCCCATAGACTTTTGCCCAGGCCTTTTCGTAGGCCGCTTTGTAGATTTGCTGTGTTGCCGCGAATTGCTCATGGCTCATTTTAGGGAACAAGGCGGCTGGGCAGATCACAAAGGAGTCCAAGGAGGGATCGGATGTGAAGTTGTCAGATTTTTGGTGGAAGTATCTATCGATTCGCGACATGCGGTTCACCTTTAAATTGAATATGTTGGCACTTTAGATGCGGCTTCAATCTTCTTGGCCAGATCCGCAAAGGTAATGTTGTCGACAATGTTTGACGTTGCCTGAAACACGTCCCTCCAGATGGGGCGGAATGCGCATTGATGAAGATCGCCGCAGTCGGAGTAGCCTTCATTGATGCAGGCGATGGGTTCGAGCGGCCCATCGACGAAGCGAATGACCTGACCTAGCGTGATCTGCTGAGGGGGTCTGGATAACTGGTATCCTCCAATTTTTCCTCGACGGCTTTCGATAAAGCCGCCTTTCTTTAATTCCAGTAATACCTGTTCCAGGAACTTGCCCGGGGCATCAATGCGTTTGGCGATCTCCTGAATCGTCGCCAACCCTTCATCGTAATGCACGGACATGTCCAGAACTGCTTTTAACGCGTAATCACCTTTGTGTGTTATTTTCATATGTTACACTATAATCTCTATTGATTTAATATAGTATATATTTTCTTATCGGATTTGTCAAGTGAGGATTTCTGGATTTATTTTCTTAGAACGATTAATAATCTACTTCTCCTAGTGGAGATATAGCATATAAAGTATTGAAAATAAACAACTTACGACAAATATTCCTTGACATCATGGCTGTTGTTCGTTAATATTCTAATATGTCGGTGAAACAAAATAGTCATGAACGCTATATGTTTATCACCGAAAAAAATTCTTACCATACCAGTGGTAGATAAAAGGAGAAGGAAGATGAAATCGGAAATGAAAATGAATCAGATGATGACAATGGGGCGCAACATGATGGGCATGCCCAGCATGGCGCCGTCAGGGATGCCCATGGGAACGATGGACATGATGATGATCCCGCGCTGCATGTTCAAGATGGAAAAGATGAAGGACGGCATGAAGATCATGTGCATGGCTTCCGATGAGATGGCGGCCTCCATGATGCAGAATCTTGGCACGATGCTGAACGGCGGCATGGTCAGTTTTCAGATGATGATGAATGGCATGACCATGATGACCTGCAATATGATGATGGGTATGTGCAAGATGGAAATGACCAAGGACGGAATGTGCATGATGTGCACCAGCGGCGACATGATGTGCGCCAAGATGATCCAGGATTGCTGCACATGTATGATGACCATGATGGAATCCGGTTGCACCTGCTGCATGATGATGAACAATACGCCTGTTTGCTGTGGTTCGTCGAAGTAATAGCGTGTTAATTTTATGATAAAAGAGCCCGTCTGAAAATGGCGGGCTCTTTTTTAACATGTAAAAAATTCTTGACAAGTTGTTGCGGCGTGTTATAGTTCTACCATTCCTACTGGAATAGTAGTGATTAGCGATTCCTCAAGGAAAGCTAAGACAAAGATTGTTCCTGGAGAGTAGTAAGAGGGTAAGTTTTTTGGTTATAGTGAGTTTCGATCGTCCAGAATAGACAGGCGTACCAGATATCTGGAAGCCCAAGATATTCCCGGAAAGACCGGGTGTGTTTTGGGCTTTTTTATTTTACACACACAAAGAGGAAAGGAAAAAGAGTATGAGTGCTAAAGCAAGATCGCAACAAGAAGTGAATCGCGGGGGACATTCCTATGGGCTGAAGTCCGCGACCTTAAGCCCGCTGGAAACGCTGGGACAATCGATCGCCAATATTGCTCCCACGGCGACGCCAACCGTGGTTATTCCCCTGGTGTTTGCGGTGTCTGGCGCGAGCACATGGCTGGCATACCTGATCGCCACGGTCAGCATTTTGCTGGTGGCCTCCAGTATCAATCAATTTGCCCGGCGTTCCGCGTCACCCGGGTCCTTCTACTCTTATATTATTACCGGGCTGGGGCCGTTCTGGGGTTCTGTGACAGGCTGGGCGCTTCTCATTGCCTATATCGGCTGTGCTTCCGCGGTAACAAGCGGTTTCTCCAATTATTCCAACGTGTTTTTAAAGAGCGTGTTCGGTTTTCAGATCCCGGCGGTCCTGTTGATCGGACTGAGCGTGCTGGCGGCCTGGTATGTGGCGTATAAAGACATCAAACTTTCAGCGCGTTTGTCGCTGGGGCTTGAATTCGCTTCGGTGTCTTTAATTCTTCTGCTCGTGGGGGTGACATTGTACCGCCATGGATTCAATCTGGACTGGGATCAGCTGACACTGAAGGGAACCAGCCTGGACGCCTTGCGCGGCGGTCTGGTGCTGGCTATTTTCAGTTTTGTCGGTTTTGAAAGCGCGGCCACCCTCGGATCAGAAGCCAGGGAGCCGTTGCACAGTATCCCCAGGGCCATTGTTCGCAGTGCCTTGATCGTGGGGGCCTTGTTCGTGGTTTCTTCGTATGCCCAGGTGGTTGGTTTCCAGGGGCACACCGAAACGCTGGATAAAAGTACCGCACCGCTCAATGTCCTGGCGGATCGGGCCGGACTTTCGGCCATCGGGCTGTTCATTGATATTGGTGCTGTGATCAGTTTCTTTGCCTGTGTTCTGGCGAGCATCAATGCAGGAGCACGTGTACTTTTCCTGATGGGCCGTCACGGCATATTCCATGCTTCCGCCGGGGACGCGCATCACAAGAATGAAACGCCGCATATCGCTGTCACGATCGCGTCAGTATTGGCCTTCGTTCCTGCGGCGATCCTGTCGCTGCGCGGTGTGGGTGATTTTGATATTTACGGCTGGGTCGGCACTATCGCCACACTCGGCTTTATTGTGACCTACATCATCATTTCGATCGCGGCGCCGGTTTATCTCAAGCGCCGTGGCGAGTTGAAAGCCCAGCATATTCTCACGTCAGCCGTAGCAGTCATCGCGCTGGGCCTGGCGATCCTGGGGAATATTTATCCTGTACCGCCGGCGCCGTACAACCTGCTGCCGTATATTTTCCTCGGCCTTTGGGTGGCGGGAGTTGCATGGATCACGATCATTCATGCGTTCAGGCCGCATGTTGTCGAAGGTATTCGCCAGGATTCTCTCGCTATTAATGCGCGGTTTAATGGATAACCTTGAATCGGCATTAGAGCGGGGACATGTCCCCGAAATCCCAAAATCCGAAATCGGAAAGGTTTATATGACTCGTGGATCAGCCAATGGAAAACCAGCGCTGGTTCAGCGTGATCGGCATCACCTGATCCATCCTCAGCATCATCCCAGCGAACACCAGGATCCGCATATCTGGGTTTCCGGCAAGGGTGTGACGCTGACGAATATAGAGGGAAAGTCGTATCTCGACGGACTGAGCGGCATGTGGAATGTCTATGCAGGCCATGGCCGTCCGGAATTGGTCAAGGCCGCCGCCGCCCAGCTGAAAACACTGGCGTTTGCCACAGCGTATGCGGGGTCAACGAATCTGCAGGCCATTGAACTTGCCAGGACGTTGAAGAAGCTGGTGTACGGCAACATAGAAGCGTTTTATTTCACGCTTGGGGGGTCGGATGCGACGGATACTTCCATACGGACCGCCCGGTTTTACTGGGGGGCCAAAGGCCGTCCTCAAAAACTCAAGATCATCGCGCGGCAATTGAGTTATCACGGTTCCACGGTGGGAGCCGCTTCAGCGACAGGCGTGGATGAGTTTTCCCAGGGGTTTGGACCGAGGCTGCCCGGGTTTTTGCATATCGATTCGCCCAATCCGTATCGTTTCACGACGTCAAGGAAGGATGTTTCTCCCGGCGTGGCGGCAGCGGATCTCTTAGAGGAGCTTATCCTGCGCGAAGGACCTGAAACGGTGGCGGCGTTCATTGCCGAGCCGGTGCAAGGCGGCGGCGGCGGCGTCCTTGTCCCGCCGGATGATTATTTTCCGCGCATCAGGGAAATTTGTGATCGTTATGATGTCCTTTTGATCAGCGATGAAGTCATTACCGGGTTTGGCCGTACGGGCCGCTGGTTCGCGCTGGAGCATTGGGGGGTACAGCCGGATATTGTCCAATTTGCCAAAGGGATCACCAGCGGCTATTTTCCGCTGGGTGGAATCGGGGTATCCAAAGCGATCAAGGAAACGCTCGACACGGTGGAATCCGGGAAACGCTGGTGGCATGGTTATACGGCTTCCGCGCATCCGGTGGGCTGTGCGGTGGCATTGGCTAATTTGGCTATTATTCAGAAAGAAGGCCTCGTCAAGAGATCGGCGCGTCTGGGGGCCAGGCTGCTTAAAGGCCTGCGCGGTTTGCAGGAGCATCCGCATGTGGGAGACGTTCGCGGCTTGGGGCTGCTTGTTGGGATCGAGCTGGTCGCTGATAAAAAGACCAAGGCGCGTTTTCCCGCGGAACGTGCCATCGGCAAGCGCCTGCGCCAGGAGTTGTTCGCACGCGGCCTTTATACGCGTGTGCTGGATGAGGTGATCTGTCTGGCGCCGCCGTTGGTGATCAGTGAAAAAGAAATCGATCGTATGGTCCGGATCGTTACCGAAGCGGTGACGGCGGTGGTGGGTTCCGGGAAATAAGGGCGGGCCTTAGGGGCTGCGCCGGTATGGGAAAGGGGATTTTATGGCACGCATTGCACAAGTTGCTTACGAGGACGCATCGTCCGAGATCCGGGCGGAATATAACAAGATCGTCGAAGAACACGGGGTCGTCACCAACATGAAAGCCACGCTGCTGCATTCGCCGGCAGCGTTGCGGGCGGTGCTGGAGTGGTATACCCTCTACGCCAAGGTTAAACCGGTCCTGGGTGAGCGGCGTACCATCCTTTTTTGCGACGCCATTTCACGGGAGAACGCGTGCACGCTTTGTGCGACGTTCATGAACCGGGCGATCGTCAAGGGGGGGGAGGACCCGCGTGCCCTGAAACTGGACGAGCGCGATCAGGCCGTCATCGCCTTTGGACGCCAGCTTGCCGCCGATCCTAACCGTGTCACCGATACGCTTTTCAAGAAATTGCAGGAATTTCTGACGCCGGCGCAGATCGTCGAGCTCACGGTCTTTGGCGCGCTCATGATCGTTAACAATGTTTTTAACAGTGCCCTGCAGGTGGACCTTGATACGTCGCTGGAAGCCTATCAGATCCAGCCTGAGGTCGCTTTTGCCGGTTCATCGCACTATACCAAGGGGGAGAAAATATGAGCGAAAGAAAATTGCATTTTGACACATTGCAGGTCCATGCGGGGCAGGTGCCTGATCCGACAACGGGCGCCAGGGCGGTTCCCATCTACCAGACAACATCGTTTGTGTTCAAGAATTTCGAACAGGCACGTTTGATAAGCTCGGTGGAGGAGTTCGGTTTCGATTACAGCCGGATCACCAACCCGACCTGCGAAGTCCTGGAAAACCGCATCGCAGCCCTGGAAGGCGGTTCTGGGGCACTGGCACTGGCGTCGGGGTCTGCAGCCACGGCGTATTCGATTTTGAATATCACGCATACTGGCGACGAGATCGTTGCGGCCAAAACGCTTTATGGCGGGAGCTTCAATTTATTCGTGAATACCTTGCCCAAACATGGTGTTAAAACCCGGCTGGTGGACCCCAGCGATCCTGAGAATTTCAGAAAAGCAATCAATGAAAAGACGCGCGCCATTTTCATCGAAACCATCGGGAATCCGGACATCAACATCATTGATTTCGAGAAAGTAGCCCGCATTGCGCAGGAGAACGGCATCCCGTTGATCGTGGATAACACGTTCGGGACGCCCTATCTTTTCCGGCCTTTCGATTACGGTGCCAACATCATTGTCCATTCGGCCACGAAGTATATCGGCGGCCACGGAACCAGCATCGGCGGGCTGATCGTTGACGGCGGGAATTTTGACTGGTCCAAGAGCGGCAAGTTCCCGGATTTCACGACACCCGATCCTGCGTACAGCGGGTTTGTGCACTGGGATCGTTGGGGCAATTATCCCGGGGCGGGGAATATCGCCTACATCATCAAGGTGCGCTTGCATTACCTGCGCGATTTTGGCGCGTGCATGAGCCCCTTTAACGCGTTCTTGTTCCTCCAGGGACTGGAAACGCTTTCGTTCCGGCTGGAGCGTCAGGTGGCGAGCGCCCAGCGTATCGCGGCATATCTGGCCGCACATCCTGAGGTTGAATGGGTCAATTATCCGGGCTTGAAGACCAGTCCCTATCATGCTTTAGCCAAGAAGTATCTTCCCAAAGGCCCAGGGGCGATCCTGGCTTTTGGCGTCAAGGGAGGCCTGGCGCGCGCGAAAAAATTCATCGAAAGCCTGAAGATCTTTTCATTTCTCGCCAACGTGGGCGATTCCAAGTCGCTGGTGGTGCATCCGGCCACGGTCACGCACGGCCAGCTCACCGAGGCCGAACAGCGCCTGGCGGGGGTGAAGCCTGAGCAGATCAGGTTTTCCGTCGGGACAGAAAACATCGATGATCTTCTTTGGGATATCGGACAGGCTTTTGAGAAGTCATCAGGGAAAGATGCGTGAGCTGGAATGGAAATCAAGAGGATACGCATCCTGACCCTTCACGGCTTGCATTTGCGGGAAGCGGCGCGGATTGTGACCATTGCCAAAAAGTTCAGTTCCAAGATCCAGCTTTGGCATAATGCATCCAAGGCCGATACGCGTTCGATCCTGGATGTCCTGGCGCTGGCGGTGCCGCAGCATTCGGAAGTGACGCTGGTCATTGATGGGCCGGATGAAAAAGAGGCGATGCGCGAGTTAGCCCATACCTTTGAGGATGGCGGAGGGATATGAGGACCTGATCAGGTCAAATGGAATAGGTGGGCATGCGATCCACGGCTTCAATCTGTCTGGCCAGATCTTCGAATGTGATGTGGTCCACAATATCGGAGGTTGCCTTGAATACTTTTTGCCAGACGGGGCGGAAGACACATTTATGCAGGTCGTTGCAATCGGAATAGCCTTTGTTGACGCAGGCAATGGGTTCAAGCGGACCGTCGACAAAACGGATGACTTCTCCAAGGGTGATGCTTTGGGGGGGCTTGGACAGCATGTATCCGCCGATCTTGCCCCTGCGGCTTTCGATAAAACCGCCTCTTTTCAATTCCAGCAAAACCTGTTCGAGAAATTTAGAGGGCGCATCAATTCGCTTGGCAATGGCTTGAATGGTGACGACCCCTTCGTCATAGTGAATGGCCAGATCCAGGACTGCTTTCAGGGCGTAATCGCCTTTATGCGTGATTTTCATTTCAAATCCTATTATCTCTATTAGTTTAATATAACATATATTATATTTTTTAAATGTCAAGCGCGCATCCTGGTGAGAGGGCACGTTCTTGGCATGAATAAACCCAGATTTTGCAGTAGCGCAATTTTATCGACGCATCCATGCGCACAAAATTGTGCGGATGCAAAATCGTCGGCTTCCAGATCTTTTATCATCCAGAAAAGCCGGGGTTATCCCGCATTCACCTGTTCCTATTGCAAAATGCGGGATAAATATAAGGTTCGGATGGTGGCGTAAAATGCGCGGCATGGGGATTGACAGACAGGGTTCAGCCCTATATCTTATAGGATAAAGAAACTGTCTGCGTATCAAGTTGATGCTTGGGGATCAATATGATCAGGAGGTCATGAACATGAAGAAGGATCTGAGGGAAAAATTTACTTCATATAAGGGCGGGAAGTCTATCAAGGGCACTGAAACGGAAAAGAATCTGTTGAAGGCGTTCGCCGGTGAGTCACAGGCGCGTAACAGGTACGATATGTTTGCCGGGGCCGCCAAAGAAGAAGGTTTTGACCAGATCGCCGCACTATTCAGGGAAACGGCGCATAATGAAGAGCATCATGCCCAGATTTTTTTTGCCTTCCTGGAAGGCGAGGCGGTGGAGATCGTTGCGGGGTATCCGGCGGGGGCTGTGGCCGGCACGTATGATAATCTTGTGGCGGCGGCCGACGGGGAACATGAAGAATTTGCCGAACTTTATCCGCATTTCGCGGATGTCGCCGATAAAGAGGGTTTTCAGAAAATCGCCAATCAGTTTCGGATGGTGGCCAGGATAGAAAAAGAACATGAGGCGCGTTTCAGGAAGCTTGCCGCCAATGTGAAGGAACACAAGGTTTTTGTGAAAGAAGAGGAAACGGCGTGGATCTGCCGTGAGTGCGGGTATATCCATACGGGCAAACAGGCGCCCAAAGCCTGTCCCACCTGTCAGAACCCGCAGTCCGTTTTTGAACTCAGGGCAGAGAATTATTGAACAGGCACGGCGGGGGAGAACATGGATCATTCACGAAAAGCAAATGAACAGCGTCAGGAATCGCGTGTCGGGCTTGAACTGCCGGCGCAGATCAGCGTCGGATCGCAATTGACCATCCAGGGCAAGCTCAAGGACATCTCGGAAAAGAGTGCGTTCATTATCATGAAAAGCAGTGTGTACCTGAAAAACAACGACGAAGTCGGGTTTTCCATCCAGTGTTCGCCGGATGATGCCGAGGATGCCATCCACGGGCTGGCCCGCGTTTCACGTATTGCCGTGGGCGACGGCCTGGCCATTTATTTTACGGACATGGACAAGGCTTCCGCGCGCCGCCTGCACAAACTCCTTAAGTAGCGGGAGTGTTTTGACGTTTGTCGGATGCGTGCCGGGATGGGGCATTGACAAGCGGGGGTTATTAGTGTAATATCCAGATATTACGATGATTAGGCAGGATCGTTCCTGGAAAGTATTTGTTCTGTGAGGGTTCATTTTTTTTGGAGATAAGATATCGTATTATTTGATTAATACGATCATTAAAAACAAGCCGCATTATCTGCATGGGTGTGATACATAATTTCTTTCATGGCCATGAGTCATATATAATGAAACTGTAATCATTGTTCCCATGTTTTTTAATGCGGTAAGGAAATGTTATGGCCATAGACCCTGTATGCCAGATGCTTGTGGCGGAAGATGCCGGCGCGATCCGGGCTGAACGTGACGGGCAGGTTTTCTATTTCTGCTGTGCGCATTGCCGAGAAAAATTCATGGGGCAGGCAGGGCTCCAGGGTTCCGTGGTCGCGGGGACCCTGCCTGGCGGCCAATATATTTGTCCGATGCATCCTTTGATCGTGGAGGATCATCCTGCTGATTGTCCTATGTGCGGGATGGCCCTTGAACCCCAGACATATACCGCAGAGGATGTTCCTGCGGCCGAAGAGCGCTTCCTGTGGCGCCGGTTTTGGATGGGGGCTGTCCTGGCGGTTGCCGTTGTGATCTTGTCCCTGGATCAAATGGGGTCTGGTCGTATCACGTTGATCCCGTCAGGCTTAAATCCTTTGTTTCAACTGCTCCTGGCCACTGTCGTTGTGTTCTGGGCAGGGGGGATATTTTTTGGCCGGGCGTGGCAGTCGCTTGTTCACCGCAGTCCCAATATGTTCACGCTCATTGCCCTGGGGGTGGGGGCCGCGTATGGGTACAGTGCGGTGGCTGTGCTTCTGGGGATAGGGTCCCACGGCACAGCGTTACCGGCGGTGCAAGGGCATCTATATTTTGAATCCGCGGCCGTGATCACGGTGCTGGTGCTTCTGGGGCAATGGCTGGAAGGCCGGGCGCGACGCAAGACAGGCGCGGCCATCAGGGCTTTGTTGGGGCTTGCGCCAACGGGCGCACACCGTTGGCATGATGGCGTGGAAGAGGAAGTCCTTCTGGATGCGGTCGTCCCCGGTGATGTGTTGCGTGTCAGGCCTGGAGAAAAAATCCCTGTCGACGGGGTTGTGATCGATGGGAAAAGCGCAGTGGATGAATCCATGATCTCCGGCGAGCCGGTTCCTGTCTTAAAAAGTACGGGGGATAAGGTGGTGGGGGCTTCTGTCAATCAGACAGGGAGTTTCTTAATGCGTGTGGAAAAGGTTGGCGCGCAAACACTTTTATCCCGCATTATTGCGATGGTAGCGCAGGCCCAGCGGAGCCGTGCGCCTGTCCAGAAACTGGCGGATACGGTGTCCGGATATTTTGTGCCGCTGGTGGTCCTGGCGGCCATGGTGACGTTTGCGGCATGGTTTTTCCTGGCGCCTGCCTCAAGGCTGGCCAGCGCCTGGGTGAATGCCATGTCCGTCCTGATCATCGCGTGCCCTTGCGCGCTGGGGTTGGCCACACCCATGTCGGTGATGGTGGGGATCGGACGGGGGGCGCGTGCCGGCATTCTGATCAGGGATGCGGCCACCCTGGAGCATGCCTCGCGTGTGACGGTTCTCTTGATCGATAAGACAGGCACCTTGACCGAGGGGAAGCCCCGGGTGACGGCCTGTGTTCCGGCGGAGGGTGTGGATCGACGCCAGCTGGTGGCTGTGGCGGCATCATTGGAAATGAATAGCGAGCATCCCCTGGCCCGGGCTGTCATGGCCTTTGCCGCGGGAGAGAATATAATGGCATCCCCGGTGGAAAATTTTCAGTCTGTAACGGGCGGCGGGGTCCGGGGGCTGGATCATGGGGTGGTGGTCATGGCCGGCCAGGAATCTTTCATGGAAGACATGGGGATTGTCATTGCCGCGGCACAACGAGCAAGGGCCTTGGCGCTGCAGCATGCGGCGCACAGTATCGTCTGGGTTGCCATCGACGGTAAAGCCGCGGGTTTTTTGGGTTTTTCCGATCCGGTCAAGGCGTCGACCCCCGGAGCCGTGCGGGATCTGCATGCCATGGGATTGAGGATCGTGATGCTGACGGGCGATAATCTTCAAACCGCGGCGGCCGTGGCCAGGGGGCTGGGGATCGATGATGTCAGGGCCGCGCTTAGCCCCGGTGACAAGCAAAAGATCGTCAGGGAGTTTAAGGCCATGGGTGCGGTGGTCATGATGGCCGGGGACGGCATCAATGATGCGCCGGCGCTCGCTGCGGCGGATGTGGGCGTGGCCATGGGAACGGGGACCGATATTGCCATGGAGAGTGCCGGCATAACCCTGGTGAAGGGGAATCTCGACGGTATCGTCAAGGCCTTGCGCCTGGGGCGCGCGGTCATGCGGAACATCAGCCAGAATCTTTTCTTTGCTTTCTTCTATAATTTTCTGGGAATCCCTGTTGCGGCAGGTATACTGTACCCATTCTTTGGCATCCTCTTGAGTCCGGTTATCGCCGGAGCTGCCATGAGTTTCAGTTCTGTGTCCGTGATCGGTAATGCCCTGCGGCTCAAGGATGCACGCTTGTCATGAGCGGATCGTGAGGAAGTCAGGGCGTAAGGCAGCATCATTTTTAATGCATTGAGGAATTATCCTATGGCCCAGGTGAAAAAACCCGCGGGATCAAAGATCGTGAAGAACCCGGACCTTATTGAAGATCCGGCCCAGCTGGTAGGGATGTTCGATATGTTCAAGGTCGTTTCCGTGACCGAGTTCGGTGCTTTTCTGGACTGGGGGTTCCCCAAGGATCTTTTTGTCCCGTGGGTGGAACAGGCGCGGCGGATGAAAGAAGGGGAATCGTATATTGTATACATTTACGCGGATGAAAAGACCGGGCGTTTGGCCGGGTCATCCAAATTTGAAAAATTCCTTGGGAGTTCGCCCATTGATGTCAATGACGGCGACACGGTTGATCTCTTGATCTGTGATGAAACGCCGCTGGGGTATAAGGCCATTGTCAATAATGCCTGGTGGGGGCTTGTGTACGCGCAGGAAGTGTTCCAGCCATTGTCTTACGGCCAGCGGTGCGAGGGCTTTGTCAAGAAGGTCCGGGAGGACGCCAAGATAGACCTTTGCCTGCAGAAGCCCGGGTATGCGCCGGTGGAAAGTCTGTCGCAGAAGATCCTGGCGCATCTTAAGGCCTCTGGCGGTTCGAATTCGCTGACGGATAAAACCCCGCCCGAAGAGATCTACCGGCTTTTTGGCGTGAGCAAGAAAAAGTTCAAGATGGCCATCGGCCTGCTGTACAAAGAACGCGTGATCGCCATGGAGAGCCGTGGCATCAGCCTCCTTAAGCACAAATAAGACGCGGTCTTGGGTTCCTTTTCAAATTATAGAAGCGTCCAGCCCGGTATTCCTATATAATCTTTTCTATGCTTGACCATGTCCTTTCTGTTACCAGTTTGTGCAAGAATTACGGGACGAAGGCTGCGGTGGAGGGAGTTTCCTTCGACGTGGCGCCCGGGGAGATCGTGGGTCTTTTGGGACCTAACGGGGCGGGGAAGACCACGACCATCAACATGATCCTGGGGGTCCTTGAACCTTCTGCCGGCACGGTCCGTATCAACGGCCTGGATATCCAGTCGCGCCGTTCTGAAGCTTTGGCCTGTACAAATTTCGCGGCGGTTTACGCGCCCTTGCCGGGCAATCTCACGGTGGTCGAGAATTTGAACTTCTTCGGTTTGTTGTACGGGGTCAAAGATATCCCCAGGCGCATTGAGGAACTTGTGGCGCAGTTTAGCCTTGCGGCATTCCGTCATGTGAAGTGCGGTGCGCTTTCTTCCGGCGAGCAAACGCGCCTGTGCCTGGCCAAAGCCATGCTCAACCGGCCGCAGCTCTTGTTGCTGGATGAGCCCACCGCCTCGCTTGACCCGTCTACCGCGCGCGATATCCGCACGAAAATCCGGACTTTCACCACCGGCGGCACAGGCGGCGTCCTGTGGACATCGCACAACATGCATGAGGTCGAGGCGGTGTGTGACCGGGTTCTTTTCCTTTCGCATGGGAAGATCCTGCTGCAGGGGGATCCCCGAACCCTGCCGGCCCAGCACGGGAAGAAGGCCCTGGAAGACCTTTTCATTGCGGTTGCCCGTGAACCGCTCACACTTGCTAACGGATAAGGCCATGTCGTTCCATCGCGTTCTTGCCATCCTGCTGCGTCAATATTACCTCATCCGGGGGAGCTTCACGCGCGTCCTGCCCCTTTTTGTGTGGGTGGTGGTGGATATTGTGCTCTGGGGGTTCATGACAAAGTATCTGAATACCGTCACGTCCTCGGGCCTTGATTTTGTCCCCATGATCCTGGGGGCGGTGTTGTTGTGGGATTTTTTTCTACGCATTATGCAGGGGGTGACCATGGCGTTCTTTGAGGATGTCTGGTCGCGCAATTTCCTCAATATTTTTGCGACACCGCTGTTGATATCGGAATATGTGACGGGCCTGGTGCTATCGAGCATGGCCACAAGCTGTGTCGGGCTTGTCACGATGGTCGTTCTGGCGACGGGAGTTTTCGGGTTGTCGTTCATGGTTTACGGGGCCATGCTGGTGCCGTTTGTCCTGGTCCTTTTCTTGTTCGGCATTGCATTGGGGATCTTGGGATGTTCGATCGTGCTCCGTTTCGGGCCAGCGGCCGAGTGGTTCATCTGGCCCATTCCTGCGCTCATAGCCCCTTTTGCCGGCGTTTTTTATCCGTTGACAACATTGCCCGCATGGATGCAGTATGTAGCGCATTTTCTGCCGCCCGCGTATGTGTTTGAGGGGATGCGCACGCTTGTGGCCGGGGGCAACGTGCCGGCAGGAGCCATGGTGTCAAGCCTGTGCCTGGCTGTTTTTGACGTTGTGCTGGCGTGTGTTGTTTTTACAAGAACGTACCGTCATGCGGTGCGTACCGGGCTTATTGCCCGTTACAGCGCCGAGAATTTAGGATAACTATTTTGGAAGGGCCTATGATTCCCCAGGGCAGGTTAAGAGAGTCCGGTTTTTCGGATGAAAAAAAGTTTCCCCGGGAACTCATTGATCATGAGATCGAGTTGAGCCTTCCTTCCGCCATGGCGCATGGTGTGGCGTCGGTGCGCGTCCGTGTGGCACGGGGGCTGGTGGTTCCCCTGCAGGTGTCCGGCAGTGCCAATGGCACGGTGATCCGCAGCGATGGGGCTATCTTGCATGTCGGCCATCAGGACCCTGCGGATGCGGCCTCGGCGCTCGAGGCGCATTTCATCCGCGACATTCCCTATGATCTTCGTGTTGATGTCGTGCATATCATGCGCCGCGCCCTGCAGGCAGATCCTTCCCTCAAGGGGATATGGGATGAGATCCTGCAGGCGTGGAAGATATGGTTTCCTGCACCTGAAAGTGTGGGTGTATTCAAACAGGCGGGCACGTTTGATCGCGTGGACCAGGCCTGGCAGGGGATGGTTCATTTGATGGGACAGTTGATGTCCCAGCTTGATCAGCATGTGCCTGTGCCGGCGCATGTCAAGGTCAGGGTTGTGGTACAGCTTGAGGCGGAGTTCAGGAAGGGCTGGTGCGGTGAGGAACTTTTGGCTGGCGAAGCTGCCGCCGCAGCGATCATCAAGGCCGGGTGGATCAATTATGTGAAGAATTTTATTTTTCCCAAGCTGCAGCTAGTCTTGGGCAGTCCGGTATTTCATCCGCAATCGACATTCAAGCTGTTATACGGGGTCGGGGGGGCGCCAACCATCAAGCTGGTCGTTGTGCCACGGCCCGGGGTGGATGCCTCAGGTCTTACTGCCGTTGGTATCGAATTGAGCCAGGCGTGCCGGGATATTTTCCCGCCGCCTTCCGGGAAGGCGGCCTGATATGGGACCGTTGCGCCTGATCGCCACATCCACCTTCGGGTTAGAGGCGCTTGTCCGACGTGAAGTCGAAGCCATGGGGTTTGGCGGGATCGCGGTGACAGACGGGCGGGTAGAGTTTGATGCGGTGGCGGGGGATATCCCGCGCCTCAATATAGGTTTAAGGACCGCCGACAGGGTTCTCGTTCGGGTGGGTGAATTTCCCGCCACGGATTTCGGGCAGTTGTTTGACCGCACCAAAGAGCTTCCGTGGGAAGAATGGATCCCCCGGGACGGTAAGCTGACGGTCATCGGGAAATGCGTCCGTTCCACGCTGGCCAGTGTGCGTTCCAGCCAGTCGATCGCCCACAAGGCGGTGGTTGAACGGTTGAAAGCCGCATGGCATACGGATACTTTACCCGAGACAGGGGCGGCATTCACCATCCAGGTGGCCTTGCAGAAGGATGTGGCCCTGCTCACCCTGGATACGTCGGGCCCGGGGCTTCACCGGCGCGTCAAGCGATCCTGCCCGAGGGCAGCCTTAAGATATTTGGTTCTGACCTTGATCCGGAGCGGATCAAGGATTGCCGGGCGAATGCCAAGAAAGCCGGTGTTGACAAGGATATTGTGTTTGAACAGAAAGATCTTAAGGGTCTGTGGATCAGCCAGACCCACGGGATATTGATCTCTAATCCTCCTTACGGCGTCAAGATGGGGAACCTCAAGGAGTTAACCGGGATTTATGTGTTACTGCACCATATGTTTAAGAACAAGAAAGGCTGGTCGCTTTACATCCTGACAGCCGACGACCGTTTCCCCGACTTCTTCAAGCGCGCCCGCCCCGACAAGGTCCGCAAGCTTTTTAACGGTGCCATCGAGGTCAATTATTACCAGTATTACGGCGACCGTCCCAAAGCTGCTGATAGATTTTAAAACATCGTCAGCGAGATTGCTTGCCCCATCAGGGGGCGGGCAATAATTAAATGGCCTATTACAACTACCGGCTAAACATTATCTATAGTTCATTATCAACTGTAAATAGGTTGTCAAAAGAGGCGTTTGGCTGCTTGCTTAGCTCTCATTGACAATGAGAACTTTAGGTGTTATCCTCTCATTATCAATGAGAATAAATGGAGGGCGTTATGCAGAAGGCAATTCTTAAAGAAGTCATTTTAGAACAAGAAAAAGACCGTCAGAATGTTGATGCGAGCATTCTGCGGATTCCGACAACTTTGACCAGTCATTCCGATAAAGTTTGACCATCCATTCCGCTATCTTTGACCAGCGGCCCCGGAGCCCGAAGGGCGACGATTTTAATCCGTGTTTTTAAAGAACAATTCTTCAGTTTATTTGAGT
>CAILQW010000028.1 GCA_903836515.1 Candidatus Omnitrophota bacterium | reverse complement strand
GAGGCGCCCTGATAGCCGCCGCCCGTGAAAAGTCCCAAATGGTAACCGCCGAACACGTCCGCTTAGCGGCTACCGAATTAATGTGAGGATTGAACTGTTTAACATGAGGGAAGAAGCCTGTTTAATTAGAGAGTCCACAGCATTACCATTAAGTTGCCAATAGCCCACAAGCCCAGTTGTATCAAACCCAAGCTCGTCAAACTCAGTAGCTTCTAAATCACCAGCTTTATTGATATCAAGTGCAGCAAAAACGGGGGAAGAAAAAACAATTAAGAACGCCGCGAGAAGGAGCGTTGCGCGCAACGCCCGTACAAGTAACAAAAAAAGTATGCGTGGCGTGGCGTGGCGTGGCGTGGCGTGGCGTGGCGTGGCGTGGCGTGGCGTGGCGTGGCGTGTCATTCATATACTCACAGCTGATTTTGTCTGACGAACAATGTGAACGTTACCCTTCAAAGCTTCAGCTCGCTTCTTCCAAAAAGACAGCTCCTGCTTGATGCTCACAGAGCCGATCAGCTGTCTAACCTTCTTAGCGCATTCATTCTTCATTTCTACGCAATCAAATGTCTTCTTCATAATTCATAACCTCCTGAGGTGAAAAGATACCGATCTCGTGATATCCGTGCATGATGTTAATAGCGTTATATAAAGGAATCCTCTGGAAATGCACAATGTGCTTAAAGTTCCAGCTAACGATCATTTCACAGCCCGATACTGTAGCCAAAGCAACATGTAAAGCATCACCCGCACTCGTTTGCGGAATGACATTTTGCTTCAAATAAGCACGACTTAAGACCAGTGCATCCTCTGAAACATCAAGTTCCTCTGCAAACGACAACATCTCTTTAAAGAACTTCTTTACCCCTGCTGGAGCAAATTCAATTTCAGCATGAATTGTCGGTGAAACTACAAGAATAAATCTCTCACGACGCACAAGCTCAAAGAACTTATGACTTGAAACCTCAAATTCCTTGTCAAACACTCCACCAAAAACTGAAGTATCAACATATACACGTCTTTTATGCATCCGCACCTCCTTGACCTGAATCAAGTTTACAGTAAGAAAACTGAAAAGTCGAACACTTCGTACTGCAAATCTTGGTGTCGCTGTGGTGTCTGCTCAAAGCTATAAAACAAGCATAAACAAAAAAGCCTCTCCGATTAAAGAGAAGCTTCTTCGTCTGTAATAGTGAAAAAAAGTGGGCCTCCCGAGAGTCGAACTCGGTACCAAGTGATTAAGAGTCACTTGCTCTACCAGATGAGCTAGAGGCCCAAAAATGTCAAAAAGGAAGTCAGAGACCAGTTACGAACACGGGAAAGAGATACGGGGGGCGTCTGATGCTCTGACAGTTATCGCGTTCGATCCGCCCCCTAAGAGGCGTTAAATATATCAAAATAAAAAACGGGTGTAAAGGAATTATTTGAACGTGTGAAAAACGCCGGATACGGCTTGGCGGCCGGACCCGGCGCAAAAATGTCATAAATGCGATGATGTTCTTATAAACGCACAAGGCCGTTCAAGATCCGGACATGCTCCCTGGCGCGCTGTACATTTTGCAGGAACATGCCTTTCCTGAAGTTCAGGCTCCATTCCCTGACAATGGTCCAGCCCATGAAACGGATAAGATCGTTCCTCCAGCAGCGATACCACTGCCGCCATCCCAGGTGCATGTCATGGATGAAAAATACCAGCAAAGGAAATGCCAGGACATCGAGCGCGATGCTGAAAAAATAACTGAACCTGTAAAAAGATACCATGATCCTGCGCTGGGACATCTGCATGCTCTCGGCGGTCAGCGGTGGATCAGGTTCAAAGATCGGGAAATTCCCGTCGTAATATTCCCAGCCCACATCATCGATGGCATAGATCCTGTTCTGCCGTTTAAGCCTGGCGCTCAACTGGGTTCCCGGCAACGGGACCGGCAGCAGGACCTGAATGGTATCCAGACGCGCCGCCCGGATGAAGGCGCGGTAACGTTTCACCCTTTCCAGTGCCGGCATATCGAAACGGACGCCTTCACGCAGGGGATAACCAAAAATGAACATGCCGTGGACCAGAAAACCGGACCGGCGAAAAATATTGGCCAGCGCCAGCATATCTTCCGGCCTGATCTGCTTGTTCATGGCTTTCAGTTCCTCGGCGATCGGCGATTCAAACCCGATGCATACCATGTTAATAGATGCCGCGCGCATCGCCGCCAGAAGTTCCGTGTCCCTGGCCTTGTCCAGCCTGATCTGGACCGTGAAATCAAGACGTTTACCGATGAGCTCCTGATAATCTTTCAGGTTCCGGCAAAATTCAAGGGTCTCGGCGCGGTGTTGGCCAAAAAGATCATCCACAATAAAGAAATGGCGCGCATCACGGGTCTCGGCCAAAGAACGGATCTGCTCAAGCAACCGCTCCGGGCACGCGGCACGGGGCGTCCCTTTCACGGTGCAAAACTCGCAATCCATGCCGCAGCCGCGGATACGCTCGACAGGGTACACTTTCAGCCTGGCATAGCGCACCAGGGAAAAATCCGGCAACGGCAACCGATCGAAATCCGATAACTTCTCCCGAATAGGCGTCGCTGTCACCTGCCCGTCTTTCAAATACGCAAGGCCTTTGACCTGGCCGACATCGCGCCCGGCCGCAAGCGCCTCCAGAAGCTCCCTGGCCGCCTCTTCACCCTCCCCGCTCACAATATAATCGATCCCGTTCAACAAGGCATCCCTGATATTATCGCCGGAAAAATGCTGGCCTCCGGCCATGGTCACCACCCCCCGGTCATGATAAAAACGCGCAATTTCATAAAGCCGGGGTATGGTGCTGGTCAACCCGCCGTAAAGTCCAACCGCATCCGCAGGCCTCTGGCGCTGTAAGGATTCATGATCGGCACCGCCCAAGGGGCTCCTGGGCCCGTGCAACCCCAAATTGTTCTCGTCAACGGCTTCCGCATCCCATTGCCCCATCTTGTTGACATTGGTGGCCACATGCACAGGCCCCAGGGATGTTGTCATCGATGCAATGTTGGAATATATATTGAACGCAGGGTATGAGGGAACAATGATCCTGAACCTTAATCTTTTATGCAATGGATCAAACATACCCGCCCCCCCCCTTACCCTGCATCGTGCATAACTTAACTTATTTATTATCGGCGATGGTCATGGTATTGATCACACCCGTCACGCCGTTGATATCGTTGGTAAGTTTGCTGACCAATGCCTTTTCCGCCTCATTTTTGGCTATACCGCCGATGGTGACCACCCCGTCGGTTGTCGATACCTTGGTGCTGAGCGCGCTCGTGGACTGATGGATCAACAACGCCACCTTCACCTGGGCGGTGATAGACGCATCGTCGATCTTGTCACCCAGCGTTTCTTTCTTCACGTCGGAAGCCTTGACCAGAAGCATTTCATTCCTGACATCCTTGACCCCGCCAACATCTTTGGCATATTCGCCCGCGAGATCTTTTTGAGCCTGGGACAAGGCTTCCCCCTCTGAGCGTCACCCCGATCCAGCTGTCTGAATTCTCGGCAGGAAGATCCCCTTTAAGCACGAGCTGGTCATCCACACGCAAGACCCCGGGAAGGTTGGCCACCGTCTCTTTGGCCAACGACTTGTGGGATTCTTCCGTAACGGTGCCCGTCAGGGTCACCACCCCGTCCCTGGACTTTACCGCGACCGCGTCATCTTTAAGGTAGGTCTTGTAAACATACGACTTCTGCGCTGATGCTTCAATACGGCTGTCCATCTCGGAGGCGACTGCCGCCAAGACAAAAATACCGATCAGAAACATAGAGGCCCCGACTGTTACACGTACGGCTGAAAAATTGATCTTCATCTGACACATCCTTTGATTTTTACCCTATAAGAAGGGGTTATAATTTTCGGCTTCGTCCGAACAAAAAAGTGAGAACTGCCAACACAAGGAACACAAAAAAGAGAACCTTGGCGATCTCCACCGCAGAACCCGCAATCGTTGTAAACCCCAGCAATGCGGCGATAATAGCAATCACAAAGAACGTAACGGCCCAGTTCAACATATATGCCTCCCTTTTTTCTGTAAATAAAACACCGTTATTCAGTCGTCGTGACTGTCGTGGTGGTCGTTGTGCTGGTCACCTTCGGCCCATAGACCGTGATCGCCTGTGCCCAGTATTTCCCATCTTTCGCTATAAATTCGATCTTCACAACATCGCCCGGCTTAAGCTGCAAACGGACAGGCGCTGTACTCGGACTTTGCATCACAACGAGCTTGTCAGGATCAAAAAGGAATTCATTGCGATCAATCCTTCCGCTCTCAACCCCTAGTGTAGTGTCCCTAACACTTCTTTACTTTTGATATTTTTTCTAATATACGCTCAACCGGGGCACTCCAAATGAACACTTTTGGATTTTGGTTAT
>CAILQW010000027.1 GCA_903836515.1 Candidatus Omnitrophota bacterium | reverse complement strand
GTGAAATAATCGATCATCTGGTTTGGTCTCCTTTTTCTTTTGGCAGATTAAAAGGATTGTACCCCGTATCGGGGTTCACCAAACCAGATTTATTATTAAAGAGTTATATTTTTATGTTCAACATTCAAGATTGAGCCATATTTTCTTCATATAGATTTTTTATTTTTCGGCCCGTTGATAGCGTCCCTTAAATTTACCATCAGATAATTAAACGTTTTTTTATCTTCAGCGCTTAACCCTGAAAAAATATTTTCAATGGCCGCGTGATAATCAGGAAGAAAAGAATCCAAAAGAGCGTCCCCTTTTTTCGTTATTCTGGCAATGCAGACCCGCCGGTCTTTTTCATCATAAACGCGCTCAACCAAACCCTGCTTGATCAGGCTGTTCACCAATCCGGTTACATTCGCCCGGGTGACCAGCAAAAGACGGCTGATCTCGTTATGCTGGCAGCCCTTGCCTTGAGTGCTCCGCAAAATCGTCAGCACATTCAATCCGGCTCTGGTCAATCCTTTTTCGCGTGTTTTATGCGACAAATAGGCCGACATAGCCTCAATGGTATAAATAAATTCGAGGAACGTCTCCGCTGTGGACGCAGCAAGCTTGCCATACTGCTTACTCGACGCCTGCAAACGGCCCCGTGCTTTCTCTATTCGGCGAGTATCATTCATAGCCGTATTTAATTTTTCCATAGGCATGCATTTTAAAACACCGGCACAGATTGTCAAGTGATTAACTATCAACGACTAAACAATGCCTTCGGATAAAAAACCTCGCGACTTATCCGATCGCAAGTGGTTTCTAAATTGGCTGGGCTACAGGACATATCCCGCGACACGCCCTTGCACGACTTCAACAGAACGATTGAGTCAAAAGATATATTGGGCGAGAATATTATTTTCAATGTCTTGATGCTACAGCCGGGTCGCCTCTTGGCTTCACGTAATCAGCCGACCTTGTTAAATGATGGCAACCCACTCACCCCAATTTCAGTGTCTTTGAGCTCATGGACAGGGCTTTCATTCAGGCCAGCCAGACATTGTGTATCCAGAATCCCTTCGCGGATCCGTCTTTCAACACTTTGTTTTAAAGTATTCATTTGTTCGCGGACACCGCTCTCCATAAAACCGCGTATTTCGTAAATCCGGTTTTCACGAATGAAGGTTCGTATGGCCTGGGTGGCGATCAGGACTTCTGTAGCTACGGCCATGCCTGGCCGGTCACAACGCTTAAACAGGCGCTGGCTGATCACAGCCTGAAGGGATTGTGCAAGCTGGATCCTGATTTGTGCTTGACGATTTGAGTCAAAAACATCGGTCATACGGGTGATCGCCTGTACTGCGCTGCCGCTGTGCAACGTCCCCAGGACCAAATGGCCTGTTTCCGCAGCCCTGATAGCCAGGGATATGCTGTCCAGATCCCGCAATTCACCAACCATTATGATATCCGGATGCTCCCGCAAGGCGCTGCGTAAGCCGTCGGCGAAGGAAGCGACATGCGTCCCGACCTCGCGCTGATGGATCAGTGAAAACCGGGGCGGGATGATGTATTCGATGGGATCTTCGATCGTGATGATGTGTTTTTGGTCGCGCTGATTGATCATATCGATCATAGCCGCTAATGTTGTGGACTTCCCGCAGCCGGTAGTCCCTGTCACCAGTATGAGCCCGCGTGTCTGAAGGGAAAGCTCTTGCAAGACCTCCGGCAGGAGGAGTTCACCCATCGTCGGGATGCGGTAAGGCAACGGGCGCAGGGCCAAAGAATCGCCGTGCAATTGACGGAAGGCATTCACACGGAAACGCGAAAACCCCTCGACATCGATGCCGATATCAACGTCGGAGCCGGCATGGAATTCGGCCAACTTTTTTTCAGGAAGAAGCGCAGTAAAAATCCGGGAAATTTCCTCTGCGCCTAGCGGTTCAGGCTGCAGGGTAATAAAATCATTGGCGACCTTGATCGTGGGAGGTTCAGCCACCGATAAAAACAGATCCGAAGCCTGGCGCTCTACGGCCATTTTCAACCAGCGGTAAGCCGAGGTATTGATCAACGCGGCCGGTGCGATATCATGAATGCCCAGCGACATTGGGCTGAGGTCAAAGCCCACTTGAGACGCATTAACAGCGTTAAATCTATCATTATTCATAGGCCTTTTTCCGGATGCACACGGCTCCATCCTTCTTGTAGCAATTGTGTACAACAACGCCCTTATTCTGTAGTCTTGCCATCAAACTCTTCGTCTTTAACGCTGGCTTCTTTCTTGGTCGCCCGAACGATACCGTCCTTGTATGGCCACGCCATCGCCAACGTCGTATTCTTTGTCATCAATAATGACTTTTCCTTGGCCTGTCTCAAAACGAAAGAACTGGTCGTTTCCCGCGTGTATTTCCATGCCAATGTCTTCTTTTGGGCGAAGGCTCATCAGCACCAACTGACTGTGTTTCCCCGTGTATAAGACCTTGCGAAAATTTTTGTTTTCTAGTGTGTCTTTTTCGATATTTGTTCTAAACCCTCTCATAAATTTTCTCCCTAATTTAATGCTAAAATTACTTTCTTTTTGATGCGCAGCGTAAAACCCACACCTCAAAGGCATGCATAAATTTTGTTATAAAATCCATGATTGAATCATTATTTAGATTACCACTCCCATCAAAAAGCTTCGCGGCATTCCCGATGTAAGCCTCTGGCTGTTGCATGGTGGGAACATTAAGGAACACGAGCGACTGACGCAGATGGTGGTTTGCTCCAAATCCGCCAAGCGCGCCAGGCGAGACGCTCAACACGGCACCCGGTTTTCCATCCCATACACTTTCTCCATAAGGACGCGACCCGACATCAATAGCGTTCTTGAGGACTGCAGGTATCGAACGATTGTATTCGGGCGTGATAAACAAAACTCCGTCAAACTTCTTGGTTCTTCCGGGAAGTTCGTGGGTTATCGACGGAAGGCGGTTTTGGTAGAATATGCCTTTAACCGGAGGGCATATGCACGATCGGGATTTGTATTCTCAGGTATTAGGTTTAACGAAGCCATGGAAAGTCAAAGACGTTC
>CAILQW010000026.1 GCA_903836515.1 Candidatus Omnitrophota bacterium | reverse complement strand
CAGACCGGGTCAGATGAGTAGCGTATTTTTTGAAAAATTTTGCGATTGAACTGATTGAGGACAAATTTTGGTTTCGAATGACGCCTTTGCAGGCAACTGCGGCATGATTAATGCATAAACAGCACGGCTCCTGCTTCAAACACTTCTGAAGGCTGATATTAATCCTTGAATTCCCATGATGGTCATCATACGCGCCATATTAAAACAAGTGGCTAAGACGGCGGCCTCAGCGTTTACCTTTTCTTTACCGCGCAACAAGAACTGGCCCGCGCCCAAGTTTCGTTTTAAATGCCCGAATGGATGTTCGGCGGTCTCTTTACGCAAAGCGTATAGTTTTTGGTTCTCTGGCTTCGTATAATTTTCTTCAAGCTGTTCTTTAAATTTCTCATCTGTTAAACGCGCAATCTTTCTCCCCGTCGGACAGTGCGTGCATTTACCCAATTTTGGATCACCAAAGTGAACGCACCCTCGACACATGCTCCCTTGGGCCTTATAAAGTTCTTGGCCCGTCGCTTTGGAGCGTCCGATATATCGCAGGCGGTTTCCCATCGGACACGTGTACTCATTCTTTTCTTCATTAAAAATAAAACGCGTTCTGTCGAATTCCCCAACGGCAGACGCGCCCTTGGCTGCTTGAGACTGCTTTTTGCTGGGAACAATAATGTTGATTTCTGAAGAGATCTTTTTGAGATCATCGACGCTGGCGTAACCTGAATCGGCAACTACATGTTGGGGCTTGTGACCGATCGTTTCCGAAGCTTGCTCCATCTGAGGACTCAATTGATTGTAATCATTACTTTGGCCGACGCACTCCGTATTAACAATCAACCCGTGTTTCCCATCTGTCGTCGTTTGCATGTTATGTATCGCATGCGTCCCTTGCCGGGTTTTCCCGTTCACACAATCACTATCAATACTGTTAATCGATTTTTTTCCGGTTGCTTCCAGCTCTACCAGCACATCTTTTATTTTGTTGATCCATTGGGCCTTGTCTTGAATATTTTCTTTAAGCCGGACTAACGAACTGTTTCCCTGTTCTTCGGCGTCTTCTTTCTCACAACTCTCAATCAACAGATCAATTTTCTCTTCGATCTTTTTAATATGTTTTTCGCATCGCTCTTTCGTCCAAGTGTTATGGATCGATGCGCTAGCCCGTATTTTACATCCGTCGACAAAAAGCACGTTGCCTTCGATTAAATCCATCTTTATGCACATCCTTACGCATTGTTTTAACACTTTCTTAATGGCCGTTTTGTTCTCAGCTCTAAAGCGTGCGATTGTTCGATAATCCGGCTTCATGCCGCCCATGAGCCAAATAAAAGACAAATTGTCATGACAGGCTCGCTCCAATTTACGGGAAGAGCGGATTCCATACGAAGGTCCATATATCAATAATTTCATCAAATCTTTTGGGTAATATTCGTAAGCGCCGCCGTTGGGATTTGGTTCAAGCTTGATCCCAAGGTCGGCAAAGTCCAATGCCTCGACAAAAGCATCGTAGACGCGCGCTGGCGAGTCGATCGGTACGTAATCTTCAATGGCTGCGGGAAACATTGTCGGCTGGTGTCTGTTACTGACATTAAATGCCATGAATTCCTCCTGATTGTGTAGAGGATTCTATCATATAATTCGTAATTTGTCGACGAGAAAGTGATTTATTTACGACGAGGAATTGCTAAGAAATAAGGGGGCATTTGACCCGGTCTG
>CAILQW010000025.1 GCA_903836515.1 Candidatus Omnitrophota bacterium | reverse complement strand
TTCGCGGAAGGAATAAACAGCAAGATTCAACAGGTTAAAACGATCGCCCGTGGATTCAGAGGATTTGCCAACTACCGTATTGCAATACTGTTTTACTGCGGAAAGCTGGATCTTTATCCACGATAATGCCGGAAGAACCAAATATAAAAAAGCATGGGCCACGCCGCAGTTGATCGTGCTAGAAAGAGGTGTCCCCGGTGAAAATGTATTAGCCAGGTGGCCTCTTAATTATATTCTTGAGAAGGACTATTAGAATATTTCTGAAAAGGGGAATTAATTATTAATAGAGGAGAAATTCACATGGGATCAAATGATGTGCAGGATGTAGTTTACGCTGTGTCGCCGGACGTCGTTGCCCGTGAGGTGCACGGGGAATTTGTGATCATCCCGATCACCTCCGGCATCGGGGATCTTGAGGACGAGATATTCACACTGAATGAAACGGGGCGGGCTATTTGGGACAGGCTTGACGGGAAAAAGAGTTTGGCGGCTGTCGCTTCAGGGCTGGTGGAGGCATTCGACGCACCCCTGGAGCAGATCAAGAAGGATGTCGCGGGTTTGACCGGAGAATTGCTCAAAAAGAGGATGATCGTTGAAGTCAAGTAGCGTGTCAGGTACGTTTTTTTTGTCAGGGACCGTGATGATCGACCTGGTCAAGGCGGTTCATGAAAAAGGAGCGGAGTTTCGTTTCAAGGCGCAGGGGTTCAGCATGACGCCGTTTATCCGCAACGGCGATGCTATCACGATAGCGCCGTTGATTAGCTGGGCGCCAGGGGTTGGCATGATCACGGCGTTCACGCATCCGTGTCATCAGCGGATGGTGGTTCATCGTATTATCGCCCGACATGGGGATCATTACCTTTTTAAGGGTGATAACGCGTTTGCCCCTGATGGCTGGGTGAGTCGAGGACAGATATTCGGGTTTGTCCGGAAGGTCGAGCGTAAGGGCCGGCCGGTCTGGTTTGCTGGCGGCGGGTTTCCTGGGCACATGATCGCGTTGGTGAGCCGCTGGACGCCTGTTCTCCCAGCATTGTTGGTTGTCTGGAAGTATTTGCGTTGCCTCACGGGCAAGCGCATCAAACAAATCTGAATAATACGGTCTTAAGACAGTGCCAAGCCATCCCTGGAACCTCTTCATCAAATTCTACCGTTTTTTTGTTCCCTATCACCGCAAGCAATTGATCGCCCTTGTGTTGACACTCGCCGGTGTTCTGCTTAGCCTCATCAATCCCTACCTCACTAAATTGATGGTTGATCGCGCGATCATGAACAAAGACGTGCCCATGTTCTTGATCCTGGGCGGGATCGGGACCGTTGTGTTTCTGCTCAACAGCCTTGCCACAGCGGGAGCGGAATATATCACCAAAAGCATCAGGATCCGGCTTGGCTTTGATTTGAACAAAAAGATCTTCACGCACATGCAGCGGCTTCCCCTCGATTTTTTCAAGGCCAGATCTACCGGGGAACATATGTTTAAGGTCAACTATGACGTGGACCGTGTCGCTGATCTGTTAAGTTTTGTGCCTCGTGAAGCCGTCAACATATTCCCGAAGTTTCTGTGCACTTTCTTGATCATTGCCTGGCTTGACGGGCAGATGGCCCTCGTTGCTTTGCTGGTGTTACCGTTGGTCTATTGGCCAGCCAACCGGATGACCCGGCGTATGCAGGATGTCTACGGGGCGGTGGTTGACAAGTCCCAGCTCATCTTCAGGAAAATGGAAGAGATCTTTTCGCACATCTATCTGGCCAAGGTGTTCGGGAAAGAACGGGCGCAGACACGCGGGTACCTGAGCGCTGTGATTGCCCGCATGCGTTGGGAATTCAGCAATATCCGCCTGGAGGTGTTGAATACGCTGATGGCCGGAAGCCTTAATCGTGTCATCATCGCGGTCTTGACTCTGTTTGGCGGGTGGCAGGTGATGCAGGGTCGGATGACGCTGGGGACATTGGCCGCGGTTCTGGTTTATCTGGCGGAGCTGGTTTTGTTGCAGAACAGTGTTGTGTTTCTTGTTCAACGTGTGAGTTTTGGGCTCATCTGTGGCGATCGCCTCGATCGTTTATTGGATCAGCCGCCGCAGGATCTTCACGTCGAAGGGATAAAAGTTACTATGTCCGGCGCCTCGGATATCCGGTTTGATCATGTAACATTCGGGTATCGTGCGCAAGAGATTGTTCTTGGGGATATGGCGTTTGAAATGCCGGGCGGCTGGGTGGCATTGGCTGGCGCCTCGGGTTGCGGGAAGACGACGATCATCAATCTTCTGCTCGGATTTTATCGCCCGTTGCAGGGGCGGATCATTGTCGGGGGTCATGATATGGTTGACATTGACCTGGCTTTCTGGAGAAATCAGCTGGGCGTTGTGACACAGGAGCCTTTTTTGTGGGATGACACGCTGGCGAACAACCTTAAATATGCGCGGCCTCAGGCGTCTTATGAGGAGATGATCGGGGTGGCTCAATTGACCGGGGTGGATGACCTGGTCGGTTCTTTGCCCAACGGTTATGACACGTTGGTCGGCGAAAGAGGGTGTTTGCTTTCCGAAGGTCAAAAACAACGCATCGCCCTGGCCAGGGCTCTTCTAAAAAAGCCGAAGATACTTATCCTGGATGAAGCCATGTCATCGATCGATGCTCTGAGTGAAGAAAAGATCACAGCGGGTATTCGTGCGATCTCCGGGATCAGCCTGGTGCTTGTCGTCTCCCATCGCTGGTCAACGGTATCGGGGTGCGATCAGGTCCTATATTTTAACGGCCTTCTGCCGGTTGTGTCCGGAAAGCCTGCAAGTCTTATGGAGAGCGATACAGCATTCCGTACGTTGTTTGCCCGTCAGGTGGATCATGCGTAGGATGTCATCGTGGTTAAGTATTGAAAGAGGTTTCTGCACATGAATGAACGTGTCAGTGTGGTGATCGTGACCTGCGGGACAAAGGATTATTTCTTGTCGTGCCTGGAGTCTGTCTTTCGGCAGACCTATGCGCCCTTGGAGGTGATTTTGATCGACAATTCCATGGCGCCAGCGGTGGCCGCCAAGACGTTTACGGCCTACCCTTCGGTCCAGATCGTGTCGACGGGCAGGAATCTGCTTTATTGCGAGGCCTTGAACCGGGGAATTGCCAGAAGCCAGGGAGCTTATGTGCTTTGCCTGAATGATGATGTCTGCCTTGAGCCTTCCTTTCTGCATGAGGCGATGGAAGCCTTTAAGGTGTCCCCGCGCATCGGCATGGTTACGGGAAAAATTTTGCGTCCGGATGCGGTGACAATTGACAGCACCGGGATGACCTTGACCTTGTGCCGTACACCCAGGGAAAGAGGCTATGGTGTTTCTGACAAAGGGCAATTTGACCAGCCAGGGTATATTTTTGCCGTCAATTGCGCGGCGGCGCTTTTTCGTCGTAAGACGTTGGATGATGTTCGCGAAGGAGACGACTGGTTCGATCCAGATTTAGGGATCTTTTTTGAGGATCTGGATATTTCCTGGCGTGCCCGGCGGCGCGGATGGGAAGCGTATTATGTGCCGCAGGCACGGGCCTATCATGTGCGCGGCGGGACGGTGCGTCCGCAGAGCGGCAATGGCCGTTCGCTGGCCCGCCGGTATTTAAATGATGACTTGAATGTCCTATTGCTTAGGAACCGCTATCTTGTGCTCATCAAGAATGAGGCATGGGGATCTTTAGGGATATGCCTGGTTCCTGTCTTGGGGTATGACTTTCTTGCGTGGGGGTATGTGGTCTTCTTTCGTCCCAAGGTGCTCAGGGGTTTTTGGTCGGATTTGAGTTTCTTCAGGCGGGCGTGGCGGAAACGCCGATCCTGGCGGAGCGGTTGCAGGCCAGCCCCAGGATAACGCACCACACCAGGGAAACTTCCGGCAGGAAGAACGTGAAGTCAACCATGTTATGTAACAGGAAGATGATCGCCGCAAAGAAGAGCGCGGTGGCGCGTTCCTGATCCGGGCTTGAAGCCATTATTTTCCAAGCGGCACGGAGGATCGATATGATCAGATACAGGAATGAAAGGATGCCTGCCAGGCCTGTTTCAGCCCAAAGTTGAAGGTAAAGATTATGGGTGTAGTGGGCTGCGGGAAGATTCAAAAGACCCAGACCGGCGCCAGTGACAGGGTTCGTTCGGATCAGCGCCCATGTTTCTTCCCAGTAGTGCCAGCGCATATCGATCGAGTACCCCGGGTTAAAATTGAGAGTATGTGTTTGTGAGCGCCAGAAGGTAATGCCGATGCCCGTGAGGATGACTGCGGCAAAGGATCCAAAAACGAGCGGATTAAAAAGCCGCCGCTGGTAGGCATAGAAAGGGAAGATCAACAGCAGGGTCATGAAAGCCCCGATGGATTTGGTTAACACGATGGCGGCCGCCAGGGGAAGGATCCAGATCTTGTTCCTGAAGAATAATGCCAGGGGCAGGAGCATCACCAGATATCCTCCCAGCGTGTTGGGCGTGATCAGGAGAGAGAAAACACGTTGTTGCTGGATGAATTGGGTGACGATCGGGTCATGGATCCTGTTGGCATGGAGGTAATCGAGCGTGTTTTGAAAATCGAAAAAGAACTGGTAAATACCGATCACACTGATGACAACCCCTGCCGTGAGGATGGTCTTGAGTATTTTATCCGCGTGATCATGGGGCAGGGCTCGGCAGATCAAAAAAAGCAGGATGCCGCAGGCATATTGCGACAGGGTTTGCGTCGCCGGGACGAGCGGCCCGGGTAAAAGCAGAGATGCTGTTAAAGTCCCTATAAAAAGCGTGATCGCGAGGGTGATGTTCTTTTCCGGGAGAGGTGGCCGTTTAACGATGGCCCACAGCAAGAGGAATACGATGAGCGCTGCAGTATAATAAAAATTTGTTCCCGGAAATGCGGGGGAACAGATGAAGGGGCGTAGAAAAACAAGAATGGCAAGGCCGTTGATCATATAAAGTGTACTATATCATCGGGCTTGTTCTTTTAAAAAGACTATCAAGTTTCTTTTTTCCTTGTTGGAGTTTTATCCCATGATCAGCGTGCTGTATGTACTTACCAAACCGGAACTTGGCGGGGCCCAGATGCATGTCTTGTCCCTTCTGGAGGGCATTGATAAATCCCGGTTTACGGCGCATCTGTTCACGGCCCGCGAGGGGGTCCTTGCCGGGAGGTTGGACCGTGTCCCGGGGATCCGCGTACACTATTCCTCTTTTCTTGACAGGCAGATTTCTCCGCTTAAAGACATCCTGGCGTTTGGTGAATTGTATGCTTATATCAAGAAATATAAAATTGATGTTGTCCATACCCATAGTTCCAAGGCCGGAGTCCTGGGGCGCTTGGCGGCATGGTTGGCCGGGGTCAAGCTTATTGTGCATACGGTCCATGGCTGGAGTTTTCATGACCAACAGCCGAAAATATGCCACAGTATGACTGTTGTTCTTGAACGTGTGTGGGCCCGTTTCACCCATGTGCTTGTCGTGGTGTCGTCCCGCGAGCAGGCTCAGGGAGTGGCCTTTGGGATCAAGCCGGTGTGCGCTTATGTCCTGATCAGGTGCGGTCTCCGGCGCGTGGATTATCAGGACGCCCTTGGGCACAGACAGCGTGTGAGGGAAAGCTTTGGGATAGATCCGGCCAGTCCTGTTGTGGGCATGGTGTCCTGTTTCAAGCCGCAGAAAGATGTGATGTCTTTTCTCCGCATGGCCTGTGATCTTAAACAAGAGATCAAGGGGGTTAGATTTCTGGTCGTTGGTGACGGGCCGATGAGGGCGAAGATTGTTTCTTTTTTGAATGACAATGGGCTTGCATCTGATGTAATATTGACTGGCTGGAGAGACGATATTCCCCGGATGCTGGCGGCCATGGATCTGTTGGTGTTGACGTCGTTGTGGGAGGGGCTTCCCATCGTTGTTCTGGAAGCCATGTCCGTCGGTGTTGCGGTGGTCGCGACCGATACAGGCGGTGTGCGTGATGTGATCGTCCCTGGGGCAACAGGAGATCTTGTTTCTCCGGGTGATCATGCTGCTATGAGGGAAAAAGTGGTGGATTTACTGAAGGATGAGGTTGCCAGGGCGCAACTGGCTGCGCAGGGATTCTCAAGAGTAAGTGCCAAGGAGTTTTCCATCGAAGAAACGCTGAGAAGGGTCCAGGCTGTGTATGCCCGGGATGTTGAACGGATGGACACATGCCGGAGCCATTGATTTTGCTGGGGTTAACATTTTCAGCTGCTTTTATATTGAGCTGGGGCCTGGGCCGTTGGGCAAGAAACCGCGGCGTGTTTCTGGATCACGGCGTTCCCCTGGTGGGCGGGGTCGCTGTCGCGGTTGCCTTGACCGCAGGATTGGTCGTCAGCGGTCGATTTTCTTTTCTTTCAGGTGATCGCGCCGCGCTTATGGCGGTGTGGGGGTTCCTGGTTCTTGTCTTTGGCCTTTGGGATGACTGGAAGTCCTCATCCGTGCTTCAAAAACTGCTATGGCAGTCTTTGTGTGCGGCGGGATTACTCATGTCGGGGATCAAACCTCATATTCTTTTTCTGGGTGAGATCGGTAACGTGATCCTTGGTTTTTTATGGCTTGTCGGTTTGACCAATGCTTTGAATTTGCTGGATGTGAGTGACGGTGTTTGTGCCGGCGTGACGCTGGCTGCTTGCGCCGGGATAGGGTGGCTGGCTTTCAGTGCAGGGTCTGTGGACGTTATGCTGATGTCGTGGGGGCTGGCAGCGGCTGTTGCCGGCTTCTTCTTTTTCAATAGGCCGCCTGCCAGAATTTATCTGGGGAATGCCGGGAGTCATTTTTTGGGGTTCTTTCTGGCGGCACTCAGCCTGGCTTTGGCCGGGGATGTGCCCCGGGTTGTCATGGGGATGGCTATCTTGATGGTCCTTTGGCTGCCGATCCTGGAGACTGGATGCCTTGTTTTTTTTCGTCTCGGGAAAAAAATAAATCCGTGGCATAAAAGTGAGGATCATATGGCGTTGAGGCTCGGGGCGCTGGGGTTCAGCCGGGGGCAGGTGTTGGCCGCGATGGCAGGTTTTGCGGTTTTCTTTGCAACAGCGGGCATTCTGGTGCAGAGGTATCATACTTTTTCTTTTGCAGGGATGATGACAGTCTGTGTCAGCCTGATCAGTATCGCCGCGGTCCGGTTCTTGTTGATGACGGAGGAACATGGGGCGTAGCAGTGTAGTCATCCTTGGCGCCGGTTTGGCTGGCTTGAGTGCCGCATGGCATTTGCAGCAAAGCGGGCGGCCCTGCCATGTTTACGAGAAAGAAGCCGAGCCGGGAGGGCTGTGCCGTTCTAAAAAGGTGCAGGGGTTTGTTTTCGATTGTGACGGGCATCTTTTGCACTTTCGTCATAAAGAAGTTTTCGATCTGGTCCGTGAACTGCTCAAGGATAATCTGGTCCGGCACCGCCGGGATTCCTGGGTATACTGTGATGACCGTTTTATCCGTTATCCATTCCAGGCCAATCTTTTTGGCCTTTCGCGCCCCGTGCTTAAGGAATGTCTTACGGGATTTATCAGGGCCAAACGCAGCGGGGTTGATCCGGGCAAGGAAAATTTCCTGAAATGGATCGAAGGAACGTTTGGCGAGGGGATCGCCAGGCATTTCATGATCCCTTACAACACCAAGTTCTGGACGGTTCATCCACGCCACATGACAGGAGAATGGCTGGATGGTTTTATCCCCCAGCCGAGCATGGACCGTGTGATCGATGGTGCGGTTCATGACAGCCGCCAGTTGCTGGGGTATAACTCCCATTTCTGGTATCCGCGGGAAGGCGGGATCGGACAGCTCGCGGTCGCGTTCAGCAAAAGGATCCGTAATCTGCACACAGGTTTTCAGTTGAACCGGATCGATTTGCGCCACCGCCGGATGACCTTTGCCAATGGTGTCTCCAGGGAGTTTGGAGATTTGATCACGACGATGCCGCTGCCGGAATTGGGGGGGTTGATCCAGGATCTTCCTGATGATGTCCGGCGTGCTTTTGCGCAGCTCCGCTGGAATTCCATATTCAATGTCAATCTGGGGTTGCGTCAGGAAAAGCCGTCTTCGCGGCACTGGATCTATTTTCCGCAGGAAAGGATCAGTTTTTTCAGGGCCGGGTTCTTTCATAATTTTTCGGCACATGTAACACCTCCGGGTATGAGTTCGCTCTATGCCGAGGTTTCTTACTCGACGTACAAGCCGCTCGACAAGGTGACGGTCCTGGGGCGCATTGAGAAGGATCTAAGAAAGGTCGGGCTGCTGCAGGCAGGTGATCATATCGTGTGCCGGGATGTGAATGACATCCGTTACGGGTATCCTGTGTATGACCGCCATTACACGGGGGCGCGGCGTTTGATCCTTGATTTCTTGCGCGGGCACAGGATACTGACCTGCGGGCGTTACGGCGGCTGGCAGTATATGTCCATGGAAGATGTTATCCTCGAGGGAAGGGAAGTTTCCCGGAGGGTCGGGTTTTCATCGATATGATCTTTGGGGATTGGGGCATGATGAAATTGATCGTCAAAACCGTCGTGTTGTGCATTGCCCTGGTTTTTATCGTGGTCCTGGGGATCCCCAGACTGGCGGTTTGTCTCAATAATGCCGGCAGTGCCGCGTATGAGCAGGGTCGTTATGATGATGCCCTGGGATATTTCAAGACAGCTTTGCGTCTGGCGCCGGGATCTGTGGATACTTTTTTTAATTTAGCCGTTCTGCATGAAGCCATGAAGAAAGAAGATGCCGCTGTTGCCGCCTATGAGCAGGCCATAAGGCTCGATAGCCAATATACCCCGGCCTACAGGGCCCTGGTAGAGATCAACGCTGTACGTAACAATTTTGAAGAAGCCCTGCGTATCGCGGCGCAGGCCGATGACAGGATCCATTCCGTTGAAACGGATGAGATGAAGCAAGATGTTACAGTGCGCTATGCCGCAGAATGTGCCAGGATCGGCATCGATGCCCTCTCTGCCGGCAAGAAGGACGAAGGGATCGGTTTTTTGAACAAGGCGATTGCCTTGAATCCGGGTTTTGTCCTTCCGCATGAAGCCCTGGCGTATTTCTATTTCAAGATGGGTGATCATCGTCAAGCGGAGACATCTGCCCGGATGGTCATCAAGCTGGACCCCAGGAACTTGAACGCCTGCCAGCTTCTGGCCGATATTTTTATGGGAAGACAGGATTTTGTGACGGCCGTCGGTTATTATAAACAGGCGCTGGAATTGAACAAGAAGGATGCGAGTCTCTATAATAATTTGGGATTGGCCCTCATGAATCTGGAACGCCTGGAAGAGGCCCGTCATTATTTGAGCAAGGCGGTCATGCTGGTACCTAAAGATGTTCATTTTCGCTATAACCTGGCGAGCGTGTGCCGCGATGGTCAGCATTTCGATGAAGCTGTCGGGTTTTATCGGCAGGTCCTGGCCATGAAGCCCGATTATCCCAATGTGCATAACGATCTGGCGGATATTTATCTTCATCGCGGCCAGGATGATCTGGCAGCGGAAGAGTCTGCCATAGAAATAAAGAATAGCTCAAAACGCCTTGAGAAGAATCCTGACGATATCGAGGCGTTGAATAATCTGGCCTATGCTTACGCCAGGTCGGGAGATGCCGCCAGGGGAAGAACGATCATCGAGGGGGTTATCGCCAGGGCGTCCACGTACCGTCAGGCGTATCTCACCCTGGCCGAGGTTTGTAAGAAACTCGAGGACGTTGGCTGTGCACAACAGGCGTTTAATCAGGCCAAAACCCTTTCCAAAGAAACAAATTTTATTGACCGGGAACTGATGAAATTGTTGGAAAAATCAAAAGGATTGAACTGATATGGAGTACGGCAGGACGTGAACATGCTGCTGTCTACTTACAGGGAAGTCCTCTGGAATCTGGTCACCAAAAACCTGAAAGCCAAGTATGCGGGGTCTGTGCTCGGCATGCTGTGGGCCTTCATCAACCCCTTGTTGCTCGCGTTGATCATCAGTTTTGTTTTTACGAATATTTTCAAGGCGTCTTCGGGCAATTTTTATCTTTTCATACTTTCAGGCATGCTTCCCTGGACATTTTTATCGGGCTCCCTGCAGGAATCGGCCATGTCTATTCCGGCGAATGCCGCATTGCTGCGGCAGTTTCCTCTTCCCCGGGAGATCATTCCTCTTTCTGTTGTATTGGCCAATTTTATCCTTTTGCTGTTTGGTTTTTTTGCGGTCATCCCGTTGTTCCTCATGGCTGATCCCGGGATGATTTTCATGCTGCCTTTGCTGATCGCGGCCCTGGTGTTGTTGTTCGTGTTTACACTCGGGCTGTCTTTATTATTGTCAGCCGTCTGTGTCAATTCCAGGGATATCACCCATATCCTCAATACTTTCTTGATGTTCTGGTTATGGCTCACGCCGGTTTTTTATTCTATCGATATGGTTCCGGCTGGTTACAGGGTGATGGTTGATGCTAATCCGGCACATCCTTTTATTATTTTGTTCAGGCATGCGTTGTTAAGGGATACCTCCGGGAGTTCCCATGAATTGATTACGGGGCTAATGTTGTCGTTGCTTGTTCTGGCAGCCGGCACGCTTGTATTTTCCAGGAAAGAGAAGGGATTTCTCAAGCGCATATGACAACACCACACAATATGGCCATGGAATTGAAGAATGTTTTTGAGACCTACGATCTTGAGATCAAGACGGAAAGCCAGGTCATCCGTGAAAGGTTCGAGGCCCTCAAGGATGTTTCCTTTTCCATTAAAAAAGGCGAGGCGGTGGCTATCGTGGGGCCGAATGGTGCCGGAAAATCCACGCTCCTGCGGATCATGGCCGGGTTGCTCAGGCCTGAAAAAGGGGATATCAGGATCCACGGACGGGTATCGAGCCTTCTGGATCTTGGGGCGGGTTTTCATCCCGAGCTGACCGGGCGCGACAATCTTCTGCTTAACGCGAGCTTGTATAATTTCAGCCGTGAGGAGATGCATGGCAAGCTGGAGCAAGTGCTCCTGTTTGCCGATATCGGAAAATTTATCGATGTGCCTGTGCGTTGTTATTCCCAGGGCATGTATGTCCGCCTGGCGTTCAGCCTGGCCATTCACGTTGACCCGGATATTCTTCTGATCGACGATTGCCTTGCGGTGGGTGATGATAATTTTCGTCTGAAAAGTATCGATAAAGTGCTCGAATTCAAGTCCAGGAATAAAACCATTGTTTTTGTAACGCATGATTTTGGTTCTGCCCGTCAGGTTTGCGGCAGGGGGATATATCTCAGAGAGGGAAGGATCCTGAAGGATGGCGACCTTGATGAGGTAGTTGGTTGTTATGTATCACCCTTGCAGGTTGACAGGAAGCGTTATAAGTATTTGGGCGCCAAGATCGTTGAGGAAGAAGATCGCGGCAGGGCTGATGAAGCGGATCGGCAAAGAAAAGAGGAAGATCGGCGAAGCCTTGAGCAGGCCGCTTGGCGGGATGCACAGGAGGTAGAGAATCGTTCCAGGCAGGAAGCATGGCGGCGTGATCAGGCGGAGCATCAGCGTCTTGAGCAGGTTGCCTGGCGCGAGGCGCAAGCGGAACAATGTCGATCTGAGCAGGAAGTTTTTTTATGTGAGCAGGCGGAACGGAATCGTCTTGAGCAGGCTGCCTGGCGTGAGGCGAAAATAGAACAGAGTCGATCTGAGCAGGAAGCTTTTTTACGAGAGCAGGTGGAACGGAATCATCTTGAGCAGGCCGCTTGGCGTGAGGCGCAGGTGGAACAGATCCGCCTTGAGCAGGCGGCATGGTGCGATGAGCAGACAGAACGCCATCGTCTTGAGCAGGCAGGATGGCGTGAGGCGCAGGCGGAACAGATCCGTCTTGAACAGGATGCCTGGCGCCGGCAGGAACAAGAACGATGCCGTCTCGATCAGGAGCTGCGTATTGAACATGAGGAGTTGGGGAGGATCCGGCAGGCTGAACAGGACGCCATGTGCCGCCAGGAGGAAGAAGAACGGCGAAAGCTCGAAGAGGCCCGTCGCAGTGAGCAAAGGGCAAAAAGAAAAGCTTGTGTTGAACTTTTGGGTGCCCATGGGTTAAGGGTTGTTGTGGCACCCGGCAAGGTCCGGTTGTTCCGTCACGAGAAGGCGTTAACTGACGACGACGGGGTGCGTACATTATTTGATAAGAACGATTTCATGGATATTGCCTCGTCAACGGCCAGCTGGTGGGTTATAAAAACTTCCGAGACATCTGTTGTGTGTTTTTTGCGGTGGAATAATCCGGCCCGTGTTTCCCAGATCTGGCACTGGAAGGTCATGCCCGATGGGATCATCGATCTAAGGATCGATACGAAGTCGCTGGATGGCCAGTCGATGGAAAATCTTCGTGTTGAATGCCGTCTTCGGGGGAAAAGGGCGAAGGATGCCGCGCCTTTGTCTGCCGGGAAAATCAAAAGAATGCTCCTTGATGATGATAGTGATGTTGTTTTCAGCACAAGCCAGGATGACCAGGTCACCGGCTCTTATCCTCACGGGGAAGACCAGGAGACACTTTATTTCTTAACAGTATGCGGCGAGCAAATGCCTTTACTTCAGGGAGGGTGCGGCAGGCATCCTTTCTTCAGAGGGGGATTCGAGGTGTCCGGCAAGGAGAATTTTCCTGCCGTGGCCCGCGATGCCCAGGTTGCCCATGAGTTCTCACAGGGGAAGCTCAAGGTATCCTTTCGGGAGGGATGTGCGGCGTTGAGCCGTCAGGAAATAATTCTTACCTGCGGTTTAGGGCTGTATACGTCTTTATATGCCCGGGGTGTTTGGTATGACTCGACACAGGCCCGCTGGAGCATTGTTTCCTCAGATGCCGGGAGGCTTGTTGTGAAGGGGCGATGGCCCTGGGTTCCTGTGGTCCAGACCTGGGATATCAGTCTTGTCTCGGATCAGGAGATACGTCTGGGGATGCGCATGCGTGTCCTCAAGGGGTTTTCCATGAAGGCCTGCGAGATGGCGCTTATGCTGGATCCTGTTTACAGGGATTGGTCCACAGGTGATGACTTTCATGCTTTTCCGTTGGATGTGACGCGTGATGATTTTCTTCGGATCTGTTTGTCATCCAGGGCGGCGGATGGAAAAAATACATTAATCCTCCGCGGGGATAACGTCCCCCTTTTGGCGCTTACGCCGGCAGCCATGCCGGGCCGGCGGATTGTTCTTGAGAATGCGGCTCATGTAGGTGGAGCGCACGCCAGGCTTCTGCATTGCCTGCGTGTCCAGGATCAACAGGATCTTTTTATCAGGGCAGGGGAGTATGATCTTTTCAAAGGGCATATCAACATCAGTGGAGGGCAGGCATGAGGACGGCAAGTTTCGTGAAATTATTGGCCCATGTTCTTCTGGGCGCAGGTATTTTTATGGCGGTATTCTTTTTGCGTATGGGGACCCTGCCGTTCTGGATGATGGTGCTGGGAAGTGCGGCCTGCTGGCTGGTCCTTCGGCTTTTGGCCATCATGGGGCAGCTGCTTTTTGAGATCCGGCACGATTTTGCCAGGATTCTTACCAACATGGAAAGGTCCGGACAATATGCCAATGCCTTGAGCCAGGAGGTCCGTGACCTTTTGGATGAGAAAGCCAAAGGACAGTGAGACCATGAAGATCCTTTTGGCCAATCTTCCCTGGAAGAAAGGGCGTTATTGGGGTGTGCGTGCCGGATCGCGCTGGCCGCATATCAAGACGCCCGAAGAGGAAGGATATTTGCCGTATCCCTTTTTTATGGCTTATGCGGCGGCACTCTTGAAACGGGAAGGGTTTGACGTTACGGTCATCGATGCCGTGGCAGAAGAGATCCCTGCCGATAAGTTTGTTGTGCGCGTGGCCGCAGGACAATGGGATCTTCTTGTGGCAGAAACATCGCCGCCGTCTCTGGACAATGACCTGGGTATCCTCAAGAACCTCCCGGCAGGATTGCCGGTGGCTTTGTGCGGCCCTGAAATGAACATCCGGGAGCCTTTGTTCCTGGAGCGCCATCCGTCGATTCATTTTGTTTTATCGGGTGAATACGAAATGACCGTCTTGGAGCTTGCCCGCAGGATGGCCGATAAGAAAGATGCACACGGCGTAGCTGGTCTCATCTGGCGGGATCGCGGGCAGATCCGCGTCAATCCGGAGCGGCCTTTGCTGGAGAACCTCGATGCGCTGCCCTGGCCGATGCGTGACGGGCTTCCCATGCATAAATATCACGATACTCCCGGCGGGATCCCGGAACCCAGCGTTCAGATGTGGGCTTCCAGGGGCTGTCCTTACCAGTGTTCTTTTTGCGTCTGGCCCCAGCTGATGTACGGCAGCCGCCGGTACCGCACACGCAGTGTCATGGATGTTGTCGACGAGATGGAGTATCTTGTCCGTACGGCGGGGTTCAAGTCGATCTATTTCGACGATGACACTACCAATATCGGGAAACTCCGCATGATGGAATTTTCCCGGGAGATCTTGCGCCGGAAATTGAATATTCCCTGGGCCATGATGGCGCGTGCGGATATTATGGATGAGGACATTCTCCTGGCTTTGCGCGAGGCGGGACTTGAGGCCGTGAAATACGGTGTGGAGTCGGCGGATCAGCAGCTTTTGGACAATATCCATAAAGGGATGGATTTGGCCAAGGCGGAAAGGATGATCCGTTTCACCAAGTCGCTGGGCATCAAGACCCATCTGACGTTTTCTTTCGGGCTTCCCGGAGAAACGCGTGCGACGGTGAGGAAGACCATCGATCTGGCGTTGTCACTGGACCCGGATTCCCTCCAGTTTTCAATCAATACGGCTTTTCCGGGCACACGCTATTTTGAGGAACTTCAGCAGAAGGGGTTTGTCGTTTCACGCAACCTGAAGGATTACGACGGTAATGCGCGTTCGATGCTGAGGACCGAAACCATGGGGGCCGCAGATCTTCAACAGGCCAAACGCCAGGCTGACAGGATCTGGAAGGAGCATGTCTGGAAAACAAGGCCCCGCATGCCAGTGTCGCCTCGGGGGCATATGGAGAAGTTTGGCGCCTGTCTTAAGCGCCAGGGTATGTATAACGCCTTGATGAAGGCATGGGGCTGGATGCGGGCGCGCATGGTTGTTTTGTCGATGGAGACGCGATCAAGGGGCGTGTCGTGGTTTTCGGCGGAGAACGCGCGTTTGAAAGCCCGGCGGCAGGTCAGGCAGGAAACATTCCAGAAGTTTAAAAAGAACGCCCTCAATATTTTGGGGATCTATCATGGCTCGCGGGCTTTCAAGGGGCCGGATTGTGTGCAGATAGACCTGACCAGTAAATGCAATAATAATTGTGTCAGCTGCTGGTGCAATTCTCCGCTTTTGGGTGAACGCCAGTACAGGGGATCCAAACGCCACAAGACCATTCCGCTGCAGCTGGCCGAAAGCCTGATCGATGAACTGGCCGATCTGGGGACCCGGGAACTTTTCTTTTCGGGCGGCGGCGAGCCGTTCATGCATCCGGATATCCTGCGGATACTGGAACATGCCAAGCACAGGGGCATGCAGTGCTGTGTGAATACCAATTTTACGCTGGTCAATGAAGCCGTCGTCAAACGCGTCATTGCCATGGGGCTGGATGAAATGACAGTGAGCATCTGGGCCGCCACGCCGCAAACCTATGTCCTGACCCATCCCAACAAGGATGAGGCGGCATTCTACCGCCTGAGGTCCACCCTGGCCATGCTCAATGCGGTCAAAGGCCAGCGCGGGCCACGGGTCAAGATTTACAATGTCATTTCAAACCTGAATTTCATGGAAGTTGAACAGATGGTGGATTTCGCCGATGCAACAGGGTCGGAGTGTGTTGAATTCACGGTTGTCGATACCATCCCGGGCGCCACCGACAGCCTGATCCTGGACAAGTCACAGCGGGAAGCGGTCCTTGAACAGTGCCGTCGTATACAGCAGAAGAAGACGCGCGTGCAGGTGGGGAACCTTGAGCATTTTATGCGTCGTTTGGCCGATACAGGGGCAGAAGACGCGCAGTATGACAGTGGTTTCCTGGCGGATTCCCCCTGTTATGTGGGCTGGGTCTTTAGCCGGGTCATGTCGGACGGCGATGTCAATTTTTGTCTGAAAGCACACCGGATGCCGGTGGGGAATCTGTACAGGCATTCTTTCCATGACATATGGAATTCGCAGAAACAGAAGGAATTCCGTCAAAAGGCCCTGCGGTTCAACAAAGACGATGTTTTCTTCAATTTTATCGGTAATGACGCCAATTGCAAGATGGGGTGTTATAAAAGCTGCGATGATATCGGCAGAAACATGATTGTCAAAGAACGGATGCGGTTGTTGCCCCCGTTGCATAAGAATATCCTGAAAGTCATTTCAAGAATGGTGCCATAAACATGTTATTTTCCAAGGATGTGCTGCTGGTGGTCTGTCCCATGTGGGGAACGTGCCTTCCCCCGATGGGTGTCGCCTATATCGCCGCTTATTTGGAAGATAAGGGCGTGCCGTGCGATGTGCAGGACATGAACATTGCCTTATATGCGGCGGCTTCGGCGGATGACAAGCGATTGTGGCAGATGGAAAATTTTCATTTATGGTCGCAGGAAAGATTGTTTACGACGATCAGGGACAAGTTTTCAGGGGCTATCGAGGCATCGGCTCAACGGATTGTCGATCAGAAATACAACATCGCAGGATTTTCCCTGAATGGGGCCAACATCCTTTTTTCCATTGAAATGGCCAAAGCCATCCGTCGGAAGTCGCCGGATATCCGCATTGTTTTTGGCGGTGCCTCCTGCAATTTTCTGCACCGCCATCCGCGCATGCCTTTCCGGTTCTTGACATCAAGCACGGATACCGCATCACTTCTCCCGGAAGGTGTTGTCGATTTGATCGTTATGGGAGAAGGCGAAGAGGCTTTTCTGGAGATCGTGGCCGCGTACAAGGCGGGGACGGCTGTGACACGGGCCGGTGTTGTCCCGGCCACGGTGCATAGCTGTGAGATGATCCAACTGCCGCCCTATATTGCCGACCTGGATGCCCTCCCGTTTCCGGCATGGGAGAAATTGCCTTTGGAGAAATATGAAGTCCAGGGTGAACTCCCGATGATCTTCAGCCGGGGGTGTATCAACCGTTGTGCTTTTTGCAATGACTGGCGGATGTGGAACGGAAGGTTTCGTTCCCGTTCGGCCAAGAATATTTTCGCGGAGATCAAGGCGCTGCACGACAGGTTTGGCAAGAAAACATTCCGGTGCAACGACCTGTTATTCAACGGGAATTTAAAAGTCCTGGATGAGCTGACAGATCTTATCATCGGTTCTGGCTTGAAGATAAACTGGACCGCCCAGGGCGTCGTCCGGACGGATATGAAGGTCGAATTGCTTCGAAAATTGAAGAAGTCGGGGATGACCACGATCATCTATGGTGTTGAAAGCCTGGCGGATAATGTCCTTGAGAAGATGGGCAAGCCGTTTACCTTCGCTGATATTCAAATCATGCTCAAGCGCACCAAGGAGGCGGGGATCAATACCTGGATCAATCTGATCATGGGGTTCCCCGGCGAGACGGAGGAGGACTTTCAGATCACCAAAAGGCGTCTCGAAGAAGTCCGCGACTATCTGGATACGGTTTCAAGCCTTAATCCATGCAATATCACGGCGGCGACCGACCTTGAGATATCGCCGGAAAAGTTCGGCATTGTTTTTCCCCCGGATAAAGATTGGTGCGAAGGATGGGAAACAGCTGACGGCAGGAATACCCTGGAGATCAGAAAACGGCGTGCGCAGGAGATTTTTAAATATTTGCGCAGTTTGAGGATCCAGACAAATTTTGTGGGTATTTATGACGGCGACAGCCCGTCGCAGGACAGGACGGCCTTAAAGAAAGCGGCACCTGTTGTGAAGCCGGCCTGGGGCAGGTCTTTCCGGCGGGTCTTTCATTTGCCTGTTGTGTTCTTTATCCTTGTTTATCATTTTCTCCTTGCGCTTTACCTTCAGGCACTCAAATTTTTTCGCAAGACCATTATTTTTCCAGGAGGATGACATGAGAATCTTAATGATCCATCCTCATGACCTGAATTCACCCATGGAACCATGGACGATCCGCATCAAGAAGTTTGCCGATGAACTTGCTGACAGGGGCCATGAGGTCACCGTGGGGTATTTCCCGATAACGCAATCGGAGCAGAGTGTCTTTCGGGGGATAAGGATTGTTCCTCTCGACAGGAGGATTTCCTGCGGTGGATTCATCAAGAATGCAGCCGCTATTTATAAACTTGCCTGTCAGGCGGATATCATCCATTTTCAAAAAGCTCATTTTTATGCGGTGATACCCGTGCTGTTGGCCGCTCTGTTTTCAGGCAAGCCGCTGCATTATGATTGGGACGATTGGGAAGAAAGGATATTCGATCTGGCCATCCGGAACAAGACACCATCGTCTCTATTGATAGGGTTTTCTTTTTATGTGATGGAAAATTGCCTGCCTTTTCTTGCGGATAGCGTCAGTGTGTCCAGTGAGGCGTTAAGGAAATTGTCTATCAAGCGCGGGGCCAAGGGAAAAAATGTTGTGGTGGCTCCGGTGGGAGCGGACCTGAAACGTTTTTATCCGGGCCGCAGCGGCGCTGCGGTTCGCAGAAAGCATGATTTAACGGACGAAATTGTGGCTTTTTATCACGGGCAGCTGCATTCATGCCAGTATGTCAGGATGTTCCTGCAGGCGGCCAAGATCATTGTGCAGAAAAATACGGGTATCCCGTTAAAAGTCATGATCGTCGGCAGCGGATCGGACCTTGGCCCGCTGGAAAGCTTTTCCAGGGAATTGGGGCTGGATCAAATGGTTATTTTTACAGGGTTTATCCCGCATGACGATATCCCGGATTATATTGCTGCCGCGGATATTTGTGTGGCTCCCTTTGAAGACAATGAGGTGACGCGCTGTAAAAGCCCGTTGAAAATAGCCGAATACATGGCGGCAGGAAAGCCGGTAGTTGCCAGCCATGTGGGCGAGGTGGGGCATATGCTGGGTGGTGCGGGGTTGCTGATTGCGCCGCGTAGCCCGGAACAGCTGGCTGAGGGGATATTAAGGCTTGCGAATAATCCAGAGCTCCGGGGGAAGATGTCTGTAGCGGCCAGGAAGGGGGCTGAGGAAAGGTATAACTGGAGGTGTTCCGTCAAGAATCTTGAGGCGGTTTACATGAATATTTTATGACGAGGATATGTTGTTTTCCGATGGCATGATCGCTGCCGGTCGGTTGTCATGATTTATTATCCATAAGCTACAAGTTCATTTTTCTTCAAGTTCATCCCATGAAAATCACACTCATAATTTTTAAGGTTCTTATATTCATATTTTTGGCTCAATCTTGAATGTTGAACATAAAAATATAACTCTTTAATAATAAATCTGGTTTGGTGAACCCCGATACGGGGTACAATCCTTTTAATCTGCCAAAAGAAAAAGGAGACCAAACCAGATGATCGATTATT
>CAILQW010000024.1 GCA_903836515.1 Candidatus Omnitrophota bacterium | reverse complement strand
CCATCTGTGGGCTGATGAACCGAAAGCCCGCTGTCACGCAGATCAAATACTCGAAGCATCTCAGCTCCGGCCGTGGCGTATACCTCCGCATCAAATAAATGGCTTGCCGCGTGTGTTGTCACCGGCCGCCATTCTTCTCTAAACCGGCGCTTTTTAGTGTCACGCACTAAAACCTTTGCCTCTCCGCACAATTGCTTTGCATAATCTTCTGACGGGTTCTTATGGATATGCCAACCACCCGGCGCATCAACAGCGGTGTTTTTAATCAACCGCATAACCTTGTCTTTAAAATAGGTGGTATCAAGATTCCAAAGCTGAAGGCCGCCCGGTAACACGCTCCCATCCGGGAATTTATCAAGATTGGTGACCCTAAACGGTATGCCACCCAGTTGATCTCTCCCCTTAATCGGGCGCGTTATATCCCGCCACTCCCGACATACTTCATAAACTTCTGATGTCCGATACCCCGTATCAATGCAGGTAACCCTGACGGGCAACGCGCCAAGATTGGTGTTTTCTGGCTGATATGATGTGCGAAACATCACCTGAACGACATCGTCCCAACTTTCCAGCCGTGCCGCTAAAATGAGCCATGATTCCTGTAAATACCCCCACCCACGGATAACCACATAAAAATGATCTTTCTGAACGTCAACCCCTCCCGTTAACACCAATACGCCCTCTGGCACAGTCCCTGCTGAATATGACCGTGCTAACGCCTTAATCTCGTCTGGTCGAGTTCGTCCAATAACTTCCCGCCACGGTTCTGCCAGCCACGAATTAACGAAATTCATCAACAATTCTGGCCGCTGATATGAGTTCAACCACTCCGCCGCTATTTCAGAAAATGATAACCACGGCGAATAGATAGCATTGATCCAAAACCCTGCCCGTGTACTACGCTTTCCACTCTGCTGGTTTTCTGATATCCATTCGCCCTTAGTAAGAATTTTTTGTTTCATGCCATCGGTGATCCGACCTTTGCATTTAATGCACTCATACCACGCCAGCCTCCCTGCTTTTACTTCTTCTGGATCGCGCACTCCTTCCGGCCATTTCACCTGAGGCCATGACAAAACCTGCGCCTTGCCACAGAATGGGCAGGGAACATAAAACTTCCGCATGTCCGTGCGTTCATATTCACGAAAGATGTATCCTTCCTCGGTTGTCGGCGTAGAACACTTCACAATCTTTCGATTCCAGAAAGTACGCGTGCGTTCCGTGGCAAGTTTGATCGGATCTGACTCTTTACCCGCAAAAGCCGGATACTTGTCCGTCTCATCCAAAAATAAATATCGGATCGGCCTCTGCGCTAATCCAGCCGGTGAGTTTGCGCCAGACAAAAAGATCGTCATCCGATCAAGCGATATCTCCATCTTGGTAATGTCATCAGAATTTGACGTAAGGTGCGACCGCAAATCCGGTGAAATAAACAGCATCGGAATGATTCTCCGTGAAGAAATGCTCTTTGCGTCATCCTCACGCGGCATGACCAACAACATCGGCCCCGGATCCTGCGCCACGGCATAACCCACCATGTTGAACATGGACTCGGTTTTGCCGCACTGGGTCGATGCCATGATCGTAAT
>CAILQW010000023.1 GCA_903836515.1 Candidatus Omnitrophota bacterium | reverse complement strand
GTTCGCGATCGTGATCGCCCCTTCTGACGTGATCTGATACGGCAACGCCGTCCCACCCCCAAAGAAATACCCCGTCAAACCTCCCGCATTCGCTGTCGGCGTTCCTGCATAAAACGACCCCTGCGGGATATAGACCATTTCGATGGCCATCACATCGATAAGAGTGGTCGCGGCTGTAATATCATTAGCGCCTGAAGTGCCGATATCCGTGCCGTAATCCCAAAGAAACTGTAGCCCAGTGGAATTAAGGGTGCCGGAAACCGTACTGCCCTGGCCGCTGGTGATCTGCACAAAGGCGCCTTTCTTTCCCGAAGTCGCCTCCGTCGGCACCACCACATCCAGCGCTTTACTCGCCCCTGCGACCGTAGCCGTCCCGCCTGAAAACCCCGTTGGGTTAATGATCCCGTTCCCTGAGGAAGTCGCGGTTCCTCCTGCGGCCTTTAGGGTGGCATGGTTCCATGTGGTGCCGCCATCGGTCGAATACTTGATAAAGACCCAGGCCGCGTCGTAATTGCCAGTCGCGGCGGTAATAGTGGCGTCGGAATCCCGCCAGGCATTCGCCCAGGTCATGTCAAACGAAATGACAAATGTATGGTTGACCGTATCCTGCAAACCAAGCCCGGCATTGGCGACCGTAAGTCCATTCGCCCGGGCGGACAAAGGGAAGAAAACCACCAAGCATACCCCGACACATAACATTGCGAAGATGTTTCCCTTCATTTGACACCCACCCGTTCTTAGTATATTAATCTCATAGGAGGTACAAAACGATTACATCCAAAGGCGCTAAAGCCCTTAAGCATTTGTATAAAGCACGTGAATTGGCTAAAACTCTGCCTAACCCGTTCAAAAACATGACGAAAGAGCAAATCATTGCTAACCTTCAAGAAACACGCGAATCTGCCTTTCGAAGTTCTGATTGCTAATAAAATTTATTTTATTAGTCTCTCGTATTCCCTATGAGTTCCAATCCAAAACCAAACAAGGTTGCCATCGTTGGACGAAACACCTAAAGCCCGACAACTCATCCCGACCCTAACAGACAAGAACTGATTAACCCTCTTAAGATGTAAAGATTGGTGATTTAGGTCCTGTTTAAGTAACCGAAAAGCCTTATCTGCTAATCGTTGAAGGGCAAAAGGAAGTTTGTGATAACAACTCCAGAATGAAGCATCGGCAAAATGCTTCATAATTCTTTGCACTTACCCTTTTTAAGATTCGTCAGCGCCTTACCGGCCATAGCATCGATTTTGCCCGCCTCGGCATCGGCCTCGAACTGTTTATCCCACAAGACCGCATCAAACTCTTCGAACCAAGTTCTTAAAACAGCAAATTTGTTTGCTGGCAATTCAGCAATAGCCATTTCAATTTCTTTAACTGTTGTCATTTTCTCTCCCGCGCTCAAGTTGAGTTAAAGGATGATGAAGGCATTCTTTGAAACGGCTTAAGGCATCGGACATTTTTCTCAATGCCAGGGAGATCTCACTGTTCATAAACAGTCTTTCCTGTCGTTAGCACTATTTCCCTGAAATCCTGGCTCACGTCGTTAAGAAAGATTAAGTCGACCCCGTAGAGTCCGGAGAATTGTTCAATCTTTTCCTGAATATGGCGGTTTATCGATGCCGCAGGCCTTGACATGTCCAGCGCAAAATCAAAATCGGAACCATGATGGGCTGTCCCTTTGGCCCGTGACCCAAAAAGGACAATACGCGAAGGATGTAAACTCTTCGTTAAAACGTCGACGGTTTTCTGAATGATCTCGTCTTCTCGCGACATAAGTTATAGTTTATATTCCAACCAGTGTCCTAACAAGAAGTAAAAACCCGCATTAGGTAGAAAATCGCCAGACCCCCGGCGTGTTTTCTGCCATCTTCCAACTCTAATTTAAACTGTACCCCAATTGGGGACAGTTCCAAAAACTACACCATCGGCAGCAGTTGTTGTAAAGATTGCAACCACTGAATCCCTCTGCAACTCATTTAAATTAAAGCTGATTTCTATCCGCACAAACCTAGTTCACGGTCGGCCCAGCTTCTCTTTTTGACCAAGGCCTTTGACTTTGGGGTCTCCCCAGATTTTGTTCTCGTTATCCAGGTCCGTCAGGCGTTCTTTGACCTTTAACGCATCCTCGGCCTCAGGATTGATTTTAAGATATTTATCGTAATGACGGATCGCCAGTTCCCTGTTGTTTTTAGCCTTATCGTAGATCAGGGCCAGATTATAGTGCGCATCGCCGTCGTCCGGATTGGTCTTGAGCGCCATTTCAAATTCTTTGATGGCCTGATCGGCTTTATTCTGTTCCTGAAGAATAACACCCAGATTATAATGCGTATTGGCGGCTTCCCGTTCCAGCCTGTCGTTCTTCGTTTTTTCCTGCAAAAGTTCGATCGTAGTGTTCTTCACCTTCTCTCTTAATACTACAGGATCGGGAGTCTTTTGCCGGTTCAGGGCTCTTTTCCCTGACTCCCGCGCCGCGCTTTTCAACTCCATATTCTCTTCGATGTTTCTTTTAAGCCTGTTGAGAAGCGCGTCCCGGTCGTTAACAACGTCATTATACTGCATACTTAACTGAGTATTCTTTGCTTCCAGCTCCGCGTTACGCGCCTTTAACTGATCCAGCGTCGAGTCCTCGGCCAGGGCGAGCCCTCCCGCTGGCACCGTAAAACATGCCAAAAGGAAAACGCCGATGATCAATTTGATCGTCTTCTTCATTCCTGTGCCCTTATCCCTTTAGGTTTTAACCCTTCGTCGGACGCGGGTGTATCCCCTGATATGATGTGAGGCGTAATAAAAACCACGATCTCATCTTTTTCCACGTCCTCCTTTTTACTGCGAAACGCCGCGCCGATCAGCGGAATATTTCCCAGGAACGGCACTTTCGTGACCGTCTTGATCTTTTCGTCCTTCCTCAGGCCCCCGATGATGATCGTCGTCCCGTCTTTGACCATCACATTCGTTTCAGCGGTCGTCCGGGCCACGACCGGGACAGTATTATTGACCTGGGCCGCGATCTGATACGTCAGATTGGAATCGACACTAGAAACCTCAGGCTTGATCTTCATTGTGACAAAGCCTTCGTCATTGATAATGGGCGTCACTTCCATCTGCACACCAACATCAATAAAGGTAACCTGGGCGGATGTGGATGATGTGGTAGAACCCACCGCCTGGGTGGTGGTCACGTACGGCTGGCTTGTGCCAATATGGATCTTGGCGAGCTCACCATTGGTGACCGCGATACTGGGCGACGACAGGTTGCGGGTCTCGCCAAACTCGGCAAGCGCCTCAAGGATCGCCGAATAATTATGCCCCGACCCGCCCATGCCCAGCTGAAAATAATTGGTGGATGTGCTGGAGGTGGTATTGAACACATTGGATATGTTGACACCGCCTTTCTTGACGGATGTCAGGATCTTGTTCCAGTCCACCCCCATATTAAAATGATCACTTAACACAACTTTAAGGATCTTGACTTCCAGCAAAACCTGTTTGGTCTTTTGATCCAGGCTCTTGACCACCTCTTCAACCTCTTTCATTCGATTAGGCAATGCCGTCACGATGATCAGGTTCTCCCGTTCATCCATTGTCACCGTGCCAGTCTTCTTGACATCCAGCCGGGTCAACAACATAGTGTACACATCTTTCGCCTTGGCATATTGCAGGGTAAAGGTCATGGTTGACGGCCGCTGGTCGAGGTCCGCGATAACAGGCTCCATGGCCTTGATCTTTTCGGGAGTATCCATCACGACGACGGTGCCCGTTTCCTCGTCCACGATAAGTTTACCAATATCGCTTTTCAAGGTATCAAGCGCCTTGAAAACAGCGTCGGGCTTGGTGTATTTAAGATTGAACAATCTGATCTGACGAGTATCCTTGAAATTATTGCCCTTGATCGATTTATACTCGGCGTCCGTCATCACATAAATAATATCGCCGCGCTTTTCATAGGCGAGATTATTAGCCTGCAGGATGATCTCAAGCGCGTCTTTGATGGAAACATCTTTCAGGAAAAGAGAAACTTTCCCGGCGACATCTTTACTGACGATGATGTTGATCCCGCCTTTCATGGCGAGGAACTTAAGCACATCGACGATATCCAAATCACGCAGATCCAGCTCCATGTGCTGGTTCAGCGCTTCGTCAACAGACAACGCCGCCGGGACCGTCGCGTCCGCGGCGTGCTTAGGCGGGGTAAGCGCGTTTTCCGTTGAAGGCATGCCCTGCGCCAGCCCGACAGCGGTCATGGAAAATAAGAAGATCAGGACTTTGATAGCAAATTTCATAAGAGTTCTATTTCCTCATCGCCCCGTTGCAAAATGACCTTGTTCTTCTGTATAGATTTTACTTTATACCCTTTTATGTCCTCGCCTTCCTTGAGAAAGTAAGCTTTCTGCTCGGGCTTTACTGTAATGATAGCCTGCGGGACCGGCCCCATATAAATACCGGACAAGACAAAATCCTTGTTAGTGGCCGCCAGGCTGTCACCTGCCGCCGCGCTTTCGGCGGTAACGGGACGGAAAATATCCCGCTTCTTGACTTGCTGTACATAAACGCCGACCGGTTGATACGGCTCCACCGTCTCACTCCTGGCGGGCAGCACATTATCCAAAGGAAGTTCGGACAGTTTTTGCAAAGAGAGTTCTCTTTTGTTAAAAAACAAACCGACCGCCAGGAACACGAGTATCGCCAGGCAAGCCAGTAACCCATTGTTGATTTTAGGCAGATCAATGTTCGAGAAAAACGACGCCATCGGCGGCTCGATCGTTGCCATACCCCCGGCGGATTCCAGACGGACAGGCTTTCTCCCCGTCTTTATCACATTGAACAACCGCTCTTCAGGAGAAATATCTGGGTTCATCTGTTCTTTTTCAAACCAGCACCGGCCTGAGTTCCTTTTCACACAAAAGCTGAATATCTTCCTGCTGAACAACGGACTTGTTGTACATAAAACAATGCTCCAAAGCGTCATGACAGATCATGGTAATTCTTCTGGGATACCCGCGCGTGTGATCGAAGATCGCCTTGATCGCGGGATCGCTGAACAACGGCTGCGGCAAGCGATATCCCGCCTGATGAAGCCGGAAATTGATCAGTTCCCTGACGGTGTTTTCATCCAGAGGATCGATGACGCATTTGAACGCGATCCTGTCCCAAAGATTCGCAATACGGCTTAACCGCGGCAAAAGCTCCATCTGCCCCAGCAAAACCAGCTGTAATGTTTTATGTTCATTAGTTTCATAATTGAGCAGCGAGCGCAGGATCTCAAGGCATGGGTCGGTCAATTTCTGTGCCTCATCAATAATAAGGACCACCGTCCTGTTTTCCTGAACGCATTGTTCAAACAGGAATTTCTCGATCACTTTCATATAATCAAGGACTTTCACCCCGCCGGAGAAGTTTATTTTGATGCCAAATCGCTGGGCAAGTTCGTCGAGGAATTGCTGTTCCGTGTCGTAGATCGGATTAAGATTAACAGCCGCGATAATGGCCGGATCCTCGGAAAGCAGTTGCGACAATTTCCGGCTGAGTGTGGTCTTGCCCGTCCCGACATCGCCCAGGACAACGCTTAATCCCCGTCGTAATTCGATCGCCACTCTTAAACGGTACAGCGCCGCCTTATGCTGGGTTGAATCATAAAAGAATTCAGGATCAGGGCTCGTCGAAAAAGGCTCTTTTTCTAACCCCAGGACCTTGTAATAACTCATTTCGATTTGCCCTCCGTCGGGCCGATAGAGATCATTGAACCGCGCTTAGGATGCAAGAAATCTTATGTACATATTAATTCACTTGCGTCCAAGTTAACGATGTAAGAAAGCCCGATCTTGTCCTATGATGTTGATGCAAACAACGTCAACCATGCCGATTCCCGTCGGCAAGTAGGAGGATCAGGCTATGGCTCATAATAGTACACTCTTAGGTCAAATGCTACAAATGTTTCCGAGACATGAATTCCAAAGCGCCGTTTTAAAGACAGGAACCGAATACCACTCCCGTGGGTTCAGCTCCTGGAATCATTTTGTGGCCATGTTCTTTGGCCAAATAGCCGGCATCGATAATTTGCGTGGCATCCGGGCCGGCCTTGCAACGCAATCAAAACATCTTTATCATTTGGGCATTAAACCCGTTCACCGCTCAACACTGGCTTACGCCAATGAACACCGTAGCCATGAACTGTTTAAAACAATCTTTGAAAAGATGCTGTCCAAATGTCAGTCCGTTGCGCCCAAACATAAATTTCGTTTCAAAAACCCGCTTTACAGCCTTGATGGAACCACGATTGAGCTGTGCCTGTCTTTATATGACTGGGCAAAATTCAGAACCACTAAAGGAGCCGTTAAACTCCACGTAAAACTCAACCATTCCGGTTATTTACCCACATTCATGACAATGACCGAGGGCAAAGTTCATGAATCAAAGATAGCTCCCAATATCCCGATGGAATCAGGCGATGTCATCGTATTTGACCGCGGTTATAACGACTTTGCTTGGTTTAATACTCTCGTCGACAAATCGGTATTCTTTGTTACTCGTCTTAAGAAAAAAGCGCGTTATAAAGTTATTGAACGCCGCCCTGTTAATCATAAAGATATTTATTCTGATCACATTATTGAATTTACCGGATTCTACGCCAAAAAGAACTGCCCCTGTCGTTTAAGGCGCATCCGCTCCAAAGATCCTGTGACCGGGAAGATTATTGTCATCTTGACCAATCACATGGATTGGTCTGCCAAAACCATTGCCCTTATCTACAAAGATCGCTGGCAAATCGAACTGTTCTTTAAAACAATCAAGCAGTTGCTCAAAGTCAAAAGCTTTGTTGGCACTTCGCGCAACGCGCTGCTGTCTCAATTATGGGTCGCGCTTATCGCCTATTTGCTTTTGGCGTATTTGAAATTCAGGCACTGGTATTGAATTAGGTTGCTAAATTGACTATTCAGGGAGCGATTTCCGACGCTGTTATTGCCTGAAACATGGTATAATCTGGATTTAAAGCCAGAACCCCCTTGTTTTTACGGTCAGCGGGAAAGGAAATGC